>CP143259.1:0-600000 GCA_036321625.1 Peptoniphilaceae bacterium AMB_02
AATTTTATTTAAAAAAAGCTTGACAAGTTAAATATGGTTTAGTATACTATATAAGTCACCTCGAAACGGGTGACACGAACCTAGACAAGAAGATAGTGAATACTTTGAGGAAACGTACAAAAATAATTTTAAACAAATAATAGAGCAGAATCAAACTTTTAATGAGAGTTTGATCCTGGCTCAGGACGAACGCTGGCGGCGTGCTTAACACATGCAAGTCGAACGAGAATCTAGCAAGTTGATCAATTCGTTGTGAAACATGCTGGAGGAAAGTGGCGGATGGGTGAGTAACGCGTGAGCAACCTGCCTCGCACAAGGGAATAGCCTCGGGAAACCGTGATTAATGCCCTATGATATGCAGAGATCGCATGATTTTTGCATCAAAGCGTTAGCGGTGTGAGATGGGCTCGCGTCTGATTAGCTAGTTGGTGAGGTAACGGCCCACCAAGGCGACGATCAGTAGCCGGCTTGAGAGAGTGAACGGCCACACTGGAACTGAGACACGGTCCAGACTCCTACGGGAGGCAGCAGTGGGGAATATTGCACAATGGAGGGAACTCTGATGCAGCGACGCCGCGTGAGCGAAGAAGGTCTTCGGATTGTAAAGCTCTGTCCTAAAGGAAGATAATGACAGTACTTTAGGAGGAAGCCCCGGCTAACTACGTGCCAGCAGCCGCGGTAATACGTAGGGGGCGAGCGTTGTCCGGAATTATTGGGCGTAAAGGGTACGTAGGCGGTTTTTTAAGTCATCTGTGAAAGCATAGGGCTCAACCCTGTCAAGCAGTTGAAACTGGAAGACTTGAGTAGTGGAGAGGAAAGTGGAATTCCTAGTGTAGCGGTGAAATGCGTAGATATTAGGAGGAATACCGGTGGCGAAGGCGACTTTCTGGACACTAACTGACGCTGAGGTACGAAAGCGTGGGGAGCAAACAGGATTAGATACCCTGGTAGTCCACGCCGTAAACGATGAATGCTAGGTGTCGGGGGTCAAACCTCGGTGCCGCAGTTAACACATTAAGCATTCCGCCTGGGGAGTACGGTGGCAACACTGAAACTCAAAGGAATTGACGGGGACCCGCACAAGCAGCGGAGCATGTGGTTTAATTCGATGCAACGCGAAGAACCTTACCAGGGCTTGACATGTGGGTGAAAGGTATAGAGATATACCCCTCTCTTTTAGAGACATCCATACAGGTGGTGCATGGTTGTCGTCAGCTCGTGTCGTGAGATGTTGGGTTAAGTCCCGCAACGAGCGCAACCCCTATACTTAGTTACTAACAGGTAATGCTGAGGACTCTAGGTAGACTGCCGGTGACAAACCGGAGGAAGGTGGGGACGACGTCAAATCATCATGCCCTTTATGTCCTGGGCTACACACGTGCTACAATGGTCGGAACAAAGGGAAGCAACATAGCGATATGAAGCGGATCCCAAAAAGCCGATCCCAGTTCGGATTGCAGGCTGCAACTCGCCTGCATGAAGCCGGAGTTGCTAGTAATCGCAGATCAGAATGCTGCGGTGAATGCGTTCCCGGGTCTTGTACACACCGCCCGTCACACCATGGAAGTTAGCAATACCCGAAGCCAGTGACCAAACCGCAAGGATGGAGCTGTCGAAGGTAGGGTTAATGACTGGGGTGAAGTCGTAACAAGGTAGCCGTATCGGAAGGTGCGGCTGGATCACCTCCTTTCTAAGGAAGTACGTGTATCGCTTGAAGTATTCACATCTTTATTGTAAGGTTTAAATCTCAGATAAGGAAAATAATCTGAGATTTTTAAAAGGAAAAAACTGAACCTTTAAAAAGAAAAACATATGCCGAAGGATTAAGCTCAGCTTAACATTACCTATTAAATATGGGGGTGGAGCTGACATCTAAAGAAATCTACGATTTCGTCTTAGATTCAATGCCTAGGAAATAAATCAAAGATTTATTGACAAAGGCCTCAGTGTAACTGAGCGGCGTGCAGAGATAACATATGCCGAAGAATAAAGCTCAGCTTAACATTACCTTATAAACATGGGGGTGTAGCTCAGTTGGGAGAGCACCTGCCTTGCAAGCAGGGGGTCAGGAGTTCGAATCTCCTCATCTCCACCATAGTAGAAGTTAAACTTGAAAACAAGATAGACTTTTACAACAAATAAGAGTAAATAATATGGCAGAAGAGATGAGAGATGAAAGAATCTCCTTTGAGACCTAACTTAACGAACGATAGTGAGTTTTAGTAGGTCCAACTTGAGGATTTCCCATCGTGCGATAGCAGGATGGCAAGAAATCTACCGCATCTCCACCATAGTAGAGGTTAGATGTGAGAGGTTAGAAGTTAGAGACTGAACACAAACCTTTACGAAACGCACTTTGAAAAATAAATAGAAGTAAAGCAAAGATAGATTAAAAAAGATTAAAGAAATAAAGTAATAGATATTTCCGGTCAAGAAACAAAGAGCATAAGGCGGATGCCTTGGCACTGGGAGCCGACGAAGGACGCGATAAGCAGCGATATGCTACGGGGAGCAGCAAATATGCATCGATCCGTAGGAATCCGAATGGGGAAACCCGCTTGGACAAACTCCAAGCATCCTATGGTGAACACATAGCCATAGCGAAGGGATACCGGGCGAACTGAAACATCTAAGTAGCCCGAGGAAAAGAAAGAAACATCGATTCTCTAAGTAGCGGCGAGCGAACGGGGAAGAGCCCAACTTCACAAAAGAGATACATTCTAATCGAATCAGCTGGGAAGCTGAGCCAAAGAGAGTGAGAGCCTTGTAGATGAAAGGGTGTATTTTGGGTGAAGTGAAGAGTATCACGGAACACGAGAAATTCCGTGTGAAGACGGGAGGACCATCTCCCAAGGCTAAATACTACCCAGTGACCGATAGTGAACAAGTACCGTGAGGGAAAGGTGAAAAGAACCCCGAGAGGGGAGTGAAATAGAACCTGAAACCTTATGCTTACAAGCAGACAAAGCCGAGCACTTAACTTTATTAATATGAGGTGAAGAGATGTACTATGTATACGTTCTGAAATTAGATAACGATCAGATTTATGTTGGTTATACATCTGATTTAGAAAGAAGATACAAAGAACATAAAAATAAACAATCCACCTTCACATCCAAACATGAAATAGAGTTAGTATATTATGAAGCATATAAATCCAAAGAAGATGCAACTAGAAGAGAAGCAAAACTTAAGCAAAGAGGAAATGCTAAAAGATTTCTAAAAGAAAGAATAGCTAAGAGTTTGGAATAATGTTGATAAAGTTAAGTGCTCGGTGATGTCGTACTTTTTGTAGAACGGGCCAGCGAGTTATGTTATGCAGCGAGATTAAATCATTAAGTGATGAAGTCGTAGGGAAACCGAGTCTTAATAGGGCGACATAGTTGCATGGCGTAGACCCGAAACCAGGTGATCTATCCATGTGCAGAGTGAAGTTGAAGTAAAATTCAATGGAGGCTCGAACCGGGTATGGTTTAAAACATATCGGATGACATGTGGATAGGGGTGAAAAGCCAATCGAACCTGGAGATAGCTGGTTCTCCTCGAAATAGCTTTAGGGCTAGCCTCATTTTAAGTATACAGGGGGTAGAGCACTGAATGGTCTAGGGGCACGAAGTGTTACCGAAACCTATCAAACTCCGAATACCTGATATATAGAAATGGGAGTCAGACTATGTGGGATAAGCTTCATAGTCGAAAGGGAAAGAACCCGGACCACCGGCTAAGGTCCCCAAATATGGATTAAGTGGAAAAGGATGTAATACTACTCAGACAACCAGGATGTTGGCTTAGAAGCAGCCACACATTTAAAGAGTGCGTAATAGCTCACTGGTCAAGTGGTAATGCGCCGAAAATACACGGGGCTAAAATCCATTACCGAAGCCGTGGGGGTAGAGATGAGTAGTGAGTCGTTAGTAGTGAGTCAGAAAGGATAAAGACAAAAAGATGAAAAAAGGATATGAAAAATTAGATGTATACCAAAGAGCATATAAACTCTACATCGGTATATGTAAGATAACAAAACACTATCCTATAGAAGAGAGATACGTATTAGTAGATCAAATCAAAAGATCATCACTTTCAATAGTACTCAATATAGCCGAAGGATATTCAAAAGTAGAACAAAGTCCGAAAGACTTCTGCAGGTACCTATCAATAGGAATAGGGTCAGCAACAGAATTAGAAGTGCTGATAAAAATATCCAAAGACTTAAAAATATTAAATCAAGAAACAGCTAATAAAATTCTTGAAGAAATAGAAATAATTGGAAAGATGCTATACAGGCTAAGAGAAACCTGGCAAAAAAGATAAACATAGCATCAAAAAACCAAAAAACTAACAACTGACTACTCATCTCTACCCGGTAGAGGAGCATTGTATACGGGGTGAAGGTGTGCTGTAAGGCATGCTGGACAGTATACAAGAGAGAATGCTGGCATGAGTAGCGAAAAGGTGAGTGAGAATCTCACCCGTCGAAAGCCCAAGGTTTCCTGAGCAAGGCTCGTCCCCTCAGGGTAAGTCGGGACCTAAGCTGAGGCTGAAAAGCGTAGGCGATGGACAACAAGTTGAAATTCTTGTACTAACTAATTGCGTTTGAGAGATGTGTTGACGCAGAAGGATATACTGAGCGTACTGCTGGAATAGTACGTCCAAGCTCGTAGGCAGAAGCTGTAGGCAAATCCGCAGCTTTGATAATGCTAAGGAGTGATGGGGAGTGAAAATAAGTAGCGAAGAAGTAGACTCCATGCTGCCAAGAAAAGGCACTATCGAGTAATTAGTTACCCGTACCGTAAACCGACACAGGTAGGCGAGGAGAGAATCCTAAGACGCGCGGAAGAACCTTTGTTAAGGAACTCGGCAAAATGATCCCGTAACTTAGGGAGAAGGGATGCCGAAGAGTGTATAGACTATACGTCAAAAGCACTCATCGGTCGCAGAGCATAGGCCCAAGCGACTGTTTACCAAAAACACAAGTATCTGCTAAATCGAAAGATGAAGTATAGGTGCTGACACCTGCCCGGTGCTGGAAGGTTAAGGGGAAGGCTTAGCTTCGGCGAAGGCTAGAACTTAAGCCCCAGTAAACGGCGGCCGTAACTATAACGGTCCTAAGGTAGCGAAATTCCTTGTCGGGTAAGTTCCGACCCGCACGAAAGGTGTAACGATTTGGGCACTGTCTCAACAAAGGATCCGGTGAAATTGTAGTATGCGTGAAGATGCGCATTACCCACGACAGGACGGAAAGACCCCGTAGAGCTTTACTGCAGGCTGACATTGGATTTTGGAGCTAAATGTACAGGATAAGTGGGAGACGAAGAAGTGAGAGCGTCAGTTTTCATGGAGTCATCCTTGGGATACCACTCTTTTAGTTTTAAAGTTCTAACCAGATATCTTGAATCAGATATTGGGACACTGTCAGTTGGGCAGTTTGACTGGGGCGGTCGCCTCCTAAAGAGTAACGGAGGCGTTCAAAGGTCTGCTCAGAATGGTTGGAAATCATTCACAGAGTGCAAAGGCAAAAGCAGGCTTAACTGCGACACCAACAAGTGGAGCAGAGACGAAAGTCGGACTTAGTGATCCGGTGGTACCGCATGGAAGGGCCATCGCTCAACGGATAAAAGCTACCTCGGGGATAACAGGCTTATCTCCCCCAAGAGTCCACATCGACGGGGAGGTTTGGCACCTCGATGTCGGCTCGTCTCATCCTGGGGCTGGAGTAGGTCCCAAGGGTTGGGCTGTTCGCCCATTAAAGAGGCACGCGAGCTGGGTTCAGAACGTCGCGAGACAGTTCGGTCCCTATCCGTCGTGGGCGTAGGAAATTTGAGAGGAGCTGTCCTTAGTACGAGAGGACCGGGATGGACAGACCTCTGGTGTACGAGTTGTTCCGCCAGGAGCAGAGCTCGATAGCTAAGTTTGGAAGGGATAAGTGCTGAAGGCATCTAAGCACGAAGCCCCCCTCAAGATGAGATTTCCTTATAGAATCCACACAGAAAATGTGGTTGATAGGTCAGATGTGTAAGATGAGTAATCATTTCAGCTAACTGATACTAATAAATCGAATACTTGACCGGAAATATGTATTACTTTAGAAGTGAGAGAAGAGAAGTTAGAATAAGACTAACGAAAAATGCAAACACTTCAAAAATCTATCAAGAGAGAAGGAGTTAGAGTTGAAAACCAACTAGTGACAACTCATCTCTAAGAAGCTTGGCGCCGATAGCAGGAGGGATACACCTGTCCCCATCTCGAACACAGAAGTTAAGTCTCCTAGCGGCAATGGTACTAATTTGGTGACGAATTGGGAGAGTAGCACGGTGCCAGACAAAGGACTTTGTACGATATCGTGCAGGGTCTTTTAAATTGTTTATAATCATTTATTTTTGCTCGGTGCTGATAGCAGGAGGGATACACCTGTCCCCATCTCGAACACAGAAGTTAAGTCTCCTAGCGGCAATGGTACTAATTTGGTGACGAATTGGGAGAGTAGCACAGTGCCGGACGCATGACCTTATACGGTTTCGTATAGGGTCTTTTTTATTGGTTCTTTGTCAAATAGTGTTGGTATATAAATTAAGGTTCTTTGTCAAATAGTGTTGGTATATAAATTAATCACAAACTATTAATGTCAGGCAGCGTTAGCTGCCTGACGTTTTTTTACACTTACAGTGTCTTTTGGTACTATCATTTTCTTGCAAATTAATATTCGATTCCTAAAATGATAGTACGACCTGTATCCGAAAGCAACTCTTTTTAAACACTTAATAAAATTATTAATACCTTCTAAACATCCATTTGTAACATTGACTTCTAAGCAATTTTTTACGTACTCAAAGTCCTTTAAAAGCGTGTTAATACTAGTTTTCATAGCATCTGATACCTCATCTGAATAATATTCTAAATGTGCCTTTAAGGAGGCAATATCTCCGTTTTCTACATCCTTTAAAAGAATCTGATAACAATCATAAGTATTTAGAAGTGTTTTGTTGACACTAATACTATCCATAACCACATCTCTAGCACTTTTCCATCTTTCAAAATGTATCCACTTTCTAAAACCTGTAGAATTGAGCTTTAAATAAGGCTTTTGTATCAGCTTCCAATACCTTTTTAACCTTTTGTATTCCATTGAATACTTAGAAAAACTATTCATAACTTCTATTCTTGTTTTGTTCAATGCTCTAGATAAGTGGTTAACTATATGGAACTTATCAAATACTATCTTAGCATTAGGGAAAAGATCAGAAATTAGACTAATGTATGGCTGATACATATCTATACATATACTTTTAACCGATTCTCTAGCACATTCACTAAACCTAGAAAAATAGCGCTTAAGATAGTGTAATTGCCTGTTTTCAACAATATCGATAATATCATGAGTAATAGCATCACAGAAAATAAAGCTCATAGATCCTTTAGCAGTTTTTGTGGATTTAAACTCATCAAAACATAAATGTTCTGGTAAAAACTGATAATTAGGCTTAAACTGTTCAAAAGCTTGATCTACACATTTAGACACCGTAGAATGAGAAACATAATGTAAATTAGCAATATCTTTTTCACTTACTTTCATGGTCAAATTAGTTGTAATATGAGCTTTTACTCTATTAGAAATAAAACAATTCTTTTTAACAATATCAGTTTCAGCTATAAAAGTAGAATTACATTCCTTACATAAAAATCTCGGCTTTTTAAGTCTCAAGAAAGTAGGTTCGCCATTAAAAGGAAGAAGTTTAATATCAGAAGACTTAGTGCCGTGTTTAATAATGCTTGGGCTATGCACGTTACCACAAACGGGACAAACAGAAGCATTATAGGTAAGCCGGCCAAAAATCAAATTGTAAGAGATATTCTTCTTTTTAATCTTCTCGACATTTTCAAAAATCTCAATATTTTCATCTTTTAAATCTAATAAATTTAAGATATAATTACTAATAGACATAGTGGCCTCCTTATTTTTTTGTTGTAGTGATTAAATTATAAAGGAAATTGGTCACTATGTCTTTATTTTTTTAAAAGAAAATAGTGCCAGCAAAGAAACTAATATTTCTTCACCAACACTATAAATTATAGAGCCTAAATTAATCACAAACTATTAATGTCAGGCAGCGTTAGCTGCCTGACGTTTTTTTACACTTACAGTGTCTTTTGGTACTATCATTTTCTTGCAAATTAATATTCGATTCCTAAAATGATAGTACGACCTGTATCCGAAAGCAACTCTTTTTAAACACTTAATAAAATTATTAATACCTTCTAAACATCCATTTGTAACATTGACTTCTAAGCAATTTTTTACGTACTCAAAGTCCTTTAAAAGCGTGTTAATACTAGTTTTCATAGCATCTGATACCTCATCTGAATAATATTCTAAATGTGCCTTTAAGGAGGCAATATCTCCGTTTTCTACATCCTTTAAAAGAATCTGATAACAATCATAAGTATTTAGAAGTGTTTTGTTGACACTAATACTATCCATAACCACATCTCTAGCACTTTTCCATCTTTCAAAATGTATCCACTTTCTAAAACCTGTAGAATTAAGCTTTAAATAAGGCTTTTGTATCAGCTTCCAATACCTTTTTAACCTTTTGTATTCCATAGAATACTTAGAAAAACCATTCATAACTTCTATTCTTGTTTTGTTCAATGCTCTAGATAAGTGGTTAACTATATGGAACTTATCAAATACTATCTTAGCATTAGGGAAAAGATCAGAAATTAGACTAATGTATGGCTGATACATATCTATACATATACTTTTAACCGATTCTCTAGCACATTCACTAAACCTAGAAAAATAGCGCTTAAGATAGTGTAATTGCCTGTTTTCAACAATATCGATAATATCATGAGTAATAGCATCACAGAAAATAAAGCTCATAGATCCTTTAGCAGTTTTTGTGGATTTAAACTCATCAAAACATAAATGTTCTGGTAAAAACTGATAATTAGGCTTAAACTGTTCAAAAGCTTGATCTACACATTTAGACACCGTAGAATGAGAAACATAATGTAAATTAGCAATATCTTTTTCACTTACTTTCATGGTCAAATTAGTTGTAATATGAGCTTTTACTCTATTAGAAATAAAACAATTCTTTTTAACAATATCAGTTTCAGCTATAAAAGTAGAATTACACTCCTTACATAAAAATCTCTGCTTTTTAAGTCTCAAGAAAGTAGGTTCGCCATTAAAAGGAAGAAGTTTAATATCAGAAGACTTAGTGCCGTGTTTAATAATGCTTGGGCTATGCACGTTACCACAAACGGGACAAACAGAAGCATTATAGGTAAGCCGGCCAAAAATCAAATTGTAAGAGATATTCTTCTTTTTAATCTTCTCAACCTTTTCAAAAATCTCAATATTTTCATCTTTTAAATCTAATAAATTTAAGATATAATTATTTGTAGACATAGTGGCCTCCTTATTTTTTTGTTGTAGTGATTAAATTATAAAGGAAATTGGTCACTATGTCTTTATTTTTTAAAAAGAAAATAGTGCCAGCAAAGAAACCAATATTTCTTCACCAACACTATAAATTATAGAGCCTTTTTATTTAGCATCTTTATTTGTGAAGCTTAAAGTGCATTAAACTATGAAATAAAAAATACTCATTAAGGTTAGAAGAAAAAAATATTGATATAACTTAGATGTGTTAATGGTAGTGCTAACTTGCAATTAAGTAGCTTTTATTCTACCGTGTTTTAAATATATTTTAATACAAGTGTACTTTCTGTACATTTTAGGGTATATACTTATTACAGATATTGGTGTGTGAATATTACATAAGCGAGGGTCTGAAAATGAATAGAGATAAACTGATTGGTTATTTGTCGGCACTTGGTTATGCATTGATTATTGGGTTTTCGTTTTTGTTCTCTAAGGATGCGATGAAATATGGAGTCATTAACCAACTTGCATATAGGTCCATCATTGCATTTATCCCTTTGGGTATTGCAGCAATATTTATGAGAAATAAACTCAATTACAACAAGTCCAAACTTGGTAAACTGATGGGATTGGGAATTTTTTATCCATTATTGTTTTTTGGAATTCAAACATACGGTCTGTCGATCACTTCCAGTTTAGAAGCTGGATTGGCGCAGGCCATGGCACCTGTTATTACTTTAATCTTGGCATCTGTATTACTTAATGAAAAAACTAATATTTTGCAGAAACTATCACTTGCAGTATCTATTGGCGGAATCGTTTTTATAATTTATAGGAAGTTAAAGCTAAATCCTAATCCTGATATTACAGGTTTGGCTATATTGTTCTTGGCAACTGTTGCGTTTTCTATTTATTCCGTTGCCGTTAGAAAAATTAGAAATGAAAACACGAATTTTGAAATTATGCTTGTAATAATTGCTCAAACGGCATTTATTTTTACAGCTCTTGCCATCTACGACAGTTTGAGTACAAGTGGTAGTTTAGCGGAGTTTATTAAACCACTTTCTGATATTGATTATATTAAGGATGTTTTATATTTAGGATTACTTTCATCACTTCTAAGTGGATTACTTCTAAATACTGCTTTGATTAGAATTGAGGCATCTAAAGTAGTAATTTTTGGAAATCTTGCGACTGTAATCCAGATATTCTCTGCGGGACTTATTTTGGGAGAAGATATTTTCTTCTCACATAAGGTCGGATCGGTATGTATTATACTTGGCGTAATTGGGATTAATGTGCTTGGATCCAAGGAAAAAACAAGGCCTCAAGTTGAGTAAACATTAAAAAAAGCGTATGTGATACGCTTTTTTTTATTAGAATATTTAACTTTTAATTATATTATAATTGGATATTGTTTAATCATTAATGATATAATTAATAGTAATAATTATAGATAAATTAACTTAATACAAAGAGTGAATAATAAAGGAATGTCAAATGGGTAAGAGAATCTGGATAATTATCGCTTTGGTTTTTTTACTTTCGTCTTGCCAAAGTTTAAATCGAGCTGGAGAAAGTGAAGGTAAAGTAGGTAGTAGCTTTAAGGAAGTACAATTAAATGAAAATGGTGCCAATCATTTGGAAAAGGCAATCGGTTTATTAAAGGATGATCTGTCTTTTGATATATCGAATAAAAATGTCTTAAGAAATACTACGGAGAATGATATGGTGGAGACATCGATAGTAGTCGAAAATAAGTATGAGTCGACCAGTGGTATTTACCATAAAAAAACAAGGGTATTTAGTGGGGTGGAAGAGCAATATTCTGAAATTTATACCGATTCAAAAGTTGCTTATATAAAATACAATGATAATAAATGGATTAAGAAGAGTTTAGAAGAACTTAAAACTAAATTTGATATGAATGGCAAAGCGGCGATACTAAATTATTTAGAGAATATAAAGAGTGAATCAAGTAACTTTTCGTTTGAAGAGGAAAATGATAAGTACATCTATTCATATATAATTTTGGAAGATTCTAATATAAAAAGCGAATTTTTATCTTTTATTTTCGGTGAGAAAGTACCTGAAAAAACCGATAGTATTTCATTTGATGATTTTAAATGCAGATGTGAAATTTACAAAGAGACATATAAGGTTAAATCAATTGAGGTCTTTCTTAAATATAGGATAAAGGTAGACGATCATGAAAATATTGTAGAATCGGAGAGGACTCTGGAAGTAATAAGTATTGGTGAGAGTTTTAAAATGGTTTTACCTGTTGAAGGTATAGACAAATAAATCAATTCTAACAATACTGTACTAATTATAAAGTGTATATTATGGTAGAATTATAAGGGGGAGTGATAAAATTGACGAAAATATTGTTAGTAGAAGACGATTCCGCATTAGCAACCGGACTTAGATATTTACTGGAAAATGAAGGATATGAGTTAGATATAGCGGGAACTGTTAAAGATGCTAAAAATTATATTAATGACAAAGAGTATAATTTATTTATTTTAGATATAGGGCTTCCTGATGGAAACGGATATGATTTATGTCATCATATAAGGATAGATAAGCAAACGCCTATTATTTTCTTAACAGCAAGAGATGATGAAAGGGATGTTGTAAAGGGTCTTGAAATAGGTGGGGATGATTATATAGCTAAACCATTTAGAACGAAAGAATTAGTCAGCAGAGTAAAATCCGTACTTAGACGATTCTCTACCAGAATTACAAGTAATGTGCTTACTTCCGGGGATATAAAAATAGATCAGTTACAAGCTAGAGTTTACTTAAGGGAAGAAGAGATATTCTTAACCCCATCTGAGTATAAGTTATTATTACTCTATATGAATAATTCCAAGAAAGTTATTCCAAGAATAGCTGCTCTAGAGAATTTATGGGATGTTGAGGGTGATTTTATTAATGATAGCAGTATATCAGTCTATATAAGAAGACTTAGAGAAAAAATAGAAGATGACCCTTCAAACCCACATTATTTAAAGACTGCCAGAGGCATAGGATATATTTGGGATGAGGAAGTGAGGCGATCCTAATGCCAAAATCTAAAGATTTTAGAAGGATTGTCATAATAAGTATAATTCTTTTTATAATCTGTGTTTTAGGACTTTTCATCATTTTAGAGTACAATCTTGCCAATATGTCCAGAGATGTCACTAAACAAAATGTTGCCATAGTGGGAGCTGTTTTGTCTAAACATCCTGAACTTGAAGAAGAGGTTGTAAAGACTGTAACGAAGGAGATTTCCGACGAGGAAATTAATTTAGGGAAAGAAGTCCTGGATAGGTACAATTATAATGACTTAGTCGGTCATAGAAATCAGATTGCTATGATACTCACTTCAACTAGTATGAGGAACCAATTGTTAATATTAACCTCGAGTCTATTCGCTATTGGAATCGGGGTTTATTTGTATGGAATGAGACAGCTGTCGAACAAAATCGAGAGACTGTACGTAGCTTCTGAAAGAGTAATCAATGGTGATTTTAGAGTAAGACTTACTGAAGATGGAGAAGGATCTATCAGTATCTTGAATCATCAGTTTAATAAGATGTCCAATATTATAAAGAAGAATTATGAAAGTCTTAATTCTGAAAAATCTTTTTTGAAAGACACCATTTCCGATATTTCTCACCAGTTAAAAACGCCTTTGGCGTCGCTCGTCATGTTCAATGAACTGATGCTTGACGACGAAGATATGGATCCCGAGACACGAAGAGCCTTCCTTGAAAAGTCTAAGATACAATATGAAAGAATGGAATGGCTTATTATCAATTTACTAAAAATTGCCAGGATAGAAGCTGGTGCCATAGAGTTTAAAAGAGATCGGGTATTGGTAAAAGATTTAATAGAGTCTTCGGTCAAGGCTGTAGAGGCAAAGCTGATGCAGAATAGTCAAAGAGTTGCGGTCATAGGTGATACCGATATAGAGCTTTTATGTGATTTTAAATGGACTGAGGAAGCAATTACGAATATCATTAAAAATGCTACCGAGTATGCTCCTTTAGAATCGGATATTGTAGTTAGGATTCAGAAAAATCCTACGACGAGTACTATCACTATCAAGAATACCGGTCCACAAATAGATCCAAATGAGATTAATTATGTCTTTAGAAGATTTTATAAATCCAGTTCCAGCATGGATTCCGTTGGTATTGGACTTAATCTTACCAAATCTATTGTCGAGGGACAAGGAGGAGTTATAGCCGCTCAAAATGTATCTGACGGTGTCGAGTTCATTATAACTTTTATGAATTCGAATTATGGCATTGAGAAGCCAAGCAAAAGATCTAAACTGAAAGCAGGTAGTAATTAGATGGAAGTAATAAGAGCAGTAAATTTATCGAAAATATACAAAACCGGAAGTATTGAGGTCAAGGCTGTAAATAATATAAATCTTTCTGTAAATAAAGGTGAATTTGTGGCAGTAACCGGAAGAAGCGGTAGTGGGAAGTCTACATTACTTCATATGCTAGGTGGTGTAGATAAACCGTCTTCGGGCAAGGTATTTATCGATGGGATTGATATTCATGCACTGTCGGACAACGATTTATCTATATTCAGAAGGCGTAGAATAGGATTTATATTTCAATTTTTTAATTTGGTTCCCGTGCTTACTGCAGAAGAAAACATCATGCTTCCAGTCTTACTAGATGGAAGAAAAGTAGATCAGGTCTATACTCAAAGTCTATTTTCTGCACTGGACTTAAATGACAAATTAGGTTTTTTGCCGAGTAGATTATCAGGTGGGGAGCAGCAGAGAGTCGCTATTGGAAGGGCACTGATTACAAAGCCTTCTATTATTTTATCCGATGAACCGACTGGAAATCTGGATACTGTTACAAGTAAAGAAATAGTTGATCTGTTAAAAATATCTGCTAGAAAATTTAACCAGACCACAATAATGATTACACATGATCCTAATATTGCAGCTCAAGCTGATAGGATTATAGTTATCGAGGATGGTAGAATAATTAGGTGATTTCATGAAGTCGATATCTTCAATCTCATTTAAATATATGAAACAGCATAAAATGCGAACTATACTGAATATATTCAGTATAGTTATTTCTGTTGCAATGATCGTCATGCTTGGAAGTCTCACAATGGGAATCAGAGATTTAATTTTATTCGATGCTCAAATAGGTGAGGGAAATAACCAAGCTGTTATACATGATATAGATTATAAAACATATGAAAAATTAAAATTAAACGTAGATGTAGAAGATGCAGTTCTGGCAAAATCAATAACATATATCAAGGGCATATACGAATCTGATAGAGCGCAAACAGTTGCGCTGGGAGATTCTATTGACAAGCGAATAATTGCAATGAGTAGCGGAGTTGATAAAATCGCACCTGATTTATTATCAGAAGGAAGATATCCTGAAAACTCGTCAGAGATTGTTATTGATAGAAGTATTATAAAAAAGATGGATAGAACACCTGAATTGGGTTCAGAAATCAGTTTAGTACTTGCAGGAGAAGTTGATTATGTCGTAAGTTATAAATTAGTCGGAATCTTGGAAAGAGCCGGAGAAAACTATGCATCTCCTGTTTCAAATATGATTATCGGACTCGATTCGGAAGACAATACAGGTACTTTCAGTCTTTATCTTTTTACTAAAAAAGCAGCAAGTACTTTTCCTGAGATTATGGAACTCACTCGTAAAGTAGGAATACTGCCAGAGCAAGTCCACTTAAATTCCATGTACAATGATAATCTAGGAGTAAATAGGATAAATATAATAGTGGCCGGACTTGGCATAGTATTAATACTAATAGTAGCTCTTTCGACTTTTAGCGGTATATTTACTGTTTTTAATATCTCATATGCTCAGAGACTTAAACAATTTGGTCTAATGCGAGCTGTTGGGGCAACGGAAAAACAGATTAACGATATCAATAAAAGAGAACTTTTGATACTTTCTATAGTGGGGATACCACTTGGAATTATTATAGGTCAGTTGACGGTGCATATATTATTCAATTGGGTTTCAGGAGGGATTTTTGAGATTTTCGGGTTTAAATATTTTAAGCTTAAATTTTATCCTGAATTAATGATCTTTATAGCGATATTTTCATTTGCGACCATTTACCTTTCAATATATAGTGCGACACTCAGGAAAAAGAATCTGTCACCAATAGAAGCCATAAGACAGAGTGATTTTGCCGGAGTAAAGGTTAGAAAGAAGAGATATTTAATTACCAAATGGCTACTTGGTATGGAGGGTTATATTGCGAGAAGGAATATAGACAGGTCGAAGGGTAAATTTTTACTTTCATCACTTTCCATAGGTATTACAATTGCAATATTTGTAACTACCATATTTACAAGTATGCTAGTCAGCAATATAAATTATAATGAAATAGATACAGTTTACGACTATGAAATCTCCTATAGAAAGATGGATAAGGCTATTTTAGCGGATGAGGAAGTAAATCATATTAAAAATTTAGAAGGTGTAAAAACCGTCACTCCCTATTATAATATTGCAATATCTGTAGATGCACATATTAATGAATTTCCCGATTATTTAAAGTATAGACTGTATTCTTCAAATGTTGCAAATAGCGAGAATAATCTCTATGTACTATATGGATCAAAATTCCTAATCATGAGTAAAGAGGACATAATCAAAAACTATGATGTCGAGGAAGCTGTTCTAAATGAGGTAATCGCTAATAAAGCGGTATTCACCTTTATAGAATTTGAGGATTATATAGAACAGGCAGCTATGATAGAAGGTAATACTATTGGGTTAGGAATCAGATCAGGGGTATATATTAATGTACCGGTAGGAAATTACCATTTAAAGTCATATGAAAGCAGAGCCAACCTACCTCCTGGAATTACGGTTTTAATGCCGGAAGAAGTAGTCTCAGAATATATTTCTGATGACATACTCAAGGATTATAATATTAATTTAGGTATTAATGTATACTCACAGGAAAGTAGAACTGAACTTGAAAATTATTTATCCGATAAAGACCATTTCAGTGTCAGATACAATCTTTCAGAGAGGATTAGAAGACAAACTCAGACCAGAATTATAAGAAATTACCTATTAATTTTCTCAGGTTTAATGGCCTTATCATCCGGAATCAATATTATTAACTCGATTAGTTCAAATATGTTAACCAGAAAAAAAGAGTTATCACTTTTGAAGGCAATTGGAATGACGAATAAAGCATTTAAGCGAATGATGAATATAGAGACGATATACTATAGCATTTCGGGTTCGATACTGGGTTTCGTGCTGAGTATACTTGGAATAATGGGCGTAGATTATATCTTAAGGTGGAGAACGGCACCATTTTTCTCGCCTAAGCTCTATGGATACCCAATAATTTCCTATATAGTAATCGTAATCATAACCGTGTTTTTAGTTTACCACTCATCTATGATTGCTATGAAAAGAGTTATGGGTGATGATTTGATAGCCAATCTTAGAAATGAGTAAAGGGGGAAGTAATGGATAAAATAAAACTTGGAAGAAGAACCTTAAAAGACTATGATAGAGATATAATAGACTTTTCGAAAACCGACCAGAGCATGGGAGTGCCGATGCCCCCGGTTCAGAAAAAAGTGAAAGAGGACGAGATAAGCATTAAGCTTCCTAAAATTGAGATAGAAAAATTTGATGATATATCTTTGAATACTGCGATTCACCAAAGAAAATCAGTTAGAAAATATACTGAAGAAGGATTAAGTCTAGAGGAGCTGACCTATCTGCTTTGGGCAAGTCATGGAGTTAGACTGATTAAAACAGGTATAGTTTTGAGAAATGCTCCATCTGCGGGAAACAGGCATGCGATAGACACATATCTGAGTATTCATAATGTAGAGGGAATAAAGCCCGGAGTTTATAGATATCAGCCGTTGGACAACGAATTGGTACTAATAACTCAGCATGAAGATTTGAGAATGAGGTCTGCTATGGCAGCCAGAGGACAAAGCTTTGCAGGGAATTGTCCGGTTACCTTCTTTTGGGTGGCAGTACCCTATAGGATGGAATGGAGATACGACCATGCATCCTACAAAGTAATAGCGCTAGATGCAGGACATATCTGTCAAAACCTGTACCTTGCAGCAGAAGCCATAAATTCAGGTGTTTGTGCGATAGCAGCATATAATCAAGACTATGCCGATCAGCTTTTAAAACTGGACGGTGAGGATGAATTTGTTGTATATATGGCAAGCTTAGGGAAAAAATAAAATAATACAATAAAAAGATAAACCCCTTTAATAGTGACGGTTAAAATAACCGAAACAGTCACATTGAAGGGGTTTTTATGTGAAGAAAAGATTTTTATAAATACAGATTTTAATGACTTAATAAATCTAATTTTTATTACATCTTTGTAATAAAACAAACACATTTCATACAAAAGTTCAGAGTAAAATGTAATTGTAATAAGGAAACAGCAATAAAGAATTAAAATAAAAATCTAAAACGAAAGAAGGATAAAAAATGTTAAAGAAAAAAATATTACCAATTGGAGCAGCAGCTCTAGTACTTATAGGAATGACAGCTTGTGGACAAAAGACCGACAAGAAAAAAGCAGCAGCAGTAGATGCAAATAAAAAACCTGCTGTAGTTCAAGATAAAAACCAAAAATCAGCTCCAAAGGCTGATACTAAAAAAGCAGCGCCGGTAAAGAAAGCCGCACCGGTTAAAAAGGCTAGTCCTGAAGCAAAAAAAGCAGCACCTGTGAAAAAGGCAGCACCAGCTAAGAAAGCTCCTGAAGCCAAAAAAGAAGAAAAGAAAGCAGCTCCTAAAGCGGGAGTAAAAACACCTGCACCAAAGGCAGAAAACAAGAAAAACAACTAATACATATCCATAAGTGATATTGTATATAGAAAGCAATCCGATTATATACCGAAATAGAGGGAGTGCGCTCTCCCTCTATCATAGGTATAATGAAACAGAAGCAATTATCCAAACTTTTTTCATACCCCTTTTAAAATCGCTCACGAAAGTGGGCTTTTTTATTTGAAACTTTGATGCTTTCTATTATTAGATTTCTAATTTGTAATAAAACAAACACATTTCATACATAAGTTCAGAGTAAAATGTAGTTGTAATAAGGAAACAGCAATATAGAATTAAAATAAAAAATCTAAAACGAAAGAAGGATAAAAAATGTTAAAGAAAAAATACTACCAATCGGAGCAGCAGCTCTAGTACTTATAGGAATGACAGCTTGTGGACAAAAGACCGATAAGAAAAAAGCTGCAGCAGTAGATGCAAATAAAAAACCTGCTGTAGTTCAAGATAAAAACCAAAAATCAGCTCCAAAAGCTGATACTAAAAAAGCAGCACCGGTAAAGAAAGCTGCACCGGTTAAAAAGGCTAGTCCTGAAGCAAAAAAAGCAGCACCTGTGAAAAAGGCTGCGCCGGCTAAAAAAAGCTCCTGAAGCCAAAAAAGAAGAAAAGAAAGCAGCTCCTAAAGCAGGAGTAAAAACACCTGCACCAAAGACAGAAAACAAGAAAAACAACTAGGATAATAAGCCGTGAGGCTTAATATAGATAAACGGATAAATCCGGTCGAATTCAATGTGCGGACATAGGCCGGAAAACAAAAACAAAATTTTCTTACTTTATTCATACTAAAAATCGCTCACTAAGTGGGCGTTTTTTTGTTGTAGAATTACGCAAGTTTGATAGTATAACACTCTTAATAGTCAATTTGATTATAAAAATATGTCTTGACAATTCTATGATGATGTTATATATTTATAACAAGATGAGCGAAATATATAACATAGGAGATGGATATGAAAAAGAGGATTAATTATTTGGGTTTTTTATCTCTATTGTCATTGATAAGTATTTTGGGAATTATAACAGATAATAAAGGATTGTTCGGTTTTTTGGGTTTTATCTCGTATTTCCACTACTTTAAAGTCATACCCGATGAACTCTTTATGGAAAATCTTTATAAATCTTGTACTACAGCATTTCTACTGCAAGTGATAATGTTAGTGCCTTTGATTTTCATTAACTATTATTTTTCCTGGTTTGAGAATTTTGTACTTGGAGCAATGGGGATGTCGTTTGCAATAGGTCTAATAGCATTTACTATTATGCTTTATGTACTGCAAAAACGTGAGGCTAGATACTGATGCTGATTACAAAGATTAGAGAATACAGAGCCAGATATAATTTAAGTCAGGAAGAACTGGCCGTTAGAGTAGGCGTGAGAAGGGAGACAATCGGGAATTTAGAAAACGGTAAGTACAATCCATCACTTAAGCTTGCAATGGACATTGCGAAAGTTTTTGGTTGTAGTGTAGAGGATCTTTTTGAATTTACAGATTGATTTATTAAGTTTTAAGTGTTTGAGGGAAAGTAGTTATATAATATATTTGGAGGTGCAATATGATTGAGATTAGTGATTTAACAAAGAGGTTCGGAAGCAAAATTGCTGTTAATAAAATAAGTTTTAATGTGCGAAGTGGTGAAATATTTGGATTTTTAGGACCGAATGGTGCAGGTAAGACGACTACTATAAAAATGATAGTAGGATTAATGAGTCCTAATGAAGGCGAAATAGAAGTAGCCGGTGTAAATGTTATAAGCGATCCACTCGAATCCAAGAGAAAATTCAGTTATGTACCTGATAATCCGGATATTTACGATAATATGACAGGACTTCAGTATTTAAACTTTTTATCCGATATTTACAATTTGTCCAAGGATGAAAGAAAGGAAAGAATAAAAAGGTATTCAGATGAGTTTGAGATGACAGGAAACTTGAATGATTATATTTCGGGTTATTCTCATGGTATGAAGCAGAAAATATGTTTAATAGGTGCACTGATTCACGAACCGGAAGTTTTTATTTTGGACGAGCCAATGGTAGGTCTGGATCCAAAAAGTGCTTTTAGATTAAAAGAACTCATGAGAGATAGATGTAATAATGGTAAATCAGTATTTTTCTCTACTCATGTTATGGAGGTTGCCGAAAAGATATGCGATAGGCTTGCTATTATTAAAGAAGGCAAAATCATTGCAATGGGAACCCTTGATGAAATCAAAGAACAGGCGAAAGACGAAGGTAGCTTAGAACAAATCTTCTTGGAGTTGACAGAATGATGGGAATACTAAAATTAGTTAAGAAAGATTTAATATTGGATTTTGGTATATTATTAAATCCGGGAGCTGCAATGAGAAACAAGTCTACTAAACGAAAGTTATTTGCAATGCCCTTAATTGCCGTATTGATATTGTTCTACACTTCAATGATTATGAAATTTATTTTTAATAATATCAACGACTCAATCATGATTCTATTGGGAAATGTTATACTGTCGATGACTTTTTTACTTTATTTTATGATGGTATTGGTCTTTGGGATTGGACCTTTTGTTAGTAAGATATATTTCAGTAATGATGTCAGTATTATGCAAAGACTGCCTATAAGTGCCAAAGAGATATTTGCCAGCAAGGTAATCTCGGGTGTACTTACCTTACTGCCCATTTCGATACTATTTGTAGTTCCCGTGCTCATGAAATATGCCGGTGCTACAGGTCAAGGTTTTTTATATTATTTACTTGCGTTTATTTGTATCTTTTCAGGTACGGTTATTGTATACAGCACATTAGCATTTATAAATTCCATACTTATGAGTTATATAAATAGACTTCCTCATACTAAAAATATAATGCAATTCTTGGGGATGATTCTAATTTTGGCGATAACCTTAGGTATCCAGGTTTTTACAAGAAGAATGGCACAAAGTATTACAAGTACTGAAGATTTTATACAGACCTTTGATGGTATTGCAAAATCACTAACTGTGATGTTTCCATTCATTAGACTTATTACGGAAGCATTGACAAGTAGTCAAATTTGGACGAAAGTATTGAATACGCTGATACTTTTGGGTCTGGCAATAGTATCGATTACGATTACTTCATTTTTAGGATCAGGCTTTTTAATTAGGGGAATAGACGCTAATCAAATTACTGTCAAGAAAAAAAGATCATCAATAAAAGAATCCGGATTCAAATCGGAATCAGTAGCAATGGCTCTGGCTAAAAGGGAGATAGCCGAGATTTTTAAAATCCCGGTTTACGCATTTAACTTTCTCTCAACAGGTATTTTAATACCGTTATTTATGGCATTTCCAATTCTCACAGGAGGAAATGTAAGTAATGCAGATTTTCAACAAGTTGGAACTGTGCTTAAAACATTCGATATTAGCATTATTAACCAGATTAGCGTGTCGGCAATAATAGGACTTGTAATTTCTATATTTCTTGGGATTAGTGGGCAAAGTGCAACAACCTCTATAACCAGAGAAGGCAAGAGACTTTGGCTGATGCAGTCCCTTCCAATATCTGCAGAAGATCAGATAAAAGGAAGAATTATTGCTTCGGCACTATTTGCTATAATATCCATTTTGCCAACTGCTATTTTGCTGACAGTCATTTTAAAACCCTCCATGCTTATGGTAATCGGTTTAATAATAGGTATTGCAATTGGTGTATTTTTAACCAGCGTATTTGGTTTGTGGGTAGGTATACTTTTTCCAAAACTGACCTGGGATAATCCGCAAGAAGCCATAAAACAAAACATGAGTGTTTTTGTAACCATGATAGGTGTATGGGCATATATTGGATTACTGGGATATATTTTATTCAAACAATTTAGTATAGGTCATATCAACACGAATAATATAGGTATCATTGCAATGGTGCTGATAATACTGCATCTGGGAATTGGGATTTTCCTATTCAAAAAAGAACCGGAAATACTTAGAAAAAAAATGAACACCTACAATGACTAAAATCTAAAAAAGGGACCCATCTAATGATGAGTTCTTTTTTATTGAAGAAAAAACTCTAAGCATTAGTATAACAAGTCATTATTAAAAGCAAAGCCCTGCAGCATGGCAGGGCTTTGTACAGGGTATGAAACAGTCTTAATAGGAATTTGCCAGGGAAGGGGAGACAAATCCCATAGGAGGGGTATTGACTGTTTCAGGTGCATGTTTAATAAAACGCTCAAGGACATCATTAAAATCAATTGATTTTAATGTGAATAAGTCATGATTTGTTAAGTCTTTTCCACTCGACCACAAACTAAACAGTCTTCGTTCCTGATTAAGAACGATTCTTTGTAGGTAGTTCTCAACCATACGTCCATTAGAGAAGTTCTGATCTCTGTGTTCGTAGATTTGAGTTATATGATTTTTTAAGATTTGATGACAGCTCTTATCCAGTTTAAGATTTCGCTGTTTCAGCTTTAATCTGAAGATTTGCTCCAGACTTTTCTGATCATAGTCATCAAAATTTATAATAAAAGGAAATCTGTCTCGGAAACCCGGATTTGAATGTCTTAGCAAGTATTCCATTTCTTCGGGATATCCGGCTAAGATTACGCAGCATCTGCCAATATTTTCAGTCATTAGTCCAGTTAATGTGTTTATAACCTCAACACCATAGTCTTTTGGAGAGCATCCTTCATAGAATAGGGAATAGGCTTCATCGATAAATAGTATTCCGTCAAGAGCACTGTTGAAAACTTCGGTAGTTTTATCTGCAGTTTGGCCTAAATATTCTGCTACTAAGCCGGCTCGCGTAGCGGTTACTAAGTGACCCTTTTTTAAAAGTGATAAATCTTTGAAAATTTCGGCGATGATTTTTGCAACAGTCGTTTTTCCTGTACCTGGATTTCCTGTGAACACCATATTAAATGGATTCATAAATTCCTGATTTGTGACTTCACTTTTACTTTTATTAATTACACTGTGAGCAATAACATCACTCACCTGTTCTTTTACGCATTCTAGTCCTATTAATTCTTTAAGTTTTTGTAAAGATGGAGGATTAGCACGTAGTAAAGTAACTTCTTTTTTGTTAGTTTCCCGCTCTTTAGCTGAGTCTAAGCAAATCTTTTTTAGTTCATGCCATTTATCGTATTTTTCATGCTGAAAATTCTCATAATCGGAATCTAATTTTCTTGAATTAACTGGCACTGGGCTTTTCTAATAAGCTCCAAATTGCTTGAATTATTTAAGTATACTTCGAGTTTATCTAGCTCATTCTCGTCGTCTAAAGACAAGTCAATTAAGTCAAGATTAAAGTAAATTTCATCTAAAATACGGTCATTTATAGATCTAATCTTGGCAAGTGATGCTTTACTATGTGAAGCTAAGTCTCTTACCGTACTTATACCGGCTCTTCTTAAACAATTGTATGTGCGCAAACTGAAATCAAAATATTCTATATCTTCATCTAGAAAATCGTTGGAAATGTTTAAGAATTTGCTCTTTAATAGATTTTCTTCCCCGATTAGATGCTCTTCTATAAAGGTATCTAGATTTTGGAGTCTTTTAAACTCGACAAACTCCTCCTCATTAATTTCAGCCAAACTCAGGTTGATTCTTTTAAGCACACTTGAGAGTTCATATATATTATTTTGATTAAAAGAATCTATGTTTTTTAATAGCCAATACGGACTGCGAATTACCAAATCAGAAACTGTTCTTAATCCACATGATTCTAAAGCACTATATGTGGGCGAACTTAGCTCCAATTGACTTATATCTAAGTCCAAATATTCATCCATACTATATTCCTCCAGGATTATTCCGCGGTCTTTTAAAGCGTCGAATAATTCTTCAAGTTCATCAGAACTCAATTCATCCAAACAATATCTTAGCCAATGTTTGCTACGACATTCTATGTCCGCAATTTGGTAAAGACATGCTTCATTGAGTGCCTCAGATATTGAAGGACTTACATTAAGCATTTTTAAACTATTCTGAAGGAAAGCATCTGAATTGGCATATGAAATGTATTGATCTTGGCAATCTTCATGCCCATATACATTTTCAAGTTCCGTTTTTTCATCAGATTCTTCAACTTGCATATCAGAAGGTTCTACAATCGATCTTTTAGAATGATTCATAAGTGAAAATACAGACTCTTTAATAGCATTTAGTGAATTAGATAATAAAACATGAATTTTTGTCATATAAAGCCTCCTTATTGGGATATTATTTATTAGTTTAAAGATTTTTAAATTATTGCATATAAGTGGACTATATCCGTTTGCCCCAAATTCATTCCTCACAACCTACCCTAGTCGGCGGTTTGCAGTTATCACTCTTCTTGGCAAGCTCGATATTAAAAATATGTCATGGTCTACTTAACTGAAGAGGTACTAAATTTGGACGGTAATTTTTTTGTCAAGGAACACAAAAAAAGCTAATCAATTAATCAAAATGGGTACAGCTATCCCCTTAAACGGGCTCGCTATAATTTCCCTTGATCAATCTGTTAGCTTTCAATAATCATATTCCTAATAAATACACATCCCAATGATATGCACCAATACATTAGCATGGTAAATAAATAATGTCAAGTATTATTTTAAAATTTTAATTTAGTAATGAGGGGAGTAAGCTTAATATATTAAGATTTTAATTAATAGGCCAATAATTTAAAAAAAATGCACTTGAGTTGTGAATAAGAGATGTACTGTGTCATAATGTGTAGGAGTAATTTTTGTGAAGTGGGGAAGGAGTTTTAAAAAAGGACGTGAAAACAAATGGTGATAAAAGAACATAGGTAATTAAAAAATAATTAGATAAAAAATATAAGGATTGATTTATCGGATAAATATGTATACTAAGTAATGGATAATTAAAATGGTAAAGGCGATTGAATACTAGAGTAAACTGCATATATAGACTAAAAAGTTAATTAAGTCAAGCATCTTTATGGGAAACAAAAAAAGACAGACTTTTCGGTCTGTCTTTTTTGGGATTCTATTATTTATAGATGTTTTTAAGAGTGTTTTTAACAGCTGTAGATATTGTGTTCTCTCCACCTAGTAGATAGAATTGAACTGCTCCCATTTCTTTTAGTTGTGCGATAGTTTCATCGCTTACATGATCTTTTTTAACAAGTAAGATTGGAGCTTTTTCTTTAATAGCTATAAGTGATCCTGCTAATGCGTCAGGATAGTTTTCTCCGCTTGCTATAACAACTTTTTCAGGCTTTGCAAAGAATTCTTTTCCTAATTCGTTAGCTGTGTTATATCTGTCACTTCCAGAAACTCTTTTAACTTCTATACCTTTTGCTTCTAGGGCATCGGCAATATCTTTAGATATTGATTTTAGACCACCAATTATAGTAACCTTTTTAACGCCTTCGATTTGCTTCATAGCAGCTTCATCTAGTTTGTCTGATTCAGATAACAGTATACCGGCTTTTTCAAGACCTGCATATGGAGCAGCTGCTAGTGCATCTGCATAGTTTCTACCATTTGCTAAAATTACATGATCAGATTTACTTGTAAGGCTCTTAACCATTTCATTTATTTTAGCTGCTGTTTTGTATCTATTAGTATCTGCTATTCTCTCAACTTTTAGCTCTAAAGCAGAGATTTCTTTTTCAAGATTTGCATCAAGTGTATTTTCTCCACCGATTAATAGTACTTCTTTAGCTTTAAGTCTTGCAATCTCAGCTTTAACATCGTCTCTTAATGCAGACTTAGTACTTAATAAAAGAGGTGCATTCAGTTCAGCTGCAAGTACTGATGCTGCAAGTGCGTCAGGATAATCTTCACCTGAAGCTATTACGACTTTTTCGCTTTCTCTAAATAGCTCGGTGCTAATCTTAATAGCAGTCTCGTATCTTGTCTTTCCTGAAAGTTCAACAGTCGCTATGGTTGCTTCGCTTCCGTCAGAAGGTTTTTCAACAGGATTGTCGATATCAGGTCCGCCAGGTTTATTGTCTTTAGGTTTATCTGGCGTTGTTGCTTCGTCATTAGGCTTTTCATCATCTTCTGGTTTTTCTGGATTCACAGGTTTTTCCGGATCTACAGGTTTTTCTGGATCCACAGGATTTTCAGGATCAGGTGTTCCCGGTTCTACCGGTTTTGGTTCTTCCGGATTGTTTGGTTCATCTGTCTCATCGTTATTACCTGGTACTGTTGGATCTACTTCAGGATCTGTAGGTTCAGTAGTTCCAGGGCCTTCTACGATAGCACATTCACCGCTCTTAATGCTGTATGATACTTTGGTTTCATTTCCTGCGAAATCATAAGCTTTGAAGTAGAATGTTTCATCCTCTTCTACATTTTCTAATTCAAAATCATGAGTGAATGTAACATCGGTCGGCTTTCTTTCAAGCTTTTCAAAAGATTCGTCATGTTTTAGTAATCTTTGATAAGTTGATCCATCTTCTCTTATTTCATCTACCATTACTGCCCAGAAATTATCCTTAACATGGAAGGTAAGTTTAACGTCTTTTTCATTGTCAGGATTACATTCGTGAGAGATTTCTATAGTTGGAGCGGTTTTGTCGACAAATATCCATTGAGCAACATTTCCTTTTAAGGATCCTGATATTGCAGTAATTTGGATATAGATTAGCTCTTCACCTTCAACAGTTATTTTACCATTGAATACAAATTTATCGCCGTCTTTTTCAAAAGTTGCTTCAACTTCTTCGCCTATAACATTACCTTTTTCATCAACTTGTCTAAGTATAACTTTATCCAGATTTTCAGTATTTGTTATAGTACCGCTAACATTAACTTCAGGTTCTTGGAAAGTTAAAATCTTAGGTGATGTAATATCAATTCTTGGAGTATCTTTGCTGTCCTGTAGATCAAATAAATTAAAGAGGTTAAGATTTAGAACAGCATCTTCAGCTCCAACTATTAATTTGTCAGTATCCCAATCTTCAGGTAGCGTATAGGAAATAACATCGCCTTCTTTAAACTCAGGATACGCTTGTTCTACAGGTTTAACTTCTAACTGTTCTGTATTATTAGGATTAATAAATACCAGATATGCTGTACCTGAAAGTGCATCTTTTATTCTAACATCTATTGTTCGTGTAGTTTTATCGTATTTTACAAATTCTACTTCAGGAGCTGTCTTATCCAAAACGATAGGATATTTATAAACTTGAGCATCGGCATCATAGTTTAATTGAGCTTTGATATTGTAATTGTATAATTCGCCTTCTACTGCAGAACCTTTTCTAAGGTTTCCGTCCCATTTCATGAAATCATTGAAGAAATATGGCGATTTTCCTCCGCCCAGTCTATTGACTTTTCTTACACGAATTTCAGAATTAAGTTTTACTAATTCCTTATCTTCAGCATTTGTTATATTAAAACCTAAATTTTCTGCATTACGGATTACTGATAATACAGGCATAATATTGGTCTTGTGGCTAAAGTAAACGACGTTTTTACCGTCTTTTTCTTTTACAGGTAGTGGATTAATTACTTCTTTGCCTTGATTATTCTTATAAATTGCATAGAATCCTGGAAGTGGGAAGAAATTATCTTCAAATCCCTTCATACCATCGATAATTCTCGGTTCATTCCAATTACCATAGAAACCTATGAAAGGAACGGTAAGTTTAGGATGGTTTTTGTTTTCCAAATGAATAAATCCATTTAGCAATTGATTATTTTCAAGACCGTCAAAACTAATGGTAAAATCTTTTGTAATCGTGCTATTAGCTTTAACTTTTATGCTCTTTGGCTTTATAATTGAGGTTATTTCTTCAGTTCTTTCTGCAAAATGGTCATCTTCTATCGCTTCTTTTAATACTTCCGATTTTAGGTCGTATTTTATGGCTTTATTAGAAGTATTGTGAAGTGTTAATTTTACTACGAAGTGATCTTCGTATATTTCTTTTAGCTCTAATTTTCCATCAGCTATATTGTCATTAGTTCCAGTTACATCAATATGAACAGGGGTAGTTATAGCTGAATGAACATTCATCATACCTGCACCTTGCTGCATAACGGAATAAGTGTATCCTGTACCATTATCTTTTTGAGGAATTGCAGTGTTCATCATAACTTGTTTAGTTAATTCCGCATACTCTTTTTCAGAAAGATTTGGGAACTTTTCTTTAAGAGCTTGTTTAACAACCGCAGATGCTCCTGCTACATGAGGTGTAGCCATTGAGGTACCGCTCATAACTCCGTATTCATCATTATTTTGAGTCGAATAAATATTTCCGCCAGGAGCTAGTATTTCAGGTTTCATCCTTAGGTCACTTGAAGGACCCCAACTTGAGAAAGTACTCATTTTTCTGGCAGAAGGATTATCAACGAAACTAGGATCTACGGTTAGTGTAACCTTAGTTCCTTCCGGTGCTCCTACAAGTCTCATTCCATCGCTATGACCGATAAATGCCACTGGAATATCATATGGAGGATCGATTAACATATTTACAAGGGCATCTCCGCCTGCTTCATGATTGAAGATTATAGCGGCAGTTGCACCATGTTTAATTGCAAGATTTTTCTTATCTGTATATGTTGCAGCACCTCTTTGAATTAGGGCTACTTTACCACTTACATCTTTACCTTCATAATCTGCATCTGTAGCACCAAGTCCTACATATACATATTCACTATCTTTTGGGAATCCTTCTTTTGGACTGCTTTCATGTACTTTGGCAGCAAATGAGAAGTTTTCACCATTAATTACAGTTTCAACAGCATTTGAGAATGTTTTTGTGTTTTCAAAAGAAGCTACTGCGAATGAATTAGGGAAGGTAGAAGGAGAGCCAACTAATGCCAAGTCAGGATTTCTCTTATGCATTTTGCCATATCCATCTACTATATTTCTATCATTTCCTGCAGCTATTGCACAGATAATACCATTATCAACTGCATTATTTAGAGCTACATCTTCAGCACTTTCTCCACTTCTATCATAAATGCCCGCTGGTGCTCCTAAACTCATATTAAGAGCATCTGCTCCAAGCATAACTGATTCCTCTATAGCTCTTAGATAAGAATCTGAAAAGACATTATTCATGCTCTCGTTGTCTGAAAACACCTTCATAGCAAGTATTTGAGCTTCAGGAGCAACACCTTTTATACCATTATTTGCTAGGTCACCATTCGCCGCAACAGTACCTGCAACATGCATTCCGTGTTGGGATGAAGGTGCCGTCTCTTTAGGCTCAATATCTTTATCATGATAATCATATCCATAAGGAACTTTATCATTTATATATCTACCTGGAAGAGAGTATTTAGAGATTAATTCGTTGATTTTTTCTTCAGTTAGCTTAGCTTTTGAAGGATCGGTGATTTTCATGTCTTTATGATCGTAATCTACACCGGTATCTATAATTGCAACTACCATGCCTTCACCTTTATAGTTCAAATCTCCCCATGTTTCTTCAATTCCTATTAGACCTACAGAATTGACCATACTCGGTTCAACAGGCGCTGGTCTTTCGTATTCTCTTGAAAGATAAACTTTTTTTACAGCAGGTAATTTAGCTATTTCTTCAAGGTCTTCAGCTTTTACTTCTGCTGAAAAACCATTGATTGCTACAGAGAACTTATCTTTTTCAACAAGTTCTACGCCTTTATTTTCAAGATCAGACTTTGCAGTAGATTGTTCATCTGAAATCGCTTTCTCTTGTGCTCTGAAAGCCCCTTGAGAAAGTTCAGGAACTGATATTCCAGATTGAGTAGCTTTATCAATAATTGGTTCTTCTGATAATTCCACTATTACTCTAACCTTTTCTTCAGCTTTATATGAAGCTAAATTTGGATCCAACTTTGCCAGCTCCGGGTTTACGCTTTCCCTATAGTCAGTCTTTAACTCGGGAACTTTTACTTCCTGTGCATTAGCGATGTTGATAGGTAGAGATGTAAATAATAATGCTCCCGACAACATAAAAGCTGCTGTACGTCTTAAAAATGTTTTCAAGCTAACACTCCCTTTCAAATTTTATGCTCTAAGTATAGCATATGTTACATTATATTTAAAGTAAGGTAGATAGATAAAGAAGTTTATAGTTTAAAAATTGAATAAATTTTTAAATACAGATATAATCGGCTATATTTCCACGATTAAGAGTATCAAATAACTATAGATGCTGATAAAACATGACAATAGAATCATAATATAATAGAGGGCAATATAGAATAAAAGTGTAAAAGAAAATAGTCTTGTAAATTGGATTACTTAAGAAAATGATATAAAAATTTTGTGGAAACGTATGCGCAAGGATTATCTGGTGGAAAATTTATGTGAAATTATTAAAATAATCCCCCCTTAAATAATACATCTATCATTAGATAAAATGACTTACTTTAAGGGGAGATATTAAAAACTGAAATCCTATACTTAATTCGTTCTCGAATTAAATCGTACTTCTTTGCTTATAAAACATAACTAAAGCCATACTGAGAATGAGCGAAAGGACGAGAATGATAAGAAAGTCCTTGGTCATTTGATAAGTAGCTGTTTTGGTGCCGACTACAAGAAAATGAGTAATGATATATGAAAAACTAAAAGTGGCAGGGTACTTAAACCATTTAATTTTTGTAAATGCAGCTATTAGAGCTGTGATTAAAAATACAAATCCGGCAAGTTTTAAATAATAACTAAGTGCAAGTCTTGGAAGTGTGGCTCGGTTAGAAGATTTATTATGCTCACCAAGTATTATGTCAACATCATTATCTGAAATATAGTATATAAGCTTAGACTTGGGATTTTCAATGAGGTATTTAGCTTCGCTCCTATTGGGCATATATTTATTGATTCTATTAGTCCAAGCCATCAGACTATAGCCTTCTTTTTTATTATCAGGGTCTGATTCCATTCCGGACAGGCTTATGCCAGCTACTTCAGAACTCAGAGTCAGTACTATATCCTCACCCTTTATTTCAAAATCCAAGATGGCTTTGTCCGCGGGAAGGAGGACAGGTCTGGTTAAAAACTGAAATATTATAAGCAAGATGTAGGTGATTAGTAGTCCTATGACAATATTTGATTTTTTTCTGTAGGTATTGATTTTATCTCTTGCATTTTTTATAGGTATGGCTTCTGATTCGAATGCATCCGTATATTCATTATCATTTATGGAATCCCAAACTATTTTGCACTCGGAACATGTTTCAATATGTTTTTTTACAAGATTTGAGCTTTCTTCAGAAGCGATATTCTCAGCTACAAGAGGCATTAAATCTTTAACTATATTACAATTTTTCATTTTCTTCCTCCATAAATTTCTTTAACATTCTCTTACCTCTGTGAAATGTAACGCATGCCCAGTTATCCGTTTTTTTAAAATAGTTCCCGATTTTTTTAAAACTCAATTCATCTATAAGTCTTAATTTTACAACCTCGGAATAAGGTTTTGGCAGGGAGAGTATTTTATTGTAGATTTCACTGTATCCAAGTGCGGATAATACTTCTTCCTCGAGATCTTGGTCCGTGGGGAGAAGGTTCAAGTCAATATCAATATCCTGGGGATTGTTTTTTCTGAGGTAACTAAAATACTTGTTCTTTGCAATGGAGCATAGCCAAACTCTAAGTGAAGTTTCACCTTTAAAGCTTTCTATGGACTTCATCGCTTGTAAAAAGGTATCGGAGCAGATATCTTCAGCGATAGTTTCATTTTTGGAGAGCTTTAAGATAAAATAGTAGACATCCTTAAAGTTCTTTTGATAAATCTCTTCCCAGTCATGCATACATTCACCTCCTCGTATATAAGACGTTTTTAAGTGACGAAATCTTACAAAAATCAAATATTACTATTATCTTATCATTATTAAAGTGATAGAGTAAACTTTATTAATCATTGACAAGTTTGTGTTATTATAATATAGTTTTAAAACGGTTTAATGGGAGGAAGAGTGTATGAAGATAGCATTGATGGGTTATAGCGGTAGTGGAAAGTCCACACTTGCAGGGAAACTGGGAAGAGCATTCCAAATACCGGTACTTCATTTGGACTCTGTAAACTTTCTGCCGGGATGGAATCTTAGAGATAGAGAAAGTGCGAATGGAATGGTCTTGGAATTCTTAAAGAAGGAAAGCTGGATAATCGATGGAAACTACGGGGAATTCTATAAGAAGAGAAGGATAGAAGAAGCAGATTTAATAATACTCCTACTCTTGCCTAGATTTACTTGCCTCAAAAGAGCTTTTTTCAGGTATTTAAAATACAGGGGAAAAACCAGGGAAGATATGGCAAGCGGATGTAATGAAAAACTGGATTTTGAATTTATAAAATGGATACTCTACAATGGCAGAAATAAAGCGAAAAGAGAAGCGTTTAAACAGACTGTAAACAGCTATCCGGAAAAGACTATCGTTCTTAAATCGCAAAAAGAGATTGATGAGTTTGTAAAGGGATTTGCTAAAATCTAGAATGCTCTTTGGATACAAAAATCATTTTTAAAGTGCTTATCTTTATGATATTGATACATTCTTTAATTTATGATTATTCCATCTCCTGAAATGAAACTCTTTTATCGGTGATTTAATTTGAACTTTACTTCAAGCTGTTAGTATAGATTTGAGAAATATCTTATATAAAAAAGGTGGCGATGATATGCTTATATATGCTCATAGAGGATGCAGTAAGGTTTTTCCGGAAAACACCATGGAGGCATTTGAACATGCGATCGACATAGGTGTAGACGGGATAGAGCTTGATGTACAGCTTAGCAAAGACGGAGAGGTTGTAATAGTACACGATGAGAATTTAAAAAGACTTACCGGTGAGGATGCTTGGGTTTTTGATTTGACTTTAGCCGAGCTTAAAGAACTTAATTTTGCCAAGAATAGGGATGATTTTAATCATACCGAAATACCGGTGCTGGAAGAGTATCTTGATATTGTTAAGGGATGCAATTTAATAACAAATATTGAGCTAAAGACTTCCATATTTTCTTATCCGGGGCTAATAGACAAAGTAGCTAAACTGATAAAACAGTATAAATTGGAAGAGAAGGTTATTATTTCTTCTTTTAATCATCTGTCTTTAATGGAATCCAAGAGGATAATACCTGAGGCTGCTCATGCAGTACTCGAAGCTTCAAACCTGGTAAAACCTGTGGAATATCTAAAAAGACTCAATATGGAATATTTTCATCCACTATTTACTACCATAGATGAAGATATGATACAATCTCTAAACGCAGAGGGGATTTATATCAATGCTTGGACTGTAGACAATCCCGAGCATGCATCTTTATTAAAAGAGCTTGGAGTAAGAGGCATTATTTCAAATGTGCCCGAAGTTCTTCAAAATTTAAAATAAGAAAAAGGTAGAAAACTCCCGGGAGCTATTCTACCTTTTTTTATTAGCTATATCTCTTCATATCTTCATCTATGGGGTGTAGGAGGCTCTCTTCTGTATCGATATTAAAATAATATGCTTTGGACATATCGATCTTTAGCTTAATGGAGCAGCCCCTTTTAATCGTATGGTTAGGTGCTACCCTTGCAATCATGGATACTCCCGCGATCTCAAAAAAGATATAACTGTCACTGCCCATCTGCTCTATGCTTGAAATTACAATATCGATAGTATCTTCATCTTCTATGCTTGCTATGGAGAATGCTTCCGGTCTAAGGCCCAAGATTAATCTTTTAGGTAATGCTATCAATCTTTTCAAGGATTCTTCATGGATGCGGTATTTATGACCTGCGATGCTGACGAATGGTATATTTTGGTCTTTGACCACGGATACTTCCAATAGGTTCATCGTAGGACTGCCAATAAAGGTTGCTACAAATTTATTGGCAGGGAAATCATAGATTTTAGTAGGGGTATCCATCTGCTCCAAAATTCCATCTCTAAGTATCGCAATGCGGTCTCCCATAGTCATGGCTTCTGTCTGATCATGTGTAACATAGATGAAGGTTGTTTCGAGTTTCCTATGCAGTTTCACTATTTCAGATCTCATCGAAACCCTTAGTTTAGCATCTAGATTTGATAGGGGCTCATCAAGTAAAAAAACCTTCGGATTCCTAACCATTGCTCTACCCAGTGCAACTCTTTGTCTTTGTCCTCCACTAAGTGCAGCTGGTTTTCTGTCGAGTAAGTTATTTAGTTCTAAAATCTCTGATACCTCTTCAACTTTTTCGTTTATCACTTCTCTTTTGACCCCTTTCATTTTGAGCGGAAATGCTATATTTTGTCTTATACTCATATGCGGATAAAGTGCATAGCTTTGAAATACCATAGCTATATCCCTGTCTTTGGCTTGAACTTCATTCATTACTGTTCCGTCTATTTGGAGCTGACCACTACTGATTTCTTCGAGTCCTGCTATCATTCTGAGCATGGTGGATTTTCCACATCCGGAGGGGCCTACAAGTACTACAAATTCTTTGTCTTTTATCTCTAAACTTACATTATTAACTGCAATATTATTGCTTTCATATACTTTTACTAGATTATTTAATACAACTTCTGCCATATTGACTCCTTTCTAACTTTTTACAGCACCGGCAGTTAAACCATTAATCATATTTTTTCTGGCTATTAAAAATATGGTGAGAGAGGGTATCATACACACTACAACGCCAGCCAGCATAAGCAAAAGCGATTGAGCATCGGCAGCATTCAGCATTGCAATACCTATTTGAACAGTTCTGTATTTTTCAGAGCCTGTTATAAGCAGTGGCCACATATACATATTCCATGCACCTAGAAAAGATGTGACACTCAGTGCTGCTATCGTGGGTCGGGAGACAGGAAGAAGTATATAGGTAAAGAACTTTATATCTGAACAACCGTCGATTTTTGCCGACTCATATAATTCTACAGGAAAGGTTTCAAAAGCTTGTTTAAATAAAAATACTCCCATTGCAGAGGTTAGGTATGGAAGAAACAGAGCTGTTAAGGTGTTTTGAAGTCCCCAACCGCTTACCATCAAATACTGAGAAATGATGGTAGCCTCTCCCGGTATCATCATAGTTGCCATGATTAGAGCAAAGATTATTCCCTTACCTTTAAATTTAAGGAATTGGAATGAGAATGCAGCAAGAGATGTGCTTATGAGCTGAGCTAACATTATCACTGTCGAAACGATAAACGAGTTCTTTATAAATCTTCCTATATTGGAGATTCTAAATACATCCATATAATTCTTTAAGGTAATTTGTCTGGGAAATAGACCTACATCCAGATTGTATAAATCTGCCTCGGGTCTAATAGACATACTTACGGCATAAAATAGTGGAAACAGGACAATGCATATCATAATAATATTTAGGATCACGAGAATAATTCCACGCGATTTTTTTCGGTAATATGGAGACTTTTTTATTCCCATCTTTTTTTCTTCAAGTACATTTATATTATCCATTACAAGCCTCTCTTTCTAGCCCTAAACATAAAGTAGGTAAATATCATAATGATAAAGAATAAGATGACGGATTCAGCTGAAGCATAGCCGTATCTGTAGTTCATAAATGCATTTCTATAAATATCGTGGACGATTACATTAGTCGACTCGCCGGGGCCGCCTTGAGTTAGAAGCTTAATCTGACCGAAGCTTTGAAAGGCGTTTATGATATTTGTTACTACCACAAAAAATGTTATTGGCATCAATGAAGGGATAGTTATATAGATGAGTTTATGAAATTGGTTGGCTCCGTCTATAGAAGCACTTTCATACAGATTTTCGGAAATGCCTGCCAAGCCCGAGCTGAAAAATAAGAAATTCATTCCACTATTTAACCAACCTGTAAGGATGCCAACAGACCATATAGCATACTTAGGATCTGCAATCCAGTTGATATTAGTATGGAGCAATCGATTTAAAATTCCCGTAGTCTGATTTAGCATAACGCCAAATACAAGTGCCATACCGCTTGATGCTATCGCAAGGGGTAGTGCATAGGCTGTAGAAAAGATTTTGACCCCCGGGAAACTCTTTTGACAAAGCAAGGCTGTTGTAAATCCTAACAGTACTCCAACCACGACCACTATTGCTACATAGTTCAAAGTCACAAATAAACTATTATAGAATGATGGGTCTTTGAAAAGAAGTATATAGTTTTCCAGCCCGATAAATAAAGCGTTTTTACCCATATTATCGGTAAGGTAGAGGCTTCTTTCTAAAGTCTGAAAAAATGGTATAAATACAAAAACTATGAGTGCTGCCAACGAAGGGAGCAAAAACAGGTAGGCATTGATACTCCACCTGTTTTTACTCAATAATGGCACATTTGAATTATTTTGCGTTAACTCTATTGTAGTTTTCAATTGATTGATTCACCTGCTCTCCGATTTTTTGGACAGTTTCTGCAGGCTCTGACAGACCGTTCATAAGATTTTCGATCTCTTTTTCCATTATCTGTCTAGTTTCTTGGTATACTGCACATAATGCACCTTGAGCCTGGGGAGTCGTATCATGTAGTTGTTTAATTGCTGTTTCAAATTGTGGATATTTTGCTAAATTGTCTTTAAAAACATCTTCGTCATGACTCTTGACATTTATCGGGAAATATCCTGTTTGTGCATTCCAGTAAGCTTGTGACTTTGGAGATATCATAAATTCTATAAACTTCCAAGCTGCATCAGTTTTAGCGGTATCACCTGAATCCATAATATACAAACTTGCTCCGCCTATAGAAACACCATTTGTGTCTTCCTTTAAAGCACCGGGGAAGTAAGCTGTGCCCAGTTCGAACTTATCTCCAACTTCGTTTAACAGATTTCTTAGGCTGGCTGTCGAAGCAAATGCCATGGCTGCTTTTCCTGAAATGAATTCAGCTGATCCTCCCGATCTACCTACATTTGGTGCAAATCCTTTGGTTTCAAGTCCATGCCACATGCTCAATATTTTTTCAAGCTTTCCGTTTTTTACGAATTCAACACTGGTTGGAGAAGCCGTTCTACCGTTTCCGTTGTCAAACATTTCTCCTCCTGCTTTGCTCATCCACTGCTCTACCCACCAACCATAGATGGAGATAGCGATGGGCATTTCTGCACCACCCTTAGTTTTCAGCACTTCTCCTATTTCGAGAATTTCTTCCAGGCTTGTAGGAGGATTTTCTATACCTGCTTTTTTGAAAATATCTTTGTTATAGTATAAAAGCGGTGTTGAAGAGTTAAATGGCATTGAGTTTAACTTACCGTCGACTGTGTAATATGCAGCCAGATTGGGTTCTATATTGTTGATATCATATCCCGTAGAGTCTATATAGTTTTGAACGGGAACTATCCAGCCGGAATCGATCATAAAACGAGTCCCAAGATCAAAAACTTGAACTACGTCAACGCCGGCATCTGCAGCAGAAGATGCAGATCTCAGTTTATTGAGGGCATCATCATAAGCACCTTGAAATTCTGTGATGACTTCAATTTCATCTTGAGACGAATTAAATCTACTTACCAATTCTTTAATTCCTTCTTCACCGACACCGCCCATAGAATGCCAAAAAGTTATCTGTGTCTTTCCGGAATCACCTGTTTTTGCTTCAGAACTACTATCGGTTTTGTTTTGAGCTGCTGTATCAGACCCTGCACTATTACAAGCGACCAGGAAAGACGTCAACATAACAATCAATAGAAGTACTGCTATAAATTTCATTTTTGTTTTTTTCATCATAATCCACTCCTTATTATTTTGTTCACATTAAATAGTAAAGGATGGATGTTAAGTGTGTATTTAGAGTGAGTAAAGACTGCGAATTGTGGAATAAAATGTGAAGGAGCGATCTTTATTTGTAAATACATAAAAAAACTAAGGTATGGTATCAAAATAACTTTCCATGCCTTAGTTTGCGAAATAAAATCTTAAATTTTTGTAAATTACCCCCCGGTATTTATTGAGTCTTTGCGAATATCTATAGAGATTTTTTCTTCTCATTATAGTCAGTTACGACGATTCTAATACTATCATATGTTATATTTTCGCTTACGATCTCCTTAATCGGTTTCAATCTCTCAGATCCTACTTTTTCAATTGCATTCAATATCTCGTTTCGCTGATCTTCATCTACAAGTCTGGAGATATCAATATCGTGACCATTTTTCATCAGTTCTGTTAAATGATTTAATACTGTAGATAGAACGATTCCCCTTTGTGATGCGATTTCGTCAGGGGAAAGTCCCAGTTTAAACAGCCTGAAGCTTTCAAGTTCAGTTGAGCTTTCTACTTTTTTAGGTCTGGATATTCTTTCTATTTCTACCTCGGTTTTGATTAGGTATTTTTTACCCTCATCTGCATTAAGAGTGATTAATTCGAGCAATTTTTCACCATAGTTTGCCGCTTTGCTTTCTCCAATACCCTTGACTTTGAGTAGTTCATCCATCGTTTTAGGCAGCACATCTACCAATGACATAATGCTTTGGTCGTGGAGGATAATAAAGGGAGCTAGCTTTTGGGATTGTGACTCTTCGTATCTCCATTTTCTGATTATCTCAAAAAGTTCCTTTCCATCGTCCGTAAGCTCCAAGTGAACTTCACTTGTCGTCTTAGGAGCAGCTGATTTGATTTCGCTTTTTTTGTACTTCATCATAATCGGCTCTTCAGAATTAAGTAGAGATGACGAGTTTGCATTTAAGAAAAGGGTAGGATATTGTCCCTGAGTTTGTCCGATATACTCATTGTCAATCATAAAGCTTATGATTTCTTCGACTTGGTTTCTGGTGTATTCGCTCATGATCCCGTAAGTGGAGAGTTTATCAAAACCAAGCTCAAGGAGTCTTTTGTTTTTAGAACCCATAAGTACATTAGCGGTCATATTTGAACCATAATTTTGACCCATCCTGTAAATACACGAAATAATTTTTTTAGCATCGATTGTTATATCTTTTTCGTCAAATTCAGTGTCACAGTTCTTACAACTGCCGCAATCTTCTTTCGGAAACTCATTAAAATAGTTTAGTATATGATTTCTAAGACATTTTGTCGTTCTAGAATATTCAATCATCTTTTCAAGCTTTTGATGGCTTTCTTCTCTATTGGTATCGTCTTGCATTATGAATTTTTGAATGATGATATCTTGAGGTGAAAATAAGAGGATGGCCTCACTTGGTAGACCGTCCCTGCCGGCTCTACCTGCCTCCTGGTAGTAGTTTTCCATGCTCTTGGGCATATTGTAATGTATGACTTTTCTGACATCGGATTTGTCTATTCCCATGCCAAATGCGAGGGTCGCAACCATGATTTTGATATCGTCGTTAATAAATGCCTCCTGAGAATCATGTCTATCTTCAGGATTCATACCTCCATGATACTTACCTAAAGTATAACCGTTTAACTCCAGATATCTATGAAGATGATCGACTCTCTTTCTGGTAGCACAGTAGATTATAGTCGACTCGTCTTTGTTTAAATGATTTAGAATCTCAGCATCTTTAGAAGAGGTCTCGATTACTTCAAAATAGATATTGGGTCTGTCAAAACTCGTCACAACTATTAGCGGATTTACCAGTTGAAGTTGTTTGATGATATCGGAAGCACAGTTTTCAGTAGCTGTAGCAGTGAAAGCCGTAACTACGGGTCTTTTTTGAAGTCTATCAATCATACTGGAAATCATTCTGTAATCTGGTCTAAAATCATGTCCCCATTGACTGATACAGTGGGACTCATCGACTGCAATCTGAGAGACATTTATACTTGCCAGCATATCAATGAAATAGGGAGTGGAGAGTCTTTCCGGAGCGATATAAACCAGCTTATAAACTCCTGAGACCAGCGCACTCATCCTGGTATTTATCTCATCAAAATCCAGACTGCTGTTTATATATGTAGACGGAATTCCGACTTGATTAAGCGAATCCACCTGATCTTTCATAAGCGAAATAAGAGGCGAGATTACAATGGTAACACCATCCATCAACATTGCAGGAACTTGATAACAAAGAGACTTTCCACTTCCTGTCGGCATCAAAGCAAGAACATCTCTTCCATCTATAATAGCATCTATAATCTCTTGTTGAGAATCTCGAAAATCATCATATCCAAAATATCTTTCAAGTATATCAATAGGTCGCATCGAATCCTCCATCAGTTATTTTATACTTACCATTATACCATTCTTTATCAAAATTTTTATTTCTCAAAAAGGGTCAGGTCACACTTTTATTGTGTGTTTTACATAAATATACCGGCTATATTGAATAATATTAAGTAATATACATAAACCATAAATATGTTTTCATAATTATTTTTTATTCTTTATCTGTTTTTTATTTATTTTATACCAGGTTTATAATACATTCCTGGAATCTACCATTTATTCATATCTTTTTTATCAAGATTGACCGTAGTAACCTATTTAAAAAGGACTTACCTTTTCGATAAGTCCTTTTAGTTAATTTGATTTATAAGGATGAATTTATCTCTCTATTCCAAGAACTTCTGCAGCATTTTCTCCTGCTTCTTTGTATTTAAAGCTGATTTCATCTCCGATATTCATAAATGGAAGTCTTTCAGAGAGCTTTACATTGGTCATGTAGATTGTTTCATCTCCGTCGAGTATAAAATAGTAATGTGTGTTTCCGTCTATTACGACTGAGTGAATGTCTGTAATTGTTCCGGATTTTTCTTTAATATCTTTAGGATCTATTTCCTCATCAGTTGTCACTACGAATTTATCCCCTAGATGGACTTTGTATGCCGCTTCCACGGTATTACCTATGGATACGTCCTGGTATTTTTGGGCATCTACAAAGGCATACATCTTGATAAGTCCAGCATTGTCTTTAAGTGATAAGAAGTAGGTCGGCTTTCCTTTGATATTTAAAAGTATTGGGAAGGTCGATTTATAGGATTTTTCCTGTACTTCTCCTTCAGCAGATGCCATTGCAGAGAATTCTTCGGCAGAGGATACTCGATAAAATGTGGTGCTCTTATCTCTAAGGTTTACAAGCACAAATCCTACATTTGATTCATCGGCTGCAACTGAAGTAATTCCGGTATATAGGTATACATCGTCGTTGATTGCAAGGTAATTATAGCCTTTAGTAGCTTGAAGCACGCCTTTTTGGGCAAATCTGGAGTTTATATATCCGGACTGGTATTTTCCGTCCCAGTTAAGCTGCTGAATTATCTCTTGTGCGGAGAAGACTCTATCTACCCAGGTCGGGATTTCAGCAAGCGGATAGTATTTACTCTCACCTGTAAGTGCATTACAAAGCACTGCTCCATTTACATCCATCGCTCCAAACCATGAAATTCTGTTTTTATAAGTGGAAGCAATCCAGTAAGGTGTTCCATCTTCATCTATTTCAAAGTTGATTTCGTTAAAGATTTTGGTTGGATGTTTAAATCTTATATGTCTTCTGATATCTCTAAAAAGCAAATCGGATTTTGAATACCTGATATTATCACTCGGAGTTTCAAGTTTTGCATCTCCGTTGATCATGTCAACTACTAAGTAATTCGGTATACCTTTTGACTGATTGGTAAACCATTTCAATAGCCCATTGTACTCAAGAGGTGTTACTCTTATGGGTTTTCCCTTATAGTTAATCTGAGTATAGCTCTCGTCTATATTAAACTGCGAAACGAGTTCCAAGAGTTCTCCCATTTTTCTACTTCCCAGCCTTATAGCAGTCTCTCTGTCAACAGTTGGAATATCACTATATGGTATCTCTTTGATATCATTCTCAAAATTACCGTCCTGTTTCTGAAGGATGGCTGCATATCTCTTGGCATTGAAAAACTCTAGTGAACTTGCAGTCAATAATCCGATTATAACTGCCAGTACTGCAAGGCCAATTGCCAATTTCTTAAATACTTTAAAGATTGGACCGAGAATCATAGTAGTATAGATGGCGATTATAAAGAAAAATAGCCAAAACTGGTGTGAATGCGCATTAATCGGTGGCAGCATGGTGAAAAACAGCACAAAAGCCAGTACGGGTATACTGATAATCAATGATTTTTTTGGCGTTTTAATATCTTTAAACGGGTTTTGTGGCTTCTTAAACTTATCTTTTAAGTTCGAAAATCTATCCATTTACATCTCTCCTTTATATTTTCTAAATAAATTGAACTCTATAATTATATATACCAATTATATACCCAGACAAACATTAGTCAAGTCCAAATTAGTGTGTAAATTGTTTTATCTTACCTTTTGATTAGCAGTTTCTTTTTTTGATTTGTTGTAGATTTGGAGCCTGAGGTATTACATCAGCCACCCGAAGGGCTTGGCCTTGTGGCAAGTACTTAAAAAATGGTACACTAAAAAAACGAAGGAAAATTACACCATTTTGTTGTGAGTTTATCGCCTTCGGTGGTTAACACTTACCGTTTTTTAAGTTCTTGGTGCAAGGCTGGCGGTGCATTAGCTTAAACTCAGACTTATGCAACTACCTTTGTAGGTTCAACTTGTTGAAGCTCGGCTTGATCTTGCTTGGATTCATGGTATTCATGCATATCCAACCATATTCTCCCGCTACTCCATTTCTCATCTAAATCAATTAATATTGCCCCAATTAAACGGTTCATGGATTCATCGTTTGGGAATATTCGTATTACTCGTTCTCTACGACGAATCTCTTGATTTAGACGTTCAATGATATTTGATGTCCTTAATCTTTTTCGATACTTTATTGGAATATTTAATACTTGGGTTATGTCGTCAAAACCAGCATCTAGTAATTCCATAGCCTTTGGTGCAGTATTTGAGTATTCATCAAGGATATCATTTAATACTGTTCTGGCAACTTCTGTAGTTGGCGCATCATAAAGCTCTCTTAATCGATTTTTTATCTCAGGCTGTAGTCTAGTAGGACATACATCAAGTATGTTTCTACTAAAATGTGTTTGACACCTCTGCCATGAGCTGCCTTGAAACTCTTTAAGGATTGCAGATTTTAAGCCTTTATGTGAATCACTAACAACTATATCAACATTTGATAATCCTCTATCCTTTAATGATGAAAAGAAGTTTCTCCATCCTAGTTCAGTCTCACTATCACCACACATAAAACCAAGAATTTCACGGATACCGTCAGAGCGAACTCTACTCAATCATTAGAGCTTTGCTTCTAACTTTTCCTGCATCTCTTGATTTTAAATACATAGCATCAACTACGATAAAAGGATATTGTGACTCTAATGGTCTGTTTCGAAACTCATCAACTAAAGGATCCAAGTTTGAATAGAGGTTTGATACTGTTGATTTTGAAAATGATGTTCCACATAATTCTTCGGTGATTTTTGTTACTTTTCTTGTGGAGACACCCTGGATTACCATCTCCATCATAGCCAGTACAAAAGCTTGTTCATTTCGTTGATATCGATTGAATAAATCAGGAGAAAACTCACCACCCCTAACTCTTGGTACTAGCAATTCTAACGTTCCTACACGAGTTTTAATTTGTCTAACTCTAGAACCGTTCCTGTAACATGTACGTTCTTCAGTGCGTTCATAAGGCTCAGCTCCTATTGCCTCAGTAACTTGAGCCTCTAAAACTTGGTTTAAAATTGATTCTAAGAGTTTTGCAATAGCATTTTCTTTAGCTGAAGCTGAAAATAAACCTTTAATTATTTCTGAATCTAGTGTAAAATATAGCCAGACCATCTCTTTTACCTCCTGGTTAGTTTTGTGGTGAAACTATTATACCAAAAGGTTGGGGATGGTTCATATTTTTTTGTAAAACTAATTTACACCATTATATAGACTTTATCCAAACATTTTAATTGAGACATTATAAAATATTTATTATACCTGCGATATTAATATAATTACACCTAATTATTTTAATATTCTAATATATGAATGAAAAATCTGTTTTTACAAATAGTATATTTCATATGAATATGATAGAATTATTATGATAAGTTCTTACATAATTTTTGAGGGAGTGTGTCATGACTTTTTTTAATATATTATCTTTGATTGGCGGTCTTGCTCTATTCCTATATGGAATGGATACAATGACGAATAGTTTGAGCAATGTTTCAGGTTCTCAAATGAAAGCTATTATGAAGAATTTAACTTCCAATAAGTTTAAAGGAGTGGCTCTTGGGGCTGCCATAACAGCTCTGATTCAATCTTCTTCCGGAACGACTGTAATTGTAGTCGGACTTGTAAACTCCGGTATAATGACACTTAAACAAGCAGTAAGCGTAATTATGGGGGCTAATGTCGGTACTACAATGACTGCATGGATACTATCACTTACATCCTTAAGTAGTGATAATTTTGCAGTACAGATGATGAAACCATCGTCATTCTCGCCAATACTTGCAATGATAGGTGTAATCTTTTTAATTACTGCACATAGTGAGAGACGTACTGAAATCGGTAAGGTACTATTGGGATTTGCTGTTTTGATGTATGGAATGGAAGCTATGAGTAATTCTATGAAACCACTTGCGAATATGCCCGGATTTGGAGATATACTATTATTGTTTTCCAACCCAATACTTGGTGTTATAGCGGGTGCGGCTATTACCGCATTAGTACAATCTTCATCTGCTTCCGTTGGTATTTTACAATCTCTTGCCGCTACAGGACTTGTAAACTATGCTGTTGCACTTCCTATTATAATGGGACAGAATATCGGAACATGTGCTACTGCACTGATTTCAACCATTGGAGCCAAGAGAAACGCCAGGAGAGCAGCGATAATTCACTTGATGTTCAACTTATTTGGAACGATTATTTTCATGGTATTATTCTACCTGGTTAATGCAATCAGACCATTTCCATTTATGGGGGCATCAATAAATCCTGTCGGGATAGCAATAGTACATACGACTATGAATGTGTTGACTACTATGGTACTTTTGCCGCTTTCTAACTATCTTGTAACACTTGCTATTAGACTTATACCTCTTACTCAAGAAGATATAGAAGAAAGAGATGAAGAATTTCAAAGACTTGACGATAGACTTTTGGAAAACCCGAGTATCGCTTTGCAACAGAGTTTTGAATTATCCGTTCAGATGTTTGGTTTTGCAAGAGATGCTTTAAAATATGCCATAGACTTGGTAGATAAATTTGACAGAGAAAAATTCCAAAGGGTAAGATCACTTGAGAACAAGGTAGACAGATATGAAGATAAGCTTGGAACCTATATGGTTAAGATTTCTGCTAAGACTTTAATAGATAAAGACGCCAGATTACAATCAATTTTGCTGCAAAGCATAGGAGATTTTGAAAGAATTGCAGACCATGCCAGAAATATTGCCGAATCAGCCAGAGAAATGGAGGAAAAGCAAGTAGAATTTTCTGAACAGGCAAGGAACGAATTAAGGGTGTATACTGCAGCTACATTTGACCTGGTTCAGAGAACCATAGAAGTCTATGAGACCAATGATGTAGTGCTCGCTGCAAGTGTTGAGCCTTTTGAGGAAGTAATTGACTATATGAACGATGAAATGAAGGTAAGGCATGTCGATCGTATAAGAGAGGGTACCTGTTCAATAGAACTGGGCTTTATACTTTCAGATATTACTACGAGCCTTGAGAGAATAGCAGATCACTGTTCTAATATTGCGGTTTCTGTAATAACCGTAAATACCCAGACATATGAATCACATAGCTACATGGATCATGTCAGAAAAGACAGTGAGATATTCCTTAAAGAGTATAGAGAAAACCGTGAAAAATATAAACTTCCACTAAAAAGAGATTATTTAAATAATAATGACAATGACCAGTAAAAATAAATTTAAGGTAGTGTGTCAGAATAAGCTAAATTCTGATACACTACTTTTTTGCATTTATAGAAATTGGATATTGCCTAGTAAATTTTCCAGCAGCCCTTTAAATCTAAAAGCATATAGAAAACACAAAAAAACAAACGCCGTAAAACCAATGTTTATACATTTAGCAACTTTCACAAATCCGATGATACCAACGATTGAATGGGGTCAGGCTTTTATTTCTACTATTTTATGAATATATATAATGAAAAATTGGCGATAAAACACAACAAACACCAATAACAAGACGAATACCATGCTAAAATACATACATCATATAGCATAATCATACAAAAAATAAAATAATAAAGGCCTGACCCGCTTATTTTTTCGTGTAGATTTAAGTAGGGGTATTCTTTTGATAAATTAATTATACTTAAAAAAGGCCTATCGATCCGATAGATCCTTTTGAATTTTGGCGAGCTATTTTGGAATAACCCACTATTTATTTTTATTGCAATTAGAACAATAGCCATATACAGTAAATCTATGATCGATTATTTGAAAATCAGAGTCGGACAGACTGGGCTTATAACTATCCAGAGGACAATCGGTTATGCTTATCACTTTTTGGCAATTCATACAGACGCCATAATGTTTATGGCTTTCGTCTGTAAAAAAATAATGAGAAATCTCGCTGCCGGGAATCTCAGTTTGAACTATAATGCCTTCGTTCTTAAATAGTTCTAGGGTTCTGTAAATAGTTGACAGCCATATATCCTCATTTTTATCTTTTAGAATTGAAAAGATTTCCACCGCTGTAAGAGGACGATCGGTATTTTGTAATAGATTGTATATAATCTTTCTTTTTTTTGTCATTCTAAAATTCTTATCTTTCATTTCCAACTCCTTAAGATCTGAGTTTTTTTATTGCTAGAATTATAATTAGGATACAGACACAAATACTGACTATCGTAGCGCCCGGTTTTAGACCAATGTAAAATGACAAAATCAATCCCAATAATGTCGATAGAACCGCGAATATAATAGAGAGTACGGCGGTTTGTTTATAACTCTTAGAAAGCTGCATTGCACATGCGACAGGGACTACCATCATAGATGAAACTATCAAAGTCCCAACAGTTCTTGCGGCAATTGATACGGTTATAGCTGTAAGAACTGTAAAAATAAAATTGGTTGATTTAACGGGAACTCCTGAGAGTATCGCACCCCTTTCATCTATAGCAATAAAGAACAGTTCCTTATGCAGTAGTATCAAACTTGCAAAGACTATAAGACCTGTAAACAAGACAAAAATCAACTCAAAGTTTGAAATAGCTACTATTGAACCGAATAGAAAGCTGTTGAATCCCGTGGCATTTTTTATGAAACCTGATAATAAACCTGCTAAACCGATACCGGCCGATAATATAATTGCGATAGACATCTCAGAAAACTCCGGGATTTTTTTGCGGATAGCTTCAATACTTAGAGATGCCAGGAGTGTCGCTACAACTGCACCGATGATTGGGTTAAAACCAAAAGCTAGCCCCGCTGCAACACCTGCAAGCGATGAATGGGAGAGAGCATCTCCCATCATCGACAATCTTTTTAAAACTACAATTACACCTATGAGTGGAATTATAATGGAGAGCACAATGCCCACAATAAAGGCACGTATCATAAAATCATATTGGAGTATACTAGGCATTATAACCTCCCTTCATTAAGTGGCGGATGTTCATGTCTATGTTGAAGCTCATGCAATACTTCATCTCTGGACAGTTCCAGAAGATATCCCTCTTCAAGACAGAAAACCCTATTGGTATATGGAAAGACTTTTCCTAAATCATGCGTAACATTTAAAATTGTAAGTTTTGTGGAAGCATTCAGTGATTTTAATAATTCGTAAAATGACTCTGTAGACTTTGAATCCACTCCGGTTGTAGGCTCATCCAGTACTAATAATTCGGGATCGGAAACCAACGCTCTTGCAAGTAGAACACGCTGCCTCTGACCACCTGAGAGCTCGCCTATCGCTCTATCATAGAAACCATCCATTTCTACCAACTTTAAAGTATCCATAACCTTTCTTTTTTGAGAACTATTTAGAAAACTAAATCTTTTTACCTTGGAATACAGATTTGTAGACACCACTTCAAAAACTGAAGCAGGGAAATTGGCGTTTTTACCTAAACCTGTTTGAGGAACATATCCCACCCGGGGATTGCTTTCGGTTTTCGTGACATCAGTTCCCAGAACTTTTATCAGACCGCTTTTTGGAGAAAGTTCTGATAGAAAAAGTTTAATGAGCGTGCTTTTACCTGCACCATTAGCACCGATTATAGCGACAAAATCACCTTTATTTATGCTCATATTAACATTTTTCAGAATCTCGTGATTGGAATATGAAAAATAAAGATTATCTGCATTAACAATCGGATCCATTATTTAAGAGCCTCCTTCAAAGCCTCCAGATTTTGTCTCATAACAGAAAAGTAATCGTCACCATTATCGATCTGCTCCTTGGTCAAAGATTCCAGAGTACTTAGTACTTTGGTCTTTGCTCCTGTCGCTTTTTCGATGGTCTCGGCTACTTTTGAACCTGAAGATTGTTCAAAAAAGATAGTGTTTACATTATTTTCTTTAACATAGTCTATGATTTCAGCCATCCTCTGTGGAGTTGGCTCTGATTCGGGGATTAAACCCTCTATACCCATCTGAGTTAGGCCGTATTCGTGAGTCATGTATCCGTAAGCTTCATGAGAAACAACGATTTTTTTGTTTGGTAAACTTTCTAAACTCTCTCTATACTCGCTATCCAGTTTATCAAATTCGGTGGAGTATTTTTCAAAATTGGATTTATAATACTCTGCATTTTCAGGGTCTTTTTTAGACAATTCTTCCATGATGATTTTCATCTGTTTTTTTGCCTGAACAGGACTCGACCATATGTGGGGATCATAAGACAGTTTTGTTTCATCATCATGATCATGTTCGTGTTTATGCTGGTCTTCATGATCATGTTCGTGTTCATGCTCATCTTCGTGATCGTGATTATGGCCGTGATCATGATGATGTCCTTCTATCAAATTAGCTTCTTTTGACGTATCGATTAGAGTCAGATTTTTATTGGACAGAGAACCGAGGACAGAATTAGCCCAAAACTCCATACCCAAGCCATTTATTACGAGTACATCTGCCTTTTCAAGAGCAGCAATATCAGTAGGGGATGGTTCCCAGTCATGTGCTTCAGTTCCCATCGGAACCAGTAATTTATTGTCTATTTTGTCTCCTCCTACCTTTGAGGTGAAATCCCAAACGGGATAGATAGAACTGTAAACAGTTAATTTATTTTCCAATGGAGATTTATCAACAGTATTTGTACTACATGCAGATAATAAACCCATCGCTAAAACCAAAAATAATAACTTAAAAACTTTCATAAAACCTCCTTAAATGACAATGCGAATCATTCGCAAATACTGTATATATTATACCCTTTTTATTTAAAAACTAACAGTATAAAAATTACATGAATTAATTATTAACTTAAGGTATAATATATGTAATAAGAAACGATTTTATTGGAGGGATACCATGGCAAGAAAATTCTTGGACAAATCCATTGATTTTGGAATAGGTTTATTCAATAATTCCAAGGAAAAAATTGAAAAATTTGTCAGTGAAATGGTAGACAAGGGAGAATTAGCTTCAGGAGATGCAAAAAAAGTCATCGATGAACTTGTAAACCAGGTAGAAAAAGAGAAAGATGGATTTAAAAACTTCGTTAAAGAAAATATCAAAGAAAGCATTGATATGTCTGAATATGTTAAAAAGGACGAAATAAAGAATATAATAAAAGATGAATTAAAAAATATGTTTCCGGATAAATAATAAAAATTTTCTCTATTAATAGAGAAAATCAGACTGTTGACAAAGCATAGCTAGAAAAAATTTCTAGCTGTGCTTTTTTTGTTCTAAAAATGCCATATTATGTGTAATTTAAGCCGTTTTGGGTATATATAACACTAAGAGAGAGGTGTTAATATGCTATTTAAAAATTCTAAAAACAAAGTTGATCAAGTTCAAATGATTTCAATAGATCAAATGGTTCCCGAAGATCATATACTTAGAAAAATAGATAAATACATTAAATTTGATTTCATATATGAATTAGTTGAAGATTTGTACTGTCTTGATAACGGACGACCTAGTATAGATCCCGTTGTTTTGCTTAAGATTACCTTAATCCAATACCTTTTCAACATAAAAAGCATGAGACAAACAATTAAAGATATTGAAGTAAATCTTGCTTACAGATGGTTTTTAGGTTTTGATTTTTACGATAAAATACCTCATTTCACAACTTTTAGTCAAAACTACAGAAGAAGATTTAAAGATACAAACATATTTGAAGATATTTTTCAAAACATACTACTACAAGCCATTGAAGAAGGCTTAGTTGATACAAATATCCAATTTGTTGACTCAACACATGTTAAAGCACATGCCAATAGGTATAAGGTTGTTAAAGTAAAAGTGAAAAAAGAGATAAAATACTATCAAAAAAAGCTAGAAAAAGAAATAAACGAAGATAGAAAAAAACATGATAAAAAGCCATTTGATCCTAAAGATAAAGATGAAGAACTAAAAGAAGTAACAAAAAGCACAACAGATCCTGAAGCAGGACTATTCCATAAAGGTGAACATAAAGAAGTATTTGCATACAGCGTACAGACATCATGTGATAAAAATGGATGGATATTAGGTTTTAAATCATATCCTGGAAACTTACACGATGGAACAACATTTAAAGATTTCTTTGATGAAAAGTTAAAACGATTGAACCCTAAAAAACTAGTTATGGATGCAGGCTACAAATTCCCGGCAATAGCGAAAGAACTGTTTGATGATGGAGTATTTCCAGTATTTCCATACACAAGGCAAAAAACAAAACCAAAACTAGAAAACCCATTCTACAAAAGAGATTTTGTGTATGACGAATACTACAACTGTTACCTTTGTCCAGCAAATGAAGTATTAGGATACTCAACCACAAATAGAGAAGGATATAGGCAGTACAAGAGCAACCCAAAGATCTGTGTAAACTGTGGGTACCTAGGAAGGTGTACAAGTAGTAAAAAACACCAAAAGATAATAACTAGACATATCTGGCAAGATTATCTTGATATCTCAGAAGAATACCGGTATACATATAAAGGGAAAGCAGAGTATAAAAAGAGAAAAGAAACAATAGAAAGGCAATTTGGGAGTGCAAAGGAATATCATGGATTTAGATATACCAATATGGTAGGTATAAAGAAAATGGATATGAAAGCAGCACTTACTTTTGCGACCCTAAATATGAAAAAGTTAGCAATAATCTTAAGTAAAAGAGATAAAAAGCCACCCCAAAATAATGGTGTTTTAAGAAAAATATTGAACTTTGCTAATAGATTTGTCAAAATAGAGCAAACCCTAAATTTTCTCTATTAATAGAGAAAATTTTTTTGCCTTAAAGAAGATAGCTCTATTAAATCTATTATTCCGGTGAAGAAAAGCAAAATAAAAATGTATAAGAGGAATTGTTAAAAGTCCGGGTCTTAAATTTTGCAATTAACAATATTGTTAAATATATATTTATTAAGTTTATTGTTTTATATTGGTTATGGATATGATAAAATAATAAAAGCTAATAACAAGTTAAAAAAAAAACATATACCTGGAGGTTAAATTGAGTAAATTCGTTTTAGTAACAGAAAGTGGCTCTGATTTGTCACGTGAATATATAGATAGATATAATGTAAAAATAGTACCCATGCATGTGTCATTCGGAGAGGAAAGTTTCGATGATTCCGACTTGAAATCCAGTGATGTATTTGATTATTATGACAAGAACAAGATATTGCCAAAAACTTCGGGCTCTACTCCGAGTGATTTTGAAAAAGTATTTAGCGAAATCAATAGAGAATACGGCGACTGTATTATAATCTATATTGCATATTCTTCCGTTACTACTGTTTCTTATAATTCTGCAAAAATTGCAGCTGAAGAATTCTCAAATGTGGTCTTAATAGATAGTAAAAATTGTACTGTCGGACTATCCAGAGTAGTTATGTCTACGGCAGAGTATATAGAAAACAATCCCGATTCAAGCGTAGAAGAAATAGTAAAATACGTGGAAGAAATAAGGGAAAAAACTCGATTTGTTTTCCTTCCACAGAGCTTATTATACCTCAAAGCCGGGGGCAGAATTTCCAATGTTTCATATCTTGGAGCAATGCTTTTGAAGATTTTCCCGACTATCAATTTAGAAAAAGGATATCTCGTTGCGGGTAAAAAATATCGTGGAAATTTTAAATCTTCCTATAAAAAACTTATAGAGGACTTTTTCAATAGATTTAATATAGACAAAGACAGTCTTTTATTGGTCAAGGTTCACGGATTAAGTGATGACCATATAAAAAGTATAGAACTGATTCTTGAAGAGCATGGAATTAATAAACCAAAATGGTTTGATGCCGGAGCGGTTATATCATGCCATGGAGGACCGGGGGCATTTGGAATAGTAGGAATAGAAAAATAAAAGTAGGTGAACCGTGTTTTACGGTTCTACCTACTTTTTTATTGACGATAGAAATATAAAATCTATCTAATTTAGAAATACTATACGGATACCTAAATTATGGAAAATCCTTAATTATAAGAGGTATCTTCATCTCATCTTCTGTCATACCACCATGCATCCCAATAAAATTCTCAGCCTGTTCACTGCTATTACAAATAGATAAATCATCTATTGCTATAGCCAAATAGTCTCCGAGCATATCCCTAAAAACCGGATGTTCTATTCCGGGTCCAAAGAGTTTTCTTCTTATTACTTCATCCTTGGTCAATAAAATGAATTTTTCTGAAAATTCTCTCTCGAACTCATATTTAAACTTTTCTTTTAAATCATCCAAAACAAAAAAATTTACAGCTCTGGGTTCAATTGTAGGCATGCGCTTCAGGCAATCAAAAATTTCAGGAAAATCAGTTATAGTAACGCAAGTTGAATCCAGTTGTCCATGATCTGAAGTTACTATCAATAGTGTATCTTCAAGATCTTGTGAGAGGTTTTCGATTTCAAATTCGAGTCTTTTTAGTACCAACTTGGTCTTTTCTCCATAGCATCCATTTGCATGCATGGTACTGTCAGGTTCGTACCAATATGCGTAGATATATTTTTTATCAGGAAGACTACAGAGCTGACTGATGCCTTTACAGATTTCTTCAAAACTCGAAAAATAGGGTTCCTCAAAAGGCGCCAAAGTATAGCTAAATCCACCGAAGCTTTTTATCGTAGATGCGATACTTTCATATGGACAATACCTCCACGCTACATTATAATCTGCAGCTTGTCTAAATGTGTTTTGAATCGTATTCAAATACACCGTGACATTTTTATCTATTTGGGGATAGTAGTTAATCCATCCCAGCCAGGCGTGTTCAGCAGGAGTTAGGCCACTTAGAAGAGATGTCGTGGCAGAAACGGTTGTCGATGGAAAAACAGAGCTGTAAGACCCCAAAAAATGCCGTCTAAGAAACCCGTCTACTTCCAGATTTTTCTCCATTATATTTGTACCCATGCCGTCCAATAGAATGAGCACTATATTCTTATAATCCCTTATTAAATAATTGTCCAAAATCTTAAGACTCTGTCCGGGATGATTGGGATTCCAGAACTTAAGAATAGAGATTGCAAGATTTACTAAACTATTATTATAATCCGGGTATATAATCTTTCTTTTTTCCATCCGCAGCCTCCTGGCATTTTCTACCTGGTTTGTGTTTCAAATAGTAGAATTTATACTATTTTTTACTCAATTGACTCAATTTATTAAAGGATGCATTTACAGCTTTTACTATATTTTCATCGACTTTGTGATCCATTAAGACATAAAGTCCTTCAATAGTCGAACCTCCCTTAGTTGCAACTTTATCGGATAGTTGTTTTGAGGAAATATCTGTTTCTTGGACGGTTTTAACAGCACCTAAAAAGGTCTGAGTCGATATGAGTTCCTTGTACTTTTCAGGTAGTCCAAGATCCAAGCTTGCCATTTCAAAAGCATTCAAAAGATATCCGACAAAACCAAGTCCCGAGGAAGAGACTGCAGATATTTTCTCAAGGTTTTCTTCAGTTGTAGTAATGACTTTTCCAACTGCATTGAATAAATGCGAAATCTCCGATATTTCTGGTTCAGTTAAGGCTGAATTTGGACAAATCGTAGTCAGTGATTCTCTAACTGCCATTGCGATATTTGGCATGACGCGTGCAAGTTTTGAGTTTTCCGGAAGTAGTTCTTCTAATTGACTCAATTTGGTACCCGCCATAAAGCTTAGTATAATCGTATTTGGCTTAATAGAATCCTTGATTTCATTTATAATATCGGCATATAAATGCGGTTTAACTGATATAATGATATAATCACTATTAGTAGCAAGTTCGGAGTTTGTAGAATAAGATGCAATACCGAATTTTTGTAGAGCATCTTCCTTCGTCTTATCAGTAAGTGATGTTATCATTATCTGCTCACTATTAAGATAATCTGATTTAAGAACTCCTTCTGTAAATGCACTTGCTAAATGACCAAAACCTATAATACCTAATTTCATTATTATCACCTCAAGTTGATTATATCACAGTAGAGTATTAAATGAGAAATGAGATTGGTAAGTGAACCGAATACAACGGAAACTATATTAGGTATTATTTTAATGAAATAGTCCGGATGTTTAAACTTAGAATTCCGGGTATGAAATGTATTGAGTGAATATGAGTATTAATTGTAAGACAAATAGTTTTAAATAGATAAGGGGGATAAATGAGAAATATTAAAGAACTGACGGATTTTATTTTTATGGAAAATGAACTGAAAGCTTCAGATTTGATAATGCTTCCTGGCAGCAGGTCCATTGAGACGATTGAGCTGGCAGCGAGCATCTACAAAGAGGGACTTGCACCTTATATCCTTGCATCGGGAGCATTCAGTAAAGATGTAGGAAGATTCGAATGGGAAAAGATAAGAAGAAATGAATATAAGAAGGACTTTAAAACAGAGTATGAGTTTATGAAACATGGTTTGCAGTTAAATGGTGTTCCTGAAAGCACAATCCTAAAAGAAGATACTGCAACATATACCTATCAAAACGCACTGAGATCAAAGGAGATGCTCGTAAAAGAAGGCATTAAACACGACAGGATTATCTTATGTGTAAAAGATTATCATGCTAGACGAAGTTTTATGTATTTTGACATGGTTTTTCCCGACTCTGAAATCCTGATAGCACCAGCATATATAGAAGTTGCATCAAAAGATCACTGGATGAAATCAGAACTCGGAATAAGAGTAATTACAGGAGAAATGAGGAAAATAGGCGAACAGTTTTATGACCTGTACCTAGATCACTTCAATCTTAAAAAATAACCCTAAAAATATAATTAATGACCAAAAAAAGTGGGTATAACAAGATATATGAAAGTTTTCGAAGAAAACTACACCAAAAGCGTTTCCTCGGATTTCAAAATGTGGGGGAATCCGAGTTAACAAGAAAATTTACCTTAACAAGTAAAAAATCTTTTAAAAGAATTTAAACCAATAATATAATAATTAAGAAAGGAATTCCTGATTAGAGGGAATAGAGTGAGAGAATGAAGAAATTTCATGAGATTGAGTACAAAAGACCGGATGTTGAGGTTCTGATAAACAGCATTAGTGAATTGAAAGAAGAATTCCCAAATGCCGATGCAAAAAGGCAAATAGAACTAGTCTATGAGTCAGACCGTATAGCAAGGAAATACTTTACTGCCAATACCATATGTCAAATCAGGTTCACTATGAATACTGCTGATGAATTCTATAAAAAGGAAACTGATTTTTACAACGAAAATTCGCCACTATTTATAGAGGCTATGACGGCATTTCAAAATGAAGTATTGGAATCAAAATATAAAGATGAACTGGAAGCGGAATTTTTCAAACAAGCATTAAAACTGCTTGAAATGCAGAAAAAATCTTTTGATCCTTCCATAGTTGAAGATTTGGTGGAGGAAAATAAAACTTCAAACGAGTACTCTGAACTAATAGGGTCTGCACAGATTGAGTACGAAGGAGAAATGTATACTCTATCGAGATTAATACCCAAAATGCAGGTAGAGGATAGAGAAAAAAGAAAGAGTGCTTCAGAAGCTTACTATGGTTTCTTCAAGGAAAATATGGATAAATTTGACGATATCTTTGACAGATTAGTCAAGATTAGACATAGGATGGCTAAAAAACTCGGTTTTAAAAATCATATAGAGCTGGGTTATCTAAACATGAACAGAAGTGATTATGGACCGGCAGATGTAGAGGTCTACAGAGATGCTATCGTAAAGTATGTAGTACCTTATGCAAGTTCGATTTACGAAAGACAAAGACAGAGGTTGGGACTGGATAAATTAAAATACTATGATGAAGCATACAAGTTTGAATCGGGAAATCCTACACCAAAGGGAGAGCCTGAGTGGTTGATTCAAAGGGCGAAAGAGATGTATTCGGAAATGAGTCCGGAGACTAAAGAGTTCTTTGATTTCATGGAAGAGTATGAGCTATTTGATCTTGTAAGCAGAGATGGAAAGATGTCGGGAGGATATTGTACCCCGCTTACAGAATATAAAGCCCAGTTTATTTTCGCGAATATGAATGGTACAGCACATGATGTAGTTGTTCTAACTCATGAAGCAGGTCATGCACTGCAAGTTTATTTGGCAAGAAATCTTCCGCTATCACTATATATTTTCCCAACATACGAAGCATGTGAGATTCACTCAATGAGCATGGAGTTCTTTACAATGCCATATATGGAAAGATTTTTCAAGGAAGATACAGAAAAATACAAGTATTCTCATTTGGCTGGAACTATGGAATTTATCCCCTATGGTGCATTAATTGATGAATTCCAACATTATGTATACGAAAATGTAGATGATACTCCGGAAATGAGGAGAACTAAATTCAGAGAATTAGAGCGTAAATATCTTCCTCATAGAGATTATGAAGATAATGAGTTCCTAGAATCAGGTGGATTCTTCTTCAGACAAAACCATGTATTTTTAAGTCCATTCTACTATATCGACTATACATTGGCACAGATTTGTGCTATTGGCTATTTGAGGATGTTAAAAGAAGATTATGATGATGCGTTTAAAAACTATTTGGATCTATGTAAACTTGGAGGATCTAAGTCATTCTTAGAGCTTGTAGAATCAACGGGTCTTCCTAACCCATTTGAAGAAAGGACTATAGAACTTGCTGTAAATACAGTTAAGTCCTATTTGGATAAAATAGATGATAGTCAATTTTAAACATTTAAAACAGAGCATCTCCAATAAGGAGAATATACCTTCGTATATTCTCCTTGGACTGCTCTTTTTTACTCAATTATTTTACTCAAGAATACCGATCGGAGCACTCTTAAACATATTGCTGGCGACAGGGGCAATATTTCTATACAATAAGAAAAAACAAAGTACATTAATGATAATTATTGCTTATATGACCATAATTCTACTTTACACCGGATATCTATTTTTAGAATACAGATATCTCGTCGATGCCATATTTTATATCTCCATCCTGTGGGCAATCTATACAGTTCTGGAGTATGTAAGCTATGAGAATTATGTGGAAAGACTAAAGGAGAGAATAGTAAGGATACTGATAGCAGCAGTGTATTTTGGAATAGTGTATCTCAGTATATGAGTCTGCTGAAAAAGCAACCTTTTTCCACATCATTTTACTGTAAAATATTCGTGTATTTTATAAATATCTCAATTTCTTTGAATTTTAAAAAAACAGGAGCGATTTTATCACTCCTGTTTCATCTTATTTAATGCATATCGGTTAAAGTTGACCATCAAGGCTCTTAGTAATCCATTTTTACGCGCACTAATCAAGCCATAACTCTGCTGAGTTTTGCCTTCAAATACGTTCTTTAATTCATGATTGATGCTTTCGTGAAGTGCCCTTTTATTTGCTATTTCTTTTGCTCCTTCTTTTTGCATTACCGCTGCACATTTATTATATATTCCGTAATTAATTGTGCATTCTATTCTTTTTGCAACATATTTTTTTTCGGTAACGCATTTTTTGTGATCAGGACACATTTTACAAATTTCAGAATTAAAGGTATATATTACACGTCTTGTTATTTCGGTGTCTTTTTCTTTTATTTTGCATACTGAAACTGTTTCATTTCCATGTTTACAGGTAAATTGGTCAGCATCTTTACAATATTCAAAACCCTCTTTTTCTTTGTAACTCCCTAAGTTTATTGGGATATAGGGTTGTATTTCTTTTTCATCTGCTGTTTTAAGTATTTCCCCTTTGAAGTATGCTTTATCTCCTAGTAGTTTTTCTGGTTTTATTCCCAGTTTCAATACTTTATCAAGTAGTTCTTTAAATTCCACCCCATCACAGTAGTTTCCTGGATAAGTGTTTGTGGCTAGGATATATCTACTCTCTATGTCTGCTATTAGTTCATCTTTGTATCCATAAAATACTTTGTTCTTACTTTTATGACCTACTCTTGCATCTGGATCTGATAATGAGTGTTCTTCTAATCCTTTTAAAAATCTTTCATCTTCTATTTTTTCTTGTAGTTCTTTTTTTAGTGATTGATAGTCTTCCATTTCTTCGCTTATTTTTAAACCGGGGATTATCTTTTCTTCATCTTCATTTTCTAGGGATTCAAGCATTTCTAATGTTTCTTTTACTTTACTGATAACTGTTTTTACTTCTTCTTTTATTGATGTACCTCTTGGTATTTTGGGTATATCAATACTTATTTCTTCTACTGTATTAAATTTAAGTATTTCATTTAGCTGTTTTAAAAGCTGATTAAGATATTCTCCAGGTGTTAATTTCTTGGCTTTTGATGCACTGTGTGTAGCATCTATACTTATTATTTTACCTTTAATCTCCTTCTTTTTGATTAATTGAATGTTTAAACATGTTAAGAGATTATTTAAGATGTCTTCATTTAGTCTTTCAATCCTAAATTTTGCTATCGTAGAATAGGTAGGTACATTATCATAAAGCCCAAGTCCTACAAATCTTTTGTATACTAGATTAGATTGAAGGTGCCATACTACTTCTCTATCTGTAAAGTTTTCAAAGTACTGAAGTATGATAGTTTTTAACATCACTTCTACAGGATAAGCAGGTCGACCATTGTCTAAGCAGTATCTATTAGTTATTTCTTCAACTATTTCTGAGAAATCAAAGTCATTTATATAGTCAATTTTAGATGTTGGACATCCTAGTGCTTCTATAAGATTGTCTAATTCAATAGTATCTATAGTTAGTTGCTTATTTTCTTGGTCTTTTAACATGATAATCTCCCCTTAATATATTATATATATTATCTCATGAAAGAGGGCTCTAATCAAGTGATTTCAATGCTTTAACGGATTTTTTAATAGTTTTTCGCTAGGGGTTTTTCAGCAGACTCATAGGGGGAGCTCCGCTTGTCCAGTCGTGGACATTATTTGACTGGGCGGTATGGATTGCCTATGCTCCGGTAACGGGAATTTTCCTGGCACAGATATCATATGGTAGAACCGTTAAGCAATTCTTGTTAATAAACCTGGTATTACCATCCATTTTCGGTATTGTATGGTTCAGTATCTGGGGAGGAAGCGCTATATTTATGCAAATGAGTGGTAATGTTGATTTAGTTTCAACTATAATAAACTCAAATGCCACCATGGCCTTGTTTGAGTTCTTGAAACAATTGCCATTATCCGTGATACTCATACCGGCAAATCTCTTTATCATCCTTATATCTTTCGTTACTGCTGCTGATGCAACCTCAACCAGTATTGCATCGATGTGTATGAAAGATGTCCCTATAGGATCTGAGGCTCCCGGATATATGAAAGTTGTTTGGGGAACACTTATAGGAGTAGTTGCTATAGTTATGGCTGCCTTTGGTGGAGGTGTACAGGGCGTCCAAGGGGTTAAAGACTTAGCGGCTGCCGGAGGATTTGTAGTACTATTCATATTTATATTACAGATGGTCGCTGCCATCAAAGTCTTCTTTATTGATGATATAGTTGAATAAAATTATACAGGGATGAGCTGGCTCATCCCTGTAGTATATCTAAATATGGGAGGTGCAAAATGAAAAGAGCCAGAAATGAGGAGTTATTTTTAGATGATATAGATCTGGAAAAATTTATGATGATAATTAGAGATAAAAGATTTATATCTTTTTCTGACTCCTATAAAAACAGGATCAATACCAGTAGAAGGTTGATAGAGAAATGGGTGGATGAAAACAAGATTATCTATGGAGTAACCACCGGTTTTGGGGCTAACAGTACTAGGACCATATCTCAAAGCGATGCAGAACAACTACAAAGAAATATAGTAATTTCACACTCAACATCTGTTGGAAGACATATGAGCGAGGAAGAAGTCAGAGCAGTAATGCTAATGATATTATTAAATATAGGTACAGGTTATAGTGGCGTCAGACTGGAAACCCTGGAAAGATATAGAAACTTTTTAAATCTCGGCATATATCCTTTTGCACCCAGAGATGGTTCAGTTGGGTATCTTTCTCCGGAAGCACATATTGCTATGACTCTGATAGGGGAAGGGATGGCCGTAAGCGAGGGTGAAATAATAAATGCATCTGAGGTTTTAAACAATAAAGGACTCGAAGCCGCTTATAAATTGTCATATAAAGAAGGGCTTGCACTGGTATCGGGTACGACAAGTGTAACAGGTCTTGCGGCAATAGCTCTTTACGATATTATAAAAGCGGTTAAAACTGCAGATATCATAAGTGCAATGACTATAGAGGTTTCAAAATCTACCTTAAGAGCCTTTGATGATAGAGTTATGAAGATCAGACTGCATGAAACTCAGAATAATACCGCTAAAAACATTAGACGAATTCTTAAGGATTCTGAAATAGCTCTTGCACATTATAATCATAGATTACAGGATGCTCTTTCTATCAGATGTGTACCCCAGATTCACGGTGCCGCCAAAAAAACACTCTATGATGCTAAGATAACTATAGAAAATGAAATGAAAAGCTCGACTGATAATCCGGTTATCTGGTATGATGGAGAGGATAGTGATGTTATTTCTTGTGGTAATCCAGACTCCTCATTTATAGGACTTGAAATGGATAGTGCTGCAATAGCTGCAACCATGGTTGCCAAGATGTCGGAGAGAAGAAATAATAGACTGATAGACGGAAACCTAAACGAAAATCCATGGTTTTTGGTAAAAGTACCGGGACTTAATTCTGGACTAATGATTCCTCAATATACTCAAGCGGGACTATTAAACGAGATGAGGATACTCAGTACTTCTGCTACCATCGATAATACGCCGACATGCGGAAATCAAGAGGATTATGTCGCCAATGGATACAATTCTGCAAAGAAAGCTATAGACATAGCAGAAAAACTGGAATATATACTGGCCATAGAGCTTCTCTCAGCCTACCAATCGTATCAGTTCTTGGATTCAAATCTCAAAAAAAGCAGCGTAACAGAAGCTGTATATAAAGAGTTAAATAAAACAGTACCAATCCTGGAAGAAGACGCCTACCTTTATCCGTATATCGAGCATATAAGGAATCTAATCCACGATAAAACGATACTGGATATAGCTGAAGCTAAGATTGGAGAAATCTTATAAAACGGAGAAAGACATGAACTTAACGGAAGCATTTGACATAAAAAAACACGATATAGTCGCATTTGTAGGTAGTGGAGGAAAGACCACAGCCATGTACACATTAGCAGAAGAGCTTATGGAAAACGGAAGTGTGCTGGTTACAACAACCACCAAGATTGGAATTCCTAAAAATCAATCAGAACTTAAAATGTACTATCCCATGGATAAAATTGCCGAAATAGACAATAAAAGGTTTAGATTGATTGTGACAGGAGGACGGGAAGAAAAGAACAAAATCACCTCTATCACAGATGAAGACTTTAAAGCTGTCTATAAAAAATTCGATTATATTCTAATTGAATCCGATGGATCAAAGATGCTTCCTTATAAAGCTTGGAGAGAATTTGAACCCGTTATAAGAGAAGAGACTACCAAGACAATCGGAATTATTCCCATAAATGGAATTTTGGAAAAAATTGGTAGAGATAGGATATTTAATGATGAACTATTCGTGGAGAACTTTGGATTTAAAGATATACTTACCATGGATGTATTGCTAAATATACTCAAAAGCAAATCAGGGATTTTCAAGGGAGCAAAGGGTAAAAAGTACCTTTACTTCAATCACTGTACTACAGAGAATGATGTTTTGAAAGCCAAGATGATAATAGATGAGCTTTCAAAACTGGACCTGGATATAGAATATGTCTATGGTTCTACTTTAAAAGGCTACAATCTATACAAAAAGTAAAATTTAAGAAAGACTCGATCCATTATTTTAAGATCGAGTCTTTTGTATTACTTCAGTATTATTCCTACCGGGCAGTGGTCACTTCCCATAATTTCAGGGTAAATAAAGGCATCTTCGAGTTTATCCGTAAATCTGTCAGAGACTACAAAGTAGTCGATTCTCCAGCCCACATTTCTTTCACGAGATTTTGCAAAATAGGACCACCAAGAATACGCATCGGTTTTGTCGGGATAGAAAAACCTGAATGTATCAGTAAAACCTGCTTCTAACAAATCTGTCATCTTTCCGCGTTCCTCATCAGTAAAGCCTGCACTTTTTCTGTTGGTAGACGGGTTTTTAAGGTCGATTTCCTTATGAGCAACATTTAAGTCTCCACATAGTATAACCGGCTTTACCTTATCCAGTTCTTTTAGATAGTTTCTAAAATCTACCTCCCATTCCATTCTATACTCGAGTCTTTCCAGTTTACGTTGAGAGTTTGGAGTATAGACATTTACAAGGTAGTAATCCTCAAACTCCAAGGTGATAACTCGTCCCTCATTATCATGATGTTCAATATCCAGACCGTAGCTAACCGACTTCGGTGTGATTTTTGTGAAAATTGCAGTTCCTGAATAACCGGGTCTAACAGCATAATTATAGTATTCCTCGTATTCAGGCAGATCTATAACGGCTTGTCCTTCTTGCATCTTAATCTCCTGTAGACAGATTATGTCAGGATTCATAAGCTCCATCGAATCGAAGAAACCTTTTTTTATTACAGCTCTTAAGCCGTTTACATTCCAAGAAATAAGTTTCATAATACCTCCTAAATTCTAAAAAAACAAATGATTAACTCGTAAAATAGTATATCATATATTTTGAATTTATGAATTAGGATTTAGATTATGATTTCTAATGAAACTACACAAAACATTATAATTATCAATAAAACTTTATACCGAAGGTTTTATGATGTATAATAAAGAGTGGATTTGTATGAACAAAAGTATGGATTTAGATTAATTCAAGTGTGGAAAATTTTATCTCGGAAATTAGTGGTTTTAATATAAGAATATTTTATTGTATGAATTCAAATAGATAATAAAGACAGAATGGAGTGAAAACAATGGAAATTGGACATGTCATTAGTGGATTTAAACTGGTTGATAAAAAGAGACTCGATGAGGCAAATTCAAATGCATTATTATTCGAACATGTAGTTACAGGTGCAAGACTTTTAAAACTTGAGAACGATGATGATAATAAGGTATTTGGGATAGGCTTCAGAACACCTCCAAACGACTCTACAGGTGTTGCACATATAGTTGAACACTGCGTATTATCAGGTTCCAGAAAATATAAGACTAAAGAACCTTTTATGGATATGTATAAGACAAGCCTGCAAACTTTTATAAATGCAATGACTTTTCCCGATAAGACGATCTATCCTGTAGCCAGCAGAAATGCTGCAGACTTTAGAAACCTTATGGATGTATACTTGGATGCGGTATTCTATCCCATAATAGGTGAGAAAAAAGAGATATTTATGCAGGAGGGTTGGCATTATGAGCTCCTTGGAAAAGAAGAGCCAATAACTTATAAAGGCGTAGTTTATAACGAGATGAGAGGAGCAATGTCAACAGCTGAAGATCAGGTGCAGGAGTTTTCAAATCAAGCGCTTTATCCTGACAGCATTTACAGATTCAACTCAGGGGGAGAGCCTTATGATATCCCAAAACTCAGCTATGAAGATTTTGTAGATTTTCATAAAAAATACTACCATCCTTCCAATTCATATATCTATCTATATGGAAACGGAGATACTATATCTGAGCTTGAATATATTGAGACTGAATACCTTTCTGCCTTCGATAGATTAGAAATCGATTCATCAATTTCTGCTCAGCCTAGATTTGATGAAAAAAGATATTGCAGTTTTGAGTATTCAACTACGGATGAGGTTGAAAATACTGAAAGTGACTATTTAATCTATGGTGTTTTAACAGGTGACACTCTTGATGGCGAAACGAGAATGATGACTGAGATTTTGAAGGAAGCTCTTATAGACTCGGATGCAGCGCCAATAAAGAGAGCACTTATCGATGCCGGCATAGGCGAAGATGTCTTTTCGATGGGATATTCCGCAAAGGAGATACCTTTTGTAATAGCCGCTAAAAATACTTCAAAGGATAAAATTGTAGAATTTGAAAATATTATCGAAGAGAGCCTTAAAACACTGGTCGAAGAGGGAATTGATAAAAAACTACTGACCTCTACTCTTAACAGATTTGAATACAATCTTAGAGAAGCTTCCGGATATCATACCAGGGGTATTGTCTATTTCATAGAAGCTTTTAATAGCTGGTTATATGGACAGACTCCGCTTAATGCATTGAGCTTTAATGCTATGCTTGAAAAACTGAGAAGCGGTATAGAAACAGGTGCCTATGAAGACTTTGTCAAAAACAGGATACTAAGCAATAATCACAAGACAATAGTTGATGTAGTGCCGAATAAGGGTTTAAATGAACTGAAAGATGCAGAAGTCGTAAAGGAACTTGAAGAGTATAAAAAATCACTGTCAGAAGCAGAAATTGAAAGTTTAATAACTGAAAATGATAATCTTATAGAGATGCAATTAGCAGAGGATAGTGAAGAGGCAAAGGCGACAATCCCTAAGCTTTCGCTATCTGAAATCAATGAAAATTTGGAGAGGGTACCAAGGGAAATACTCGAGTTAAACGGTGCAAAAGTCCTCTACAATGAACTCTTTACAGCAGGAATCAACTATGCGAGCTTTTTGTTCGACATTGGTCACATAACTCCCGAGGATATCCCTTATGTGGCATTATTGTCGGAAATGTTGGGATCCATGGATACGGAAAGAAGAGCTTATACTGATTTAGCGAGTGAAATTTACATCAGAACAGGTGGCATAAGGTTTGGTGTAAATATATTTAACGATAGAGTGAAAGATGGAGTTTTCTATCCTAAGTTCATGGTAAGTACTAAAATACTGGGTGAGGATTTTTCAAAAGCAGTGGAACTTATTGAGGAAATCTCACTGGAGACAAAATTAAGAGATGAAAAGAGATTTAAAGAGATAGTTAGGGAAATAAAATCTCAAATCGATATGTCCATATACAATAGTGGGCAAGCAGTTACGATGGCAAGACTTAAGTCCTACTTTGATTCCTCTGCGGCGTACAGTGAAAAAGTATCGGGAATTGATTTCTATTTCTTTATACAGGATATTGAAAAGAATATGGCTGAGGATGCAAATGTATATATCGATAAAATAGTCGAAGTATACAAGAAAGTGTTCAATCCAAACGGACTTGTCATGAACATCATTGGAGACAGGAAAGCAGTTGACGGTTTCCTTAAGTCAGCCGAGAGTTTTGTTAAAAAACTGGATAAAACAGCATATGAACCGGCAAATCTAAATATAGTTGCAGATCCAAAGAATGAAGGAATAAAATCTTCTGCAAATGTTCAATATGTTTCAAAAGGTTCACCATTAAAAGCAATCGGATACGAGTATAACGGCAAAATGAGTGTACTATCCTCTTTCTTAAGCAGAGGTTATCTACACAATACCATTAGAGCAATGGGCGGAGCTTATGGTGCTGGAATAACTATAAATAACAGATCGATAGCTACTTATTCATATCGTGATCCAAATCTGGTAGAGACGATTAAAGCATATGATGAAATGGCAGAATTCCTTGAAAACATGGAGCTTTCACAGGAAGATTTGACCGGAATCATCATAGGAACAATGAGTGCTTTCGATCCGCCGAGAACAGCAGTTCAAAAAGGAGCTCAAGATTTAAGGATGTATTTAGAAAATCTCAAAATAGAAGAGGTTGAAAAATACATGAGTGAAGCATTATCAACTAAAGTAGAAGATATAAGAGAATACGCAAAGATGATTAAATCCGCAATGGAAGAAAATTATCTATGCGTGCTGGGTGCAAGTGACACCATCAGCAAAAATGAAGAGTTATTTGATAAAACAATTAACTTAAAGAAATGAGGAAATAAATTTTAATGGAAATAAATAATTTTAAAGATTTTAATATCTCGGAAGAGATAATCAGAGCAGTAAATGATATGGGTTTTGAGGAGCCTTCATCAATACAATCAAGAGCAATTCCACTGGTGCTTGAAGGAGTGGACATGATAGGACAGGCTCAAACCGGAACCGGAAAAACCGCTGCATTCGGTATACCTATACTTGAGAAAATCAATGTAAATGACAAGAGCGTTCAGGCGATGATACTATGCCCGACAAGAGAACTTTCTATACAGGTTGCAGAAGAGATATCAAGGCTCGCAAAATATATGAGAGGAGTAAAGGTACTTCCAATATACGGCGGACAGCCGATAGATAGACAGATTAGAGCTCTTAAACAAGGAGTTCAGATCGTCGTGGGTACTCCTGGTAGAGTTATAGACCATATAAACAGAAGAACTCTAAAGATCGGTAATGTAAAAATCTTTGTGCTCGATGAAGCCGACGAGATGTTTGATATGGGATTTAGGGAAGATATCGAGCTTGTAATAGGACATCTGCCTGAGGAAAGACAAATGACTTTCTTCTCTGCCACCATGGCAAAAGATATTATGAATTTTGCCAAGACTTACCAGAAAGAACCGGAAGTTATAAAAGTAGTCAAGAAAGAATTAACAGTGCCAAAGGTGGATCAGTATTATTTCGATTTGGAACCGCATATGAAAACCGAGATACTAACCAGGGTTTTGGATATATACAATCCAAACTTGACCATAGTATTTTGTAATACCAAGAGAAAAGTTGACGAGCTTACTGCGAGTTTACAAGACAGAGGTTATTTTGCGGAAGCTCTTCATGGTGACTTAAAACAAAGTCAAAGAGATACCGTAATGAACAAGTTCAGAAAACTAACAACAGATATCCTGGTTGCAACCGATGTGGCTGCCAGAGGAATCGACGTGGATGAGGTGGATATGGTCATTAACTATGATTTACCTCAAGATGATGAGTACTATGTTCATAGAATCGGTAGAACTGCCAGAGCAGGCCGAGAGGGAACAGCATTCAGTTTTGTATCGGGTAAGGAGTTCTATAAGCTCAGAGATATTCAAAGATACACTAAAACCGAGATAGTAAGAAGACAGGTACCTACTCTTCGAGATATAAAAGCTACTCAAAACGAAAAGCTATTGAATATAATAACAGAAAATATAGACAAGGACGAGTATAGAAAGTATGAATCTGTATTAAATGTACTTCTTGAGAAAAACTACAGTCCTATCGATATAGCAGCTGCCTCCATAGGACTCTATGTTAAAGAAAAAGGTATAGGTCAGCATGAAGAGCTGGATTATATTGACAATGACAAGAAAAGAGCACCAAAGGATCAAAGGCAGAAGAGAGGAAAGACTAGGGATCCTAAGAAGCATACCGGAAGAATCTTCGTCAGCGCAGGTAAAAAAGATGGCGTAAGCGAGAGGAATATCCTTGGTAATATAATTCAATATTCAGATATAAATAAAAATGAAGTTGGAAGAATTGATATTTATGACAATTTCAGTTTTGTAAGCGTAAAAGAAAATATAGCTGAACAGGTTGCCAGAGATATCAATGGAACCAGACTTAAAGGCAGACAGATTACCGCAGAGATAGCAAAAACACGAAGAAAAAGCGGTAAAAGCATCAGACGTAATAAAAAAAATAAATAAGTATAAAGTTTTATTAGTTGAGTTTAATACTTGGTATAATCTATTGTATGGGGAGTATTTAGTACTCTCCATACAAGATTAGACCATGCAGCTTGGGAAAACATTTATCGTATGCATATTAGGTGATTATGAGATAGTTAAAGTGTAATCAAATTGTAAGGTGAACTTTAACCGAATATGTTATAGTATAGTTAGAAAGCTGGAATCTAAATGAGGTGATTCGATGTCAGAAACTTTAATTAAATTAAGAGATCTTCACAAAGTGTATAAAATGGGCGATGAAAAGATACATGCGCTCAATGGGGTAAGTGTGGACATTAAAAAAGGAGAGATTATATGTCTACTTGGAACATCAGGTTCCGGAAAATCCACCCTTCTAAATGCAATGGCAGGTCTTGAAAAACCAACCAAGGGAGAGATAAATATTGGAGGTATACATATTGAAAAACTAAATGAAAGTCAGATTACTTCCTTTAGAAGACTCAACATTGGTTTTGTTTTTCAATCTTATAATCTGATTCCAACTTTATCGGCACTTGAAAATGTCAGCATTGGATTGGTCTTTAAAGGCGTTTCGAAGTCCGAAAGAGACAAAAAGGCAATAAAAATACTCAAAGCAGTCGGACTTGGTGACAGGATGAGACATAAACCCACTGAATTATCAGGAGGACAACAGCAGAGAGTAAGTATCGCAAGGGCATTTGTAGATAATCCGAAGATAATATTTGCAGACGAACCGACGGGAAACCTGGATACCAGGACTACCATCGAGATTCTTCAACTTATCACGGGGATGGCAAGAAAAAACGGACAAACACTTATCATAGTTTCGCATGATGAGGAAGTCACAGCTTTTGCCGATAGGACTTATCATATGCAGGATGGTAAAATCAAAGAAATCCAAATAAGTAACAGGGAGGAAGAGAATGAAGAAACTATTTAGCTTTGCGTTGGCATTCGTACTTATATTTACCCAAATACCGGCCGGCGCAGATGACTGTCAACCAAAGATTTTCAAAAATACTATTTTGAGTATTGATCAGGCGGTTACTGAACCTGTAATTACTACAAATGGAGAGAATTTTGTACTTAAACTAAAGCTTACCAATATTTCGGGATATGATTTAGAAAAAGCAACCATAGACCTTAGGGAAGTCGGACCGGAAGAAGGAAAACCGAATAGATACTTTAAATTATCTGAGGAAGTTGAAAACAATACTGCTTTAAGAGCATTTGAGATTGCAAAAGGTGCGTCTGTAGAGTTTACATATGTGCTTCTTGCTAAATGCAATTTGGGCTGCAGTAAATATCCACTGACTCTTAGTTTTAAAGTTGGAGAATCAGAATTTGTCGATAGGATTAATGTAGATGTCTATAGAGACAATACAGTCCAATTACCGTCAAATGGAGATGGTCCTGAAGATCAAAAGGACATATTTGAAACTGAATTACCAACCATACCATCTGATGCAGATCCAAACAAACCTATCGGGACACAACCTGATCCATCTCCTGCACCTGATCCAACGCCAACACCTGATCCAACACCGACACCCGATCCAACACCTGATCCGGTACCAACACCTGATCCGGCACCAACACCACCAAACGATTTACCAAGTATACCTTCAGGCGGAGGAATAGGATTAAGTGGTGATTTTGGTGGCAGCGGCGGAAGCGGCTCGGACAAAGTAAAAAACAAACCTAAATTAATCATAGATAAATACGGATTTGAACCTAGCAAACCATTAGCAGGTGAAGAGTTTACGATGAATTTAAGTTTTTATAATACCAATGCTGATAAAAGCGTTAGAAATATAAAAATCTTCTTAACTTCACAGGATACTGCTGAGTCTGCCAATCCAATGGAAAACAGATCACCATCAAGTTCTGTGTTTACACCTGTGGACAGTTCCAATACATTCTTTATCTCATATATAGAACCGGGTGGAACCGTACAAAAGAGCATTAATCTTTCTACATCGCCTACTTTGGCGGCGAAAAACTATTCAGTAATAGCTAATTTTGAATACGAAGACAAAGACGGAAATGAATACACTGCTCAGGAATTGATTGGAGTACCGATTGTTCAAGAAACCAAGCTTCAAACAAGTGAAATTACTCTACCACCGGAAGCGTTCTTAGGAATGTCTCTTGACGGAGGAATAGAATTTTATAATACAGGAAAAGATACATTAAACAATTTAATGGTAAAACTTGAAGGAGATTTCCAAACAGATACGAAGCCATACTATGTTGGTAATTTCCAAAGTGGTACCTCGGATTCTTTCCAATTTGACCTTGTACCGAACAAGCCCGGTGAAACAAGAGGAAAGGTTATTTTCACATATGAAGACTCCACAGGAAAAGAACAGACCTTTGAGAAAGAATTTGATTTCGGTGTATCTGAAGAACCTCAAATGAGTCCGGAAGAAATGGAAGCCAATATGCAAATGGAAGGTGCTATGGAACAGCCGAAAAAGGGACTTCTAACACCTTTAAACATTGGTATTGGTGCAGCTGCACTAGCAGGTATCGGAGCATTTGTATATAAAAAGAGAAAAAACAAAAAAGAGCAAGAGGATTTGACTATCGATGAAGATTAGTGATCTCTTTTCATTAGGCTTTAGAAATCTGTGGAGGAGAAAACTAAGAACATTTCTAACTGTTATCGGTGTTGTTATAGGATGTGCATCAATAGTTGTAATGATGTCACTTGGGCTTGCACAAAGAAAACAGATAGACGATATGATAGAAAACACCCAAAGCTTAACCTTGATACAGGTAATGCCGACTCAGTATTTTGATCCGAGATCGGGAGGAAGAGCTCCCAGAGAGGGACTTATTACTGATCAAGTAGTAAAACAAATAAAGGAAATGCCACATGTAACTGCGGTAATAAATCCTTCTAAAATTGATCAGAACATGGGTGGCGTACGTATCAATGTTGACAAATACTCGTATATGGATACCCTAAAGGGATTACCTGAAGCGGATTTGGAACCGGCAGGTGTTAAAATAGAGAAAGGTCGTGTTTATAATCCCAACTCAAAGGATATAGAAATCCTGGTACCAACGGAACTCAGATATTCATTATATGATGAAAAATCAATGGGGCGAGAATATAAACCTGTAACAATTGAAGATCCGACCAAGAGTAAGTATAAAATCACAATTGGAAATATATACGAAGAAAACAATCCACTAATCGCCATGCAAAGCGGAGGTGGAGCTAAAAAGAAAACATATAATTTGAAAGTAGTCGGCACCTATACTGCCGGAATGCCATGGTTTGGCGGAGCGTCAGGAATATATGCAGCTCCGGAAAAAATCAAACTTCTAAATGACGAAATGAACCAACTTTCATTGACACCGGAAAAATACAAAGAGTATAAAAAGAAAAATGTTAGATACTATGAGAATATTTCGGTTCACGTAGATCATATGGATAATGTAAAAGGGGTTCAACAAGCCATAGAAGAATTAAAACTCCAAGCTCATAATGACGGAGAGATGATGAACGAATGGAAAAACCAAGGTAATGTAGCACAAGCCATACTGGCAGGCATCGGCTCTATATCCTTGATAGTTGCAGCGATCGGTATCACGAATACCATGGTCATGTCCATCTATGAAAGAACCAGAGAAATAGGTGTTATGAAAGTTATAGGAGCTTCCGTTAAAGATATTAGAAACCTCTTCCTGCTTGAAGCAGGCATGATAGGACTTTTCGGAGGTGTTACAGGAGTAGGCTTGGCATACTTCTTATCCAACCTTCTAAATACCATACTTGGAGCAAGAATCCAGGGAGGATTTATGGGAGGCGGGGAAGTCGTCATATCCTATATACCGATATGGTTGGCTGGAGCGTCACTTGTATTCTCCTTCTTAATAGGTGTAATTACAGGATATTTCCCGGCACTTAGAGCGACCAGACTTTCAGCTATTGAAGCAATAAGGACTGAATAATATGAAAATTGTTTGTTTAGGAGATAGCCTGACATATGGATACATGCTTCCCAGAAAAGAAGCGTGGCCAAACATACTGGAGAATATAACCGATCATAGAGTTATAAATAGAGGCATAAATGGAGATACGACTGCAGGAATGTTATCGAGATTCCAAGCTGATGTGGTTAGTGAAAACCCATCAAGGCTTATAATAATGGGCGGAACCAATGATTTCTTCAACGGCATTGGATATATAAATGCAGCTTTGAATATAAAGACGATGATTATGCAGTGTAAATACTATATGATAAAACCCATGGTGTTAATCCCGGTACCTGTGATTTCAGTAGAGCCAATGCTTTTAATGAAAGCGGGGCAAGTAAATGCTCAAATCAACAAATTAAGAGATGAACTAATGGGATTTAAATCCATGGAAGACTTTATACTGATAGACTTAAACGAAAAAATAACGGAGTTAATTGATAAAAATCTTGCGATGGAGTATTATTTAGACGATATCCATTTAAACAGCAAGGGTAATGAATTAGTGGCCGATTTAGTAAAGTCACACTTGGAAGGGGAATAAACTTAAGAAAGGGGGGGATTAAATGAACGAAGTGTTAAATAATATTAAAAGCGAAAAGAGAAGAAGAACTATTATAGTGCTGACCTTTGTATTTCTTTATCAGATGATGTTCTTTTTAATCGAGGGACTAAATAGAGAATTTAATGTTATCTACCATCCATTAGATGATTTAATCCCTTTCAATGAGTACTTTATGATACCTTATATACTGTGGTTCTTTTATTTGGGAATCAACCTGATCTACTATATAAGGAAAGCTGACAGAAGTACATTCAACCAATATAATAGTCTGTTATTTGGTGGGATGGTATTCTGTCTCGTGATTAATATAATTTGGCCGAGCATGGTGCAGCTTCGACCTACACATTTTGAAAGAGAGAATATTTTTATTGAAATAGTTAAGTATATGCATGTCATAGACACACCGACAAATGTATGCCCGAGCATACATGTATATGCAACTGTTATTACACATATGGCACTTACAAAACTCACCGACATAGGCAAGAATAAATGGATAAAGGGGCTTTCGTTTATCCTATCCGTATCAATACTTATGTCCACTGTGTTTTTGAAACAACATTCCATAGTAGATGTGGTGGTAGGCATATTGGTTGCTCAAGTGATTTTTGTATTCTCTGAAGAAGTTAAAAAACTGAATATACAAAATCTTGGACCATTATTTAATCGTGGAGCTAAAGAAAGACTCAGCCTCGAAACAGACACATACTATAAAAGAAATAAATAATAATAAAAGCTATATTAAAACGGAAGGGTTTTAATATAGCTTTTTAAATTATATAGAGTGAAACTAAATACAGAAGTACAAGATTAAGAACGAAAATTATCGGAATCCCTATGACAAAAAAGGGCTTTCGAGTCTTATGCCTAAACGCATACATGGCTATCAAACTGCCGAGGGATCCTCCCAGCAGAGAAACCAAGAACAGAGTATTTTCTGAAAGCCTATTTCTACGACTCCTGGTCTTTTTTTGAGATTCAATTTTATCGTAAACAAAAAGCAATAGGGCGATTATATTAATAGCCAATATATAAATAAACAGTGCTTTTTCCTTAAGTGGAAGTGTTTTTAAAATTATCATATTTTACCTTCTCTAATTCAAAAATACAAATAAAAGGGGCGTTAGCTTACCTTTAATCTTTGCTCAGTTTATATTATACTATATATAGCTGAAAATTCACTAAATTTAAGAAAAATATTGAGGAAGATATTATGAAATACAGTCTTGTTAATTATAGAAAATTTATATATGTACTGCTTACAATAGTTGGGATAGCTGTCATCGGTCTTTTGTTTTACCTAAGTCCCGAACTTGTAAAAAAACAGGTGAACTTAAATCATGATTTCACGAATCTCGAATTAAACAGTATTCAACCAATGGGTAACGGGGTATACACCATCGAAGACGGAAAATTAATGAACTACTCTTCCGGCTCAAGCTCAAAAGTCATAGAAGGAGACCACCCCAAACTGCTGGCTGAAAAACTTCAGCTAGATCATGAAAATGTACTTAAGAATCTTAAGAGTAAACTCTTTTCAAATAAAAGTGTACAAATTAACTTTGAGCCAGAAGCCATAATTAAACTAAAAGACTACTATCTAATCAAAGCAAATCACTTACTCGTCCTTGATGAAAAACTTAATACCAAGTATGTTCAAGAATTTAAACACGGAATTTCAGGTGTATTTAACAATCAAAGCAATACCATGGACGGGGTGATAACACTTGGTCAGGACGAGTTTATTAATTCAGCTGTTAGCATATACAATTCGAAAAGAGAAGAAGTATTCAAACTAACCTTTAAAGATGAGATAATACTGGGTGCAGACTTTATAGACAATGAGGATTTACTTATCTGCACCACGGAATACCTTTATAGATTTAAAAACGGAATGCTGGACGATAAAAACCCAATGGAGAATACCAAGGGATTCGATTTCAGTAAACCCTATATAGTCAGGACGACTGATAGAAGCTTAAGAATACAAAACACAGATATGGAAATACTGCTTGATACAAAAGTGGAAGAAGATATCAAAGGAGTATTTGCAAAAGAGGGAAAGGTAATAGTATATGGAGAACTTTTATTCCATGTCTACGACGGAACTGAATTTAAAACCTATCGCCCGGATGGGAGCATCAAAGGCTTTAAAAAAGATGGCAATAGATACTATATTATAACCGATAAAAGCGTATTGGAAGTTTAGGAATAAAGTTTGAAAATTTATTGGACTTTCGTGGGGGAGACATGAAAACAATAGGTTTAATTGGAGGAATGAGCTGGGAGTCGACAGCTACTTACTATAGAATCATCAACCAAACTGTAAAGGAAAAATTGGGTGGACTGCATTCTGCAAAAATTCTACTCTATAGTGCAGATTTTGAAGAAATTGAAAAATATCAAGCAAATAATGACTGGGAAAAAAGCGGGCAAGTACTTGGGGAAATAGCTAAAAAGCTGGAATCTGCAGGAGCTGAGTTCATTGTTATCTGTACAAATACAATGCATAAAGTCCTGCCTCAGATAGAAGAATATATTTCTATACCTATAATTCATATAGCTGATGCAACTGCAGAAGTTTTAATCGAAGAAAATATAAAAAAAGTCGGGCTTCTAGGTACAAAATATACCATGACTCAAGACTTTTATAAATCGAGAGTTATAGATAAGGGGATAGACGTGATTGTTCCAACAGAAGAGGATACAGAAATAATCAATTATATTATTTACAATGAGCTATGTCTAGGTATTATTAAGCCAGGTTCTCTCAGTGAATACCAAAGGATTATAAAAACATTAGAGTCTCAAGGAGCACAGGGGATAATACTTGGTTGTACAGAAATCGGCTTATTAATATCCCAAAAGGACTCAAGCCTACCACTATTTGATACTACTTATATACATTCTGAAAAAGCTGCACTTTTTGCTTTGGAATAGAAAATCTATTTAGAGTCATGATTCGAATTGATTTGAGATAAATCTGTAAGAAGAACAAGCCTCAAATCAACCAATACAATAAAGTATAAGGAGAAATACTATGTGGGCACTACTGGGAATAGGGGCAATTATCTTTGCGGCATTAGGTATAGTATGGGCTCTTCAGAACAAAAATTCTAAATGGTTTTCATTCTTGAGCCTTTCGCTTACAGCATTAACATTATGTGCTTTTTATTCAGATGGAGCAAATAGAGTTGTTAATGAAGACTGGGGTGGATTGATGGATACTATGCCTACTATGAATAGAATATTATGGATATGCACAGTAGCTTCTATCTTTATAAATGCTTTCTTGATTAGTAAAGAAAAAGAGTAAAAACAATTGATAAGGAAAGAGGGTTTATGAAAGTATATTTAGATAAAATAAGAGAACCTTTAAAAGGAAATAATTTAAGCAAGGATATTATAATTACACTTGCCATAATGCTAACGGGATTTTTCTTAGGCTTATTACAAAAATGGCTTGATGGTGGTGCATATAATGATTTCCCTATGATCCTTCAAAAATTAGATATTTCAAACTATTTCGGAAGACTCGGAGTATGGATACTATTAGGTACATCGATTTCGGTATATTCGAGAAGTCCATTAAGAGCAGGAATTAATGTTTTTCTATTTTTGTTAAGCATGTTAACGGGATATTATCTTTACAGCAATTATGTACTCGGTTTTTTACCGGTGTTTTATATGAGATTTTGGATAGTTATTGCATTTTCTTCGTTCTTTATTGCATATATTTGTTGGTATGCCAAGGGAAAGGGGATTTTTGCCATTTTGATTTCGTCAATTATATTAGGCGTACTATTTTCTCAAGCTGTACTAATTTTTCAAGGCATACGAATAACACATATGCTAGAATTCTTAACTTGGATAATCGGAGTACTCGTACTTTATCGAAAACCGAAAGAACTAGCCTTAGAAATAGGTTTATCTCTAATTGTTGCATTGTTTTATCAAAGCTATATACCATATTTTGGTTAATTAAATCTAGGTTTAATTATAAAAAAATTAATACCCCTGATGTCAAGTAATTGCTAACTCTAAAAAGCTCGATATCAGGGGATTTTTCTGAATTGAAGATGGAGTAATACTTGATTTTCATAATTCTATTTTAGGGGAAGTGTCGTTACAATATCCAAAATAAGAAGTTCATTTCAAAGTACATATAATAGGAACCATACTATTTACAATTATCTATAAGGCTTTAAAGGAATTGTGGCGACTTAATCATAAGGATATCTTATCAATAATCAAAAATCATAAGAAAAACGAATTACTGAATGGGTATTATTGCAATATAATAGTACTTAGGAGGCGATTAAATGATTACTATAGATGCTATTGGAATAGATTGTCCTAAACCTGTAATTATGGCTAAAAAGGAACTGGACAAGATGGCGGAAGGAGTTGTCGAGATACTAGCGGATAATGCTGTCTGCGTTCAAAACCTTATAAAGCTTGCAGAGTCAAATGGATTTAAATACGATCATAAACAGGAATCAGAGGATAGATTTATAGTCCACATATATAAGAATGAAGAAGGCTCTTCCGGCGATGAAGTGAAAACTAGCCAACCTGTTAATGACGATTTTACTATTGCAATCGGTAGCAGGTATTTTGGAGATGGTGATGATGTGCTTGGAGAAATATTAATGAAGAGCTTTATATATACAGTTACTGAAACAGAGCCGCTACCTAAAACCATAGTGTTTTACAATTCAGGAGTGTATTTAACTGTAAAAGACTCTCCTGTGCTGGATGATATAAGAGTTTTGGCTGAAAATGGTGTTGAAATTATTTCATGTGGTACCTGTTTGGATTTCTTTGGACTTAAAGAGGAGTTAGCAGTAGGTGAGATTTCAAATATGTATACGATTTATGAAGCCATCAAGAATGCAGGGAGGAATATGGTAATTGGTTAGTGTATTGACGGAAAAGCTGGTACTGACTTTTGATTCCGTAAATTATGCCATGCAAGCAGAAAAGGCATTTAAAGAAGATGAAGTAGAGTTTAAAACCATACCTACGCCGAGGGAGATAAGCAGTAGTTGTGGATTGTCTATTATGACATCGTTGGATAATACGGAATATGCTTCTAAAAAAAAGAAGGATGGGCTTAATATCAATCAGCTTTGGAAGCATACCAAATCAAAAACCGGCAAGAGTGCGGAACTTATAGAATAAGTTCAATTTAAGATTTGGCAAAATAAACAGAAACAACAAGAGCAGTCTTTGTATTTAGATATGCTCTTTTTTATTGAAAGTGAATTGCTGTTGAAATGTCTTTGAACTGAAAGGGATGTTATATTGGACAAAGTATATTAAAAAACATTATAATAGTTGTGAAGGATAAAAAAATATCAGATTTAATATAGCCTATTTTAAGGCTTCAAGATCTGATATGTGAAAGCTAAGCATCAATTATTTTGTTGTAGAACTTATTATACTTAATAATTTCATTAAACTTTAACCAATAAGACAAATCAGTTAGTATTTCAGAATCGTTGATTGGAGTATTTAACTGATTTCTAATATGAATTTAGGAGGTACTGACGTTTTGCGCTACGAAAAAATGAGAAGTATAATAATAAATGAACAGGGAAATCTAAATATAATAGGTAAATTATTTTATGCTGCATTAGTGATAATAATTGCCTCCATACTTGTTGGGCTTATTAAAAGGGCGATAAACAGAGCTTTGAAGTATAGAGGATTGCAGTCTGATTCAAAGATAAAGACCTTTCAGCAAATACTTACTAAAATAATTTATGTATTTGCATATTTTATTGCGATTGTATTGATTCTCGACAGGTTTGGTATAAATACTAATTCAATTTTAGCGACTGCAGGAATCGGAGGTGTTGCGATAGGTTTCGGGGCACAGTATGTCGTAAGAGATGTAATCTCCGGCATGATAATTTTAGCCGAAGACCAGTATAGAGTTGGTGATTATGTAAGCATTGAAGGCGTTTCAGGAATAATAGAAGATGTTGGATTACGACTGACAAAGGTTCGAGACTTCACTGGAGAGCTACATATTATCCAAAATGGAAATATTAAAATTGTAACCAATAAATCCAGAGGTCCTCAAAGAGCTTGGGTTCAAGTCTATTTACCGCATAGTACAGATATTAAGGCAGTAACAAGTATAATTGAGGGAGCATGTGAAAAGGTCAAGGAAAAATATCCTTCCATAACCGATGGACCGAGTCTTTTAGGGATTACCGATTTTGGTGAATACGATATGGTAATGTCAATCAAAGCCATGGTCGAGGATTTAAAACACTGGGAAGTGGAAAGGGAATTAAGAAAGACTATACTGGAAGATTTGGTGGCTGAAGGAATTGAGCTTCCTGCATTTGTTGTTGTAGAAGGTGGTGCAAAGGATGAAGTATAAAGTTGGAGATATCATTACATTAAAAAAGGGACACCCATGTGGTGAGAATAAGTGGGAGATAATGAGGACCGGTGCTGAAATAAAACTAAGATGTATGGGCTGCGATAAACAAATCTGGCTCAGTAGAGTTGATTTTAACAAGAGGATAAGAAAGATAGAACATAATGGTAAATTTATAAGCATTGTCCATTATGAACCAGATGCAGAGACAGAAGAAAGCATAGATTTAGAATAGGTAATAACAAAAATTATTTAAAAACATGATAAATAACTACCACTTTTTCAAAAAAAATGTTAAACTTAATGTAAAAAGTATCATATAAATTTTGGAGGTAAATTGTGAATAAAGATTATACACAAGATTTAATAAAGGTTGTAAAAGAGGACACTAATCCGGCTCTTGGATGCACTGAACCGGTAGCAGTTGCCTTTGCAGCAGCTGTTGCAGCTGATCATACTGATGGAGAATTAAAGAGTTTAGAGGTATTGGTAAGTAAAAATATCTATAAGAACGGTAAGTCTGTACTTATTCCACATACCGGAAAATGCGGTCTGGACTTGGCTGCTGCCGTAGGATTTGTAGGTGGTAATTCTGAAGAAGAATTTATGGTTCTTAGATCTGTAGAGCCAAGTGATTTAAAAGGTGCTGAAGAATTACTTTCTAAGGGAATAGTAAAACTTGGATACAAGCAGGATACGCCTGATGTATATGTAAGCATAGTTGCCGAGGCAAACAATAAAGTGGAAATAATATTAAAAGATGCTCATACTCATATACATAAGATAATAGTTGATGATGAGGTTCTATATGAAGGAGAATCCTCAACTAGTGAAAAAACATCTAAAGAGTTTTTGAAAGATTTAACATTCAAGGCCATAAGAGAGATGATCGAGAGTATTCCGATTGAAGAACTTGACTTCATTATGGACGGAGTTGAGATGAATATTGCTGCTGCTGAAGCAGGACTTGAAGGCGGAGTAGGTCTAAGCATAGGCAAAAAATTAAGTGAAATAGAAGCAAGTGGTCTTATTGCAATGGATGCGGGAACCAGATCCAGAATATTAACTGCTGCAGCTGCTGACATGAGAATGGGTGGTGGAGAATGTCCGATTATGACAAGTGGGGGAAGTGGTAATCAAGGTCTTGGAGTAATACTGCCTGTTTATGTAGTTGCCGAAGAAAAAGGACTCGAAGAAGATAGGCTTACCAGAGGAGTATTTTTTGCTCATGCAATCAACGAATACGTTAAGATATATTCAGGTAAATTATCAGGTATGTGTGGATGTGCAATCGGCGCAGGTATCGGAGCTACTGCGGGTATAACTTGGATGCTTGGTGGAGATGATACTCAAATTGCCGGCTCTGCTAATAATATGTTTGCAAATATTTCAGGAATGTTATGCGATGGAGCGAAAGATACCTGTTCATTAAAATTAGCTACTTCAGCTGCGGAAGCCGTATTATCAGCTTATCTTTCATTAAACGGAGTACTCGTTTCTCCAAAAGTAGGAGTTATAGGTGAAAATATAGAGCAGACTATAAAAAATATTGGGAAACTTGCTCATCAAGGATTTAAGAATGTCGATGACACCATGCTTGAAATAATCGATAATTAAGAAAAATAGATTAATTTTTTAATTACCTATTATTGATTGTCCACAGTTGTTAGGCGTATTGCTATGAAGTTACAGTATTCAAAGAAAGGATGATTGAATGAAAGTTAAAGATAATTTAATACTTAAATTAGTATTAGGGGTAATCATCGGTATAGTTATTGGAATGGTTTCAAATGTTCAAGTTATTGAAGTTATAATTACGATCAAACAGATTCTTGGTCAAGTTATATTCTACATGGTTCCATTAATAATACTTGGTTTTATAACTCCTGCGATTACAGATTTAAAAGATAATGCCAGTAAGATGCTGTTTACGGCGCTTGCTATTGCATATTTATCTTCAGTAGGCGCAGCTTTATTTTCAATGTTTGCCGGATATGCTATAATTCCCGGATTAAATATTGTGCCTGAGACTGAAGGAGTAAAGGAGTTGCCTAAAATGGTATTCCAATTAGGCATACCTGCGATTATGCCTGTAATGACAGCTCTATTTACCTCTATAGTATTTGGACTTGCAATTATTTGGACTAAATCTGAAGGTATGGAAAAACTCTTTAAAGAGTTAAATAATATCATGATGGAATTGGTTAAAAAAATTATAATTCCTATACTGCCGTTCTTTATTGCTGCAACCTTTGCAGGTTTAGCATATGAAGGAGCTATAATTAAGCAGTTCCCTGTATTTATAAAAGTTATTGTTATAGTACTTATCGGTCACTATATTTGGCTGGCAGTACTATACGGTATTGCGGGTGCAATATCAAAGAAGAATCCATTTGATGTTCTTAGATACTATGGACCTGCATACTTTACAGCGCTTGGAACTATGAGTTCCGCTGCAACCCTACCTGTAGCTTTGGCATGTGCCAGAAAGTCGCCGGTACTGGATAGAAAAATTGCAGACTTTGCAGTACCGATAGGTGCAACCATACATCTATGTGGTTCAGTACTTACAGAAGTATTTTTCGTAATGACAGTTTCTCAAATTCTTTATGGAAAACTACCGTCAATGGGAAGTATGATAATATTTATTGTACTACTTGGTATCTTTGCAATCGGTGCTCCGGGAATCCCTGGTGGAACCGTAATGGCTTCATTGGGTCTAATAACAGGAGTATTGTTATTTGACGAGACAGGTGTTGCATTAATGCTTACTATATTTGCACTTCAAGACAGTTTTGGAACTGCTTGTAATGTTACTGGAGATGGAGCTATAGCACTTATGCTGACGGGGCTATTTGGTGAAAAATCAAAGGCTTGATGTTTTAATTATCAACTGTGGACAAAATCCGCCGATTAATCGGCGGATTTTTTATTTCCTCTTTCTTCTGTCTTTACCCTTTATTAAATTCATAAAAAAACCGATAATCATTAAGAGTCCAAAACCTGCAATTTGATAGCGGTAATTGTGGAGAAAATCATTGATTTTTTCATTGGAATTATTGACCTCATTTCCTATTATAACCTTGGGCTGTTTAGATGCATGTGTCTTAAAGCTTTCTATTTTATACCGGTATTCGGGAAAATCGGATTTATTATTCATGCCCGTAATAGGAATAAATAGTCCGATTAATACTAAAATTAGCAAGTATGATTTACTCTTCATCATAAAACCTCCAATAAAATAATAAAATTAATTTAAGTAGTTTCTGAATATGTCAAAAACAACTATCTATGTTAGGTGGATTGTGATATTCTTATGGTAAGTATACCCGGTATAATTGTTTTGTACAATATATGAATAGATTTTTGGTGATTTAATGAGTAGATACAACAGTTTTCATGATTATTTTTATAATAAATTCAATAAGAAGATACTTAAGCTCTCGATAGATGCGGGTTTTACATGTCCAAATCGCGATGGGACACTTGGAAAATCAGGATGCATATACTGCTCGGAAAGGGGTTCGGGAGACTTTACTTTTAAAGACCTCGATTCCATAACTCTTCAGATGGAAAAACAGAGAAAAATACTTGAAAGAAAATGGCCTGAGGGTCTTAATATAGCGTTTTTTCAAAATTTTACTAATACTTATGCGTATGTAGAACAGCTTAGAAAAATCTATTATACAGCTCTCTCTTTTGAAAATACGGTGGGGCTGGCAATAGCGACCAGGGCAGATTGTTTATCAGATGAGGTACTTGATCTTCTTAGTGAATTGAATGAAAAGACTTTTTTGTGGATTGAGCTTGGTATGCAATCTGTAAATGAAAGTATCATAGAGGAAATTAATAGAGGATATTCTCATACTGTCTTTGACACTGCAGTTGACAAGCTAAAAGAAAGAGATATAAAGACTCTGTCCCATATTATCTTCGGTCTACCTGGCGAAACAAGTGAAAGTATGATGGATGGGATTAGGTATATAAATGATAAAAAGCTCTTTGGGGTAAAAATCCATAGCCTTTATATTCAAGAAGATACACCTCTTGCTAAGATATATAAGGAAAAACCATTTGAATTGCTCTCAAAAGAAGAGTATATTAATTTGGTGGTAGAAGCAATATCAAGACTGGATCCCAAGATCGTAATCCATAGACTGACCGGGGATCCAAACAGACAAAAACTTATTGCACCGAATTGGACGGCAGATAAATTATCGGTCCTTTCCGGTATTGAGAAGAGATTGAAGGTTGAAAATATAAACCAAGGTTGTAATGCGACGTTTTAAAACAAAAGAACGAAGAAAATGAGTATATTAAATATTCTAAATATACCATACTTTATTTATAATTAATGTAGATTTTATGATTGGATTATAGCTATCTGTGGTATAATACTATTATGATTTAATGATATATACACTTTGAAGGGAGTATCAAGGCAATGTTATTGCATATTGGTTTAGATGTCGGATCTACAACCGTTAAGCTCGTAGTAATGTCTAAGGATTATGAGATATTATTTTCAACTTATCAAAGGCATAAATCCGATGTTGTAGAAACCGTTAAGAAAGTGATTTCAACGGCCTATAAAAATTTTAAAAACGAATACATCACTATAAATGTAACCGGTTCAGGTGGGATGTTCGTAGAGAAATACCTCGGTATTGAGTTTATTCAAGAGGTAGTTTCCGGAACGAATGCCATCCGAACTTTTATACCTGAAACTGACGTAGCAATTGAACTTGGCGGAGAAGATTCCAAGATAACTTATCTAAGTGGCAATATTGAACAAAGGATGAATTCAATATGTGCAGGAGGTACCGGTGCTTTTATAGATCAAATGGCTGCGTTGATGGAGATGGATGCGGAGCAGTTAAATGAATGTTCCAAGCATTTTGAAAAGATATACCCGATAGCTTCCAGGTGTGGAGTATTTGCAAAGACGGATATTCAGGCACTTATCAATCAAGGAGCCTCAAAAGAAGATATTTCTGCATCTGTTTTTCAGTCGGTAGTAAATCAGACCATATCCAATCTGGCCTGTGGTAGACCCATCAAAGGTAATATCGCACTCTTAGGCGGACCATTATACTTTTTGGACGGACTAAGAGCGAGGTTTATCGAAACTCTGGAAGGTGACGGGAATGTATTCATTGCCCCTGAAAATGCTCAATTATTTGTTGCTATGGGTGCTGCAATAGCATCAATGGATTCAGAAAAGACGTCATTTAAAAATCTGATAGAAAAAATTAAATTAGATATAGATATAGAATTGGATGAAGAAAATACGCTCGAACCACTATTTAGTTCAGAGGAAGAGTTTGAAGAGTTTAAAAAGGTCCACGCTAAAGATTCAGTAGCCACCGCTAATATTGCAGATTATAAAGGGAATTGCTATCTGGGTATAGATGCAGGAAGTACTACTTCAAAAGTCATTTTAATAGATGAAGATGATAATATACTATATTCTCACTATGCCAATAACCTTGGAAGACCACTGGAACTTATGATAGATGTGCTTAATGAAATCTACAATCTACTTCCTGAAGGTGCAAAAATCGCTAATAGCGGAATAACAGGTTATGGCGAAGATTTCATCAAGGCTGCAATTAGTGTCGATACAGGTGAAGTTGAGACAATAGCTCACTATACAGCGGCAAAACATTTTAATCCGGACGTAGATTTTATAATCGACATAGGCGGTCAGGATATGAAAGCCATGCATATAACCGATGGTGTAATCGACTCCATCCAGTTAAATGAGGCTTGTTCTTCTGGATGTGGATCTTTTATTGAAACTTTTGCAAAATCACTAGGGATGACTGTAACCGAGTTTCAAGAAGCGGCTCTTACTGCAAAAAACCCGGTAGACTTGGGATCGAGATGTACTGTATTCATGAATTCCAAGGTTAAACAGGCGCAAAAAGAAGGCGCTTCTGTGGGAGATATTGCTGCCGGACTTTGCTATTCGGTTATAAAAAATGCACTACAAAAGGTAATTAAACTTAGAGATCCGAGCGAACTTGGTGAAAATATAGTAGTTCAAGGTGGAACTTTTTATGGCGACGGAATCCTTAGAGCTTTCGAAAATGTTTCTAAGAGAACCCCGATAAGACCGACCATTGCAGGGCTTATGGGCGCTTATGGAATGGCACTTATAGCCAAGGAAAGATCCACTGGCGAAAGCAATCTTTTCAGTATAGAAGAATTATCAGAATTTTCATATAAGCAGCATTCGACAAGATGTGGACTTTGTAGTAATAACTGTGCCCTTACTGTAAATATATTTTCCAATGGAAGCCGTTATATCAGCGGAAATAGATGTGAAAGAGGCAGTGGGGTAAAAACTGTTAACTCAGAACTGCCAAACCTTTATAATTATAAGTACAAGAGACTATTCGACTATGAATCGCTTCCGGAAGAGCTTGCTCCAATGGGAACGGTCGGTATTCCTAGAGTGCTTAATATGTATGAGAATTATCCTTTCTGGCATACATTTTTAACCCAACTAGGCTACAGGGTTGAACTTTCGATAGACAGCAGTAGGGAAGTCTATGAAAAGGGAATCGCTACGATAACAAGTGAAACGGCTTGCTATCCGGCTAAATTGGTTCATGGACATATTGAGGATTTGGTCGAACGTGGAATAAAATTTATTTTTTATCCAAGTGTTTACTATGAAGAAAAAGAATACTATACTGCTCAAAATCACTTAAACTGCCCGGTGGTTGCAGGATATTCGGAAGTAATATTGAATAATGTGGACAGTTTAAAGGAAAATAATGTAAAATTCATGAATCCTTTTATTTCTTTCGACAATAGAAAGAGGCTTGCTGACAGACTTTATGATGAATTCAAAATACTTGGATTCAATAAGACCGAAGTAAGTACTGCTGTAAATCTTGCATATGCCGAACTGGATAAGTATAGAGAAGACTTGGTAAATGAAGGTAAAAGGACCTTGGAATACATTGAAGAAAATGGTGTGAAGGGTATAGTGCTGTCCGGTAGACCATATCATGTTGACCCGGAGATTAATCATGGTATACCGAATTTAATAAATTCTTTGGGATTTGCATTATTATCAGAGGACAGTTTGGGAACTGAGATGGATGTATCCAGCGACTTAAGAGTCCTAGACCAATGGGTTTACCACTCCAGATTATATAGAGCTGCTGAATATGTAGGCAGGAATGAAAATCTGGAAATGGTTCAATTAAACTCGTTTGGATGTGGGCTTGATGCGGTAACTACGGATCAAGTCAATGAAATACTTGCTGCTCATGGTAAGATATATACAGTACTTAAGATAGACGAGGTATCCAATCTTGGGGCTGTAAAGATAAGGCTGAGATCGCTATCTCAAGCTATTAATAAGAGACAAACTAAACCTAAGAGATTAAAACTGCATCCTGAAAAGGTTAAATTCGATAAAAGTAAGAGAGAAACGCATACCATCCTTGCTCCTCAGATGGCACCTGATCATTTTGAGATATTAGAAGCAGCTCTTAGAAGTGAGGGACTAAATATAGAATTTTTACCTAAAGTCAATTCCAAGGTAATAGACGAGGGATTAAAATACGTCAATAATGATGCTTGTTACCCATCTATAACCGTAGTTGGACAGATGATGGAAGCGCTTAATTCCGGCAAGTACGACCTGGATAAGACGGCTCTTTTGATGACACAAACAGGAGGAGCTTGTAGAGCTTCGAATTATGTCGGATTTATAAGAAGGGCATTGGAAGATGCGGATATGCCGCAAATTCCGGTTATAGCTCTTTCAGCACAAGGTATAGAGTCTCACTCGGGATTCAAGTTGACTCTGCCAATTCTATATAAGGGGATTTTGGCAGTTCTTCTGGGAGATCTTCTTATGAGATTATCCAATGCAACCAGACCTTATGAAGTATTGAAAGGTTCTACCGATAAACTCAAGGATGCTTGGATAGATACTTTGAGGACTTTCGTTCAAAAACCAAATACTAAGCAGTTTAAAGCTTATGTCCAAGAAATTGTTACTGACTTTAGCAATTTGGAAGTTAAACTAAGGGATATTCCTAAGGTTGGAATAGTTGGCGAAATACTGGTTAAATATCTTCCGGAGGCTAATAATAATCTTCAAAAAATACTTGAGGCAGAGGGAACAGAGGTAATAATACCGGACTTAACTGATTTTTTAATGTATTGTTTGAGAAATGCAACTCATAAATACAAACTGCTATCGAAAGGGTTCTTTGGTGCAAAAACTGCGCAGCTAGGTGTGTATTATATAGAATTCTATAGAAAGCATATACGTAAAGCACTTGAAGGCACCAGATTCTATCAAATAGAATATATTGAAAACCTGGAGAAAAAAGTTGAAGGAATTGTATCTTTAGGTAATCAATATGGAGAAGGCTGGTTATTAACTGCCGAGATGATAGAGTTGATAGAGCTTGGAGCCAGCAATATAGTATGTACGCAGCCGTTTGGATGTCTACCGAATCATATTACCGGTAAAGGTGTAATTAAGAAATTAAGGGAAATACACCCTAGTGCAAATATAGTTCCAATAGACTACGATCCGGGTGCAAGTGAAGTAAATCAGGTCAATAGAATTAAGTTGATGCTGTCTACTGCAAAAGAAAACATAGAAAAGAAACAGGAAGAAAATAGAAAGCTAAAGACTATCTAATTTTAAAATAAAAAGAGCTTAGAAAGTTGTAAAACAACTTTTGAAGCTCTTTTTTTAGTGAAACTAATATTCTATTAGATTATAGTAAAATCCTAAACACAAATACTGACAATTAATTATTAGAAAAATCATCATTCGCTCAACGAAAATTTACAGCTTTAGCATATTGCAGAAGACTTTAGTCTATGATACCATTGTTCTCAAGAAAGGATAATGCAGGTGGTGCAATATGAAGTATTCTGAGCGTGGGATAAAAATTAAATTCATAATAATGATCTTGGTTTTCATATTTGTTTTTATAGGATCATTCGGAGTCGGAAGATATCCTGTACCGATCTGGCTTATACCTAAGATTCTCTTATCTAAATTTGTAGATGTAAATACGACTTGGGTCAGAGAAATGGAAACGGTTGTCTTATTGGTAAGACCTCCTAGGATTTTTGCTGCCGTGTTGATAGGGGCCGCACTTTCAACTGCAGGTGCCGTTTATCAAGGACTATTTAGAAATCCGATGGTATCACCTGAAGTTCTAGGCGCTTCTTCGGGTGCGGGATTTGGAGCGGCTCTTGGAATTATAATGGCAGCCGGTTATTTTAGGATAACGATCTATTCGTTTACATTTGGACTTATAGCCGTTGCGCTTACCTATATGATAAGTGCGAGAAGCAAATTAAACAGGACATTGAGTCTAGTGCTTGCAGGCATTATGATAGGTTCTATATTTTCTTCGCTAATATCCTATATTAAACTCGTAGCCGATCCGTTAAATGACTTGCCGGCAATAACCTATTGGCTTATGGGAAGTTTGGCATCTATAAGACCGAGAGATCTATACTTCGTTTTTATTCCTATTCTGCTAGGGCTCATACCGCTCGTTCTATTGAGATGGCGAATAAATATCCTGACTATGGGCGATGAAGAGGCCAAGTCAATGGGAGTTGATACTGGACTACTCAGACTCATAACCATTGTATGTGCCACATTAATAACGGCAGCCAGTGTATCCGTTAGCGGGATGATAGGCTGGATTGGGCTTGTAATCCCACATTTTGCCAGATTGATAGTTGGATATGATTACAAAGTACTTATTCCGGCATCGATACTGCTTGGGTCGACATACTTACTTATAGTCGATGATATTGCAAGAATACTCACTACATCCGAAGTGCCTTTAGGTATATTGACTTCGCTTGTAGGTGCTCCTGTATTTATTCTACTCCTTTTGAGGGAGGATATAGCCAGATGATACTGAATGTTAATAACTTGAGTTTTGGATATGATAAAAGGCTAGTATTAAAAAACTTGAATTTCGAAATTGAAAAACCTGGAGTTTTAGCGGTGGTTGGACCTAATGGCGTCGGTAAGAGTACGCTCTTTAAATTGATGCTTGGACTGTTAAAACCAAAAGAGGGAAGTATCGAGATAGAAAATAAAACTATTTCAGAATATTCAAGAAGAGAACTTGCCAAACAAATGGCATATATTCCGCAGTCACATTATCCAACATATAATTATAGCGTCTTAAACACTGTAATCATGGGGATGGTGGGGGATATCAATATGTTTTCGACACCTTCTAAAAAACATATAGATGCTGCTTTTGAAGCACTATCAGAACTTGGCATTAGTCATCTGGCGACTAGAGGATATGCACAGATAAGTGGAGGAGAAAGGCAATTGACTTTGATTGCAAGAGCTCTAGTGCAAAAGGCAAAGATACTGATTATGGATGAACCAACAGCAAATTTAGATTTTGGAAATCAGTTACATGTAATGGAAAAGATTAGAGAATTATCCAGAGAAGGGTATACGATAATCGTATCCCTACATAACCCGCAACATGCTTTTCTTTATTCCGATACTTCATTAGTACTACATGAAGGATCGGTACTGGCGTATGGGGATACCAAAACAGTTGTAAATCACTCAGTCTTAGAGTCGATTTATAATATAGGCATAAACTTACTAGAAGTGGAAAATGAAGGTGAAACTACACTGGTACCTATGCCAAAAATGAGGAGGAAGAAATGAATCGCAAAAAAATCTTGAGTTTATTATTAGTACTTATCTTACTTCTTTCAGCATGTCAACCTGCAGTTCAAGCTCCACCAAAAGAAACAGAAAAAGTTGAAACAGAAGTAAAAGAAGAACCAAAGGAAGAACCTAAAGAAGAGCCGAAAGAGGAACCAAAGAAAGAGGTAGAGGGAGAAACTACCAAATTTGTCGATTCCGTCGGAAGAGAAGTTGAAATACCTGTCAAACTTGAAAGAGTTGCACCTTCAGGACACTTGGCACAGATGATTATGTACTCGATAAATCCTGACCAATTAGTCGGATGGGGAAGATTACCGAACAAGGATGCACAGAAATTTATACCGCAAAAGTACTTAGACCTACCGGAATTCGGTGCATTTTACGGTGCAAAAGCTGATTTGAATGTAGAGTCCTTGCTTGCAGCCAAGCCACAGATTGTAATAGATTTAGGACAGATAAAAGGTGATAAGATGGCTGAAGAGTTGGACGAGCTTCAAAAGCAAATCGGTATACCGGTAATTTTCATAGAAGCCGAGCTTGATACGATGGTAGATGCATATGAAAAACTTGGCGAAGTTCTTGGCCAGCAGGAAAAAACAAAAGTACTAGCGGATTATGTAAAAACGACACTTGCGATGGCTAAAGAAAATCTTGCAAAACTTAGTGAAGATCAAAAAGGAAAAGTATACTATGGTGAGGGAGAAACAGGACTTCAAACTAACCCACCTCAATCAATTCATGCAGAAGTATTAAACCTCGTAGGAGCAATAAATGTTTCGGACATTCCTAAAACAAGTGGTGCAGGAATGAACGAGATAAGTATGGAACAGTTATTGGGATGGGATCCTGATATAATAGTATTTGGACCTAATTCAGCATATAGTAGTGTTTCTGAAGATCCACTATGGGCAGATTTAAGAGCCGTTAAAGATGGGAAAATTTACGAAGTTCCAATGGGACCTTACAACTGGATGGGAAGACCTCCGGCAGTCAACAGAATCCTCGGTATTAAATGGTTAGGAAACTTATTGTATCCTGAAGTTTTTGATTATGACATGAAAGCTGAAACTAAAGAATTCTATAAATTATTCTATAACTACGACTTAACTGATGAAGAAGTGACCGAACTATTGTCAAAATCAACACTTAAATAATCTTAAGAGCTGTGTCAAGATGTATAAATAAATATACTCTTGATACAGCTTTTGATATGAGGTGAAAAATGAAAAGAATAGAAATAGTAAAATTAAAAAGCATGGCTCTAGAGAAATTTATCAAATCCGGGAAAAAACACCTAATCATTACCGGTAGTATCGGAATTGGTAAAACTACACTTTTAAATGAGATACTAAAAGAACTCAGTTCAGTATCAGGCATTAGAACTTGGCTCGACATCATAGATGAAGAAACCGGGATGAGAGATATAGTACTTAGTGAAATAGGTGAGAATACTGTATACAGAGTAGCCAGTTGGAATGGCGAGAGGATGGAAATCATAGAAGATTTTTTTGAAACGACAGGAAGTCTAATACTGGAGGAGCAATTGAAAAATAACTCAGAGATTTTTGTAATGGATGAAGTTGGTCCCCTCGAAGGAAAATCACCAAAATTTATGAAACTACTATCCCAAATCTTTGAAACCAAAAGAGTGTTTGCAATAATGAAAAAAAGAGCCTCAGCCTTAAATCGAATTTTAGAAACCAATACTGACTATTTCCTAATAGACCTCGATGACTTTTACACAAACATCCCATACGAAACCCTAATAAAAAAACGAATAACAGGTAAATTCAACAACCCCAACCAAAAATAATTCAATATATTAAATATATGGACTGTTGTTAATAGGGGGAAGTATGTGTTATTATAAAATAACGATAAAAATTGTTTACTAACAATCTTGTAATCTTTTTGATTAGTTCTTTATGATATAATGCCTTTGTGTTATAATGTTAATTGAGTCAATATGACTGAAGGAGGAGCAGTAATGAAGAAGAAATTTCTCATTACTTTTCTGGTTGCTGTGATTTTCTTTTCGGGGTCGTATATTTTCTTTTCGAAATATTTAGACGTTCTTGAAGCCGGCAGCCCTAAGGAAGTAATTAAAGGCGTTGATCTTGGTGAAGATAATGTTATCGAACAGGTTGTAAAACATGAGTTATTGTTTTTGTTAACCGGTGTCGACTATAATCAAGATGGAGATGAACAGAATAGAGTTAGAACTGATACTCTTATGATAGTGAAAGTAAATTTAGATAATGGTGAGGTAGATCTTTTATCCATACCTAGAGATACACGCGTACTTATTGGGAATTCGATGGATAAAATAAATCATGCTCATGCATATGGTGGTATGGCTCTTACACTAAGGACGATAAGGGATTGGTTGAATATAGACCTTGACTACTTTGTTAAGCTTGATTTTAAAGCGGTTGAGGAGATTGTTGATGCCATGGGCGGTGTTGAAGTTGATGTACCCGTGCAGATTTACGAGTATCAAACGGGAATATTCCTTGAACCCGGCGTTCAAAAATTAAATGGTAAGGAAGCACTTTATTTTGCCAGATTCAGAGAAGGTTATGAAGATGGAGATCTTGGTAGAGTAAAGGCACAACAGCAGTTAATGCAGCAAATAATTAAGCAGATGATATCGGTAGAAAATTTACCTAAGATTGGGGATTTCTTTACGACCTATGCAAAGCGTGTAGATACTAATATACCCACATCTCTAATTCTTTCTATGATACCTACTGCTTCTAAAATAGATACAAACAATATTCAAAAATATGTTATTCCGGGTTATGCTGATTATATTGATGAAACATCCTACTATATTTACGATGAGGAGGGAACAGCACAGCTTATTAGAAACTTGTTGCCTGAATACATACTTGAAAATTAGGGGTGATTGATATGAGGAAAACAAGAAAGACAGAGCATATTGAGAATTATTTGAAAACAGAGTATGTCGGGGACAATTTATTTGATTATGTAATATTGGAACACAATTCACTGCCAAACCTCTCGTTCGATGAAATAGATACATCTTCCGAGTTTTTGGGAAAGGCAATTGAGTTTCCCTTATTGATAAATTCTATGACAGGTGGAGCTGATATTTCGCTTGAGATTAATAGGGATCTAGCAAAGATAGCGAAAGAATTCGGAATTCCAATGGCTGTGGGGTCTCAGCAAATAGTTCTTGATGAAGAAGACACATCTGAATCTTTCAAAACGGTAAATGAGTTTTTGAAAGAAGAGGATATAATAATAGGAAATTTAAATGCTTCTTCGAGCGTTGAAAATATTATAAAAGCAAGAGAAATTATCAATGCTGATGCTATGCAGCTCCATTTAAATCCTTGCCAAGAATTGGTAATGGAAGATGGAGACAGGAATTTCAAGGGTATACTTGATAATATTGAAAAAGCTGTAAATAATTTGGACTTTCCGATAATTGTAAAAGAAGTTGGATTTGGAATTTCTTATGATGCCGCAAAAAAACTCTATAACGCAGGAGTGAGATACATAGATATCTCAGGATGTGGGGGTACTAATTTCATAGAAATCGAAAACCTTAGAAGAAATGATATAGATTTTTCTGATCTTTATTCTTGGGGAAATCCTACTGCTAAATTACTACATGAATACAGAAAGTTCCCTGAAGACTTGGTGATAATAGCTAGTGGCGGTATAAGAACCGGACTTGATATTGTAAAAGCTTTGGTTATGGGAGCTGATATGGTGGGTGTCAGTGGTGAAGTGCTAAATTATTTGATACATGGCGGATTTGATTATGCAAGAGACTATCTTGAAGGAATAATCTATAAAACGAAGATTGTGATGATGCTTCTAGGCTGTAAAAACTTGGAGGAACTGAAAAAGGTCCCCTATAAAACAGTTGGAAGATTAAAAGATTTACTATATTAAAAAACACGGCCTTGAGCAAAGCTCAAGGTCTTTTTGAGTAGGAAGTGGCAATTTATGTTGATAAAAGCTTTTGGCTATCTAAAAGATTATAAAAAATATTACTATCTTGGCGTCCTTTGTACCGCTCTTGAGACTGCTTTTCAATTGATATTGACACTACTTATGGCTAATATTGTCGATATAGGAATTGTAAATAGAGATATGGATTATATTTTAAAGCAAGGTGTGCTGATGATTGGAATGGCACTAATCTCGCTTTTTTTAGGAAGGGCAGCTGCAAGATTCACAGCGATTACAGGTATAGGACTTGGTGCAGAGTTAAGAAAAATACAATTCGAGGAAATACAAAAATTATCCTTTTCGCAAATCGATGATTTTAAAACCGGTTCACTTATAACAAGACTAACAACTGATATAACCAGAATTCAAACTGCATTTATGATGGCTACGAGAATGCTAATCAGGGCACCTTTGATGATAATAATCGCAGTAGTGCTTGCCATGTTTATAAGTGTACCATTAACGACGGTGTTTATCGTGAGCATACCTGTTCTTGCTATAGGTATTACGCTTTTAATAATAAAGGTTAGACCTCTATTTACTAATATGCAAGAAAGAATGGATGATTTAAATGTAAATATCCAGGAAAATCTTGCGGGGATTAGAGTTGTCAAATTCTTTAACAGAGAAGAAGAGGAGATTGAAGAATTTTCGCTTAAGAATCTCAGTTTAAAAAATATATCTCTAAAAGCCCTTAGGTATATGGTCATGGCCATGCCTTTGGTTCAGGTTTTAACTTTTGGGACGATAATTGCGATTCTATGGATTGGTGGAAATATGGTTTATTCTGGAGATCTTACCATAGGTAAACTTACAATATTTATCTCCTATGTAAACCAAATAATGTTCTTTATGATGATGCTGTCTTTTGTAGTCGTCAGCATTTCAAGATCCATGGCTTCGCTTAAAAGGGTGTTTGAAGTTATAGAAACTGAAAAAGGCATTGATATTACTGCTGCAAATAGTGAAAATATTGTAAAATACGGTAAGATAGAATTCAAAGATGTCTTTTTCAAGTACCATAAGTCGAGTGATGATTATGTGCTAAAAAATATAAATCTAGTTATAGAGCCAGGTATGAAGGTAGGTATATTGGGAGGTACAGGATCAGGCAAGAGTACTCTTGTTCAATTAATTCCAAGATTATACGAGCTGGATAAAGGTGTAATTTTGGTGGATGATGTAGATATCAAGAAGTACTTTCCGGACGAATTGCGTAAAGGTGTATCCATGGTGCTCCAACAAAATACGCTCTTTTCAGGTACCATATCAGAAAACCTGAGGATTGGTAATGAGAATGCTACTGAGTCAGAATTAATCAAGGCCTGTGAAATAGCAGTTGCTCTTGAATTTATAAACAAGCTCGCCGATGGTTTTGATCATATCCTAGAACAGGAGGCATCTAATCTATCGGGTGGTCAGAAGCAAAGACTCTGTATCGCCAGAGCTATACTGACTCATCCTAAGATACTGATAATGGATGACAGTACTTCAGCTGTCGATACTTCAACTGAGCAAAATATCCGGGAAGGAATAGATAAAGAGCTCGGTGATACAACCGTTATTACCATTTCTCAAAGGATAAAAACACTAAGAGAATCAGATTTGATTTTGGTCATGGACGATGGACGCATTGTAGATTTCGGAACCCATGAATCACTTATAAAGAGCTCGGAAATCTACTTAGAAGTTTACGAGACTCAGAAGAAGGTGAATAAAAATGGCTAGGAATAGGGGAAAGATAGATAAGCCGAGAAACAGTATGAAGGCTTTTATGAGACTTCTCAGTTATTTAAAACCTTATAAATACATCGTTATACTATCTTATTTCTTGATGCTATTGTCGAGTTTAGGATCAGTAGCTACGGGTTTTTTACTAAAGCCGATAGTCAATGATTATTTAATCCCCGGAGATTTTAATGGATTATTAAAAATGCTTTTATTACTGACCGGGATAAGTGCTTTTACTGTACTTGCTTCATTTATTTACAGGAGAATTATGCTTGAGGTCTCTCAGAGTGTAATATCATATATAAGAAATCAACTATTTGAGCATGTAGAGTATTTGCCGATTTCGTATTTTGAAATGCATGCTCATGGTGATGTAATGAGTAGATTTACAAATGATGTAGATAATTTAAACGACGCTCTTGCATCATCATTACTGGATTTGGTATCCGCTGCATTTACTTTTACCGGAACTGTAATTGCTATGCTGTTTTTAAGTCCTACTCTGTTTTTGATTACATTTCTATCACTGATCCTTATGATTTTTATAGCGAAATCCATAGGTTCCAAGAGTAGAAAATACTTTAGAAAACAACAAAGGTATTTGGGGGATTTAAATGGCTATATTGAAGAAAAAGTAAAGTGGCAGAAAGTCATTAAAGTTTTCAGGTATGAATCAAAAGCCATAGAGAATTTTGAATTAAAGAATAAGGAATTAAAAAGAGTTCAAACTAATGCCATGGCAGCCTCGTACTCCATGATGCCAAGCATGGTCAATCTCACATATGTGAGCTATGCTATAATATGTGTTTTCGGTGGACTGCTGGCTATAAGAGGAAGTTTCGACATAGGTACATTAATAGCTTATCTTCAGTATTCAAGACAGGTGAGTGGTCCGATAGGCAATGCTACTCAAAATATCAACTCTATATTTTCTGCCCTTGCAGGAGCTGAAAGGGTTTTTGAAGTTCTCGACTTGGAAAAAGAAGTCGATGAAGGTAAGTATGAATTAGTAAATATAAGAAGTGAAAATGGTCAAATTATAATTTGTAGCGATACTCGTTGTAATAGATGGGGTTGGCATAATAAGGAAACAGATGAAATTATTGAGCTTAAAGGTAGAATAGAGTTCAAAAATGTAAATTTCGGATATATTAAAGATAAGCCCGTCCTGAAAAATATTAGTTTTTATGCCGAACCGGGACAAAAACTTGCCTTTGTAGGATCGACAGGAGCCGGGAAGACAACCATAATGAATCTGATCAACAGGTTCTACGAACCGGATTCAGGCGAGATAAGCTTTGATTCCATAAATATTAAAGACATTGCAAAGGCAGACTTGAGAAGGTCCTTTGGCATCGTACATCAAGAGGTCAATTTATTTACCGGAACTATAGAACAGAATATAGAATATGGCAGGAAGGACTCGACCAAAGCTGAAGTAATTAAAGCTGCGGAACTTTCGAATGCATCTTCCTTTATAAAACATTTAAAGGATGGTTATCAAACGGTTATTGGAGGTTCAGGTGCCGAACTCTCACAAGGAGAGAAACAGCTCTTATCAATTGCCAGAGCCGCTATTGCCGACCCTCCCGTGCTCATACTTGATGAAGCTACGAGTTCTGTGGACACCAGGACTGAGAGGATTATACAGGAAGGCATGTATAATCTTATGAAGGGAAGGACCGTAATGGTCATAGCACATAGGCTCTCTACAATTCACGACTCAGACGCTATATTCGTTCTTGAAGATGGTGAAATCATCGAAAGAGGGAATCATGACGACCTGATTTCACAAAGAGGTCGATATTACGACCTTTATACAGGATTAAGTATATTAAGTTAATTTCCATGGGGTGAAGAATGGATAAAAATATAAAACTATTAGAAGGAAAAATACTACAGGTTCTATTGAGATTGTCCGGACCTCTTATGGGGACTGCATTTGTACAGATGGCTTATGCTCTTACGGATATCATATGGATAGGAAGAATAGGAACAAATGCAGTGGCAGCCTCGGGAACGGTGGGCATGCTTATTTGGTTTTCAAATGCCTTAATGCTGATTCCAAGGGTCGGTATGAGTATAAGGTCATCCCAAGCGTACGGAGCCGGTGATTTAAAAGCCACTATGAAGAGTTTTAGGAACGGATTCCAACTTGCCATACTAATGGGGCTCGGATTATGTGTGCTAATGATTGTATTTAGAAATCAGATAATCGGGTTTTTCGGCTTGGTACCAAATGTTGCTGAGATGGCAATACAATACCTATCGATTATCGCACTGGGCTTCGTTTTCAGTTTTATTAATCCTGTACTTTCCGCCAGTTATAATAGTATGGGTAATTCAGTTACTCCTTTTCGAATGAATGTTATAGGACTCGTATTAAATATAATACTGGATCCGATTATGATATTCGGATTCGGATTTATTCCCGGCATGGGGATAAGAGGAGCAGCTGCGGCGACGGTATTCTCTCAGATGATTGTAACGATACTATTTGTCGTTTTAATCTTCAAAGAAAAAGATTTGGTTTATAGATCCGGCTTAAGAAAAGCCATCGATACTGAAGAGATGATTGGTATTATCAAACTTGGAACGCCATCCTTTTTTCAATCGGGCATACATTCCGCTGTGACCATGATTTTGAATAAATACATGGCGTTTTATGGAGCAATTCCGGTTGCGGTATACTCGGTTGGGTCGATGATCGAGTCGATTTCTTGGATGACGACAGATGGATTCAGTGCTGCTCTGGCTGCATTTACGGGACAAAACTATGGGGCAAAAAACTTTGGGCGGATTAAGGAAGCCTTTAAACTGAGTACCATAATAGTTACTATCCTAGGACTATTTGTTACACTTTGCTTCTTTTTATTCGGTGACCCACTATTCAGAATATTCCTTCCAAATGATGAAGCTGCAATAGCACTCGGAATAAAATACCTTAAGATAATTGGATTGTCTCAGGTGTTTATGACTATCGAAATCGCATGCACAGGGGTTTATAACGGGATAGGAGAACCTAAGACACCTGGAATCATAGGAGTGGTATTTAATATCCTCAGAGTACCTCTTGCTCTAGTATTGATGCCTGTATTCGGAGTTCTCGGAGTCTGGATATCCATGTCTATTTCTGCCGGTTTAAAAGGTATAGTGAGCATCGGTATACTACGGGGAAGAGTTGATAGATTGTTGGTGGCCAGAAAAATATAAAATCATAAAAAAGGTAGAATATCAGTACAAACTAAATCCTGATAAACTACCTTCTTTTTTGTTTTTAAACGGGGTCAGGGTTGATTTAATTGACTTTTTCGTATATAAATCCATAAAACTTGGTAAAACTCGCGTTTGATGTTTTATATATGTAAATAAATTTATATATATTAATCCAGAATAGCCTTGATGATAATTTTTTATCTACTATTAGCGAATTATAACATGCATCATTACAATATGAAGAGTAGTTAAATTTACTCTAAATTTATGGGCATAATCAATTGATACTTTACGAATATAGTCACTTTTATTCTATAATCTAGATTTCTTAGAATAATTCTCTTATCACTGAAGACAATCTCTTGATGAATTAATTATACTAAAAAAGAACCTATCATTTCGATAGGTCCTTTTGAGTTTAAATAGATCTTATGCAGCAGCTTTTTTATTCTGCTTTAAGATATTGTTTTTGTGTAATTGCTTTTTTGATTTCTCCTGCTAGCATAGGGATTAACGCAAATCCTATGATTACAGCCCAGTCCATTGCGCTTGGAACTATTACGTTAAATATATCTCTTAGGAAAGGAATATATAGAACGAGTAGTAGCAGTCCAAATGAAAGACCTGTTGCATATACCATAAATCTATTGCTTAGAACTCCGATTCTGGCAAGTGTAAAATGAGAACTTCTCGCTGAGTATGCTCTTAGCAGTTCTGCAGTTATAAGAGTTGAAAATGCCATCATTCTGGATCCTTCTGAGCCTGATCCGTAAACTTTCATACCATAGAAGTATGCGCCTAGAGTTGCTGCGGTAATCGCTATGGCTTGAACAGCTATTGAGAATCCGGTTTTCTTGTCTATTATTGCTTCATTAGGATCTCTAGGTGGCTGGTTCATAATATCTTCTTCACCTTGCTCAACTCCCAGTGCTAATGCCGGGAATGAGTCTGTTACCAGGTTTAACCACAATAATTGTATTGGAGTCAATGGAAGAGGTACATTTATCAGTATCGCAATAAATACTATCAATACTTCTCCGATATTACATGATAATAGGAAGGATACGAACTTTTTGATATTAGAGTAAATTATCCTGCCTTCTTCAACGGCATTTACTATTGTGGCAAAGTTATCATCGGTTAGGATTACATCGGAAGTGTTTTTCGCAACATCTGTTCCGGTTATACCCATAGAGATACCAATATCGGCTTTCTTTATTGCAGGTGCATCATTTACACCGTCTCCTGTCATTGCTGCAATATGGCCATTTTCCTTAAGTGCAGTCACGATTTGAACTTTATTTTCCGGAGAAACCCTAGCAAAGATTCTCTTCTTCTTGACGATTTCTCTTATTTCTTCAGTACTCATTGCATTAAGCTCTCTACCCATTATGGCGTCTTCTTCAGAGCTTGAAATACCTAAGTCTCTTCCTATTGCATATGCAGTTTCCAAATAGTCTCCGGTAATCATAATAGGAGTAATACCTGCTGATTTACATTCTGCAATGGCATCTTTCGCCTCAGGTCTAGCCGGGTCAATCATTCCCGTCAAACCGACGAAAATCATGTCTCTTTCAATATGTTCATGATCAACTTCAATCGGCATGGAGTCGTATGATCTAAAAGCGAAAGCAAGAACTCTAAGAGCTTGGAGAGCAAACTCGCTATTGGTGTCCATTATATCTTGTCTATCTTTTTGTGACAGTTCTACAACTTTACCATCTACCAGCTTATGAGTACATCTTTCCAGAATAAGATCCGGTGCACCTTTTGTAAAGGATACGATTTTACCTGGTAAGAAGTTTTTGTGGAAGGTTGACATCATCTTTCTTTCTGAGTCAAAAGGTATTTCATCTATCCTAGGATAGTCGGCTTCCATTTTTGATTTTTCAAGATTCTTTTTACCTGCAAAAGTAATCAGTGATCCTTCTGTTGGATCTCCTATCATTTGATACATATTACCATGCTTCTCAAGTTTTGCATCATTTGCAAGCATTGCAATGCTCATCAATGTAAACAGGGAAGAGAACTCTCCGTCTTCGACCTCATGACCATCATAAACTATATTTCCAAGCGGTTCATAACCGGTTCCCTCGACTTCGACGACTTTATCGTCTACCAAGGCTTTAGTAACGGTCATTTCGTTTTGAGTAAGAGTACCGGTTTTATCTGAACAAATAACCGTTGTGGTTCCCAGAGTTTCAACTGCGAGTAATTTTTTGACTATCGCATTACGCTCTGCCATTCTACCCATTCCAAGTGATAATACTATGGTTACAATAGCGGCCAATCCTTCAGGAATTGCAGCTACTGCAAGTGATATTGCCATTAAGAACATCTCGTAGATTTCGTGTTTATAAAACAGACCTAAAATTACTACGACAATACAAACGCCGACGACTATAAGTCCAAGTAGTTTCGACAATTCGGTAAGTTTCTTTTGTAGAGGAGTTTGTTCGTCCTCATAAGATTGAATTGTGGTTGCTATTTTTCCAATTTCAGTTCCATGTCCTGTCTCTACGGCAATACCCATACCCCTACCATATGAAACTATGGTTGAACTGTAAGCGTAGTTTTCTCTATCTCCAATTTCAATTGTGTCCTGATATACTACACTTGCATCCTTTTCTACTGGAACTGACTCTCCTGTCAGTGACGATTCATCGATTTTTAAATTTGCACTCTCAATAAGTCTTATGTCGGCTGGTACTATGTCACCTGTTTCAAGTCTTATTAAGTCTCCCGGCACAATCTTGCTGGAAGGAAGTGACTGTTCAACTCCGTCCCGTATTACCTTGGCATTCGGCGAAGACATCTTCTGGAGTGCTTCAATAGCTTGCTCTGCCTTACCTTCTTGATATAGACTAAGTACCGCGTTTATTATTACAATTGCAATTATAATTACTGCCTCTACATAATCTCCCAAGAATGCTGAAACAATACTTGCAAGTATCAAGATGATTATCAGCGGATCTTTGAACTGTTCTATCAGCTTGGCGGCTAAGGACTTTTTCTCTTCTTCTCTCAACTCATTCGAACCATGCTTAAGAAGTACATATTCAGCAGTCTCCTGAGTCAAGCCCTTTTTAGGATCTGTTTGAAGTTCGGTATACAAATCCTCCGGTTTTTTCTTATACCATTCCATTTTCATCCCCCTTTATTTTGCTTGTTCAATATAAAAAAGACCATTGTCCAAGCGAAGCTTAAACAAAGGTCTTGCTTACCTAAAAGGTGTCATGCCGGGCTATCGCCGTATTGACGACATGAATTTAATGAGCTACTCCCCTTCGTTAGTAAAATTATATAATAAAAAACGCTTAAATTCAAGAGATAAAGCCTCTTTTGTATCGATATCATTTATGCAAATATATCAATGCGCATTTTTATTACCTGTGTTATTAAATTTTTTATGAAAAATATAGCCGAAATGTAGGTAGAATATTATAAAAAACTTATACAAAAACGTAGTTTTACTATATAATGTATTATGAAATGGAGGTATTATATGAAATTCTGTTCGCTTGCCAGCGGTAGTAGTGGGAATTCATTATATATAGAGACTGAAAAGTCGAAATTTTTAATAGATGCCGGACTAAGTGGAGTTAGGATACAAAAACTCCTTAGCAGCATAGGTGTAAAAGCTGAAGAACTGGATTTTATCATGGTGACCCATGAGCACACAGATCATTCCAAAGGTGTAGGTGTGCTTTCGAGGAGATTTAATCTTCCAATTGTGGCGAACTATGATACTTGGCTTGCCATGGATAAGACTATTGGTAAGATTAAAGATGAAAACATCATAGTGTTCAAGTCGGACATGGATATAGAACTACGCGATGTTGACATACATCCTATGTCCATATATCATGACAGTGCTTCCGCAGTAGGTTATATAGTAGAATCAAAAGGAAAGAAAATATCGGTACTGACCGACACGGGATTTGTTTCTGAAAAAATGAAAGAGAAAATAAAGGGAAGTGATCTATACTTTCTTGAAGCAAATCATGATCTCCATATGCTGGAGACGGGACCTTATCCTGAACTCTTAAAAAAGAGAGTTAGAGGTCTAAACGGACATCTTTCCAATATAGACTGTGGTAATGTCTTGGGTGAGATGCTTAGAGGAATGGGAGAAAGAGTGTTTTTAAGTCATTTGAGTGAAGAAAACAACACCCCACAAAAAGCATTGAGGACCGTAGTTGAATACTTGAGATCCATTGGAATGGATACGGATAATGATGCATTTATTAAAGTTGCTGATAGATATAATCCGAGTATGTTAATAGAGCTTTAGGAGATAGAAAATGAAAATAAAGATTATTGCGGTAGGTAACTTAAAAGAGGAGTATTTAAAGGATGCCGCAACCGAGTATAGAAAACGTCTAGGTAGATACAGTAAGATTGAAATAGTAGAAGTTGCCGAGGAGAGATTGTCGGATAAAGCTTCTCAAAAGAACATAGAAAACTGCCTTAAAAGAGAAGAAGACTATATATTACAACATATTAATGATACAGAATATGTAATTATAATGGCGATTGAAGGACAAATGATAACGAGTGAAGAACTGGCTATGAAAATATCTGATTTAATGGTTACGGGACAAAGTGCTATCACATTCGTAATCGGCAGTTCACATGGTTTATCTGATGGAGTTAAGAGAAGAGCGAACCTAAGCTTATCTCTATCCAGAATGACCTTCCCACATCAACTAACCAGGGTAATACTGCTTGAGCAAATCTACAGAGCATTCAAAATCAATCATAATGAACCTTATCATAAATAAGAATGCAATATAGAGCAGACAGCTGCTCTATTATTTTGTGGTAGATAAGAAACTATAGGAGTGAAAATGGAAGAGATATTAAGTATAAATGAAATTGAAAAATCACTAATCAAGAGGTACAGAAAACATATTTGGTCAAAATTCATCAAAGCTGTTAAAGAATATGAGTTAATTTCCGAAGGTGATGTAATAGCGTCTGCTATATCCGGAGGAAAAGACAGTTTAATTTTGGCGAAATTGCTTCAAGAATTACAAAAACATGGTCCTGTGAAGTTTGGATTGGAATTTATAGCCATGGATCCGGGATATGCAGTGGAAAACAGGGAGAGACTGGAACAAAACTGCGAAGCCTTGGGAATACCGGTCAAGATCTTTGATACCGATGTTTTTAAAGTAGCTGACAAAATCTCTGCGGACAATCCCTGCTATATGTGTGCTAGGATGAGAAGGGGAGCTCTTTACAGTAATGCAAGGGAACTGGGGTGCAATAAGCTGGCGCTCGGTCATCATTTTAACGATGTAATAGAAACGACCATGCTCAATGTTTTAAGAGCGGGATGCTTTAAGACCATGATGCCGAAATTAAAATCAGATAATTTTGAAAATATGGAGATAATTAGGCCGCTGTACCTTGTTAAGGAAGAATATATAATAAGGTGGATAAATTATACAGGAATAAAAGCCCTCGACTGCGCTTGCAGTGTGGCAGCAAAAAGTGTAGGTTCTACAAGAGTCGATATCAAGGAACTCATTGAAAAATTAAACGAGGAACATGTAAATCTCGACATCTCCATCTTTAGAGCAGCTGAAAATGTAAACTTGGATATGGTTATAGGATATGAGAAAAATGGAGTTAAGCATAATTTTCTGGATGAGTATTAGGTAAAAGTTAAATTTTATATAAACTTTAGAGTTCAAATGGATTTTATGATATCATATAGTTGTTGAAATGAATATAATTCAACTAAATATAAATTAATATAATTGAAATATTAAACAAGAGGAATGACATGAAAAAACAACGGAAATTCACCGTGATGACAATAACATATGCCAGCTTTTTTATCGGACTTTCTGTGGTAATTAATACCCTTAGGATTGGAAACTTAAGCTTTTCAGGCTTTCCTATCATATTTTCGGGCTATGTACTGGGACCTGTCATGGGATTTGTAGTAGGACTACTTGCTGATATACTTGCTTTCATAGTGAGACCCGCAGGATTTCCCTTTAATCCGGTTTTTACATTTACATCCGCACTTACCGGTATGATACCTGTTCTGATTACAACTATTCTGGGAGATGATTATCCCGATTACAAATTTTGGAAGATACTTATAGGTGTTTTTATCGGACAAGTCATCACCTCCGTAATAATGACACCGTACTTGATGTCCGTAATATATGGTAAGTATACTTTCTGGTATTTGATGATTCAAAGTGCTATTAAACAAGCGGTTTCGATACCGATTTACGCAGTTTTGATAAAAATAGTTTGGGATAGAATGAAATATATAGTCCATATTGACTGACAATTGCAAAAAAAAGAGATTTGATTGAAGAATCAGATCTCTTTTTTATTGGAAGATTACAAACAAGGGATAGAATCAAGCAAAAAATAAAAATAATTAATTATAAAATTAAAAATAATTAATTATAAAATTAAAAATAATCAATTAATACAACGTTGTAATTAAAAATATTAATCTCTACATTGACATTATTAAAATGAGGTGTTATTATATATTTAAGAGGTGATCGAAATGGTAAAAACCAATTTGAGTAATTGTCCCGTATGTGACAGAGATCTCGTAATAAGAGAATATGAGTGTTTAAAATGTCATACTACAATTAGAGGACATTTCAGGCAAGATAAATTTTCAAAATTAACTCAAGAACAAAAAGATTTTATAGAGATATTTGTAATGAAGAGAGGAAGTATCAAGGAAATAGAAAAAGAACTTGGTATATCATATCCGACTGTCAGAAATAAACTGGATCAAGTTATAAATGCACTTGGACACAAGGTGGAAAGTGACCAATCTCGCATAGAGATACTTAATATGCTAAACGAAGGGCAAATAAGTCCCGAAGAGGCTGCAGAAATGATAGAAAATTTAAATTTGGAGGGTAACAATGAGTAAAGAAAAATTATTGGTTTTAAATATGCTTAAAGAAGGCAAGATTTCAGAGGAAGAAGCATTAAGACTTCTTGAGGCTATGGGCGAAACTAAAGATGTAGAAGAAGACAGCGAGAATAAATTTAAAGACTTCGAAGAAAATGTAGTTAGCAAAATAACCAGTTCATTAGAAAAACTATTTAAAAAGACTTCAGAAACAATCCAGAACATCGATTTAGAAGATTTTAATATCAGTTTTGGTTCAAGTTATGGTAGATATAAGTCCAAAATAGAGAAATCACAATCACTGGAAATTGCGGAAATCGAAAATCCTAAACTTAAAATCGACAATATCAATGGTAAGATTGAGATTTATCCTTGGGATAATAGCTTTATCGATTGTATAGCAAAAATCTATTATGATGAAAAACTGTTGGGACCTGACCATGAATTCTTCAAATTAGAAAAAGTGGAAAATGAAATATCTATTAAACCTATATTTCATTCCGGTGGGTCACAGCCATTTGAACTAAACCTAGAAGTTTCTGTACCTAGAAGATACTACGAAGCATTGATGGTAAAATCGGTTAATGGAGGAGTAGACGCAGGTATACTGGATTTAGGATACCTTGAACTTGAAACGACTAATGGTAAAATAACTCTAAATTCAATGACTGCTGAAAAGTCAGTAATTGAAACTAAAAATGCTAAAGTAGAAATAATCGACCATAATGGCAAGAGCTTAAATATCACCAATACCAACGGTAAAGTTATAATCACAGGTCTTTATGTCAATGAAACCGAAGTTAAGACTATAAATGGCAGCATAGCTGTTCAGGATATCTCAAATGTTGCATCCAAACTTGCGACTTATACTACAAATGGCAGTATAAGGGTTGGAATTGGAAGCTATGTAAGAGGCGTTAAAGCTCAATATGAAAAAATGAATAAATACTCCACAAAAGTAGTGCTATCAGATAGATTTACAAGCATAGTACAGGACGGTAAGGACGTAATAGGTTACACAGAAGGATTTACTGAAGAAGCCGAAGATTCTTTGAGACTGTTCGGATCGACTGTAAACGGCAGTATAAATGTAGAATAAATTATTAAAGTCTCGGTATAAATTTACCGGGACTTTTTTATGGGAATAATGTAAGACGGTGAAATTTATCTTTTGATACCGTTAAAATAGTAAGAAATAAATATCGAAAAAGTGATAAATTCAAAAGAGAATTATATTTAGGTAAAAAAAAGATGCAGGTAAACAGAAAATAACTCTCAATCCATTTATGTATGTTAGTTTAAGATTTTTTAGGGTAAATAATGCATAGAAATTTAAAATACAGGAGAAGGTGAAATTGATGAAAAAAATGCACTTAGCATTTACACTAGCCTTGATCTTGGTATTTACAGCAGGATGTCAAGGAGAACCAAAATCCAAAGTTACAATCCCTAAAATAACGCAAAACGAAGAGCTTTTAATCGATGCAAGTGGGCAATACGCTAAAATCTTTGAGATTAAAGCACCCGGAATGAGCAGTATGACAATAAACACAGAAGTGTGGCATAGGGGTCAGAAGGTCGTAGACAATGTGTTTAATCAAGGAGAAATGGATGAATATAAATTGGTATTAGCGTATTGGGATGAGAAAAATGATAAAGATGAAAACATTGGATTTAACTGGAGGATTTTAAAAGAATATAATGGAATAAAACTGAAATCTAAAACATTCACTTATTCATACCCTCATGGACAGGTTGCCACTGGATGGTCTCTTAATCCGGATATGAAAGAAGATGAAAAAAGTTTCGAATTAAAACCCGATAGCGAATATATTTTAGCAGGTATGAATATTGATTTAGATGGAAAGGGTATTTCATCTTTTGACTTAGGTGAAGTTAAGGATGGTCAAAGGAATATAAATGATGAAATCAAAGATCAAGAAGCCATACTTATATTAAGAATCAAGACAGGTAGTGCTAAATAATGAGTAAAAGTTGGGATTAAAAGCCATAAATTAACAAAAAATATAAATTACACACTAATATTAAAAAAATACGACATAAGGCTTGACAGAATATAATATTAGATGTATTATTATATTAGAATGATTCTAAACGCTTTAGGAAAGGAGAAGTTATGAATGAGAAACTGGATGCCTTAAAGCTATTAGAAGAGCACGGGATAAAACCCTCATTCCAAAGGGTGAAGGTACTGGAGTATTTAATCCTTCACGATACGCATCCAACTGCGGATGATATCTATAAAGGTTTAATTGATGAGGTTCCTATACTTTCGAAAGCAACGGTATACAATACGTTAAATCTATTTTCTAAACAGAAAATAGTAAATACCATGTCAGCTGACAATCAAGAAACCAGATATGATTTGTTGATGGATGAGCATGGACACTTCGTCTGTGATAGTTGTGGTGAGATTTTTAATTTCCCATACTTATACAAAAATAGATATGAAGGTCTGGAAGACTTTAATATCAAAAAAGAAGAAATAGTATTAAGAGGTACTTGTAGTAAGTGCCTTCAAAAATAAAAAAACTAGGAGGAATCAAATGACTGAGAACATTAATCAAGAAGTAAACTTTCCGCTAATCGGATCAAGAGCACCGGAATTTGAAGCTGTAACTACACAAGGGGATATGAAATTCCCTCAAGACTATGAAGGAAAATGGGTAATTTTATTCTCACATCCGGCTGACTTTACTCCGGTATGTACCACTGAGTTTATGACATTTGCATCAATGCATGATGAGTTCAGAGAATTAAATACTGAATTGGTAGGACTATCAATAGACTCAATACATTCACATCTGGCATGGTTAAACGCAATAAGAGGATACACTTGGAACGGAATTGAAAAACCTGCCATAGATTTTCCTGTAATAGCTGACCTTAAAATGGATGTTGCTAAAAAATACGGAATGCTTCAAGGCGAATCAGATACATCAGCAGTAAGAGCTGTATTCTTTATTGATCCAAAGGGAGTTATTAGAACAATTCTATACTATCCTGCAGCACTGGGAAGGAATTTTGATGAAATTAAGAGAATCATTCTAGGTTTACAAAAAGCAGATGCTGAAAGCGTAGCACTTCCAGCTAACTGGGAACCGGGCAAAGACGTTATAGTACCACCACCAGGAACATGTGGAGCAATCAAAGAGAGAATGGAACTGGCAAAAGGCGAAGGATACGAAATGAAAGACTGGTTCTTAACATTTAAAGAAGACAAATAAATAAGTAAGAAAGCCACCACTTTTTAGTGGTGGCTTACTTGTTTGGAATTTTTAATATCTAAGTATTACAATGATCTAAGAATAAGATAAAAATATAGTACATTTATAGCTGCCCAGACAATGGTTTCAGGTTTTTTGCTTTTTCTGAAATAATAGTAAGTGCTCCAAGCTGCGATGGATACGATAAAAAGACTTATCAGGATGCTCTTTAAAAATATTTTGAGGATAAAAAGAGCAGCGAATAAGCAGGTTATAATGATTCTATACTTTTCGTAAAGATTTAAGAAATTCAATTTATTACTCCTCCTATAATTAAATCTTTTGCAATCAATCAATTTCAGTTATCAGTTCTGCTTCTTCCAGGTTTCCGAATGTTATAGCGCTTGATTTTCCAAGTTTCGATGTATCTGCAAGTACATATGCTTTTCTACATTTCAGCATGGCTTTTCTTTTTATTAAACCTTCTCCTGCATCTGGTGTTGTGTATCCGTTTGAGTTGGAAACTGCATTTGTACCGAAAAAACCAATATCAAAATTCCACTTAGATATGGATTCGACGCATTCTTCGCCTACTATTGCCATTGTAGATTCTTTTAACTCTCCTCCGGGAAGATAGACCTTAAGTGATTTTTTTATTAGACTCTGTGCTATCAATATATCATTTGTGATATAGACTGCTTTCTTAGGTAGTTCAAATCCCGTTATCTCATAAGTCGTAGTTCCCGCATCGATATAAACTCTATTTCCTTCTTTAATAAGCAGACTTGCCTTTTCTGCGATTATTTTCTTTGAATCTTGATTTTGCTGACTTCTAATAGTGCTGCTGACATCGATTCGGTGATCGGTTTCAATTGTGATTGCTCCACCATGAACTTTTTTAAGTAATTTCTCTTCGTCCAGTTTGATTATATCTCGTCTAATTGTAGATTCCGAAGCATCGAGTAATTCTGCAAGTTTAATCACAGATGCAGAACCCTCAGTATTTACCAAATCCAGAATGACTTCTCTTCTTTGTTCGCTTATCAAAATTATCACATCCATAAATAAAATATATTTATATTGTGTCATATTAATCATAATCCGTCAAATTAATTCTTGAAAATGAAATTAAATGACTGAAAACGATTGACAATTAAATTTTAAGTGGTATAATAGTATTAAATAATTCAAAATCAGTCACAAATAATCAAAAATAGGAGGAATAATGATTACGACTCTATCCCTAAATCCATCATTGGATTATATTGTAGACATTGAAGATTTTAATATCGGAAAAATAAATAGGACAAAATCGGAATATATGCTTCCGGGAGGAAAAGGCCTGAATGTCAGTCAGGTACTAAAGAACCTGGGCATGGCATCTACGGCTCTTGGTTTTGTAGCCGGCTTTACAGGGCGTGAACTGACTCGGATGCTGGATGAGCAAAATATCTCCAATAAAATGATAGAAGTAGAAAATGGTTTTACAAGAATTAATCTCAAAGTAAGAGGAGATATAGAAACGGCTGTAAATGGAATGGGACCGATAGTCACAGATGAAGATTTTAAGAAGGTGATTATAGAGTTGGAAAAGCTAACCGAAGGAGATGTTCTAATCCTTTCGGGGAATATTGCACGAAATATGAAAGAAGATTCCTATAGGCTCATTATGGATAAGGTACCTGATAGTGTAAAGGTTATTGTCGATGCTACAAAAGAGCAATTGATGAGCGTGGCAGATTTAAAACCTTTTCTGATTAAGCCAAATCATGAAGAATTGGGCGAATTGTTCAATGTGGAAATAAAAGATAAAAAAACTGCTGGAAAATACGCAAGATTATTGCAGGAAAAAGGATTCAGGAATATATTGGTTTCTATGGGTGGTGATGGAGCAGTGATGTTAACTGAAACCGGAGACGAATACCATGCAAATGCTCCCGTTGGGAAATTGGTAAATTCTGTTGGTGCAGGCGATTCTATGGTTGCAGGATTTATCTATGGGTACTTGGAACTTGCAGATTATACAGAGGCTTTCAGATATGGAATTGCTGCAGGATCAGCAAGTGCATTTTCTGAAAACCTAGGGACCGGAGAAGAAATTATGAATTTATTGAGTCAAATAAAAATAGGATTGGTGGAGGAAAAACAATGAAAATTACTGATTTAATTTCCAGGGAGAGTATTAAACTGAATGCATCTTGCTTGGATAAAGCAGATGCAATTCATCAAGTTGTCGATCTTATGATGAAGAGTGGTAGGATATCGGATAGAGAAGTTTTTGAAAAACGAGTATTTGCAAGGGAAGAAGAAGGTACTACCGGTGTCGGTGAGGGAGTTGCAATCCCACACGGAAAATCTGAAGCGGTCATTAAGCCGGGTATAGCAGCGATGACAGTACCTGAAGGTGTTGACTATGAGTCACTGGATGGAGAACCTACCAAACTCATATTTTTGATAGCAGCACCGGCTGAAGATTCTAATGTACATCTGGAGATGTTAAGCAAGCTTTCAATGATGCTTATGGATTCAAACTTCATAGAAAGCCTAGTAGCTGCAAAATCTGTTGATGAATTTCTTCAAATCATAAATGATGCACAAGCTGAAAAAGATGGTGATAATGAGGAAATCATCCCTGAAGAAGTTAAAAGCGAATCACCAAGACTGAAACTGCTTGCAGTGACAGGTTGTCCAACCGGAATTGCACATACTTACATGGCACAAGAAGCACTTGAGAAAAAGGCTCGTGAACTGGGATATGATATAAAGGTTGAGACGAGAGGCTCAGGTGGAGCAAAAAATGTACTGACAGCTGAAGATATAAGGGAAGCTGACGGAATCATAGTTGCATCCGATACAGCAGTTCCAATGTCCAGATTTAACGGGAAAAAAGTAATAGAAACCAAGGTGTCTGACGGTATCTCAAAACCCGGAGAACTAATTGAAAAAGTGCTATCAGAAAGCACCAAGACATATAGAGCGAGTGAAACTGAAACAGTTGAAACGAGAGACTCTGAAGGCATCGGACATAAAATATACAAGGACCTGATGAGTGGGGTATCCCATATGCTTCCTTTTGTCGTAGGTGGAGGAATCCTAATTGCATTGGCATTTTTGATTGATGGATTCAGTGTAGATATGAATGCTTTACCTGAGGATTTAAGAGGAAACTTCGGCTCGATAACTCCAATAGCTGCCATGATTAAAGATATCGGAGGAACCGCATTTAGCTTTATGCTCCCAATACTGGCAGGATTCATTGCTCTTAGTATTGCAGATAGACCCGGTCTAGCAGTGGGTTTTGTCGGAGGAGCGATTGCCGCAGCTGGAAAGAGTGGATTCTTAGGCGCATTAGTAGCAGGATTTTTGGCAGGCTATATTGTAAAGTTCTTAATGAAGGCAACTGAATCTCTGCCTAAGAGTTTAGATGGAATCAGACCGATATTAATCTATCCACTACTTGGAATACTTCTAATCGGTTTATCGATGTTCTATATAATAGAACCCATAGTAGGAGTAATAAATACCGGTTTAAATAATTGGCTAAACGGACTTCAAGGTGTAAGCTCAGTAATTTTAGGTATGATTCTGGGTGGAATGATGTCAATAGATATGGGAGGACCTTTTAATAAGGCGGCATATGTATTTGGGACCGCATCTATTGCAGCCGGAAATTATAATATTATGGCGGCAGTTATGATAGGCGGAATGGTGCCACCGACAGCAATCGCACTTGCAACATTATTATTTAAAAATAAATTTACAGAAACAGAAAGAAAATCAGGACCTGTTAACTTCATTATGGGACTTTCATTTATTACAGAAGGTGCAATACCATTTGCAGCAGCAGATCCATTTAGAGTAATACCTGCTTGTATAGCAGGATCTGCATTAGCCGGAGGACTTTCAATGTTATTTAACTGTACATTAATGGCACCTCATGGAGGGATATTTGTATTCCCTGTAGTAGGAAATGGACTTATGTACTTGGTCTCTTTAGTTGCAGGTACTGTATTAGGAGCAGTTTTACTAGGTATTTTAAAGCGAAATCCTCAAATATAATAGACGAAGGGATCGATAAAAAGCTCTATCGGTCTCTTTGTTTCCGGACTATTTCATTTATTAAGTATAGAGCTTATGATAAAATAGATGTGAAAACTGGAATAGAAGATCTGATAGAGATTTTATTCTAAGGAATATAAAACAGAGTCTTTAGAATTGAATTTAGATTAAGTGATTATCTCTTTGTTCCGTTTTAGCACGGTTTATAAAATAAGACTTTAAAGAGCGAAGAAGGAGAAAACGATGATTGTATACCGATGTGCAAATGCTGAAGATTTAGAAGGAATCAAAGAATTACAACAAAAGTACCATGTTTCTACAATTAAAGAAGAATACAAAAAAGATGGATTCGTGACAACATTATTTACTGATGAACAATTCTTGGCCTTAATAGAAAAGGAGAATGGACTTGTAATTGCACTTGATGGAGATAAAATAATTTCATATGCAATGTCGGCCTCATGGGAATATTGGAGTGAGTGGCCACTGTTTAGACATATGATTCAGGACCTCCCAAATACAGAGTATTTAGGACAGAGACTTTCTACAGAAAACTCCTACCAGTATGGACCTGTATGTATCGATATGGAGTATAGAGGACGTGGAGTTCTAGAAAATATATTTGAATATTCCAGAAGGCTTATGGTTAAAAGATATCCGATTCTCATTACTTTTATAAATCAAATAAACCCAAGATCCTTAAAAGCACATACTGATAAAGTAGGACTTGATTTGATTAAGACTTTTGACTTTAATGACAATCACTACTATGAACTAGGTTATGACATGAATAAGCCCGTTAAAGGCGCAAGTTTAGAGTAGTTTAAACAATAAAAATCTCCTTTTATGGGATCTAAAACCCATACAAGGAGATTTTTGATTTCTATTTGTTTTCATTTTCTTCGTCATATTTAATAGAATACTCTTCTAAATATGCAGCAAGTTCTTCAACGCTTCCACTGGACTCTTTCCATTCATCATAGGGTACGTAAAAAGCATGCACACTGCTCTTATCTGTAGCATCTTCGTTGCCGGTTATTAATATCGAATAAATACCTAAATCCAAATTGTTTTTTATAGCCATATCTTCCACTTTTAAAAATTGCTTTGCAAGATTTACATAACTCGTATCATTATCTTGAACGTGTAAGTCAATTGAAAGAGGCTTAGGAATAGCATCTAAAGAAAACTTGCTATCTAATGGGAAACCCTCATAGTTTTCGATTTTAGAACTGATAAATCCATAAGTCAAACTTGATTTATCAAAGTTAGATTCAATAATCGGATCCGTTATTTCTCGTAGTTCTTTCTCAAATCTAATAAAAGTATGGAATCCCTTCTTCATAATCTCATAATCATCGTATTTAACCTTACCCCAAAAGTTGGTTGAAACCGTAAAATGTTTGTCTGAAGAGTTTTCGGCTCTGAATTTATGGTGATATTTAGATGTTTTAAAATCATACTTGGTTTCTTCGTACTTGTATTCATCAGAATAATTCTTTTGGACAAACTTTTCTGCTTTTGATTTTCCTAGCATGCTGGAAATCGGATTTCCGTAAAAACCGGACAAGAAATAAATGGCCACCAACAGCGCTGCTATTAAGAGTATAACTAATAATTTTTTCATAAAATCTCCTTATTGTTTAATAGGCAAATACATTTAGTTGAATGATTAGTGCTTATAAATGGATAAAAAGCAAACCTGCTAATGTGCTTCTAGACTATAGTTAACATGGTTTATAAACACTACGATAATTACTCCATTTAATCATAACATAAGTAAACCGGTTATGAAATGTTTTGAAGTATTTAATGATAAGTTTTAGTCTATCTAATAGGATGCCGAATAGCAGAAATAAAAAGCTCATGCACAATAAGCTTAAGCACCAAAATTTGCTCTACGCTTTTATGCAATAGGTTTTGCTGAAGCTTCATCGACTCCCTGTTCTGCAAGTGCATTAAAATAGCCGCGAAGATACTCTGTATCACAAAAAACTTCCAAGGATATAACCTTGCCCCAAGCTATTGTAATTACATGAACGCCTCTATTTGAATAAGAATTGCCCTTTCTATCAGTAAGATAATCAGTCCATTCAAGCATAGCTGTAGTATGCCAAGGAAATCCGCTAATAGAAATTTTTTCTATCTCAAATCTTAAGTCCGGCATAAGCCTTGATAGTCTTGCATACCATTCCAAGATGGAGGCTTTACTTGTCCTCAACCCGGAAAGGGGATGATCTTCTCCTGAAAACCAATGGCTTACATTATTATCTCTAAACTGTTTGGTTATAAACTCATAATCTCCACGATTAAGTGCTGCAAATGAATTCAATAAATTACGCTTTACTATAGAATGATACATTACATCCTCCAATAAAAAATATTTAAATAACCGGATGTAATCATATTATATTATATAATTAATGTTATGAACAAATGGATAGTTCTATCAATACCTAATGGAGAGATGCGAATAAACCGGAAAACAAGACTAATACCAATCGCATTAAACTGCTCTCAACAATAGTTTTGCAGTTTACAATATGATAAAATACATTTAAGAGAAAAAACTTAGAACTCGCTTTTTAAATACTTTAGGACCTGATTTCTTGAAGGGTTAATTATTCCTGACTACAAGAATATAAAGAAATCTTTAGAAAATCAATTTTGGCTATAATAAATGATATAATTGTTAAAAGATTTGAATCTACGCATAAAATAGATTTTTTGACTTTAATATATTAAGAAAAGGAAGAAAAAATGAGAGAATTTAAGAAAATAGTTCCATATCTGGTTGTAAATTTCATAGCTTTCTACTTGCTTCCAAATTTGATAAGTGATACAGGTTCAGGTATGTTTATACTTCTTGTAATCATTCCTCTGACCTGTGTATTAACGGGTATTGTTCTTGGTATGAAAAACACGTTTAAATGGTATTATCCTGTTTTAGTAGGGTTATTATTTATTCCGTCGATTTATATTTACTACAATGAGTCGGCTTTGGTTTATGCCCCTGCGTATGGGATACTGGCATTAATAGGATCTCTACTGGGAAAGATGGTCTTTAGACTAAAAGGAAGATAATTTAGAGAATAATGGCGAAATAGAAACTATTATTTTAAAAGCATGTAAGAGGACTATAGGAGAAGGATTATGTTTAAGGATAAAGTAGTTGTTATCACCGGGGGTGCGAAGGGGATTGGGAATGCGGCTGCAAGTGCATTCGCCTCTGAAGGCGCACATGTCTGTATAATAGATAAATTAGAGAATGAGTACTTTGTCGGAGATATAAAAGATAAAGTGGTTTTGGAGAAATTTGCAAAAAAAGTAATAGATGATTTTGGGCGTGTCGATTTTTTGATAAATAATGCACTACCACCCATGCATGGTATCGATGATTGTTCCTATGAACAGTTTACTGAAGCTTTACAGGTAGGTCTTACTGCACCTTTCTATCTGACAAAACTCTTTTTGCCGTATTTTACTGAAGAGGCAGTAATAATCAATATATCGTCCACCCGGGACAGTATGAGCCAACCTCAGACAGAAAGTTATTCTGCAGCTAAAGGAGGTATCTCTGCACTTACCCATGCTCTTGCCGTATCGCTTGCCGGTAGAGTAAGGGTCAATTCTATTTCGCCAGGATGGATAGACACAACGGACTCTGAATTTACAGGGGCGGATGCAGTTCAGCATCCCGCTCAAAGAGTTGGTAAACCGGACGATATTGTAAATATGATAAAATATCTATGTTCTGAAAAAGCAGGTTTTATAACCGGAGAAAATATAAGGATTGATGGCGGAATGACTCGTCAAATGATTTATCATGGCGATTACGGATGGACTAAGGAATAAACACAAATGGGGATAGTATTACGAGTAATTATAAATATCGATTGTAGATATCCGTAATAGTATCCCTTATTATTTAGATTTTTAATAAGACATTATAGGACAGAGTTACTATAAGAATTAACGAATGAGGTGATAAAAATGGATATCTATAAATACTGGGAAGATTGTGTCAATCAAGATGAGAATGCGCTAATTGGGTACTTTCATCAAGATGCATATATTAATTGGCATAACACAAATGAAAGTTTCACACTCAAGGAGTTTATAACTGCTAATTGTGAATACCCCGGCAAATGGAATGGCGAAGTAAAACGAATTGAGAGAATTGAGGACTTAGTAATTACGGTCACTAAAGTCTATTCTATGGAGACCGATGAATCACTACATGTAATATCGTTTATTAAATTAGAAGAGGGCAAAATCAAATCCATAGACGAGTATTGGGGAGAGGATGGCAATCCGCCTGAGTGGAGGCAAAAGAAGAATATTGGACATCCAATCGTCGAGTGATTTTACTAATATTAAAAGGATGATTGAATTGCCTAAACCAGTGATGAAAAATTTAATAGATGCATATTTTATTTGAAAAACTTGGTTTTAAGGACAAAAATCCGGGAATTTTGTTTGTGTTAGCTATTTTTAATAAGTGATAATGATAAAACCGGTAAGATTAAATGTGGAATCGACTGAATATAAAGGAGAAATAATGAGAATAGAGTTAGAAAATATAGTAATAAGAAAAGCAAGTATATCAGATGCACCGATTCTAAATAGTTGGTGGAATGATGGCAAGGTTATGGAACATGCAGGATTTCCATACGGTCTTGGAGAGTCTCTTCAGCAAACTATTGAGAATGTTGTGAGCGCACAAGGAAAACAGAGGAAGCTATGCATCATTGAAATAGACGGTGTCCCCGTAGGTGAAATAAGCTATACCATAAAAAATAATACTGCTTATCCGGGCTTTAAGATATGCAATGACGCATATCAAAATAGAGGCTACGGGACTAAAATTATACTCATGCTCTTCGAGTTTTTATTTAATGATAGAGAACTAAATACTCCGGAGCCTATAGAAAAAATAAAATGGGATACCATGCTTTCAAATACAAGAGCTATTCATGTATATGAATATAAGATTGGTGCTAAAAAGTCCGGTATAGAGTATAAGGCATGGAAAGATCAGCTCGGTGAATTTAGGGATGCCATATATTTTGAAATCAGTAGAGATGAATTTTTAAGACTGCATACAGATAAAACCAATAATGGCAATATTATGGACGCTAAAGGTTTTGATAAGTGGGCATCGAGCTATGACGAATCTGTTAGTAAAAGCGAAGATGAGAACAGATATCCATTTGCTGCTTATACGGAAGTAATGGAGGAAGTCAATAGACAATTGACTGAACTTTTAGGATCTGAAATCTTGGATATGGGCATAGGTACAGGTAAAAATACTTCCAAACTTTATAAAAAAGGCTACAGTATCACCGGTGTTGATTTTTCTTCAGAGATGTTGAAATTGGCGAAAGAAAAAATGCCTGACATAAAAACGATTAAGCATGACTTTAAAGATGAACTTCCAAAAGAAATAACTTCAAATAAGTATGATTCCATACTATTCACTTATTCTATTCATCATCTAAATGATGATGAGAAGTCCTGTCTATTAAATAATTTATATCCACTGCTGAAAAAAGAAGGTAAAATCATAATAGGCGATGTAATGACCCAAACAGAATCTGAAATGACAATGGCACAGGAAAGAGATAATGAGATATGGGATTTTGATGAGCATTATATAATTGTAGAGAAACTGGTTTCAAGTCATCCTGAATTTAGAATCTGTTTTTATCCAAAGTCGTATTGTTCAGGTGTTCTTGTATTAAATAAGATTATAAAATGACGAAAAATCTTAATATAGCTATAAGGGAATATAGAGATGTAGAGGATATTTCAGACGGTGGAATTCCAATTTACATGAGCAAGGGGAAATAGGACTTTTAAACTTCTTAATCCAGCTTGTATTTATAATTTTTAGTATAGTAAAACTAAGATAGCATTAAAAAAGAGATTTTATAGAGACGGCGTTAAAAGTGTTTCGTAGTCTTAGGGATGCTTATTTTCAAAAGCATTAGACTTCAGAAGATTTTAGGGAAATGAGTAAATTATTATATAAAGCTTTAACGTGTAAGTACAGTGTTCTAAATATGATAAATGGAAGTGATTATGATAGTTAAACTAATAGTTACGGATCTCGATGATACATTACTAAGGAAAGATAAATCTATTTCTGTCTATACGAAAAGTATTATCAACCAAGTAAGGGGAGCAGGAGTTAAATTTGCTTTTTCTACAGCAAGAGGAGAAAGTGTTAAAAACATTATACAGCAAGGCTTTTTTGATGCATACAGCTTACTGAATGGAGCTATTGGATTTGCAGAAGGACAGTGTATTTTTAAAAAATTGATTGAACCTGAGGTATATATTCCTTTTCTAAGAAACTTACATGATAATAGTATTCTAGTAGGTGCTGAAGTTGATGGATGCCACTACACAAATTTCAAGGCAAAGACGAAGTGGAATAATATTGGTAAGAATGTAATTACGACATTTGATGATTCAATTGACGGATCTGCGGGGAAATTATATGCAATTGCAAATCAAAAAACTGATTTAGACACTATTCGTGAACTGCTACCAAGAGGTCTTTATATTAAAGTCAGTAGAGATGGATTGGTGATGATTATGAACGAGGATGCAACGAAATCCAAAAGTTTAGAGAATTTAGCTCGGTACTATCGTATTTCGATGGATGAAATTATAGCCTTCGGGGACGATATCAATGATATAGACATGCTTAAAACCGCAGGAACGGGAGTAGCTATGGGCAATGCAGTTCCTGAGGTAAAAATGATAGCAGATGAGATCTGTGGAAGCAGTGAAGATAATGGACTTGCTAAATGGATAGCAAATAATTTACTGAGATGAGTTAGCTTAGGTGAAAGTATAAAAGTTTTTCTGTTCTCAATTGGAAGTAATTGATACTTAAATAGCATATAATATAACCCGTATCAATTAAAATAAATGTTTAAGATATTGCTCGGGATTGTTTAAAAAGCTTGTATATAGGCTATAACACTCGGTATCTTCATACTTAATCTCACTAATCCCTGATTGTGACAACTCGTAAATTGTAGAATTAAGATACGACAAAATAATTGGAGAATGAGTAGATATGATAAATTGTGAGTTATGTTCAACCAGATAGTTTATTTCGATAAGGAGTGCAAGTTGGGATTGTGGTGACAATGCACTTTCAGGTTCGTCCAAAAGATATAAACCATTCCCGCAAAATCTGTTTTTGACTAGTGAAAGAAATTTTTCGCCGTGCGACTGCTCATGCATCGGACGATGTCCATAATTGTTTCCCACACCGATTTCTTCAATATATGTTGCGGCATTAAAAAAACTTTCGGCTTTAAAATAAAAGCTGTCCTTGGGATAATTTGATTTAGAAACAATAATATGATCTGCTAGAGCTGCATTCCTTTTGCGAGTCGAAAATGTGAAATTTTTGCTTCCTCCTTCAAGATTAAGACCCATTTGTGCTGCAATGCTATCCAAGAGTGTTGACTTGCTTGAACCATTCTCTCCGACAAAAAATGTTACATCCTTGGTGAATTCGATACTACCGCCTTTAATAATCTCCTTAAGTGCAGGGATTTTTTTGAACTATGAGTATTCTTTATTTTCCATGAAGTTAATTCTTTTTATGTATATCATATTATAGGGACTCCTTTTAAAAACTTAAATTATATATTAACTTGGAAACTGTGAATAATATGGCCGCATAAAATGCGGCCATTGCAACTGATTTAGGTTTGAATATTATTTATATGATGGCAGCTTTAAAAAACTCTGCTCATCACTTGTAGTTTACAATTTTAATCCATTTAAACTTATCTATTTCTTATCTCTTCCAATTTATCATAGCTTACAACACCATCTTCAATTGTAAGCAGGATGTCGCCATTTGTCGGATCAAGTACATTTACTTTTAAGCCTGAGCCGTAATTGTCATTTATTTCCGTACCTTGCTCTGCGAGTTTATCAACCATCATGGACCAAACTCTTCTTAAAATCGGATTTTTAGCTGATTTATTTACATCTTTTAAATACTTTTCTGCTTCCACCAATCGGCTTTAAGTTTAGTGTGTTTTCGCCCTCGTCTATGGTCACCTCAGCAAAATCTTTGATTTGACTTTCAATATCACTTTTTATAGTTTCAAGTGGAAGTTCAGGCTTTTCAACCTTTTCTTCGGTCACGGTCTCTTCTTCTTTAAAATCTTCACCTTCGTCTTTCGCTTTGTCCTCTGATTCAACTGCTTTTGGTTCTTCAACTTTTGTTTCTTTTGACTTATCTTTTTTGCCGAAACAACCGGTTAGAAGAAGGCCTATAGCCATTATAATTAAGATTTTTCTCATAAATACCTCCGTTAATATATAAAATTCTAATCAAACATACTTTTTTAAAGAGCTATAATAATTATACTATGTATTCTCTTTCTATAAAAGTTTTTGGAAATTACAGTATCGTAATGTAGGATTCTAAATTTAATAAAGGTAATACTTTTCGAGTTTTTTTATAAAGACTATTCAGAATCAATCACCTTTTACTGTGTTTAAGGAGGGAGTGGTCGCCGGCGAGGGGCTTTATATACCACACTTAAAAAGCGTGTACAAGATGGATGAAGGTGTTAATTGCAATAGGTTTTTATGGTGTTTATAAAGAATTATTATATTATTAACTTTGCTATCTATGTATTATATAATATTACTTAGACCACATAAGTACCAATAATAGTGAGGAGTGGACAGCTATGAAAAGAAAATATACGAATGAAGAAGTAAGGCGCTGGATGGAAGAAAGAAATAGTAGATTTTTCTATATCAATGGCGAAGACACCAATATTTTTGTAAGGAAGTATTATGGTATCGGGTGGACACTGAACCTAGGCAATCCATGGGTTTTATTCATGATTATCGTATTAATTATTCTTTCAACAATGGGTGCTCTGACATCCTTTATTGGATCTGCTTTCTCAAAGATTAAGGGGTGATATAAATGAAATATAGCGTGCTGTTTAGAATTGAAAAAATAGAGTTATTGGAAAAGCTTCGTACAAAGATTAAAAACTTGAGAAACTATATGGAAGAGGAAAAACACGAGTTTGAAATAGAAATAGTCTTCTCGGGAAATGTAGTAGAATACTTTAAAGGTGACTATTCCGAATTTTTAGATCCAAAGCTGGATATCATACTTTGCAATAATGCACTAAAAAATGCAAATATGGAACCTATATCAGATCAGAATATCAGGACAGTCAGAGCCGGTATAGGAGAAATCATAGTTAAGAAGGCAGAAGGATGGATTGAATTTACAATAGAATAATATTATAAACTCTACAGGGATAAAATTATGATGCTTGTAGAGTTTTTTTATTGGATTGACTGTGCTTACTTAAAATGAAAATGTCCGAAAGGGCAAGAGTTGTCTTTTTGGTCATGGACAGAATCTATAAATTGATATACTATATTGATAACGATTATCAATGAAGGGGGGTGATTTAAATACATGGAAAGGATGGTTAACAAGAAGAGCATCATAAAGCTCGGGGAAAAAGGAGATTATCAGATTTTCGGTGATATAAGCCAGAGGAATATGAAAAATTACATATCTCTTTTATACCCGGGCATCTACGTGGTTCTTGCTGACTATGTAGATGTTTCAAGTTATGAAGGAGTTAATACCGAAGAGGTTGATTATTTCGGAATTTCTTATTGTCTAAATGGGCGGTATGAATGGAGGTACAAGAATAAGAGGGCTTATTATTTTAAAAACACGCTTATGATTAATACCGTTGAGAATGATAATGAGGGAGTTGTTTTTCCAATGAAGACCTTAAAGTCTATTACTTATTTTATTGAAGTAGGTGCATTGCCTCGCGAAACAGTAGGTTTTTTGAAGATGATGAATTTGGATATTGATCAAATATATAGTCAGTTTAAGGACAGGGAAATGACAATGATTAGAGATCATTCTAAAGTTAACCAGATATATGCCCGATTTGAAGAGGATTTTTATAATAAAGACCTCCATCAGATAAAGGTTTTGGAGATTTTGAGATTTTTACAGGACGATAATCCGGTGAATGAGACGAGCAATTATTTAACATCAATGCAGGTCGAAAGAATCAATGAGATTGAGTCTTATATGCGAAGAAACCTTGATAAAAAGCTGATCATTAATGATTTGTCTAAAAAATTCGAGATGTCTCCTACGGCTTTAAAGGTTTTGTTTAAAGAAGTTTATGGGCAGCCGATTCATTCGTATTTAATTGATAGAAAAATGGAAGAAGGTGAAAGATTATTAAGAGAAACAAAAATGTCTGTAGCAGAAATTGCTGCGAGAACGGGTTATACAACACCGGGGAAGTTTTCTACCATGTTCAAAAAGAGTTATGGGCACACACCGGCGGAGTATAGAAAATACAGGAGGAAAGATGAATACTTATAAAAGATTATTTAGGTATACGCCGGAAGTAATGCACTACCTTTGGATGGCTATTATTTTTTCGATTATAGCGGCGATACTTAGCATTTTACCCTATTATTATTTTTGGAACTATTTAAACGAGTTGGTAATAAAAGGCAGTGGTGCAAATACATTTAGATTTGCGATTATTATAGTGGGAATCCTTTTGGCTTATTTGCTGGTTTATTTGCTGGCACTATGGATGAGTCACTTGCTAGGTTTTCGCATGGAATCAAATATGCGAAAAGTAGGTACAAAGCATATGTTAAATGCTTCTTGGAGTTTTTTCGATACTCATTCTTCGGGATATATTAGAAAACTCATAGACGACAATGCGGGAAGAACCCATATGTTAATAGCTCACCTCATTCCGGATATTACAGTTGCCATCATAGTGCCTCTATTTATGCTGGCGATACTTGCGATTGTGGACTGGAAATTAGCTATATTATTTATTGCTGTTGTTGGGGTTGGACTAGTGCAATACAAGGGAATGATGGGCGATCAAGCCTTCATGAAACAATATACTGCCGCACTCGAAAGAATGAACTCTGAAACAGTTGAGTATGTCAGAGGAATGCAGGTTCTCAAGATTTTTAATGTAACCGTCAGATCGCTCAAATCTCTATACGATAGCATAAAGCTGTACGCTGATATGTCCTATAATTACACTAAATCGTGTAGGCGTTCATATGTCTCATTCCAAGTCGTATTCAATTTATTTATTGCTTTTACAGTACCTCTTGGAATCATTTTAATAAATAGAGGAGTAGATATACTCTTAATAGCAATTGAATGTATATTTTTTGCACTCATAGCAGGAAATATTTTTACTTCTTTTATGAAGATAATGTATACGGCAATGTACGATTACCATGCACAAGACACTGTGGACAAGTTGGAAACTCTGTTTAGCAAGATGGATGAAAAGAAACTTGAGTATGGAATAATTGAGGAAATGAGTGATTTTGATATTGAGTTTAAAAATGTGTCTTTTAGATACGATGAGGACTATGTCATAAAAAATCTGAATCTAAAACTTGAAGCAGGTAAGACCTATGCATTAGTAGGTGCGTCCGGGGGCGGAAAGAGTACTATAGCTAAGTTGTTGAGCGGTTTTTATAAGATAGAAGAGGGAGAAATCCTGATAGGAGGACATAAACTGTCTGAATATACGGAAGGATCTCTTTCTAGAAATATAGCTAATGTGTTCCAAAATGCCAAATTATTTAAAATGAGCATTTATGATAATGTAAAGTTAGTCAATACTAATGCAAAGCATGAAGAAATAATGAGAGCACTTTCAAATGCAGGCTGTGATGAGATACTCGACAAGTTTGAAAAAAGAGAACATACCATGATAGGTGCCGACGGCGTGTGTTTGTCAGGTGGCGAGACTCAGAGGATTGCTATTGCAAGGGCGATATTAAAGGATTCTCCGCTTGTCATACTTGACGAAGCTTCCGCTGCTGCTGATCCTGAAAATGAATATGAAATTCAGTGTGCCTTTACGAATCTAATGAGAGGCAAGACTGTTATTATGATAGCTCATAGGCTAACTTCCATAAGAGGAGTAGATGAAATACTTGTAGTGGATAATGGTAATATCATCGAAAGAGGAAGTCATAATGAGCTTATGAGCAGGAAAACCAAGTATAGGGAATTACAGGAACTATTTGCGAAGTCAAATGATTGGAGGATTCATGATTAAAAGAATACAAAATATATTTAGTTTAAGTGAATCCGGAGCTACCGGAGTACTCAAGGCGGCGGCTGCTTCAATTGTGAAGTATTTTGCCTATATGCTTCCAATAATTATACTGATGTACTTCCTGGATTCTGCACTTAGTGGAAATATCGGAAATCCACTAATTTATACTGCTGTGATAATAGTATGCGGAATTATTATGTACATAGTCATACATATTGACTATGATGCACTGTATACTGCTACTTACAAGGAAGCAAAAGCTCTTCGTATAGAGATTGCGGATGTTTTAAAAGAGCTGCCGCTCTCCTACTTTTCAAGACATAATCTATCAGACCTTGCTCAGACGATAATGCAAGATGTAGCAGATATAGAACATGCTATGAGTCATGCAATACCACAAGCTATTGGATTTGTATTTTATTTTATAGCGGTTTCTATTCTTATGCTGATGGGTAATGTAAAGATGGGCTTGGCGATTATCATTCCTTTCTTATTCAGCTTGGTCTTATTAGTTGTTTCGAAAAAAGGTCAGATTCGAGAGACAACTGTTTATTATCAGAAACTAAGAGATAATTCTGAAAAGTTTCAAGAAGCAATTGAGATGCAGCAGGAAATCCGTTCTTATTCAATAAAGGATGAAGTACTGAAAGACATTGAGGAGTCAATAGATGAAAGTGAAAAGATACACATAAGGGCTGAAATCTTTCAAGCGATTCCTGTAAACTTATCATCTGCACTGATTAAATTTACTTTTGGTTCTGCCATATTCTTTGGGACACTACTGTTTCTAAATGGAGAAATATCAGTGGTTTATTTGCTGGGTTACCTGTTGGCGGCCGGTAAAATCATGGCTGCAATGGATGGACTGCATATGAATCTTGCCGAGATATTGTACATTGACGCTAGGATTAAGAGAATTAAGGAAATAAGAAGTGTAGTGATTCAGGAAGGAGAACCTCATGATTTAAAGAGTTTTGATATTGAGTTTAAGGACGTGGATTTTTCATATAGGGATAATAAAAAGGTAGTAGATGGTGTAAGTTTTACCTGTAAGCAAGGGGAAGTAACAGCTCTTGTAGGTCCCTCAGGTTGTGGAAAGACTTCAATACTAAGGCTGGCTTCAAGACTCTATGACTATGACGATGGTCAGATTTTAATAGATGGAGTGGATATTAAAAAAATTGGCACCGAATCCTTATTTTCAAATGTATCGATTGTGTTTCAAGATGTAGTATTATTTAATGAATCCATACTTGAAAATATTCGGATCGGAAATCCGAGGGCTACAGATGAAGAGGTTGTGTATGCGGCAAGACTTGCAAATTGTGAAGATTTTATTGAAAAACTGCCTGATTCTTACCAAACCTTAATAGGAGAAAACGGGAACAAATTGTCCGGCGGAGAGAGACAGAGGATATCAATTGCTAGAGCATTTCTTAAAGATGCACCCATTATACTTCTGGACGAAATCTCAGCATCTCTCGATGTTGTAAATGAAATGAAAATCCAAGAGAGTTTAAATAAACTTATAGAGGACAAAACGGTAATAGTCGTATCGCATAGGCTGAAATCCATTGAAAATGCAGATAAGATAATAGTTATGAACGATGGTAGCATTGAAGCAATTGGTAAACATAATGACTTGTTGGGAGAATCGGAAACATATCGTAGAATGATCGAAAAATCGGAATTAACGGAAAATTATCAATATTAGATTTAAGAAATTCTAGGAGGATTAATGAAAAAAGATAAATTTACAGTAAGAGATTTAGTTAATGCAGGACTGTTTTCAGTACTTGTGCTGGCAGCTGTTTGGGTTTCCGGAATGATAGGTTTTTTACCTATTACGATGCCCATCGTGCCTTTTGTATGTACCTTTGTAGCAGGACCTGTGTTTATGTTATATAGTACCAGAATTAAAAGATTTGGAATGCTGTTAATCATGGGAATTATTTTTGGGGCTGCTTTTTCAGCTTCAGGACATGGTATTTACGTGTTCCCGGGGATTGTAATCGTAACCCTTATTGGAGAATATATTTTGAAAATGGGAGACTACAACAGTATCAAACATGCAAGATGGGCTTATACGGTATTTGCACTATTTGCAGGGGCAAACCTGCTTCCACTTTATATTTCTAGAGAAAGTTACTATAAAGCATTGGTTGAAAGCGGTTATGGAGTGGAGTACGCTGATAAACTCATGACCTACTTACCAACCTGGTCCTTCGTGCCTGTAGTCCTTTTTGGCTGCTTAGGAGCTTATCTAGGAGCCGGCTTAGGGATTAAAATACTGAACAAACATTTTAAAAGTGCGGGGATGGTGTAATACATGTTATTTCTGGATTTCAGAACAAAATTTTACATGACGATAATGATTAGTACGATTTCCATATCCGGGGGGATTTCCAGAAGCCACCCCGGTATTTCCGTTTTTCTATACCTGGTTCCTATTTTATTATTACTAGAAGAAAAGAAATGGAAAGCCTCATGCTACGGGCTGGTTTTCATAGGATTTGGCATTATGCTCAACTATTTTTTCTTTGACAGTACTATTGGCTTTATAAATACTCTTATTCTTATGATTACAGGTATAATACTCAGGATGTTACCTGGGTACTTGATGGCTTATTATACCTACTCTTCTACATCTATGTCGGACTTGGTCGAATCCCTAAGGAGGATTAGACTACCTGATGAACTCATCATTCCGATTTCAGTTATGTTTAGATTTTTTGGTTCTATCAGTGAGGACTATAATTCTGTATCTATTGCCATGAGAATGCATGATTTGACGCTCAAAAAGCATATTCTAAGCCCGTTAAAATACATGGAGCTAAAGCTGGTACCACTATTGATGGTAAGCATAAAAACAGCTGATGATGTAGCTGTATCGGCAATGACTAGAGGACTTGTAGTAGGAGGAGAGAGAAGCTCTCTTTCTAAAACGGAAATTAGGACCATTGATTGGATATTAATCCTCATTATGAGCTGTATATTTGTGATATTTATTAAGGGAAGTATATTATGATAAAAATAGTTGACCTATCTTTAAAATATGAAGACAAGATAATACTGGAAAATGGAAATATAGAATTTGAAAGAGGAAAGATTCATTTAATAACGGGCAATTCCGGTAGTGGCAAGAGCTCATTAATTAAACTGATTAACGGATTGATCCCTGAAGTTGTAAGTGGAACCGTCACAGGGGATATCTGCTATAATGGAAAATCCATTCTGAATTCCTCAATAACAGACAGAAGCAGGTATATCTCGACTGTATTTCAAAATCCTAAGACTCAGTTTTTTACGACCAATACCCTTGATGAATTGGCATTTGCTATGGAGAACAGGAATACACCTCCTGAAGAAATCATTAAGACCATAGATCATTATACGAATCTTTTACATACCGAGGATTTAATGGATACTGAGATTAGTAAATTATCAGGTGGTCAAAAACAAATGCTTGCTGTTACAGCCGTGGTATGTCTAAATCAGGAGATTTATCTTTTTGATGAACCTTCATCATCACTTGACATAGAGTCGATAGAGAGAATCCGTGAAGTATGTCTATTTTTAAAATCTCAAGGGAAAATCGTAATAATTGCAGAACATAGACTGTATTATTTAAAGGAAATTGCAGATCAAATAATTATACTCAATAATGGTAAGTGCAGTGTTCATAAGTCGGAGGAACTCACCGATGACTTCGTTACAAAAAATAATTTAAGGACCTTAACTAAATTAGGGAAAAAGGATCTTCAAAGCCTAAACTATAGAAGAAAAAATTTGCTGGAGCATGATATAAATGAAGGAGACTCACTAAAGTGCATCGATTACTGTTGCAGGTACAATAATTGCCAAATCTTTGGTATGAGCATAACCTTCCCAAAGGGCATCCACTTTATTATCGGTGAAAACGGCATAGGCAAAACGAGCTTTTATAAAAACTTTTGCGGCGTTCTAAAATGTAGGAATCAAAAGACGATTTATAAAGGAGACAAGATAAAAAAAGAAGGTAAATCCATAAGTCTAGTAATGCAAGATGTGAATTACCAGCTTTTCACAGAAACGGTGTGGGATGAGATATCCATAGTGTCGGATGATGATGAATTAAAAGAAAAAATACTAAGAACGGTAGGACTGCTAGATAAAAAGGACAAACACCCTCAAACATTATCTGGAGGGGAAAAACAAAGACTGTCCTTTGCTCTTTGCATCGCATCGACCAAGGACATAATCCTAATGGATGAACCAACCTCGGGGCTGTGCAAAAAGTCGATGGGTAGGATTATCTCTCTACTAAAAGAAATGGAAAGAGCCGGAAAAACAATCATAATAATAACGCATGATTACGAATTTATCATGGAGTGCGGTGGCAGCGTAATCGAGTTCTATAAATAAAACGACTAGGTAAAAATGGAACTGAGTGCAGCTGCCCCTAGCCCCATTTTCGTATCCATTTTACCTTTGTATTATAAAAGCTATTGTTCCTATAATATATGAACATACAAACACGGGGATAGTTGTGAGTTTGGAAGTAGTTTGTAGCGAGTTTTAAATACAGCAGTAGAATTCTTCGAATTCCTCTTTTTGTATCTCTCCCTCAGTCAGCAGAGCTGACAGCTCCCTCGTCAGATGGAGCCGAAAAAAGAATTCCTAAGAATAACGTATTCGCAATGAAATCGACCGCTTTAGAAATAAAGTGTGGCAATCACATAGCCTCCATCTTTTGGCAGTCGAATTCTAGCCAATCACTTCGTTCTTGGGAATTCTTTGCATGAAACCTACCAGAATTTCGAAATGCATCTCAATTGGTTAGGTTTTTAAGGGAGGTGGGTTTGCGAAGCAAACTCGGAGGAGAGAAAACCTAGCCTGCACTTACTTTAGCTTAAAGGTAGAGGAGCTGCCTCTAGCTCCATTTTTGCCCACATGACTACTATTTTATACTCGAGGCTTACCAATGTCTTGAGACAATCACTTACCTATGTCTTGACACAAGGGACTTGCCTATGTCCTGAGACCAGACACGGAGTTTAAAATACAGCAGTAGAATTCTTCGAATTCCTCTTTGTGTATCTCTCACTCAGTCAGCGTAGCTGACAGCTCCCTCGTCAGATGGAGCCGAAACAGAATTCGACTGCCAAAAGATTGTGCCGGTAAAAAAATAGCGACATATCTTCGTCGCTACTTTATAAATCTAACTTCTAAATCAAACATGTATCATATACTTCTTCCCGTCATTGACCTTTGTTCCGAGCTCTGCTATTTCTTCAAGTACATCAGGTCTTTCCATTACTGGTCTGGTATCAGTCTCTGAGACATAGTAATTAATTAGGTATTCTGCTCCTATAGATCCAAAATAGGTTCTTAGCGGTTTATAGGTTGCAAAAAAATCATCGTGTCCGTACTTACCGCCATTACAAGCTAAGAAAACTCCAATCTTTTTATTTGTACCATCGGTTTCTTTTCTCCTATGGGTTCTCTCCCAAAAAGGCTGACCCCTGTCTATGAAAGTCTTCATATCTCCCGAAACCATGTAAAAATAAAGAGGAGAAGCGAGTACTATAACTTTAGAATCGTCTATCTTTTCATATAATTCGGTCATTTCATCCTTTATTACGCATTTGCCGGTTTTATAACAGCCTTCACAGCCTGTACAATGTTTGATACTAAAACTTTTTAAGTATATTTTTTCAACTTCATAGCCTATCTTCATCAAACCTTCAGCAAAAGACTCCGCCATATGCCAAGTGTTCTTTTTTCGATAACCACCAACCACAACCAGTGCTTTCATAACATAACCCCCTTTGGCTATATATACCCATTTTTATATAAGATACTATAGACTTGACATATAACAAACATAATTAATTCGGTAAAGTCCGAGTTTAATGTTCAGTTTAGAAATAATGAGGGTAGAAAGAAAATAGAGAAAGGTGATATGTAAAAGTAAAATCTTTAAAGTTTATAATGAGTACTGGTTTACTTCTCAACTATTGATGTAAACATGCGTGATGCCGGATTGTTTAAAACTGGGTTTCCCGGTGTAATAAACATTGGATATATCAATTGAGACATGCTAAATCCAAAATAAGGTATAAAAAATTAGGAGCTGATATCAGCTCCTAATTGATTATTTTAGCATTGTTTTCAAGAACCAGATATGCTTATTGTACTCAGTTACATGATCTTCCATCATATTGGATAGTACAAAACAGTCTGTATCCTCTATTATATCAAGAGCATTGTCTCTCATATGCTCAAGGGTTTCGATAGTGATTTCAATGGTTTCTTTTCCGTTGTAGTCCTTGCTTTCAAGTTCATCTATGTCTGAAATCTCCAGGTATTCTGCCAGTCTGGCTTTTGGATAAACACCGTTCATCTTTTGATATTCGGCTACTTCATCAAATTTTTCAAATGCTGAGTCATAAAGCCCTTCTAAATATTCGTGTATGGCTTTAAAGTTAATTCCTGTGACATTCCAGTGCAAGTTGTGAAGTTTGATATTTACAACTGCTAAATTTGCTAAATATAAATCTACTTTTTTCAATTGATACCTCCATAGTTTTTTTAATTTATTACAAAGTATATATACCCACTTAGTGAAGTAAGTAACATCTAACTTGATATAATATAATATTATCACATCTTGATTTCATGGTAATTAGGTGCATTGAACTGAGAGTTTAATACAGCCATTATGTGATTTAACTCACTGTATTTATGTCAAAAAAATTGTAGAATTAATATGATAGGGAAAATAGATAAATGGATAATGAGAGTATGAATTTCTACTAGAAAAGAGGAAATTATGATAAAAGGAAGACTTCATTCAATTCAAACAATGGGATTACTGGATGGACCTGGTGTTAGGACTGTGTTTTTCTTGCAGGGATGTCCGTTAAGATGCATATACTGTCACAATCCTGATAGTCAAAGGATCGGTTGTGGTGAAGAGATAACGGTGGAGGATGTATTAAATACGGTTAAAAAGTATAGACCTTATTACGGCAATGAGGGAGGGGTGACTTTTTCGGGTGGTGAACCGCTTAATCAACCTGAATTTTTACTCGAAGCACTTAAGACCTTGAAGAGGGAAGGCTTCAATACTTGTATTGATACTTCGGGTTTTGGACCTCCGGAATACTTTGAGGAAATTTTAAAATACTCAGATACAGTTCTACTGGATATAAAGAGTTTTTCCAATACCGGATACCTTGAGATTGCAGGTGTTGGAAATGGAATATTTAATAAATTCATAAAGACGGTTAAAAATTCTTCGGTTAGTGTTATAATTAGACATGTCATGGTTCCCGGTTATACCGACAACAAGAGTTCCATGGACAAATTAATCAATTATATTTCTCCCATCATTAAACAAGTAGAAAGAGTTGAAATACTACCTTTCCACAAAATGGGAGAAGAAAAATATACTGAGCTTGGTCTTAACTATACATTGACTGATGTTCCTGAAATGGATAAAACAAGGGCATTGGGTTTCGAATACTATGTAAATAGAGTATCAGGCAAGTTCAAGAGGATGGAAAAGATGAAAAAAGAAGTCTTTGACCAAGTTTTAGTAGACAAATGGATGAGTGAGAGTCATCTGTTTAAGAATTTAACCAAAGATGAGAGAACAAATATATCCAAACTTATAGAGTTCAGAAGGATGAACAGAGGAGAGCTTATTTTTAAGAGTTTTGATAGAGCCGACAGATTGTTTATGGTGTGTAATGGTAAGATTAAAATCTATGAGAATACTCTCGACGGCAAGGAACAAATTATGTACATCTACTCTGAACGAGAGTTTATAGGGGGACTAAACCTTTTAAGGGATACTGATTATATCTACAATGGCGAGTGTATCGAGCCAGGTGTTATCGGAGTTATTAGAAAAGAAGTTTTCGATACATTTTTGAAGGATAATCCTGAGGTATTGCTTAGAATTCTGAAGATGTCCTTTGAAAGGATAAGACTTGCTGAAGATATGATTAGAAGACTTACAACTACCAGTACGGATGTAAAGGTTGCCGCTTTACTATTAAAGATGATTCCTGAATTTGGACATCCAAGCGGCAGTTCGATTATACTCCATCTGAGTATGACAAGGGAGGAACTTGGTTCTCTAGTAGGACTTACCAGAGAGACTATTACGAGAAAACTCGGTGAACTAAAAGACCAGGGAATAATTGAACTGGAATCCAATAAGACTATTATTATACACGATGCTAATAAATTAAGAGAGATTTCGGAAGCATAAAAGTGAGCTGATTAGTGATAAGTATAGACTAATCAGCTCTTTTCTTGTAGAATAAGTGGTGTTATTTTTTAGGAGGGAATATTTGGAAAAGACAAAATACAACAAACTGTTTGGTGGTTTAATACTACATCTATTGATTTTTACGCTGGTACCAATGATATTTTTGGGGAAAATAAAGAATACAAGCACCATATTGATAATAACGGCTATTGTAGCATTTATTCCAACTTATATAATAATGGGACATCGTGAATTTATGAATCAACTGACTCAAAAAAGAGAAAGAGTGAATCCGCTATTTATTATATGTCTCGCTCTTGCACCTATGGCCACCAATATAATTGGAGGTCTAGTAGAGGAGGGGATAAAAAAAGGACTGACACTTTTTGGACTATCATTCTTTAAAACAACTGCAGAAATGGCTAATGAAATTATGACGATGCCATCCCTGTCAATTATATTGTACACTTGTCTACTAGCTCCGTTATTTGAAGAATTGGTGTACAGAAATTACCTTTCAAGGTCAATTGAAAAACCTAGACCATGGCTTGGTATTTGTATATCGGGACTTCTGTTTGCTCTTATGCATACCAATTTCGATCAGAGTATAAGTTTGGTGCCTACAGGTATATACTTCGGTTATCTGGCACTAAGATATTCCACATGGGTTGCCATAGCAGCTCATGTGCTGAATAATAGTATATTTTTTGTATCGGCATTTTTGGATGGAAGACCTTATGGCGAGCAGTTCGGACAAATACTGTTTTTTATCGGTATTGCATCTTCAATACTCGTCGGTATTTCAGCTTTTAAATACTTTAAGAAAAATAGAAATATGGGAACAGGTGAAAAGGCGGAATATTTAAAAAATCCGTTCTTCTGGGCATTTATCATCATATGTATAATCATGATGTTCTTAAATGAATACGCAGCCAGAATATAAAAAATGGTGGTGTGTCAGAGTAAAAGTTCTGATACACCACCATTTTATTTTGTTTACTTTTCAATGAAAGTCTTATACTTTTCAGGGATAAGTCTTTTTTGTGTTGCTTTTTCGAATGCATAAGCTGTATTTGCCAGTTTTTCATCATTTCCTTCTATAGCGAAGAAAGTAGCTCCCATAGGCTCTTCGGTCTCTGTTTGACCTTAGTGGCACTGTCATAAGAGGATAACCTGCTATACAAGGCAGTACGACTCCTGTACTGTCAGTAAAGGCAATAATGTCCAGATTATTGTCTTTCATCAATTTGTTTAGTTTCTCTTTTGTTTCTGCTACTGTTTTCTTTACTTTTTCAGCATCTTCACCTTTATTTTCAGCTGCATCTTCGATTAAATCTTGACCGTACTTAGCATTTCTTTTTAAATCTTTTTTGTTAAATTCAACGAGCTCAGAAAGATTTTTAACAGGTAGATTGTATTTTTTTGCGAAATTTTCAAAATCCGGTTTAAAATCTTGCTGCAATATAAACTCATTATCAATCTCTTCTATCTCAAGTTCTACAGGTACTGCACCGGCTTTTTTGAGAGCTTCTATCAGTTTTTCGCTATTATCGCCTTTCATAACGCCTATTCTCATATTAGAGAGGTCTTTTAAATCAGTATTTAAATTTATTTTTTTACTCTCATCTTGAATAGAAGCATTAAATAGTGCTACGGCGTCTTTTACTGTTTTGGTCATAGGACCTACAGTGTCCATTGTTGAAGATAGAGGAACTACTCCCTCAGTACTTATTAAATCTTTACTCGGTTTAAATCCTACAATGGAATTAATACTTGCCGGAGAAATGATTGAACCGGTAGTCTCTGTACCCAATGCAACAGTACTTAAGTTTGCAGCTACTGCAACGGCGCTTCCGGAGCTTGATCCTGAAGGTGTAAGCATTAAAGGATCAAATGGATTATGAGTTTGTCCGAGTTTTGAACTATAACCGCTTGGCATTTTTGTATCTACGAAATTTGCAAGTTCAGACAAATTTGCTTTTCCCAGGATTATAGCTTTATTTTTTATCAGACTTTCAATTACCGGTGCATTTTCAGACGGCTGAAAATCTTTTAATGCGATTGTTCCTGCACTGGTTTTCATATCTTTTGTATTGATATTGTCCTTAACGAGTACAGGTATACCATACATTGGATTTATACTTTCCGTTTTTTCCGAATCCAACTTTTTAGCTTCACTGATTGCATTGGGGTTGATTTCCATAACTGAATTTAAACCTTTTTTAGCTTTATCATAGGATCTTATACGATCCATGTAAAATGCAGTTAACTCAGTATAGGTAAGTTCACCTTTCTTGATAGACTCCTGTATTTCTTCTATTGACTTTTCCATTATAAGTTTTTCTTTTTTTCTAATCTCTTCAATCGGCAAGTTCTGCAAATGAGCATCGATTGTTTTAATTACATCATTATCGTACATAATGACTTCTTCTGTTGCTGTTTGCACTTGAGATTTTAGAAAGAACTTAGCTGCAAAGAAAGCTACTGCTAATACTATGACAGCTATAATTATTTTATTTTTCATTTTATTTCTCCTTCCTTCTAATAACGATTTTCAATTGTGTATTAGAATAGAAATAGTATAACATCTAATATTTCATTTTACTAGAAAAAATAGCATTACAAATTTGTAAGATTGATAATACACAAGACTAATGATATCATCAAATTAATCAAAGTATGAGGTATAGTGAAATGAAAGAAATTTATTTAGGATATCAGTGTAATTCGCATGAAAAATGGAAAAAAATAATGGAATACGAACTCGGTATTTCAAAAAAATTTGAAATACATTCTTGGATTGACGAGGTGGATTGTATAGAAACTGCTCTAAAATATGGTGAGAAACTAAGTTATGAATGGGAAAATGGTATCGTAATCTCCGGAGATATTACAGAAGATTTTATTAGGGTGATTTTAGACGAAAGTAGTCACAATCAGAATAACGAATACCGAGGATTTACCAATTTCTTTTCCATATTTTTGGATACGGGTTTCTCATCGGAGCATTATGGAACTGAAATTAATAAGTTTTAATTAATTTAGTCATTAAAAAGTGAGGAAAGTTAATATGTGGTTAATCTTGGCTTTATTATCAGCGGTGTTTGCGGCTGCAACATCGATACTGGCAAAAATAGGAATTAAGGGTGTTAATTCTAATTTAGCGACGACAATCAGAACTTCAGTGGTTCTGATAATGGCTTGGAGCATTGTATTTATTACGAAGTCTCAGCATGGAATTGTAAACATAGATAGGAAGAGCTGGCTTTTTCTTACATTGTCCGGACTTGCGACAGGAGCATCTTGGCTATGCTATTTCAAGGCTATTCAAATAGGGGATGTATCCAAGGTGGTTCCAATCGATAAACTAAGCGTTGTCATAACACTGTTTTTTGCCTTTATTGTTTTACATGAAGAGTTTACACCTAAGTCCATAATCGGAACTATACTGATTGGAGCAGGAACGCTTTTGATGGTACTCTAGAGGATTGTAAAGTTTAGTCATCCAAATAAAATAACCTTATGAATAGATTCGATTCATAAGGTTATTTTGAACTGTAAATTATCTATTGGAAATAAAAATGATACTATCTTTTTACATTTTTATAAAGATCATCTTCTTCTGTACTGACCAGTATTTTACCTTGGTAACTTAATTCAATTACTGTCTCAACTTTTTTGATATTCTCTTTAAGTAAGTCGAGATTAGCATCATCACTCAGATTTATCTTATATAATACTTCTGTTAATGGCTTATTTGGGTCTTCGGCATTTTTATCTACCCTTACTTTTCTCACAATTGCTCCGGAGTCAATAAGGGCTTGAGAGAGGGGGATGGTTGCATCGGGACTGTTTATTAATTTGGCCGTGATGGTAATGGATTTGAAATCATTAAATAATAGTTCAATTTTTGATAATAAGAATAGTGTAACAAGAACTATTACCACGGAAAGTACACTGGCGTAGTAAAATCCTGCTCCAACAGCAAGACCAATTCCAGCGTTTGCCCAAAGCGTTGCTGCAGTAGACAAGCCTTTAATCGAAGAGCCCGTTCTGATGATTGTACCTGCACCTAAGAAACCGATACCACTGACGACTTGAGCAGCAAGTCTTGTAGGATCAGTCCCTCCGTTTTTTTCGTGGATGTCTATGCCCACTATCATAATCAGAGTTGATACAAGACTGACAAGTATATGGGTTTTAAGACCTGCCGGACGGTTATGGTATTCTCTTTCTATCCCTATAAGACCTCCCAAAACAGTTGTGAGTATAAGTCTGATTAGAATCTCATTATTGCTAATATACATAAAGCACCTCCATATACATAGCCGATAATAAAATAAACGGCAAAAATTTACTTAAATATATAGTTATGATAATAGGATAAAGTAAACGATATACTATGTCAAGGTATATCGTGCAGTTTTGAAGCATTAAAATAAAACTGCGGAAAATATTTACAAGTGGATAAAAAAATGTTACAATACATATGAACGAATGGTCATATGAACATATAAGGAGATGATATAGATGAATATAAATAAGAGTGATGTTTGCGATATTACCATACTTCATGAAGAAGTTATAGAAAAGGTTAGCAGAAATATGCCCAAAGACAGTTATTTGGCGGATTTAGCAGACTTTTATAAAGTATTTGGTGACTATACCAGAACCAGAATACTCTTTGCATTATCAAATGCTGAAATGTGTGTTTGTGATATAGCAGTGCTTTTGGATATGTCACAATCGGCAATTTCTCATCAGCTGAGGGTGTTAAAATCTTCAAGACTTGTAAAAAACAGAAGAGATGGGAAGGCTGTGTATTATTCTCTGGATGACGAACATATTAAAAGAATCCTTGAAATGGGTCTTGAACATGTTATGGAGGAGTAATTATGGGAAGTGCAAATTCATATAGACTGAGAATAGAAAATTTAGGTTGTGCTCATTGTGCGATGAAGATGGAGCAAGTGATTCGAGAGATAGACGGGGTCGAAGAGGCAAATCTTAATTTTGCAACAAAAACTCTCTTTCTTAAGATGGATGAAACTGGACACACGAATTCACTCGATTTAATCAATGAAAAGATTTCGGAGATTGAACCGGGAGCTTTTATTCAAACCAAGAATGAAACTGTAGAATACAAGCTGAAAGTAGAAAATCTTGGGTGTTCTCATTGTGCAATGAAAATGGAAAGTGCAATCAGGAAAATAGAGAGCGTTGAAGAAGCCAATATAAACTTCGCAACCAGAACGCTTTTCCTTAAGATGATTGAAAGGGATTATAAAAGAGAGATAGAATCCATAAATAAAATTGTGTCGGAAATAGAGCCGGGAGCATATCTAAACCTCAATGAGACCAAGAAGAATGAAAGTAGGGAAGAATCAAAAGATAAGTATGAACTGGCTAAGCTCTTAATACCCATAGCATTATTTTTTATTTCATTTATAGTTAAGAATGAACCTATAAATCAGGTGCTTCTATTAATTGCCTACATAGGTTCAGGATATAGAGTTGTTGGAACTGCTATCAGAAATATTTTTAGGGGAGAGTTATTTGATGAAAACTTCTTGATGACAGTAGCAAGCATTGGTGCGATTCTAATTGGTGAGTTCAGCGAAGGTGTTGCAGTTATGATTTTCTATTCGGTAGGAGAATTTATGCAAGATCTTGCCGTTGATAAATCCAGAAAATCAATCTCAGATCTTATGGACTTAAGACCTGACTTTGCAAATGTTATGGTTGATGGTCAAATGGTTGAAATGGATCCTTCAGATATAAAAATCGGTGATTATATAATTGTAAAACCGGGAGAGAAGGTGGCGATAGACACCAAGGTGCTCGAAGGACATTCCATGATTGACACCTCTGCGTTGACCGGAGAGTCTTTGCCAAGAGAAGTGGGACCTAATGATGAAGTTCTATCGGGTTCTGTTAATTTAAGTTCCACCATGAAACTCGTGGTAACCAAAGCGTATGAGGACTCGGCTGTAGCAAAAATACTCGATCTCGTTGAAAATTCAGGAGCTAAAAAGGCCGTAACAGAGAAACTTATAACACGCTTTGCAAAATACTATACACCGGTTGTAGTCATTATTGCCTTGGCACTGGCTACAATTCCACCACTGATTACAGGTGATGATTTTTCAAAATGGATTTATAGAGCACTGGTATTTCTTGTCGCATCCTGTCCATGTGCATTGGTAGTATCAATACCATTAGGCTTCTTTGCCGGAATAGGAAGAGCCGGAAAAGAGGGTATATTGATTAAAGGTGGAAACTTTCTCGAAGCTATCAGCAAGGTAAACAGATTTGTTTTTGACAAGACAGGTACATTGACATATGGTAAATTCAAGGTAAGCGCGATAAATCCTGCAAAGGGGATTGAAAGTGAAGAACTGCTAAAAATGGCATATATTGCCGAGTCAATGTCTGATCATCCGATAGCCGAATCTATAAAGAGGGAATACGGCAGAGATGAATTAGTCCTCAGCAGTATTACCGACATTCCGGGTCATGGAGTAGTCGCAAATTATGATAACATGGAAATACTTGCAGGAAATGCAAAACTTATGAAGATGTACAATATCGACTATATAGATGCAAATGGTGGCGGGACTACAGTTTATGTGGCTGTGAATTCCATGTTTTATGGAAGTATATTGATTTCGGATGAGGTTAAATCGGAAGCTAAAGACGCCATAAGAAAACTCAAGAATCTGGGAGTAGGAAATATTACCATGCTTACAGGTGATAATGCTGCTACAGCAAAAAACGTAGCTGATAATCTTGGGATAGACGATGTAAATGCCGAGCTGCTTCCACAGGATAAGGTTTCTGCATTAGAAAGCATCATAGAAGAGAAACACTCCGGAACTGTCGCCTTTGTAGGTGACGGTATCAATGATGCACCTGCACTTATGCTGGCAGATGTCGGGATATCCATGGGGAAGGTCGGATCTGATGCGGCAATTGAAGCGGCCGATATAGTTATTATGAAGGATAATCTATTGAGTTTGGCAACCCTCTTAAAGCTTTCAAAAAACACCATGCAGATTATCTATCAGAATATTATATTTGCACTAGGTTTTAAACTCATTGTTTTAATTCTGGGGGCAACAGGTAGAGCATCCATGTGGTTTGCTGTCTTTGCAGATACCGGTGTGGCTATAATAGCAATACTGAATTCGATCAGGATTTTAAAAAAGAGAATATAGTAAATGCCCTCTTCTCAACTCGAGAGAGGGCATTTTAATCTATTTAAAAAAAACCGGAGATTTTATAGTCATTATCTATTACAACCGTAAAAACCCTATCGGCTTTAGTGTATTTTGCATGGACCAATACCTGAGCATATTTATTTCCATCTTTATCTTTAATTTCAGAGAACTTATGCTTTACCAGTTCTTCGAATTCTCCGGACGGATTTAGGACTTTAGTCTCTACTTCCTTGAGAACCTCCTCGCTTAAGGCTTCTGTAAGTTTATCAGTAGATATTTTTCTAAAATCGTCGTACTCGGTTTTAATCATATGCAGTACTCCTCTTTCAGCTAGTTCAATAGACTTTTCTTCCTCAAATACAAAGTCAGAACTCTTCGTAGAATCTCCTTCGACTTTTCCGGGTTTCTTACCGGAACAAGCCGTGATAAGTAATAATACGAGCAGTAAGTACAAAATAGCTTTAGTTTTCATTTTTCATGCCTCCAAATTTTTTATATGTTCTTATTGTATACAGTATTAATAGTATTGCTTCGATGCCGAGTATGGTTTCTGCGATTAATATACTGGATATAAACGGAATGAAATCTACGATACCATGTACAATGATGGCTATTAATAAATACTTGTATTTCTTGTTTAATAAAAAGCCCTCCCACACGATTACGGAAAGTCCAATATGTATAAATGTAGCAAATAAGCGTTCAAGATATGCTATTGGGCTTATTAATCCCGTACCTAGATATGGGTAGAACAGGTATATAATTTCCATTAACGAATGACCCAGACCGAATATAATAGCATATGAAATTAAGCTTTGTTTTGATAAAAAGCACTTTCTAAATAGGAACCTACCAGTCTCTTCAAAGATGCCGGCTGTAATCGCTAAAAGACCTATCACAAGGAGTGGATAAAAGCTGATATAAACATTATAATTACTCGATTGCTGGATGAGTTTTAGAACCGGTAGTCGGATGAGGATTTGGCTTACAAGAAAACTGAGCATTCCCAAAATAAATGATTTTAGTATATTCATTACATTACCTCATTATTAATTATAGACTATTTATTTACTATTATACCCCTAATTGACCATTCAATGCATAGAAAATGCTGAGATAATTAGAATTTACCAGAGTAATCGAATCAAGTATTGGCATCCGGATACTTCAAATTTTATCTTTACATTTGCATATAAAAAAACTCCCTTCAAAAAAGAGGAAGTTTTTAAAGTTAATGCATAAATCATGTCAATGATGGATTTTAAGTTGACTCGGTACTAAGTTCATTTGTATCGAATTGCGGCTTGGTCAAGATTCCGGATTGCAGTACAAAAAATGTAGTAATTAAGGAAGAGAGACCATCCGCAACTGCCATTGACATCCAAATGCCTGTTAGTCCAAAGAACATCGGTAGGATTACAATAGCAGGAAGCAGTAATAATAGTTGTCTTGACATGGTAAGAATAAAGCCTATTTTAGGTTTACCTATGGCTTGAAAATAATTGGACGCTATTATCTGATAACCTACAATAGGGATGAAGATGTTGAAAATCCTAAGTCCGGGAATTACCATATCCTTAATCTTTGCATAGTCGTCTGGTCGACTGATGAATATCTTTACAAGCACATGCGGTAGTGTCATTGTTATAATCCAGTTTAAACTCATGTATAAGACTGCAACGATTATTCCGATTTTTAGTGCTTTTTGCACCCGAGTCATTTTTCCGGCACCGAAGTTAAAGCCGATGATGGGCTGAAGTCCTTGATTTAAACCGAAAACCGGCATAAAGGCTAGAGTTGAAATACTATAGATAACACTCATGCTCGAAGTTGCAAGGTCTCCACCGAATTTTTGTAGTTGATTATTAAATATAATATTGATACCGCTGGCGACCAATTGCATTGAAAAAGGTGTTATTCCTAGCGAAACAATCTCTTTAATCAACTGAAAATCAGGTTTCAGCGTTTCAAGCTTTAGTTTAAGCAGGGATTTTTTGCCAAGAAAATAATTTATAACCCAAACTGCCGACAAGAACTGTCCAATTATAGTTGCAAGAGCTGCTCCTTTTGCACCCATATTTAATGGGAATATAAAGATATAGTCCAGTACGATATTGGTTATTGCACCTATGAACATGGTAATCATAGCCATTCTTGGATTACCTTCACCACGTATAAAATTGTTAATTCCAAATCCGAGCATTTGGAAAGTCGTTCCATAGAGGATTATTCTTCCATAATCTTTGGCATATGGAAGTATGGTATCTGAAGCACCAAAGAAACGCAATAAGCTTTCCAAGTATATACTGAAGATTATGGTCAGTACTATCCCGGAGAAGAGCAGCATTGTAACAGCATTTCCCAGAATTTTTTCAGCTACATCTTTTCTACCCTGGCCAAATCTTATAGATGCCAGTGAGTTTCCGCCAATTCCAATTAACATTCCGAAACCCATTATTATCATCAAGATTGGAAAGTTTAAAAATACACCACCTATGGCAAGTTGGCTGACTCCTGCACCTAAGAATATCCTGTCGACTACATTATAAAGAGCATTGATCATCATACCTACAATTGCAGGTACAGAAAAGTTAATTAATAACTTGGGGATAGGTTTCTCCCCGAGCATTTGAGATCTGGATTTGTTTATATCCGTCATTTTATCACCCAATTTAATATTTATATTACCTCACTATTATTGATACCCTAATTATACTTTATATATCATATAAACACATTAAATAGAAAAATGGCATGGTTTGTAGTAGGTTTAAAACATAGCAGTAGAATTCTTCGAATTCCTCTTTTTATATCTCTCACCCGATGAGTTGAGTAGTTGTCGGTTGTGAGGGGATAGTCTTTGAGAGCCTCCCTCTGACGAGGGAGGTGGGTTTGCGAAGCAAACTCGGAGGGAGAGAAAAACCCAAGCCTACCGTTACCTCGTTTTATTTTCATATCAATCATTCTTCGTGTATCTCTCCCTCAGTCAGCGGAGCTGACAGCTCACCGGAGGAGTTGGATGGTTGTGTGGGATAGGTCGTGAGTCCAAAATATAAAAGTTGAATTTTTCAAATTCTTCTTTGTATGTCTCTCCCTCAGTCAACCAAGTTGACAGCTCCCTCGTCAGAAGGAGCCATTAAAGGAATGAAGTGATTGTCTAGAATTATACTGCCAAAAGCATCTTCAATCATAGAATGGTTAGCAAGAATCCGATTGCAAAAATGAAGTGTGGAGATCACATAGCCTCCCTCTGACGAGGGAGGTGGGTCGCCTAAGCGACTCGGAGGGAGAGAAAACCTAGGCAGCAATTACATTAGTCACATGAAAGTACGTCCGATTGAAAATGTACATTATTAAATTGGTATTGGAAATAACCTAGAATTCGACTGCCAAAAGATGGAGCCGATAAAAAAGCGACATCATTACGTCGCTACCTTACTGCAAAAATCTATTCTCGATAAAGGTTGTCTATAGAAAAACAGCTGCAAGTAAACTTGCAGCTGTCATAGTTTTGGATGATTCTATTTAGGAACGACTCTATGGTAAATCTTCTTACCTCTTTTAATAATCAGTTCATCACCTACAAAATGATCAACTTTTATTACTTCGCCGAAGTTTTCGAGTTTTTCACCATTGAGTTCTATTCCACCCTGTTGAATAAGTCTTCTGGCTTCACCATTAGACTTTGTCAAACCAAGTTGAGTTAGTAAATCGAGTATGCCTATTCCATCTTCAAATACGGAAGATTCTATCTCGGTAGTGGTCATATCTGCACTGGATACTCCTGATTCAAACAGTGCTTTTGAAGTTGCAAGTGCAGTGTCTGCATGCTCCTTACCATGGATAATCTTAGTAACTTCATATGCTAAAATCTCTTTCGCCTCATTTATTTTCTCGCCTTCTAAAGCGCCGAGTCTCTTACATTCTTCAGTTGGTAAGAAGGTAAGCATCATAAGGAATTTTTCAACATCTCTGTCATCTACATTTCTAATGTACTGGAATAATTCGTATGGAGGTGTTTTGTTTTCATCTAGCCAAACAGCACCCTTCATTGACTTACCCATTTTTTGTCCATCAGCTGTAGTAAGAAGTTTAAAGGTCATAGCATAAACTTTGTCATTTTCAAGTTTTCTAACCAAATCATATCCGCCAAGGATATTTGACCATTGGTCAGAACCGCCCATTTGAAGTTTACATCCGTATTTTCTGTATAGAATTAAGTAATCGTATGACTGCATGAGCATGTAGCTAAATTCGAAAAATGTTAGACCGTCTTTCAATCTATTCTTGTAGGATTCAAGGGTCAGCATATGATTGACATTGAAATGAGTTCCAATTTCACGCATAAAGGGTAGGAACTTGAGGTCTAATAACCAGTCAGCATTATTGACCATTATAGCTTTACCATCAGAGAAATCCAAAAATCTTTGGAACTGATTGTAGAAACACTGTGCATTGTGGTCTATGGTTTCTTTAGTCATAATAGATCTCATGTCAGTTCGGCCTGATGGGTCGCCAATTAGAGTGGTCCCTCCACCTAATAATGCTATAGGCCTATGTCCATGCTGCTGCATCCTCATCATTACCATGATTTGAATAAAGTGACCTATTGTCAAAGAGTCTGCAGTTGCATCAAATCCTATATAAAAAGTTACTTGTTCTTTATCAAAAAGTTCTCTTAGTTCATCTTCAAAAGTGGCTTGTTCAAAATATCCGCGTTCTTTCAACTCGTCTATTATATTTTTTCTTTTTTCCATAATGCCCTCCTATTTTTTAAAAATAAAAAAGCCTACATGATTGAAAGGACGACAATTGTCGTGGTACCACCTTTCTTCGCGTACGCCTCTTGCAGGTAAGTCACTGCTGACTTGAAGCTCAAGTATTGTAATTCCCCTTTCAGGTACTGTATACCGTCAATGCTTCTTTTAAATTGCTTATAGTTTACTAAAAATAAATTCTGTTGTCAAGTACTGTTTTGTAAAAGTTTAATTAATTTATGATAATATACTTCAATTTAGCACCTAGACTAGATAAAGTCTATATAATGGTGTAAATTAGTTTTACAAAAAAATATGAACCATCCCCAACCTTTTGGTATAATAGTTTCACCACAAAACTAACCAGGAGGTAAAAGAGATGGTCTGGCTATATTTTACACTAGATTCAGAAATAATTAAAGGTTTATTTTCAGCTTCAGCTAAAGAAAATGCTATTGCAAAACTCTTAGAATCAATTTTAAACCAAGTTTTAGAGGCTCAAGTTACTGAGGCAATCGGAGCTAAGCCTTATGAACGTACTGAAGAACGTACATGTTACAGGAACGGTTCTAGAGTTAGACAAATTAAAACTCGTGTAGGAACGTTAGAATTGCTAGTACCAAGAGTTAGGGGTGGTGAGTTTTCTCCTGATTTATTCAATCGATATCAACGAAATGAACAAGCTTTTGTACTGGCTATGATGGAGATGGTAATCCAGGGTGTCTCCACAAGAAAAGTAACAAAAATCACCGAAGAATTATGTGGAACATCATTTTCAAAATCAACAATATCAAACCTCTGTTCAAACTTGGATCCTTTAGTTGATGAGTTTCGAAACAGACCATTAGAGTCACAATATCCTTTTATCGTAGTTGATGCTATGTATTTAAAATCAAGAGATGCAGGAAAAGTTAGAAGCAAAGCTCTAATGATTGCAATAGGAGTTCGCTCTGACGGTATCCGTGAAATTCTTGGTTTTATGTGTGGTGATAGTGAGACTGAACTAGGATGGAGAAACTTCTTTTCATCATTAAAGGATAGAGGATTATCAAATGTTGATATAGTTGTTAGTGATTCACATAAAGGCTTAAAATCTGCAATCCTTAAAGAGTTTCAAGGCAGCTCATGGCAGAGGTGTCAAACACATTTTAGTAGAAACATACTTGATGTATGTCCTACTAGACTACAGCCTGAGATAAAAAATCGATTAAGAGAGCTTTATGATGCGCCAACTACAGAAGTTGCCAGAACAGTATTAAATGATATCCTTGATGAATACTCAAATACTGCACCAAAGGCTATGGAATTACTAGATGCTGGTTTTGACGACATAACCCAAGTATTAAATATTCCAATAAAGTATCGAAAAAGATTAAGGACATCAAATATCATTGAACGTCTAAATCAAGAGATTCGTCGTAGAGAACGAGTAATACGAATATTCCCAAACGATGAATCCATGAACCGTTTAATTGGGGCAATATTAATTGATTTAGATGAGAAATGGAGTAGCGGGAGAATATGGTTGGATATGCATGAATACCATGAATCCAAACAAGATCAAGCCGAGCTTCAACAAGTTGAACCTACAAAGGTAGTTGCATAAGTCTGAGTTTAAGCTAATGCACCGCCAGCCTTGCACCAAGAACTTAAAAAACGGTAAGTGTTAACCACCGAAGGCGATAAACTCACAACAAAATGGTGTAATTATCCTTCGTTTTTTTAGTGTACCATTTTTTAAGTACTTGCCACAAGGCCAAGCCCTTCGGGTGGCTGATGTAATACCTCAGGCTCCAAATCTACAACAAATCAAAAAAATGAAACTGCTAATCAAAAGGTAAGATAAAACAATTTACACACTAATTTGGACTTGACTCCTAGACTATATATAAGTTTAAAATGTTCATATTTGGATATATATATTTTAATAGTTTAACTATTACTATAAAATTATATAGGGGGTAACAATGAAGAGAAAATCATTTATAGCATTGTTCATGGCGCTCATAATGGTACTGGCTGCATGTACACCTGGAGCTCCAAAGGACGATTCAAAAGGAGAAGGAAAAGGTTTGGCTGAAGGCATTAAAGCCGAAATAAGCGTACAAACCGAGGCTGATTGGAAGGGTTACTATGAAAAGGTAGTTGAAAGAGTTAAGGAAAAGAACCCGGATGCTGTTATTAATCTTATCGAGGTAGGATCATTTGACCATCTTGACACAATTGATAAAACAGATGCATCAAATAAAGACGTAGCGGATGTATTTGCCCTTCCTGCCGACAGGATTTATGGTCTTGTTCAAAATGATATATTGGCAGGAATTGACTCTAAGAAAATCGCTGAAGCAATTGGCGGTTGGGATGATTTTGACAGTGGAATAGGTGGAAACTTCAAGATAAAAGATGAGTACTTTGCTTTTCCGTATAATATTGAGACACTTATTCTATTTATAAACAAGGCAAATGCCGAAGCAGCAGGCGTAGATATTTCTAAACCTATGGAAGTTAATGATCTTGGCTACGATCAAGCACTTCTTCCACTATTTGATGCATGGTTCGGAGTTGCAGCAACAAACTCTTCCAAGATTGATCTTCTAGGAAAAGATGGAGATAAATTAAACAGTGATATGACCATTGAATGGAGCGAATTACCTGCTGAAAAGCAAGAGACTATCAAAGCATTATACGATTACTGGAAAGCTAACAATGATGCAAATTCCGCTCTATTTGATAAAGATGCAGGTTGGGGTTATATCGACACTACATTTACAAGCGGCGGTAAAGGTATAGTTAGACTTGGGGGACCTTGGGAAACAGGATCAATCAACGGATTTACAAATGATGGAAAGGATCTTGAAGTACAACCTATAAATAATCTGACCTTAGCAGGAAAACCGCTTGTTCACTGGCAAAGTGGATGGGGCCTAGGAATTAACTCCAGAATAGAAGAAGATAAAGATAAACTTGCATTAGCAGAAGCAGTAATAGCGGAGATTGTCAATCCTGAACATGCTGTAGATTTATTTAAAGCAACAGGAAAGATTTTAGAGAATGTTAAAGTTGATGTTTATAAATCATCGGATTTAAATGACTCTGACAAAGCTGTAATTTCAGCAGTTATTGAATCATATGCTAAAGCACCTGCAAGACCGCTGTTTACAGAGTGGGGCAGTGTTTGGGATACATGGAAAAACGCAGTTCTTTCTTGGAACTCAGTAAAACCTGCAGATGCAGAAGCAGCATATAAAGAAATCAAAGCATCCTTCGATGCTATGATGCAAAACTTCTAAATATAAGAGGGCGGAGACGCCCTCTTTATGAACCCGGAAAGAGGTAAAAATGAAGAAATCTGAAAAGAAACTGATAGCCATTTTGGTACAAACTGCAATTCTGGTTGTTTTTGCATCTGTGGAGTCACTGATGATGGCTCGAAGACTTTTAGAACCCTTGCCGGGAGTTTCTGAACTCGATCGTGGAGTATCTTATATATTGCTTCGCTTTATGACCATTATCAGTGGAGCATTAATCGTAAGTGTATATTCATATATTACTACCAAAAAACTGAAAGTTGATAAGATGTATAAATTAGTCAGTTCTGTAATTGTTATAATCAGCCTTTTAGGGATTATCTTTAGTGGATTTATAACGACGAAGACCATTATTTACTATATTATTATATATTTGGGATTGATTTATATCATAATTAGAGACTAATTGAGACTGAGGAAATAAAGTACCCGGGAGGTGATACTTTGTCCAGAAATGAATTTTTATATGATGATATAGGTAGAGAGTACGAGAGACTCAATCAATACCTAATAGAATTGATAAAATTGGAAAAGGCGGGTGACAAAAACAAGGTAGACGAATTTATAAAAAACCGTCAAAATCACCCATATATAGTTAAATTAACCGAATATAAGAAGAGTGAATCAGAGTTTTTAGCCGGACTGAAAAATGAGGATAAAAAGACCTCTGGTTCTAAACTGGAAGCTTTAAAAATAAAAGAAAATATTGCAGCAAAAAAAAGAGATTTTTATAAACCGATTAGCGATTATGAATATGATTTCAAATACGAGTACCTTGTCAACGATAAGATGGCCGAAGGACTCAATCACATTACCGAAAGGTATGAAGAGATTGAATCGGAAATAGCGCAGACGAAGGATGCATTAACAAAAGTCTCTGAAGCTGATGAAAAGAAGGCAGAAGAGGAGATTAAGGCTTATACAATAGAGATAGAGAAAGATGTCAATGCACAATCTGAAGATATCAAGCAAAAAAAAGATCAGAAAAGAATCTCTCAAAAAGCCTATAAAAATGAATTAAAGATAATAAAAAGAAAAGCCAAAGACTTGGTAGAAAATAAGAAGTTCGAATCGGATAAATATCGTCTAAGTGAAAGGCTCAAGAGCCTTGAATATAGTCTTAAGAATGACATCAAAAACCTGGAAAAGGTTTTAAATGATAATATTTCAGCGATTAGAAGGACTGTGCCGATTGAAAAAGAGGAGACTTCGTCTCTTAAATATTTTTTAGCAATACCAATTCCCGGCTTGGGACAATTATTTAACAAACAATACTATAAGGCTATATTTTATTTTGTATTGGGAATATTATCTTTTTTCGTGACAATTCCATACGCACTTGGATATGGTAACTATCAAGGGAAAGGATTAATTGGACTTGCAACGCTGGCAGAGGGAGCAGCTAGAACACATAAATCACTCATCTACATGATAGAAGGGATAATAGCTATAGCTCTAATAATATTTTCATTACTCGTCTTCTATCTTGCATTTAGAGATGCTTATAAGGTTCATAAAAAGGAAATACTTGGAATCAGATCCAATTCTTGGTTTGAGTCTAAGAACTTCTTACAAAGAGGCGGATTCCCGATAATTGTAAATGTCCCTGCATTAATTTTAATAGTTTTCATTATAATGGTGCCGATTGCTACAGCAATACTATTATCATTTACCGGAATGGATCCGAAGCATCAGTCTAAATTTCCATGGGTTGGTTTGGAAAACTATTTGACAATCGCAACCGGAAAGGGATTAACCGGCTCCATATTCTGGAAGATACTACTATGGACTGTTATCTGGACCATAGGTGCATCATCACTGGCAATTTTTATTGGATTTGTGCTAGCTATAATTGCCAACAACGAAAGAATCAAGGGTAAGGGATTATTCAGATCAATATTTATACTACCATGGGCAGTTCCTGCATTTATCACTATAATGTTCTTCAGTATTATGGTGTCGCAAAACGGTCTGATTACAGAACTTATTAAGAGCGTGACCGGATTAAATATAGTAATTAAAAACAGTACAGTTGCAACTCGGGTATTTTTGATACTGCTTCAAGGATGGCTCGGAAGCTCATATATATTCCTTTTGACGACGGGAGTACTTCAAGCTATACCACATGATCTATATGAAGCTGCTGAGATAGATGGAGCTACCGGATTACAGCAGACGACAAAAATTACAATACCGCTCGTACTGTTCCAAATAGCTCCCTTACTTGTAACTCAATACACATTTAACTTTAATAACTTCTCAATAATCTATCTATTCAACGAAGGCGGTCCTTTTAACCCGAGTGAATACGGAAACTTGGCAGGTTCTTCCGATATACTGATATCTTATATCTACAAGCTGACTATGGAGAATCAATACCAGGCAATGGGAGCTGTTATTACGATACTGATATCACTTGGACTTATGGTTATTGCCTTCCTAGGATTTAGGAATAGTGCAGCACTAAAGGAGGACTAATATGAAAGCTAAAAAGAAAGACTTGTATCTCTCCGATAAGCCGCCTCTATCTACTGTTGGGAAGATAAACTTAGCCTTAAGTTATTTGATTTTAATAATTTGGAGCATAGTTATCATATGGCCATTATCACAGATGGTAATTGCGGCATTTAACGGTAAACAGGGAAGAAATATTGTTATGGGTTCTGATTATGAGTTCTCATTTAAACACTTCGAGTATCTATTTACGGAAACCAATTACCTCAACTGGACAAAAAATACCATTTTGATCTCACTAAGTACGGCAATATTGACGCTGATAATAGTATCATTTACAGGATATGTTTATTCCAGGTTTAGATTCAAAGGAAAAAAAGCTTCTCTAATTGCAATACTATTGATACAGACAATACCGGCATTTGCAGGGATTACAGCTTATTTTACTCTTCACTCAATCATTTCATCTGTATTTCCTTTCTTTACAAGACAGATGATATTGGTGCTGATATACTCAGCTGGAGGTATTGCTGCCAATACATTTATTCTAAAAGGATACTTGGATTCGATTTCAACCGAACTTGATGATGCGGCAAAGATAGATGGGTGTTCAAATCTACAAATATATAGACTGATACTCATGCCAATTGCACGTCCGATGCTGGCAATAATAGGTCTTTGGTCATTTATCGGTCCTTTCATGGACTTGCTTTTACCAAAAGTACTATTGACCAATGTAGAATCATATACGCTGACTGCAGGCTTATTTACGCTTATTAACGATGTCAGTAAAATGAATCAACCTGCTTATGCTGCAGGAGGTCTACTGACTGCAATACCTATAGTTATCATGTTTGTTGCACTTAGAAAACAGTTGGTATCAGGCCTTGCATCCGGATCTGTAAAGGGTTAGAAATCAAAATAGATTGGAGCATGTATATGTCGAAAAGGAGGAGTATATGAAAGTAACTCTTAATAATATAGGGAAAAAATATGAAGGTAGAGAAAACTTTACCATTAGAAATATAAATCTTGTCATAGAAGATAAAGAGTTTTGTACGATACTTGGACCTTCCGGTTGTGGTAAATCCACACTGCTAAGAATGATAGCAGGACTTAACTCTATAACTGAAGGAGAACTGTTATTTGATGATAAAGTAATGAATAATATCGAGCCTAAGGACAGAGATATTGCAATGGTATTTCAGTCCTACGCACTCTATCCTCATATGACGGTCTACGACAATATGGCTTTTTCACTAAAGATGAAAAAAGAAAGTAAGGACATAATTCATAAAAGAGTACAGGAAGCAGCCGAAATACTACAAATCACTGACTATCTCTACTCTAGACCGTCGGATATATCCGGAGGACAAAGGCAGAGGGTTGCACTTGGTAGAGCAATGGTTAGAAAACCTAAAGTATTTTTAATGGATGAACCGCTATCGAACTTAGATGCAAAACTAAGAGAACATATGAGAGTCGAACTTGTAAGACTCCATAAAAGCCTTGAAACTACATCTATTTACGTAACCCATGACCAAACAGAAGCCATGACAATGGCGGATAAGATAATACTACTTGATAAAGGGAAGATACAACAAGTTGGTACACCGGAAGAATTTTACAATCATCCGGAAAATGAATTCGTAGCTTCATTTATAGGATCACCAACCATGAACTTTATAAAGGGCAGCATCAAAGGCGGAGACTTCGTCTCAGACTCTGAGCTAATCCATATCGTACCGACCGAAGCTGATAAAAAAGAACTTCAGAAATTCGAAGGGAAACCTGTAAAAGTCGGAATAAGAGGCGAGAGGTTTTTAAGTGAAAAACATGAAGTCAACGGATTCTCTGCAGTAATAGATGTAGTTGAAATGCTCGGTAAAGAGAAACTACTATATACTAAACTGGATGATGGACAAGAAATAGTGGTCTCAATGCCTGGATACTTTGAGTATCCTATTGGAGAAGTTCACAACTTTGGATTTGACACTGAGGCATTACATTTCTTTGATGCTGAAACAGGTGAGAGAATAAATTAATAGATGATGATTCATGGATATGAGTAAAATCATTAAACGAAATAATCATAATAAGTGGTTGTATTGAGAAGATGTGAATCTTTAAATACAACCACTTATTATGGCTTAGATTTCTATATGATCTATAATGGGAAATGTACATATTTTAAATCTATGGTGGACGGCTTTTCAAAAGTGAGTACAGATTTGCTAAAGAACTTAGGCTTTTTTAGACTAAAACTTATAATATTGTTTGATTTTCGATTTTATAACAATTTCTCATTGAATAAGAATTGAAATTGAGATAGTATAGTAAATAACATGATAAAAGAGGGTGTGAAGTATTGGAAAGAAAAAGTAAATTTGGAACGGTTTTAGGGGCTACTATATTTATTACTCTTGGAGCAGCATCCACCGGATTATTTGGTTGGTTTATGGCTCAAACTTTTAATGCACTTGGAAAAAGAAATGGATCGGAATTCTATTTTAATCTACTTATGATGACCATCTTATTAATAGCTCAAGGAGTATTTCCCATTTTTGAAAAGCATTTTGTGTTCAAGCACATAGGAGAAAAAATCTCAGAGTTTAAAGACCTAGCCTTTAAAAAAGAGATACATAATAAAAGAGGGGAAGGATTTGATATATCAAATTTTTCTACTAAAATCGACCAAATCTATCAGGACAATCTATACAGTAAATGGCTTATTTTTAATAGAGTAATGCTTTTTATCTTTTCATCTATTGCCATCATAGCACTAAATCCTCTCATGTACTTGGTGGCAATTGGAGTTTCTTTCATACCTTTAAGCGTACCGAATCTCTTTACCAAGAAAGTTTAAGCTGCAGCCGGTGACTATGCAAGCGGAGGACAAAGATATTTAAACTTTGTCGGGGATATACTAAAAGGCAGAATGGAAATATTAAAGTACGGAGCATTTGAACAGTTTAAAGAAAAACACAGAGCTGAAAACGAACTTTACGAGTCTAAGAGATACAAGACCAGACTTACTACTTTCAAAGCAACTATAATAACCAATGTATCGGCTGTAACCATGATTTTAGGTGTAATCCTGGTAGGGGGATTCCAAATCATTCAAGGGAAAACAGAAGTCGGTACCGTAATTGGTGTTACGAATCTTATGAATACTATAGTAATGCCGATTGCTGAAGTTGCAGGGTATAGAAATATGGTAAATAGTACAAAACCGGTCATAGATGAGTACATTAAGTACAAAGAGATGGAGTTTGCAAGTGGAGAAGCGGTTTCGATTCCCCAATTGGGAAATACAATGGTGGTAGAGAATCTCTCCTACACTTATCCGGATTCAGAACATAAACTTTTTAACGGTTTCAGCCATGTATTTGAAAGTGGAAAGAAGTACTTGATAAGATGAGAAAGCGGATCCGGTAAAACTACACTTGCAAAGCTTCTGTCAGGAGAATTAACTCCACTGGAGGGAGATGTCCTAATTGGGGACAAATCACTTAGCAGCTTGAGTTTAGAAGCACTAGGAAGACTCGTAACCTATGTTGAGCAACAATCATATGTATTTTCAGACTCAATATGGAATAATATTGATTTTTACAGGAATACTCCCAAAGAGAAGATTCAAGATATAATTACTAAAATGAAACTGAATAAACTGGAAACCGGTAAGGTAATCGATGATGAATCAGGTGTATCGGGAGGTCAAAAAGCCAGGATTTCACTTGGAAGGGCTCTTGTGGAACTCCCTGAGATTCTAATCGTAGACGAGCCTACAGCAGGACTCGACCCTGATACTGCTGCTGAAATCATAGATTATATTAGCTCAATCAAGTCAACGGTAATTATGATTTCCCATGATGAAACAGCATTTTCAAGCGAGGCTTTTGATGAGGTTATAGCTATATAAAAAAGCAAATAAAACAAAGAAGGTAGAGTCAGAAGAACCTAAATTCTGCACACTACCTTCTTTTTTACTCAAACGCCACAAACGGGGTCAGGCTTGACTTAATTGACTTTTACGTATTAATATTCACTCAATACTACAAAACAATCACTTTTAGTGTTTTAAATATACAATATACCGAATGTTTATTATTTCAGAATTTTAATTGCTTATACTTTTTATTAAATTATTGATATCATTAACTCGTCCATTGTTCTCATTTATCTCGCCTTATAAAAATTACATGAAAGTTCCTAGAATTATTTCAACGTGTTTTTATGATGTCTACAATGATTTAGTTACTTTTAACTCAGATAAATAATTATTTCATAATTTTTAATGATGGGGATGCAAATCAAAAGTCTTGATGGCTTAAGCCATTTAGCTGACCCCAATTATTAGATACATTAACAAAAAAAGACCTATCATTTCCATAGATCTTTTAGGATTTAAGGAGCTGTTTTGCAACAGCTCCATTTATTTGCGTGCTTAAAATATCTTATTTTATATACTCAAAAAAGTAGTATTCGGGTACGGATTTATTGGTGAGTATAACCAAGTGTTTTGATCTTTCGTTATCTTTTTAATCCTAATATCTTCCGCCGGTGAGAATCTGGAATTATCCGGAATTTCTAATTTTTCGTAAACCTTAGCGATGACTTCTTGAGATTCATCGTCGATATTATCTCTAAAACCAAGTGTATCCAGTGATTTAAGTTCAGCGTCCTTGGCAACTTTATATATGGTATATCTGTAACTTTCGTCGCCTTCTTCTATTACCTGTTTTTTTACTTCTCCCATCTGGGGAAGGGTTAACTCCCAATATTCTGCTAAGTGGTTAATCTTTTCAGGTGCATCGCTCACCATTTTAAACGATCCTATTCTAAGGATAAAAATAGCGGCAGCTAATACAACAAATAGAATAAATGCTTTTAAGTATTTCATATCAGACCCCTTTCTTAAAAGTCAAATCTTTTTGTAGTCATCATGTTCTCACATCCATATTGATTAATGTGTAATTGAGTTTTTAATGATTGAATAAGTTCTTATGCTCAGTATATCATTATAAATTAAATAATCATGGATTTAATAATTAGTTTATAATTAGCGTGGTAATTGATTATTGTGATTCATAATTAAGGTGAATTAGAATATAGAAAAGGGCAAAAAAATAAGAAGTCATTTTCAATTCTTTAATTACGAAAATGACTTCTTACCACATTCTTGAAAACTTACACTGGAATTCTGTTTTTGGTTCTATCACTCTTTGAATCATCCTTCCTTTTAGCTTCACATATACTACTTCGCATCTTTTTAATTCTAAAACTTTTTAAATCTTAAAACTTTTTAAATCTTAAAACTTTTTAAATCTTAAAACTTTTTAAATCTTAAAACTTTTTAAATCTTAAAACTTTTTAAATCTTAAAACTTTTTAAATCTTAAAACTTTTTAAATCTTAAAACTCTTTAAATCTTAAAACTCTTAAATCTTAAAACTTTTTAAATCTTGAAACTTTTTAGATTCCAAAACTTTGAATCTCTTAATCTTCGATGCTTTTTTGTGAATGCTATTGTCCATTTCATTTGATATTCAGATACTGTACTACTTAGTCGACTAATGCTTTGAGATTTCAGATATACTTTTGCATTTTTGATATCTCTTGACTATCGGTCTATATCTTCATTATCATGGACTTTTGACAATTTTACTTGTCAGTTTTTCAAGTTACATCTTTTTAAAGCTTTTGCTTCTTAAAATTTACTTTGAAAATTATCTTATAATTTGTAGCGGTTCGAGACCTAAATATTATAAGATGTTGATTTTATCATCCTCTACTATCCTATATCTGTATATCGTTTCGGGAATCATAGATTAATATAAAATCCTTAGTGTAATGTTTTCAAGATGCTACAAAAGAAAATACTTCTCCTAAGAAAACTATTATCTTTTGGTAATTTATATATACCCAGCAAAAAAAGTCTTAAACATATAAAAGGAAAAAAATTAAAAAAATATAAAAAAAACTACAAAAAAATAAGAAGTCGACCATTATTTTACTAATATGTCAACTTCTTATCGCATATTTGATATACTACAATCATGTGATTTTGTTTCTATCACTCTACAATCATCCTTTCTTTTTAACCATCCAAGGTTAGAAAAGTATTCGTTGAGAAAATATTTATGGTTTTTTGTTTTAAATATTATCCGAGTTCAAATTTACAATGATTAACCAATCATTATAAATTTTGGAATTGTTTCGCTCTTCCGGTATAGAAAACTATACAAAAAGTTTTTACTTTCAAAATCCAAAACGATCTTCGTTTCGGGTCCTTACTAGTAATTAGATAAAACACATTTCTAAATAATCTTTTTAGGATATTAGAATTTTATAATACGATTAGAATCGTTTCCAATCATATTATCTTACATGATGTAGTAATATCAAATTGCTACGATTTTATATTAAAATCGGTATATATATTATACCCCGATTTAACTATTTAAAACATTAAAGTTTATTTATATTGTTTCATTTTATAAGCAAAAATATTATAAGCGATTTCTTTTAATTGATTATGGCTTGTTTGTTTGACATCTTCAGATTTTCATATTATTATATTACTAAGGCAATTTAAGCTGGAACTCGAGAATATAAAAGATAGAAGATTATTAATTATGTAGGATATTTATATAATTATCCAAAATTGAAATCAGAAATTCGATTATATTTCATTCGTTGCTTATGCAGAATTGATAATTTTTTATGGAGGTATATATGGAAGTTAATAAAGACGAACTAGAATTGTTGAAAAAACAAGCTGAGTGGCTAAAAGCGTTATCACATCCTATCAGACTTTGTATAGTAAGAGGACTAATTGGAAAAGGTTCTTGCAATGTCAACTATATTAAAGATTGCCTGGAATTGCCACAATCTACCGTGTCTCAACATCTTCAAGTGCTTAGACATTCCGGAATTGTTGAGGGGGACAAGGCGGGAACAATAGTCAATTATAAAATAGCTGATAAAAGAGTAATCAAGCTTATTGAGCTATTGGAAGAACTTTAATCATCATATTTAATGATGAAAAAGTAGTACTTATAATAATATCAACGGCAGTATTTCATATAAATGGAATACTGCCGTTAATATTTTTTAAAAGCAATTTTTTTAAAATGTTTAATCAAATGTCACAGATCTTATTACTTAGATGAAATGGAAAGTAAATATAATTTTTGAAAAGTAGCAATATCAAAAAACTTTAGCTGAGTATTAATTATGTATAAAAAGTATAATCTAGAGATAAAAATTACAATATTTGTATAAAATCACTTTAGAATTGATGCTCTTTAATTGCTTATTCTATATTTTTGAGTCATATAGCTTTATAGTTTTCAATAAAATTTTGAACTAAAAGTTATTTTGCTTCAAGTCCATTTCGCTAATATGCTAGATTGATTATCAAATGTACTATTTAGCAGGTAAAAACGTTAAAGGTTGAAATTTTAGCATTATTAATGTATCATTATATAAGATAAGGCCGACAGTGAAAACGTTTAACAAGGAGGTGAAAAATGATTAAATGGGAAATGGATGCCATTAAAGCAGCGCTAGATGAAATATATAAGCAAACCTTATCTTTAGACAACAGGGGAGATGTAGCAAATTATATTCCATTTTTAGGAGAGGTAGATCCTAAGCTTTTCTGTGCTTGTATATCGGCGGATTTGGGCAATAACTGCATTGGAGATATGGATGCCAAATTTTCAATTCAGTCTGTTTCAAAAGTCATAAGTTTGGCTATGGCACTGGAGATGTACGGAGCTGATATGGTATTTGAGCACACCGGGATGGAAAATTCACAGCATGCTTTTAACGATATTAAAAGCATTGACCAAATCCCGTCAAATCCGTTTGTAAATGCTGGAGCAATAACTATTACGGGTCTATTATACGATAGGTATGGTGAGAATACCGCAAAGGAAGTCATAAGATTTATGTCCAATTTATCAGAGCGAAATGATATCTACATCGACGAAGAGGTCTTTAATTCTGAAATGGAAACATGTTCTATGAATCGTACTCTGGTTTATTACCTCAAGCATCTTGGTCTTATCAAAGGAAATCCCGAAAAAGTGCTTGAGGAGTATATTAAATCATGTTCGATAACCACGGGATGCGAGACGGTTGCCTGTATTGCAAGGATTCTATCTAAGGGTGGTGGAGGACTAAAAAAGAGCACTGCTACAAGCGTAGTGACTCAGATGGCGATTTGCGGAATGTATAGCAAATCCGGAGAATTTCTAATGAAGGTGGGAATACCGGCCAAATCAGGTGTAAGCGGTGTTATCATGGCGGTAGTCCCCGGTGGACTTGGAGTGGCAGTTTATTCACCAAGGCTGGATGAATTTGGAAATTCGTACAGAGGTTCAAAATTTTTAGAATTGCTGTCCGAGAAATTGGAACTGAATATTTTTAAGAGGGGGTAGGGAGTGTGAAATTAATAGCTGATTTAACGTCAAAAACCAATGATATATTATATACATATATATTGGTAGCTCTATTAGTAGGAGTTGGTATTTACTATACTTATAGGATAAAATTCGGTCAAATGACCAAACTGGGACATATGATTGGCCTTTTAAGAGAGGTAAATCAAAAACCTGACGGTACTAGAGGGATATCGTCTTTTGAGGCTTTTTGTATATCTGCGGCTTCAAGGATAGGTACCGGAAATATAGCCGGTGTTGCCGCTGCTATTGCTGCAGGAGGACCTGGAGCTATATTCTGGATGTGGGTAATTGCAATCATTGGGGGAGCAACATCTTTTATCGAGAGTACTCTGGCACAGGTTTATAAAGTCAAGGATCCGGACGGTACTTTTAGAGGCGGTCCTGCCTACTATATAGAACAAGTTCTTGGAAAGAGATGGCTTGGACTTGTATTTTCTGTAATTATTTCTATAACTTTTGGGTTTATGTTCAATGCTATCCAAGCTAACACTATAAGCTCTGCCGTTAGTAATTCTATAAAGATTAATACGACAATTATAGGAGCTGGAATTGTAATTCTAACCGGAATAGTAATATTCGGTGGAGTTAGAAGAATAGCCGATATATCATCTAAAATCGTTCCAATAATGGCTACGATTTACATGGCAGTTGCTTTATTCGTAGTATTTAAGAATATTGCAGAAGTTCCTAGAATGTTTGCACTAATCATTCAAAATGCATTTGGAATGAAAGCAGTTGTTGGTGGAGGTATAGGTGCTGCAATAATGAACGGAGTAAGAAGAGGACTATTCTCTAACGAAGCAGGTATGGGTTCTGTTCCTAATGCTGCTGCAACAGCAGATACTTCTCATCCGGCAAAACAAGGTTTTGTTCAGTCATTGGGAGTTTACCTAGATACATTATTGGTTTGTTCTGCAACTGCTTTTATAGTACTTCTAGCAGGCGAGGCAGTATATACTAATCCTGAACTTAAGGGAGTTATGATTACTCAAACTGCTCTGTCTCAACATGTTGGATCTTGGGCAGTAGGATTCCTTGCAATCTGTATACTACTATTCTCATTCTCATCTATAATAGGTAATTACTACTATGGAGAGTCCAATATTGAATTCATTGGTGGCGGAAAAACTATGCTTACAGCGTATAGATGCTTGGTTTTAGTCATGGTATTTTTAGGAAGTATAGGTGATTTCAGTATTGTATGGGATACCGGTGATATTTGGATGGGTGTAATGGCCATTATCAACCTCGTTGTAATCGTCTTGATTGGTAATGTTGCTGTAGAAACCTATTTTGATTATGTTAAGCAACTTAAAGAAGGAAAAGATCCTGTATTCGATCCTAAGAAAATAAAGAGCATCAAGACTAAACTCGATTATTGGGAATAAAATGATAAGACAAAAGCAGTAGTTTTTAAACTACTGCTTTTGCCAGACTGTTGACAAAGCATAGCTAAAAAAAATTTCTAGCTGTGCTTTTTTTGTTCTAAAAATGCCATATTATGTGTAGTTTAAGCCGTTTTGGGTATATATAACACTAAGAGAGAGGTGTTAATATGCTATTTAAAAATTCTAAAAACAAAGTTGATCAAGTTCAAATGATTTCAATAGATCAAATGGTTCCCGAAGATCATATACTTAGAAAAATAGATAAATACATTAAATTTGATTTCATATATGAATTAGTTGAAGATTTGTACTGTCTTGATAACGGACGACCTAGTATAGATCCTGTTGTTTTGCTTAAGATTACCTTAATCCAATACCTTTTCAACATAAAAAGCATGAGACAAACAATTAAAGATATTGAAGTAAATCTTGCTTACAGATGGTTTTTAGGTTTTGATTTTTACGATAAAATACCTCATTTCACAACTTTTAGTCAAAACTACAGAAGAAGATTTAAAGATACAAACATATTTGAAGATATTTTTCAAAACATACTACTACAAGCCATTGAAGAAGGCTTAGTTGATACAAATATCCAATTTGTTGACTCAACACATGTTAAAGCACATGCCAATAAGTATAAGGTTGTTAAAGTAAAAGTGAAAAAAGAGGTAAAATACTATCAAAAAAAGTTAGAAAAAGAAATAAACGAAGATAGAAAAAAAACATGATAAAAAGCCATTTGATCCTAAAGATAAAGATGAAGAACTAAAAGAAGTAACAAAAAGCACAACAGATCCTGAAGCAGGACTATTCCATAAAGGTGAACATAAAGAAGTATTTGCATATAGCGTACAGACATCATGTGATAAAAATGGATGGATATTAGGTTTTAAATCATATCCTGGAAACTTACACGATGGAACAACATTTAAAGATTTCTTTGATGAAAAGTTAAAACGATTGAACCCTAAAAAACTAGTTATGGATGCAGGCTATAAATTCCCGGCAATAGCGAAAGAACTGTTAGATGGTGGCGTATTTCCAGTATTTCCATACACCAGGCAAAAAACAAAAGCAAAACTAGAAAACCCATTCTACAAAAGAGATTTTGTGTATGACGAATACTACAACTGTTACCTTTGTCCAGCAAATGAAGTATTAGAATACTCAACCACAAATAGAGAAGGATATAGGCAGTACAAGAGCAACCCAAAGATCTGTGTAAACTGTGGGTACCTAGGAAGGTGTACAAGTAGTAAAAAACACCAAAAGATAATAACTAGACATATCTGGCAAGATTATCTTGATATCTCAGAAGAATACCGGTATACATATAAAGGGAAAGCAGAATATAAAAAGAGAAAAGAAACAATAGAAAGGCAATTTGGGAGTGCAAAGGAATATCATGGATTTAGATATACCAATATGGTAGGTATAAAGAAAATGGATATGAAAGCAGCACTTACTTTTGCGACCCGTATCAAGTAAGTCTTGTAGAAAATAACCGTTTTGTTCTAGAACATAGGTTAATAGATTTCATGGAACACCAGAAAATAGAAATTACTTGCCTTAAATGCGGTGGGATAATTTCGATTCACGACAGGGAATGTAGCGATTGTCAAGAAAAACAAAGTAAGTAAATTACAGTTTGTCGCTCCTGTACAAGTTCGTTTCCTGATGTCAAACAAGTGCTATAATTAGAAAAGGCTGATATAATCAGCGTTAGCCAGTATTAAACACTTGAAATTAGCATTTTGTCTTTGACTCTTCTTTAGTATTTTGTGATGTACTGAAACTTAAAAGCCTATAAATCACGGATTTAGTGATTTATAGGCTTTTTTATTTATGCTTTGATTTGTTTTTCTGAGTTTTTACTATTCTGCCTCGGTATTTGTTATGGTTTTGCTCGCTTCTCTTTGCATTTTTGCATGAACCAGAATTTGTGAGAACCAGCTTAAAATTATTATGGCAGTAGATGTCACAAGTATATCAATAGGATGAAGGTATGGGACCAGTTTTATGTTGTCAGGAACGGTATCTTTAACGGTGTATAGGAATAATAGTACACCACCTCCAAGACCAATCAATAGTCCAATTATAACTGATATAAAATTCTGCTTAAAAATCTCAGAAGCATAGGTTTCTGTATTTTCATAATCATTTAGAGCTTTTGAAATCTCATTTATCCTATTTCTAACATCTATTTCAGTAGTGAATCTAAAGGTTACATATAAAAGTAATGCCGTAGATATAATATACACATAGGAAATATATGTTAAAGGTTTAATTATAGATTCAGTTACAGCCCTTTTTGATCGTGCACTCTGAATGGATTGAACATAGTCGTATTTAGCAGACTCATTTACAAAATTGTCTATTGCATATGCACTATTGTCTTTCAACACAACTACTTTTGAGTTCATAGTCGGGCTCTCACCGGTGATTTCCTTATAGTATTCCGGAGTCATATAGACATAGTTTCCTACATAGTTTTCAAATATTTTCGAAATCACAATCTCATGCTTAGTAGACTCATCCAGAGTTATAGACAATCTGTCTCCAACTTTTAAGTTTTCCATATCGGCAAGTTTTTTCGATATGACTGCTGCATTTGGATGCAAATGAACTATGGCATTATTGTCTGCTTCCCTTAGTCTCATTATATTCTCAAGACCTTCGGCGCTCTCAGGAATTATCAATTTGAAGTCCACACTGGGTTTACCTTCTGTTATTGTTTTGGCGTTCAATGTAGAAGAATTTTCAACGAATCTCGCATATTTAATATCTTTCAAGAAGAAATCATAATCACTCGTAGATTCGGCATCAACACCAGGTAACATTGAAACTTCAGCATCGTATTTGATTATCATATCGTACTGTCTTTTTGGAATATCTTCTATTGACCTTTTCAGACTCATTCCAAGTAGAAGTAGTGCAGTAAATGCTGCAATTCCTGTGATTATCAATATCTGTTTTAAAGGATGAGCATATATATTCTTGAGTACTGCTTTTTTAATTGTGGATTGTTTCTTCCAATAATTAACCCTATTTTCCAGCCAGATCTTCTTATCCATAAAGCCTGAATCTTCCTTGTATACTAAAGGCTTGGATCTATATACATCGTAGAAAGGAAGTCCTATCGCAAATAGATAACCGATTATTATAACCAGAATTTGTATCGGGAATATATTGAAAGTTGCTGACTTAAAAGTAAAACTCTCCCCGTACAATCTAAAGATATTTTGAGCAACTGCAAACGAACCAACTAACAAACCGGTAATGATACTTAGTATTGCAATAACCGAAAAAGTTTTAATGTATCTAACAAATACTTCTTGTTTATGAGGTTCATGGCTTAAAAACTTAAAAGCATGTTCTTTTTTGACCAGCGCATTAGTAAATATATTTACGCATACAAGTACGATAAAGAAGAAAAGTATAGGGAAAACAAAAGTTATCATATCAACCCTCTTAGTAATGTTGAAATATGATTTCATACCAGTGTTTTCTCCTGAGTTTGTAACCTCATAAGTAGGTACGATTTCTCCGCTTAACTCTTCTTTTGAACGTGCAATGATTCCTTCCTTTTGCTTGATTAAATCTTTGGTAGTCTTTGCCTTGGTGCTGTAATCATCGGCACTTTTATTGTAATTATCAGTACTGCTACTTAGTTTGCTTTCAAGATCTTTTACTTCTTTTTCCATCTTTGTCTTGTCGGTATCCATAAATTTCTTGGCATCTTCATAGTCTTTTTTAACTTTTTCGAGCTCTTTCGTTGAATCATCAAGCTCGGTCTTTAATGAATTCATGGACTCTTCATAAGAATTCAGCTTGCTATTTGCAGCATTATATTCACCATCTAATCTATTTAACTCATCTATATCCGGTTGTAATGCAGAATATTGCGATTCAATATTAGCCTGCTCGTCATTAAGCTCGCTTAGTCTTGAGTTTAAAAAAGTCTTCTGGGATTCAAGCCTTGAAATTGAACCTTCAACATCACGAATCTTATTTTGAATCTCAGCCTTTTTATAAGAAAATATAGAAAGCTGAATCTTTAAACTCGCCAATGACCTCTTATAGCTATTTATCTCACGCGTATTTTCATTTATACTCGCATATACATTGTTCTTCTCGTAGTCTACATTTGATTTCAAACCGTCTAAATACGACCTTTGTCCTTCTACATAGGTTCTTTTAGAGGACAGACTCGATAGTAAGTCTGCAGTGACGGTGCTTTGACTGTCATAGTTTTCTTTTGCTTCGTCATAAGACTTTTGAACGGCATCCATCTTTTCTTGCAGCTTTTTAATATTGGATTCACCATGTTCCAAGTCTCTTTTTGATTTTTCTAATAATTTGTCGAAATCGTCTTTTTTCTTCTCATAATTCTTCTTTTCGGAATCGAGAGCCTTTCTTAACCTATCCAACTTGGACTCAGTATCGTTAAGTTCCTTATTCAAGTTCGCAATATCCGTTTCAGAAGTCTTTATTCTTTCAGCGGCCATTTCCTTAATCTTCACAGACTTTATTTCGGGCATATCCTTAAAAGCTTCCACGAAGTAAGAAAGTATTATTATCTACAATAGCCCTGTATTCAGAAGTGAAAGGAGAAAACTTCTTGGTAGAATTCAGATGAATTCTTGCAAAATTAGGATAAAGTATATCGAAATCTTCCGGCATTATAAGAGCATAACCATCGAGTTGACTTCCTGTAAGACTGGAAACACCCTTCTCAGACTTCAGGATATACTCAGGAGAACTAATAAGACCGACAATCTTAAACTTGTCGCGTTTTAGTTTAAGAGAAGGATTATTGCCCTTCTGAACCAAAGTTATCTCATCGCCTATCTTATAGGGGAAGTTCTCAATCGAATTATCTACTGCTATCTCTCCGGAATCCTTAGGATAAGAACCGTCGACAAGCTCATACTTAACCCAACTTTCAGGTATGGATTCAACACTTATTAAATTTTTAGTTTCGTCAATATTGACATCCATTTGATAACCGACATTTATGCTGGCAAGATCTTCAATTGAATTGATTATCTTCATCTCATTTTCATCTATACCATGACTTGAAATTATTTTTATATCCTCTAAATCATATTTATTTAGATAATAATCTGCAGTCTTTCTCATCAAACTCCCGGAAGTGCTCATTCCGTAAAAAAGAGAAACACCCAAGACGAGAAAAATAAAAATAAGAAAATAATCGGTTAAATGTTTTTTTTTATTAAAAGGATTCATTATATCACCCGACTTTTCGTTCTTTTACTCATATTATACACTATATCAATGGCTTATTGAAGAAAATACCTATTGATAATTATTATCATTGCATGTATAATATAATAGCGGCTGAAGAATAATATAGGGAAGAGAACGAAAACTAATTCCCAAATAATAAAGGAGGATTAATTTGGCAAGACCAAGAGGACCAAGATTTAAACAGTCCAGAAGATTCGGAGTAAATATCTTCGGACATCCAAAAGAACTAAAAAGAGGCGCTGTTGAACATAGAAGAGTAACCGAGTACGGAAAGCAGTTATTGGAGAAACAGAAACTGAAAGCATACTATGGACTCAGCGAGAAACAAATGAGAAAGTATATGATAGAGGCAGTTAAAGAATCCAGAAAAGGTAAAGGACTAATAGGTGAATTAGCTGTTGCCAGAGCAGAAAAAAGATTGGATAATATAGTCTATAGATCAGGATTTGCCAACTCGTTAAGACAAGCTAGACAATTCGTAGTTCATGGACATATCACATTAAACGGAAACAAGGTAGATATACCCTCACATCTAGTGAGACCAAATGATACTATAGGACTTACTCCTAGAGGAGAAAAACTGGAAATCATTAAGGAGAACTTAGAAAGCACTGTTGTAAGCGTTCCATACATCGAAAGAGATAATGATAAAAAGTCAGCTACTCTAATCAGAGAACCGGAAAGAAACGAAATTCCTATAGAACTGACAGATTCACTAGTCGTTGAGTTTTACTCAAAATCAATCTAAAAACATATACAATAAAAGAAATCTAATAAAAAAACCGAGAAATATACATTTCTCGGTCAGACTGAAGACAAACCCTGATTTTTAATCAGGGTTTGTCTTCAGTCTGAGGAATTCCAAGAATTCCTTTTTTAAATCAAAGCTTTTAAATCTCAACTACTTATCACTCAAATCCATTTCCTCTGTCAGTTTTACCAGCTCATCTATGACTTCACCAATATAGGCAATGGTATCTTTGAGCGGTTTATCAGTGCTGATATCCACACCTGCCATTAGAGCGAGTTCTTTAGGTATTTTGGTGCCACCTGCTTTTAGAGTACTTATCCAGTCATTAACGGCTACTTCACCTTCTTTTAATATCCTCTTGGCGACTTGAGTACCGATTGTTAAACCTGCAGAATAAGTATAAGGGTATAGACCCATGTAATAATGAGGCTGTCTCATCCAGGTCAGCTCGCTTCCCGGAAGGATTTCTATATCTTCTCCCCAGAACTCTATAAGCTTTTCTCTGAAGATTTCAGACAATTTATCTGCATCGACACTTCCGCCGGCATCTACGAGTTTATATACTTCTCTTTGATACGCAGCTTCCATAAAGTGAGTTACAAAATTATGATAGTAAGTTCTCGCTATAATTTGAGAAAGTACCCATCTTCTATCTCTTGTGTTCTCAGCTTTTTCAAGAAGATAAGTCTCCATGATTATCTCATTGGCTGTTGATGGAGCTTCTATAAAGTAAAGTGAAGGTCTGGAATCAAGGATGTTTTGATTTCTATGAGCCATATAGAAGTGACCTGCATGTCCTAGTTCGTGAGCAAGTACCATTACTTCCGCCATTAGCGAAGTCCATGATATCAAGATATAAGAATGTGAACCATATGGACTTGAACAGAATGCGCCTGTTGATTTACCGTGGTTATTAGCAAAATCTATCCATCTTTCAGAAAAAGCTCTTGTAAGCATTTCTCTATATTCCGCACCAAGTACTGAAAGACCGTCAAGTACGTATTCCTTAGCCTTGTCAATATCGACAGCAGGTTCATAACCCGGATCCAAATTAAGTTTTAAATCGGCATAAGTCATCTTCTCAAGACCATGAACTTTTTGAAGAAGTTTAGCATACTTTCTCATATGAGGAGCAAGTTCTTTCATTATGGTATCTATTTGTCTATCATACAATTCTCTATCTACCTTTTGATCGAATAACAGATAGTCGAAAACTGATTCGTAACCTCTCAATCTGGATAGAACTTTCTCTTGTTGAACTTGAGCAGCATAACATGCAGCTGTAGTATGCTTATATTTTTCAAGAACTGAATAGAAATTCTCAAAAGCCGCTCTTCTTACATCTGTGCTTGGTTCAGATTCCATAACACCTTCAAAGATATTATAACTAAGAGGATAATCTACTCCATTGACATTGAAAGTACCGAAGTCCATATCTACCAATTTTGCTTGATTGTAAACAGAATATGGTGTACGAAAAGTGTTTTGCAAAGAACTTAGAGCTTCTTCAGTTTTAGGGTCTAAAAGATATTTCTTGTTTCTCAGTACATCATCAATATATCCTTTTAAATCAGCCCTTTGGTCTATAACACGATTTAAAATTTCTTCAGTTTGATTTGCAATCTCTGTTTCAACAAAACTAATTTTCGCATCTAAGCCTACCAGGATATTATAGGTCTTAGCCATTCTCCTCATAGAAGTCGTATTTCCCATATCAACGCTAGTGTTTAAATTAGCATAAGAACCAAGCAGTATCCTCTCTTGAAGTATTCTCATGTAAGCATCAAGACAATCAGCTATTCGCTCAGAGGTTTCTAAATTTCCCTTATAAGCAATTACAAAAGCATCGACATCGTCAGATAGTGCGACTAGCCTATTATCAAGATCTTCATCACCGCTAGCTAAATCTCTAAGATTCCATTTTAAATCTTCGGAGATTTCTTCTCTCTTTTTAATTTCCAATTTATTGCTCCTTTCAAATCTCAATCGTTCTAATTGAGTATAATCTCATTTAATTGCCCATATATAAATATACCACAAAAGTAAATCTTAAAACAGAAAATATTGGTTGATTGACTTTCCTTAGTCAAACTACCACTTTTTAAGAATATCGGATATAATAAAAAGGTAGAAAAAATTGACTAAAAAAACTAAAAATAAATTAAATGGAGGACGAAAAAATGAAGACATTTAATCAAAAATTAGAAGACTATGCAAAACTTATTGTTGAAATCGGTATCAATGTTCAAAAAGACAAACCCATTGCTTTGTCAGCACCGGTAGAAGTAGCTGACTTTGGAAGAATGCTTGTAAAAAAAGCATATGAAGCAGGCGCATCGGATGTTTCTGTTACATGGTATGACGATTTTGTAACTCGCCAGAGATTTGAAAATGCACCACTTAGAGAATTTGAAACCTTCCCGGAGTACTTGGTAGACAAGGTCAGATATGACGGTGAAAGAGGAGCAGGTAGAATTGCAGTCGTAGCAGAAGATCCGGACTTATTGAACGGAATAGATGCGAACAAACTTGAAACAAATAACAGAGTCAGATCAACAGCACTTAAAGATGTTATGAAATACAGCATGAATGATATCAACTCATGGTGCGTTGTAGCCATACCTTCAGTAGGTTGGGCTAAAAAAGTATTCCCGGAAATGGAAGATGAAGCTGCTGTAGATGCACTTTGGGATGCAATTTTTAAGGCTACCAGAATAGACCAGGAAGACCCAGTAGCTGCTTGGAAAGAACATCTTGAAGACTTGGAATTTAGAGCTAATACACTAAATGAACATGAATTTGATAAACTTATCTATAAATCATCCAATGGCACTGACCTAACCGTAGGTCTACCAAATGGACATATATGGGTTAGCGGTGCTTCTGTAAACTCTCATGGAGATAAATTCGTAGCAAATATGCCTACAGAGGAAGTATTTACTGCACCCGATGCAAGAAGAGTTGACGGAATCCTTAAATCAACGAAGCCTTTAGCATACTCCGGAAACATAATAGATAAATTTACACTTGAATTTAAAGACGGAGAGGTAGTGAACTACTCAGCTGAAGTAGGAGAGAGATATCTTGGAGATCTATTAAAAGTCGACGAAAACTCCAAGAGACTTGGAGAAGTTGCCCTGGTTCCATATGATTCACCAATCTCAAACTCAAACATTCTTTTCTACAACACATTATTCGATGAAAATGCATCGTGCCACTTTGCCTTTGGTAAAGCGTACCCTACCTGTGTTGAAGGTGGAACTGAAATGAGTCCTGAAGAACTCGATAAAGCAGGCATCAACGAATCCATAATGCACGAAGACTTTATGGTCGGCTCAAAAGACTTATCTATAATCGGCGTAAAAGCAGACGGAACAGAAGTGGAAATCTTTAGAGACGGAAACTGGGCATTTTAGAAATTGATACCAAATTGTAAATATAATGTAACAATATTGTAATCGTAATGTTACTGTTATGTAACTACAATTAACATAAAATATGATATCTTATAGTAGAAAGAGTAAGGTCAAACTATTAATCTTACTCTTTTTATATTGAAATTAAATAGTCGATAGATGGTATTTTGATAATTAATATATATAAAAAATAAACAAATACCAATTATCGCACAAAAGAAAGGGGAAAAAAATTAAAAAAAGAGTACTTAGTTTATTGTTGGCAGGAATCCTTGTTTTTTCCAATGTACAAGTCCTAGCAAGCGAAGTCGAAAAAGAAGAAACACCTGTTACAACAGCAGAAACCGAAAATGAAGTAGTAGCTGAGGAAGACGAGAAAGAAGAAGTAAAGCCTACTAAAGAAAAAGACGAGGAATCTAAACCACATAAGTATTTGATAAGCAGGATAGCCGGAAGCGATAGATACTGCACTGCTCAAAAAGCAACAGAAGCAATTATGTCTTCAGACATCGCAGTTCTTGCAAGTGGAGAAAATGAGTCAGATGCATTATTTGGAGGTCCTCTAGCAGCTCAAGTATCAGGACCTATTCTACTTACCTCAAAAGACAAGCTTCCTGAAGGAATCGATAAAACCCTGAAAAAATTAGGAACAAAGTTCATTTATATAATAGGTGGGAAAGCAGCTGTCTCTGAAGAAGTTGAAGCAGAACTTAAAGAACTTGGATATGGAATATCTAGAATAGCAGGAAAAGACAGAGTTGAAACAGCTCATTTAATCAATCTTAAAACAGCCGAACTAAGAGGAGTTAAAGTTATTGGGGATCTTCCGTCCATATTGGTTAGTGGAAATGAGTTTGCTGATGCACTTTCCTCTGCCCCATTTGCACAATTGGCAATACAAAACACGTCATACAGTAGGTTTATACCGTATTCAGGTTACACCAAATCAGATGATTTAGTAATCGGAGGTTTTTCTTCAGTACCAAGTGGAGAAGAAAAAGAAAGAATTGCAGGAGAAGACAGATACGAAACTGCATTAAAAATTGCAGAAGCACATAAAAAACTACTAAAAGAAAAGAAAAACCTAGATGTTAGAAGAGTTGTAATAGTAGATGGAACAAACTATCCTGATGCACTTGCAGCAGGTCCTGTCGAATCAAGCTTGTACGCACCCATACTTTTAACATCTCCTAATAAACTTCATGAAGGAGTTGCAAAATTCATCATAGACAATGAAATTGAAAGTGTAACAATCTTTGGTGGAAGAAATTCAGTTTCAGAAGATGTAGAATCTGAATTAAGACATTTAAGATAATATTTATAGAAAACCTGATTTCAGAAATTTTAGCTGAAATCAGGTTTTATTTTGACAATCAAAGAACGAAAGAGTAAGTGACTACTCTCTGGGGATGAAAGAACAATTACTTTTTACTATGTCCATACAATCGAGCCTCAATTTTTAGTTTTGGATGAACTTTTTATGCACTTGAATCAAGCACCACAATTAATGCCAGAAAGATTTTGTTGAACTTTTATAAAACGCTAAGAACATACTGTTATCGTCACATAATCTATCAGAAGTAGATTAAATGACATCGCATATAGTATTTATAAAAGATGGAAAACTAATTGAATAGATATCAAAGTATCAAGTGGATGTATATTATATAAGTCTAGATAATCCGCTAGATACGCTAAACAAGCTACATGACTACCATCTTTCTATAAAATCTGATGAAATAGTTGCGACAACAAAAAATATCAAACTAAGCGAAATTCCGGAAAAGATAAACGAGATAGACAAGATTAAGAATATTCGCAAAGAAGTAAAAAGAGCAGAAAAAAGATATGAGGAGATTTATTATAAGAATTAATCGATATATTAAATAAAGAAATCATATTTTCTCAAAAGTCTAAGTTATACAGAAAAATGATAGTTAATCAGAATGCCAGGCAGCAATATGCAGGGCATTCATTTAAAGAAATTATTAAATTATAAACTAATTATTAAGTCGGGCGTATAGTATTTTATTTGGGATATGATATATAAAAACCGGGAAAACGTTTTACGAATAAGATAAGTACAAATTCTAAATTTATTGATGAAGTTGATAATATAAGAGCCATCAAAATACATACAATACCGGTTTTACATTTGATTAACATATATACTTCACACACAATATATCACGACATTTTATCGTGGAAGATTAAATTTTTAGGAATAATATTTTAATCATTTGAAAAACTATTACACCAGGATTAGTAGTAACCTTACTAAGAATTGCAAAATGGAGAAGTAAGCGGAGGATTTTATTTAACTTAAACATTAAACCATTCCGATGGTCAATAGTCATTGATATTTTGTTTGGCATTTAGTAATTTAGTGTAATCTATAAAGATATCCATATTGCAGATGTATAATACGGAAGATTGAAAAGGGTTTAACTAAAAAGTTATTCGGGAATAAGGCATCGATAGCTGAAGGGAGTAAGTATGAAAAATCCAATTAGAAAGAGTATGCTTCGATCACCATTAAAGACATTACTAAAACTTGGGATTATAACTCTAACTTTATATTTTTTTATATCCAGTGCTGTTAAATTATTTGTTGCAAATAGAGAAATTGAAAGAATAGGAAATTATTATACCAGTATAGGTCAATTGGAACCTCTAGATACTTCATATGATAATGAACTGTATAATGTAATACCTGAAGTCAGAAATCTAATTAAGGAAAGTGAATATTTTGATATAGAGAATATCGAGTTGCCAATACAAGGAGTTAGTTCATCCTTATATAATCGAGATTTTTATACTATCGATACCTATCCGGAAGAATATAGAGAGCTCCTTTTTTATCCTGAAGATAATATCAATCTTGGAGATATGATTTTTATTGGAAAACTGGAAAATCTGAACAAGTTGAAAAATGCCTTTGATGGAAGTGAAGGGCTGGATATTGCTACTACAATAGAAAAAGTAATCTCCGGTTATCCGGAATATGGAGTTGAAGGTGACGAGAAATCTATACTTGCCATTTCTTCATCTCTTTACAATAATCGTCCCCTTACATATATCACTTCCGAAGTAATAGAAGAGATGAAAAAATTGGATAAAAACTCGTATTATTTACTAAGAGGATATCATAATTATTTAGGGAAAAATAAAGATAAAGAAACGAATATAAAAATCGTTTTAAAGCCATTATATGAAGGAGGACCGCTCTACTATCCAATTGATAATTTGGAAGATTTTAATCTAAACAACAAACAATGGGATAAGCTTAGAGATGATATTGAAATAATTGAACAAAACAGACATACTTTCAAAGTAAGACCTGTAAAAGACATGTCTAAATTACCAAATATGCAAGAAACAACCAGGTCATACTTTTTAACTGAAGGACGATTTATAGATATAGAAGATAATAAAAGTGAAAATAAAGTTTGCGTTATACAAATGGATTTGGCCAATCAAAGAAATCTTAAAATAGGGGACAAAATATCTGTAAAACATAGATATATGGATTCAAACAATAATTATATATTCACAGAAGAAAATGTGAACACCTGGAGAGAGAAAAAAATAAGTGATGAAATAGAATATGAAATTGTAGGAATCATCACACACTTGGATACTGACATTATGGAACATGGGAAAGATGATATATATGTACCTGAAAGTACCGCTCTGATTGATTTAAATGAACATAATATAAATCCCTATGTCAGATTATACAGTTTTGTATTGAAATCTTCAAAAGATGAGGCTAAATTCATAGACGAAAGCGCAGAAGAAATTAGAAAATTAGGGTATGAACTGAAGTTTGTGGACAGTAATGCCAGGGAGTTTTGGAATAATGCTGAAGCAATGAGAACAAGGTCTTTAAACAGTACAATGGTTTTTGGACTGCTTTTACTTATTGCTATGCTATTTACGCTATACATTCACTTCCAGGATTTTAAGCGGATATACGCAATAGAAAGAACTTTGGGAATACCGAAAAGCGTAGCAAGAAAACATATTGTAACTCCTATACTGATTTTAGTATCAGTTATTACCATAAGTTTAATAATAATTAGCAGATATGAATCAGTAAAACAGGTGGAAAAACAAATATTAGATTTAGCGACCAATCTAAGAACAGAAACCACAATACAAGTATCACCTATAATCCTAATATCAATCTTTATCGGAATCATGATTGTTTTCTTAGGGTTCTTGTTACTATTCACCAAAAGACTAGAAAGTAAATCCATAATTGAATTAATACAGTTAAGTCAAATTCAAAAAAGTGAAAAAGTGACTGTGAGAGATTCTAAAAAAGAACCAGAAGATGAAATAGATATAAAAGGTGAAATTGACTCCTTAAAAATAAATCAATTGCCAAAATTAAATGATTCTTATTATGAATCCGTTATAGGAAATAAAGTCGGAGTTCTTAATAAGTTTACCGGAAGACAAATTATTAGATCTAAATTACAAACAAGCCTATTAATACTACTGTCAATTATCTTTGTATTTAGCATACTTTGGCTTAATCAACTTATGACGATGAATAAGCTGCAAATAGAAAATGCATATAAAAGTATGGAAATTGAAGCTGATATTTACAAAGCATCTAATGTTATGATGAGCGATAATTTTACCGGAGAAATATCAGAAAAAATACTTGAAGAATTACAATCTACAAATCTAATAAAAGAAATTAAAAAATTTGGAGCAGTAAAATATCATAAAATGGATATCTACAGAGATGGTGAACAGATAATAAACGAGATAGATATGTCAGACAGAAATGAAAATTATTCAGTATTCTATTCAAGTGAATTAATAGATAGTAATGGAATTGTTAATTTAGAAAATCTTAAATTAAATGAAAATGTTAATCCGGAGATTTTCACTACAAGTTGGAATAGTATATCTCAAGAAGGAGATATTCATTTACTGGAAAATCAAAACGGAGAAACAGAGATTCCCATACTTGCTTCCAATTTAGCAATTGAAAAATACGGGCTAAAACTTGGTGATGAAATTAGTTTTAATATTGAGAAGAAATATAGAAATATAAATCGGGTCAAAGGGAGAGTAGTAGGACAATTTGAAAGGGAAAAACTCGAAGTGCGTAAAGACGGTACCGTGTCCGGAACTAATCGAGGAGAGTTTTTTATAATCCCAATTGAGGTAATGAAATATATTGAAAAGAATAGGTTGTACTATGAAAAAGCTAATATCATATTTGATAAGGAAAAAAACAGGGAGCTATACACTCTTTCAAATGAGATTAAAGAAATTGTTAAAAACCATAGAGACAATCGCACCTCACTCCAGATAAAAATCTGGGATGAAGAACTGCAAAAAGTAGTGGGACCACTGGAGAAAAACCTGTCACTATTAGAAATAGTCTACCCTATAACTCTGGCAATATCATTACTGACAGCAGGATTTATCGCCTATATCATAACACTTAGAAAAGCAAAAGAAATGGCAATACTAAGAGTGCTTGGAGTGTCAAATAGAGAAGTAAAGAGCGTTTCAATAAAAGAAAGCCTGATACTGACCGTAATAGGAGTATCTACCGGAGTAATCCTAATGCTCATATTAAGAAACAGTGAATACCCTGTGGGTGTAGTAGGCTATCTTCTTGCAGCAGGAGTGTATTTAATAGGAACGATACTTGGACTATGGTTAGCACTTATGAGTAGAGATAAAAAGAAACCGCTTGAACTGCTTCAAGTGAAAGAATAGGAGGAAAAGTCATGTCAAAACTGGAATTGCAAAATATCTACTACAGATATAAAGGAAGTAATAAAGATGTATTAAAAGATGTAACGGCAACATTTGATAAAGGGAAGCTCCATGCAATAGTCGGACCGTCTGGAAGTGGAAAGACAACGCTGCTCTCCATAATGGCAGGACTGGATGAACCCACGAGAGGATCCATCTTTATAGATGGGAAAGACCTTAAAGAAATGGATGCAGATGAATACAGGAGAGACTGTATATCGATGATATTTCAGGCATATCAACTATTTCCACTACTGACCTCTCTTGAAAATGTATGCTTCCCAATGGAGTATAAGGGAGTTGATCCTAAGACAGCAGCCGAAACAGGAAGAGAAGTACTAAACGCCCTGGGAATAAAAGGAGATAAGCAGGGTAGATACCCTGCCAACCTCTCCGGAGGAGAACAGCAAAGGGTGGCCATAGCCAGAACCCTAGCAACAGGAGCCAAAATAATACTTGCAGATGAACCGACCGGAAACCTGGACGATGACAATACGGAAAGAATCCTTGATATATTAAAACAGCTTGCTCACGAACAAAACTTCTGCATAATAGTTGTAACTCATGATACAGAGCTTGCTGAGTCATGCGATACAATATGGAAGATAACGGAAGGGGAGATGACGGAGATGGTTAGGGAGAGTGTTAAATAGGTTAAATAAAAAGATGATACTATAGATAGAGTTAAATTGTTGTAATTTTCGTCTTTTTTTAGTAATTACTCCCATCAGGAAGAGCTTTAAGTGTGAGGATTTTAATGATATTTATTTTTGTAGGTATATTAGCATTCCTTAAAAGTGGGAGCTATCAAACTCCAAATATTTGCTAAGCTTATTCACTCAGAGAAGCTTGAGTATACCATGGTTAAGAAAATGATCGATTTTTTGATGTAGCTTGGAGTATTTGAAAGACTCTAAATATCATGGTAAAACAAATTCAGCTAATAGAAAAAGGTTCTCGTTAGAAAATCCAAGATAAGATTTATTTTTGATTTTCTCCCTTAATTTATACCGTTTTGCTTACGGGAAAAGTTGTGTTTACAATATTAAGAAACCGGTCTATAGGTGATTATCTTTTTAAAACCGGTCTGTTAAACTAATTATGGCCTTCTGCATTCTGATTAATAGATTCTAAAATGAAAAGTACCTATTTTCGATATTAAGGGGTTTAAGAGATGCTTTTATGAAAGAAAGATTTAATGCATTTGGATATACAGATTCTTTAGAGGGCACTTTTTTTGGGTTATATTATTTTAAAAATACTGTTTCAGAAAAGAGACTGTTCCAATTAAGGGAAATTTTTGAACCTGAAGTTGAGTTGGTATATTCGAGAGTGGGGCAGTATGGTAATAGTGATGATCTGGTTGCCGATGTATATGTCGAATATGAATCAGGGATGTACTTTGTAGATATAATTGAAAATGAAACTTGGAAACAAGTTTGTAGAGAGAAAAAAAGTATTATTAATAAGATATATGATTCTATAGTTGATTGAGGTTTAATTAAATAAATTTTAGCTCGGGTAATTTTATCCGGGCTTTTTTATATTCCTGTGGTAGGCTTTGTGTATCAGATTATATACAACAGGAAAACGCTAAACATCCCACTTTAGCTTGATGAAATTTCTTCTAATTTCGTCGACTTTACATAGATTTAACATAGAACAACGGATTCATTTAACATTGCAAGACTAAGATGTATTTGTAAAACAAAATTATAAAAAGGTGGTAAATTTGATGAAAAAACTGTTTGGAATTATTGCACTAACACTTTGTATGTCGATGATTTTTGTTGGATGTAATACATCTGATAATAAATCTGAGGAGCCTACAAAGCAAGAAGAAAAATCAGAGGTAAAAGAAGATAAAGTAGAAGATAAGAAGACCGAAGATAAAGAAGAGGACAAGAAAGAAGACAAGAAAGATGCTGACAAGGCTGATAGTAAAGAAATCATCGTTGTTTCAAGAGAGGCCGGATCAGGTACAAGAGGAGCGTTTGTAGAGCTTACAGGTGTTGAGGAAGATAAGCAAGACAATACTTATGCTGAAGCTGTTATTCAAAACGGAACCGATGCAGTTATGACTACTGTATCAAATGATGCAAATGCTATTGGATATATTTCTCTAGGTTCATTAAATGAGACGGTAAAAGCACTAAAAGTTGATGGAGTGGAAGCATCTGTTGAAGATATTAAGAACGGTTCATATAAGATTTCAAGACCTTTCAATATCTGTTATATCGATGGTGAACTAAATGAAGCCGCTCAGAATTTTGTGGAGTTTATATTTAGTGAAGAAGGACAAAAAATCGTTGAAGAAAAAGGTTATATCACTGTAAAGGACGATGCTAAACCTTTTGAGAAGAAAGAAGGACTAAAAGCACAACTTACTATCGGTGGATCTACATCAGTTACTCCGGTAATGGAAGCTCTTGCTGAGGCTTATGCTCATCTTAATCCTGATGTTGAAATCAATATTGAGTCTACCGGATCTACTGCAGGGGTAACAGGAGCAATTGACGGTACTGTTGATATCGGAATGGCTTCAAGAGAGCTTAAGGAAGAAGAACTTGCTAAGCTTAAAGGCGAAGCAATTGCACTTGATGGTATTGCAGTAATTGTAAGTAATGATAATCCTGTAACTGACATCAGCACAGAATCTATTAAAGATGTATTTACAGGAAAAGTACTTGATTGGAAGGATGTAAAATAAAAAATGATGGAAATGAATTCAGTAGCGTCTAACAAAAATAAAAATAAGCATAAACGCTATCTGGAGACTTCCGCTGAAGTATTATTTTTCATACTGACTCTAGCTTCTATTTTAGCAGTAGCTTTAATTTGTGGTTTTATTTTTGTGAATGGAATACCGGCTATTTATAAAATAGGTGTAAAAGAGTTTTTATTCGGTACAGAATGGATGCCAACCGCGACTCCCCCGAGGTTTGGCATCTTTCCAATGATCCTGGGTAGTATCTATGTTACTGCCGGAGCTATTGTGATTGGTGTACCGATAGGAGTATTGACGGCTATATATATGGCGGGATTCTCAAGTAAGCGCTATTATAAAACATTAAAGACGGCTCTAAATCTAATGGCAGGGATACCTTCTATAGTTTACGGTTTTTTTGCGCTAATGGTTATAGTTCCGTTTTTTAAAAAATTATTCGGTGGCTCAGGTTTCAGTATGCTGACGGCTATGGTAGTTCTTGTAATTATGATACTTCCTACGATTATAGGATTGTCTGAAGCTGCAATTCGAGCAGTTCCCAAATCGTATTACGAAGGAGCACTTGCAATGGGTGTTACTCATGAGTATGCTATGGGTCTGGTAGTAGTACCGGCTGCAAAATCAGGGATTCTATCTGCGGTCATACTTGGAGTAGGTAGAGCTATAGGTGAGACGATGGCAGTGGTTATGATTGCCGGAAATCAACCTAATATTCCGACAAGTCTTTTTAAAGGTGCGAGGACAATGACCTCCAATATTATTATGGAGATGGCATATGCAGCTGGATTACACAGAGAAGCACTACTTGGTACCGGAGCAATACTATTTATCTTTATATTGATAATAAATATATTATTTAATGCTGTTAATAGGAGGGCTTTGAAATGAAAACTAAAAGTAAGATTTTTAAAACTTTCGTATATACAGCTGCTGCATTAACTTTTGCAATCCTTATTTTTATTATAGCTGATTTGTTTATTAAGGGGATTCCTTATATAAAGCCTGAAATGTTTGCACTTAAGTACAGTTCTTCAAATCTGTCTATGATGCCTGCAATTATAAATACGATGATAATGGTTGTTCTTGCAATACTAATGGCAGGACCGGTAGGGATTATTACTGCAATATATTTAAACGAATACGCAAGTAGTACTAATATCCTTATCAAACCCGTTAAGTTGACATCTCAAACACTTGCAGGGATACCTTCGATAGTTTATGGACTTTTCGGTTCGCTTTTCTTTGTAACTTTTTTAGGCTGGAAGTATTCGCTTTTAGCAGGTGCTTGTACTCTGGCAATTATGATTCTACCAATTTTCATAACCAGTACTGAGGAAGCTCTTTTGTCCGTATCAAAAGATTTACGAGAAGCGAGCTTCGGTCTTGGTGCTATGAATCTTAGAACTATTTTTAGAATTGTACTTCCTTATGCTATGCCTGGAATTCTAGCAGGGATAGTCTTATCTGTAGGTAGGATTGTCGGAGAGACGGCTGCTCTTATTTTTACAGCAGGTTCATCTCCTAGAATCCCTAGAAATCTTTTTAGTTCAGGAAGAACACTATCTACACATATGTATATATTATCAGGTGAAGGTATGCATAAGAATGAAGCTTATGCGACTGGTGTAATATTGATTTTAGTCGTACTCGTTATGAACTTTATTTCTTCAAGGATGGCTGCGAGTATTGGAAAGGGCGGTATTGATGAGTAAAATCGAAATTAAAAACTTTAATTCATATTATGGCGACTTTCATGCTATAAACAATGTGGATATGACGATAAACAAAAATGAAGTAACTGCTTTTATAGGACCGTCCGGATGTGGTAAATCTACACTTCTAAGGTCCATAAACAGGATGAATGATCTGGTTGAAAGCTTTAGAAGAGATGGGAATATACTTCTGGATGGCAAGGATATTTGGAGCGAGACGGATGTATTTGATTTAAGAAAAAGAGTAGGAATGGTGTTTCAAAAACCAAATCCGTTCCCAATGTCAATTTACGACAATATAGCTTTTGGACCTAGAACTCACGGTGTAAAGGACAAGAAGACACTGGACCAAATAGTTGAAACCAGTTTAAAGAATGCGGCAATTTGGGATGAGGTTAAAGATGAACTTAAGAAATCCGCGTTATCATTATCGGGAGGACAGCAGCAGAGAATCTGTATTGCCAGAGCTCTTGCGGTAGATCCTGAAGTTCTACTATTGGACGAACCTACTTCTGCTCTTGATCCAATTTCCACTTCAAAGATTGAAGATTTGCTTGACGAACTAAAAAAGGAGTATACAATAGTAATTGTAACGCACAATATGCAGCAAGCTGCAAGGGTATCTGACAAGACCGGATTTTTCCTCCTTGGGAATTTGGTGGAGTTTGCGCCTACCGATACTATTTTTTCAGCTCCTAAGGATGAGAGAACAGAAAACTATATAACAGGAAGATTTGGTTAAGAGGTGCGATATGAGAGTTATCTATGAAAAACAATTAAACAAGTTAAAAATTGAACTCAATGAGATGGGAAGATATATAACTCAGTCGATAGAAGATTCAATGAAAGCACTTAAAACTAGAGATATGGAGCTTGCTAAAACGGTAAAAGAAAATGAGTCTGAAATTATAGAACTTGAAAGACAAATTGAGACTAGATGTGTTAAACTAATAATGAAGCAGCAACCGGTAGCAGGTGATTTAAGGTTTATCTCACAGGCTATGAAAATGATTAACTATATGGGCAGGATAGGAAGACAATCTGCTGATATCGCTGAGATTATCATATTGATGGTAAATGGGAAAGATATACCTACTTTAACAAATTTGGACCGTATGAGCGAGATTACTGTAAAAAATGTATTGGACGCAGTATGTTCGTATACTAACTCCGATGCGGATCTTGTTAAGAGCGTTATTATAAATGAAGACAAAATAGATAAGTGTTTTGACATGGTTAAAACCGAAATAATAGAAAAGTTAAGAAGCGGAGAGGATAATTCTGCTATATTAATAGATTTATTGATGATTTCAAAATATCTGGAGAGAATAGGAGATCATGCAGAGAGGATCGCTATCGGATTAAGCTATTCGATTGCAATTGAAGAATAAATAATAGGATGTGCTGACATGGATAAAATCTTTATAGTTGAGGATGATCAAAATATAAAGCAGCTGATAATTTATGCGCTCAATTCTAGCGGGTTTGAAGCACATGGATTTGAAAATGCTGAAGACTTATATAATAGACTGGAAACAGAACTACCGGTCTTATTTGTATTGGATATAATGCTCGACGGAGACGATGGATATCAAATACTCGAGAAGTTAAGGTCTAATCCCAATACCGAGAAAATCCCGGCAATTATGTTGACAGCTAAAGCTGCAGAATACGATAAAGTTCGGGGCTTAGATATGGGGGCTGATGATTATATTACAAAACCATTCGGTGTAATGGAACTAATATCTAGAATTAAAGCGGTCCTAAGAAGAACTCAAGATGATGATATAAAAGAGATCGTCGAATATAAAGATATAGAAATTGATTTAAAGAAGAGAACTGTAGAAGTTTCCGGAGAACCGACAGAGCTTACCTATAAAGAGTTTGAGCTCTTACACTTTTTAATAATAAATGCTGAGATTGTTCTTAGCAGAGACAAGATAATGAGCGCGGTATGGGGATTCGACTATCAAGGCGAGAGCAGAACAGTAGATGTTCATATAAGGACTTTAAGGCAAAAACTTAAAGAAGCCGGAAATTATATAGTAACCGTTAGAAATGTGGGTTATAAAATAGGAGAGTAGTGTTATGGATAAGAAACTATCCAGAAGTGTTTATATTCTCATCATCTTTGCACTGTTTTTGAGTACGTCGATTACTGCATTTATCACGAAAAGTGCTTATGATATGAATATCGATGAGTTGACCAAACACATAGCAACCATGGATATAAAAGATGAAGATTTATCCATATCGGGATTTAGAATTGAAAAAATTGAAAAAGACGGCTATCTATCTAAAATAAAGGATATAAATGGCCGTAGTTTTTTTGTGTACAGAGATAATGCCAAGCTGATAAGACTGACGATTTATGGATTGATACCTATTTTGTTAATCTCTATAATGTTGCTTTTCTTGATGAGATATTATAACGAGAAGAGACTATTAAGAGCCCTTAAACCTGTAGAGAGGATGGCAGGAGTCATCACCGATATACTGTCAGGTAAAAGCAGTGAGGGTGACCCTGAAGCTGTTTTTAACGAGATTAGACCTCTTTTAAAAGTTGAGGGAGTCAATAAAAACGAACTGGAAAGATCCATAGAGAATCTAATCGAAGCAGAACAAAGGCGCAGGGAGTTTACTGCAAATGTCACGCATGAATTAAAAACTCCACTTACAAGCATAAACGGATATGCTGAAATGATTTCCAGTGGTATCGCAAATGATGAGGATATAGTAAAGTTTTCCAATATTATTTTAGAGGAAGGGAACAGGCTTTTAAGATTGATAGATGAGATATTGACCTTGTCAAAATACGACAATGACAGCAGGGATAAACTGAACTATGAACAGTTTGACTTATTTGGACTGGCTAGCGATATAGTCGGAGATATGAGTGCTTATGCACTCAGCGAAGAAATAAACCTAAATATCAAAGGTGAAAAGCTCGTAGTAAGTGCTGATGTCAATATGATGGAAGAGATGATATCAAATCTTATAAGTAATTCCATAAAATATAATTATCCCGGGGGTAATGTCTATATAGAAGTTGAAGACGCCGAAGATGAGGCTAAGATTATTGTTAGGGACGACGGTATAGGGATTTCTCCTGAAGATCAAGAGAGGATTTTTGAAAGGTTCTACATGGTTAATAAATCCGGAAGTAGAAAACTGGGTACAGGATTAGGACTGTCATTAGTTAAACATATAGTAAAAAAACATAATGGAAGTATAGATTTAAAAAGCCAGATAGGAAAAGGCTCAACATTTACAATAATGCTACCAAAGCACCCTGATGTCATTTGATAATCTCGGTGCTTTTATCTATAATAGAAGTATGATATGTCCTAAATGATTAAATTAAGGAGAATTATGATGTGTACTTCAATTATTTATAGATACGAAGAGGGTATGATACTGGGAAGAAATATGGATTATGAACATCCTGTAGATTTTAATGTGCTCTACCTGCCTGCGGGATATCACTACGCAGATGACCTATATGGAAATCCGCTAAAAAGCAAGTATAAGATGATGGGGATTTGTTTCCATAATCATAATCCGCTTAAAGACGGAGTAAATGAACATGGACTAGTAGGATGCACAAATGCTTTTGCAATTTTCAACCCCTATCACAATGAAGTTGCCCCTGATAAATTAAATGTTTCAGCTCTGGATTATATGAATTATGCTTTGGGTAATTTTAAAACGGTGAAAGAAGTAGTGGATGATTTGGAGAATATTCACATTAGCACCAAAAATTCATGTGGTGAAAATGTAATCTGTCCGGCTTTCCATTATATGTTCGTAGACAAATCGGGAGACTCAATACTCATAGAACCGGCGGATAAAGAACTGGTAGCTATTAAAAACCCGTATGATGTTATGACGAACTCACCTCATTTTCATAGACATGAAAAGAGGTTAAAAGCTCTATTAGATCCAAACAATCCTGAGGATTTCAATGCTGCAAAGAATCTACCCGGCGGATACGACCCGACGAGCAGATTTATAAAAGCTTTTTACTTGAATGCAACCCATCTTGAAGCCAATAATAGCAGAGAAGCCCTAGAAAACACTTACTCAATTCTTGAGACACTCAAGATGCCAAGGGGATTCGTAAAACTAAAAGGAGCAAAGGACCATACATACACCAGATATGTATGTGCATATGATGTCGTCAACAAATTATTAACAGCACGAAATCATACTAATACAGCTGTCTTTTCACTATCTTTTGAAGATATAAAAACTCCTGATGAAAGAGTAAGCATTGAGTTTGATAAAAGACTGAGTACCTTTAAGTTTACAGATATTTGTTAGGTGGCGGAGATATAATAAGGTGGAGGAAGATGTATAGGATTTTAATAGTTGAAGACGATCAATTGATCAGTAGAGAAATTGAAAAACAATTAATGACATGGGACTTCGAAGCTCGAAGAGTGGAAGACTTTGATTTTGTTTTTCGTGAATTTGAAGATTTTGAACCACATCTTGTGTTAATGGATATAAAGCTACCAGTATTAAATGGTTACTTGTGGTGTGAAAAAATTAGAAAGGTATCCAATGTACCGATTATCTTTATATCCAGTGCGGGCGATAATATGAACCTTATAATGGCAATAAATTCCGGCGGCGATGATTTTATTAATAAACCTTTTGAAATGGAAGTACTTATTTCTAAGATTAAAGCACTCTTAAGAAGAAGCTATGATTATGTGACTGAGAAATCCTATGAATTCGGACCGCTCGTACATTATCCTGAAAAGATGATTATAAGGGTAGGGGAAAATGAAGAAGAACTCAGTAAAAATGAAAATAATATACTACAGCTACTATTGGAAAAAAGAGGTAAGGTAGTAACTAGAGAAGAATTAATGATAAAGCTTTGGGATACTGAAAGTTTTATTGACGATAATACGCTTACTGTTAATGTAAATAGATTAAGAAATAAACTAAAAGAGAATGGTATGGAGGATATTATCAAGACTAAAAAAGGAGTGGGGTATTATATTTGAAAGAATTTATACTAAGTCAAAGACACCTGCTTTTATTCAGCATATTTAATACTACTTTGTTTGGGGTTATATCCTATCTATACAATATAGACGTTAAGGGACCATTAGTTTATAGTGCCTTTTTGTACTATACTGCATTAATGTTGTTTTTAATCTATAGATATATAGTGTACGATGCAAAAAAGAAATTACTTATGATTCATTTAAGTAATGGAACCGGTGTAGATGAAAATGAATTCAGCTATCGCAAAGATGGTATAGAAAGACTTCAAAGCAGTTTATATAAAGCTGAGGTAAAGAGAAATACAGAAATATTAGCTGAAAGTTTGGAGAAAAAAACCGAGAGGGACTATTATCTCAACCTTTGGACCCATCAAGTTAAAACTCCGCTTACAGCAATGAATCTAATTGTCCATGGAAATTTAAAGAATAGTGAGAAGGATTTAAAAAGAGAACTTAAAAAGACTGAAAACTATATAGATAATATAATCAACTACATGAAAATAGAGGAGGACTCCGTTGACTTTGTATTTAGAGAGCACTCTTTAAAGGAGATTGTAAATGGGGCAATTGTAAATAACTCTATACTATTTATTTATAAAAATTTGTCAGCTCAAGTAGATATTAAAGATATAGAAGTCTTGACTGATAAAAAGTGGTTGGTGTTCGCGCTGGAACAGATTCTAACCAATTCAGTCAAGTATACTGAAACCGGAGGTGTTAGGATTTATAATGAAAGCAATAATCCATACATCCTTCATGTAATAGATACAGGCAGAGGTATACCTGCTGAAGAACTACCTAAAATCACCGATATGGGTTATACCGGCACGATTGGAAGAAATGATCCTAATGCAACGGGAATCGGGCTTTATATAACAGACAGGATTCTAGGAAAACTAGGGTATGCATACAAGATAAAGTCCGAGGTAGGAGTCGGTACTGAGTTTATTATAAATCTTAAAAGGGAAAAACTGGTCACTGATCATTAGGAAAAGTATAAAACTCTAAACTTACACGGATGTAAGTTTAGAGTTTTATTTTGTAAGACAAAACAATGGTAGCTATATTGTTTCTTCAATATAATTAAATCAAAAGGAGATGAAAGAAATGTTAGAAGTTAAAAACTTAAGAAAAGTATATAAATCAAGATTTGGTTTAAATGTAGTTGAAGCAATAAAGAATGTAAGTTTCAAAGTAGATAAGGGAGAATATGTTGTTATTATGGGGGAGTCAGGATCCGGAAAGACCACTCTTTTAAACATACTGGCGACTATTGATACTCCCACATCCGGATCTGTCGTATTAGATGGAATTGACATGAATAAAGGAAGTGAAGCTGAAAGGGCACTTTTTAGAAGGACAAATTTAGGTTTTGTTTTCCAAGATTTCAACCTACTGGAATCCATGAATAATATGGACAATATATTTTTACCTCTCGTACTTTCAGAGTACAAAGTAAGTGAAATGAGAAAAAGACTTGGAGAGTTAACTCAAAAACTAGGAATTTCAGAAATAATAACCAAGTATCCGTACGAGGTATCCGGAGGTCAAAAACAGAGGGTAGCTGTTGCAAGAGCGGTTATTACAAATCCCAAAATATTACTTGCCGATGAACCCACAGGAGCTCTGGATTCAAGGTCTTCACAGCAACTGCTCGAACTGTTTGAAAATTTAAATGAAGAAGGTCAGACAATTATTATGGTAACCCACTCAGCTCATGCTGCCAGTAGAGCAAAGAGAATTCTCTTTATAAAAGACGGGATAATTTCCCATGAGCTTTACAAGGGAAATTTAAGCTCAGAAGAGTTTTATAAACAGATTATAAATACCCAGGGTATGCTCTTATCGGGAGGCGAGAGAATTGCTTAAAAAACTTCATTTTAAACTGGCAATCGATGGGATTACAAAAAACAAAAGGCTCTATATACCTTATATCGGCGCTTCTTCACTAATGGTTTTTGTATTTTTTACAATGGCATTACTGATGACAAATGAAACAATAGCAGCTTTTCCGGGTGGAACCATGATACCAATTATCCTTGCTTTCGGCATGATAGTTATAGGGGTCTTTTCTTTAATATTTCTAAGTTACACGAATAAGTTCATAATTAAAAACAGAATGCAGGAATATGGACTGCTTAGTATACTTGGACTGTCTAAAAGCGATTTAAACAAGATTAATATAATCTCTACATTCCTGCTTTATATAATTAATACGATTATCGGGTTGATATCAGGACTTGCACTTGGGAAACTAATGGTGCTCATAATCGGCAAGGTAATCGGAGCAGAAGGCGTACTTCCGTTTATGATAAATAAATACGCTTTTGTATTTACAGTCTTGGCTTTTGCAGCAATTTACACCTTTATTTTAATAGGGTCGATACTAAATATGCGAAATCTAAATCCTATAAACTACATGAGTGAATCTAGTGGAGGGGAAAAAGAGCCCAAGTCAAAAATAATTCTCGCAATTTTCGGCACACTTACGTTAATTGCAGGGTATATAATTGCAGGAAGTGTAAGCTCACCGCAGCGGGCGGTTGTAATGTTCTTTATAGCTGTAATTCTCGTGATTTTAGGAACATTTAGCTTGTTTACATTCTTATCTGTAGTCGTGTTAAAATCGCTGCAAAAAAACAGTAGTTTTTATTATACTAAGAAAAAATTTATTTATATATCTTCGATGATTTATAGGATTAAACAAAATGCTCTAAGTCTTGCAAGCATCTGCATAATATGCACCATGGTATTGGTTACATTATCTTATACTGTTACTCTTTTTGTAGGGAAAAACGAATTTAGAGATTTCACTAGTCCATCAGATGTAAACATAAGTATCTATGCTGGAGTAAATGCAGATAAAGAAAACATGTTTGGAAAAGTTCACGACGTAATACCTGAGGCTGAAAAACGCGGAATTAAATTAAATAAATTAGGATCTGAAGTTGTAATAGATGAAAACACAGTGAACAATGCAGGGGAGGATGTAAAACCTAATTCGAGAATTTATTACTCAACTCCAGCTTATAATCGGATTTTCAAAATCGATGAAGTATTAAAAGATGATGAAGTGTTAATAAAGTCAAATACATTCACCGGTAGTACTATTGAAATTGATGGAAGAGATTATTCTGTTAAAACTGTTGAAAAACTCGAGAGTGATTTTCTTTATAACGATAGTAGTAAGGATTTAATGGTAATTGTACTCAACAGTCTGGAGCATATAGACTTTAAAAACTACGGTAATGATAGTATTTACCAAAGAGTTTTTTTCGATTATCTAGAAAAACCGGCAGATGAAACTGAGTTTATTAATGCGCTAGAAAGAGATATACTAACTGATGCAAATGTTATAAGCAGAGAACAAGCCATAGAATCTACAGATGGCATCTTTAACGGTATCTTCGTACTGGGATTTCTACTTGGAACAGTATTTATAGTTTCTGCAACAATGATAATCTACTACAAACAGGTTTCAGAGGGAATGGAAGATGCCAAGAGGTATAATATTCTCAGAAATGTCGGAATGTCTAAAGCTGAAATAAAATCCACGATAAATGAGCAGACCAACACTGTATTTTTCTTGCCCTTGGTCGTTTCAATCATCCATCTTGTGTTCGCTACCAAGATGATTAAACTCTTATTAAGAGTATTCGCATTTTCAAACAATGTAATGTTTATAAAAACAGTGGTGTCTGTAGTGTTGGCAGTGGTATTTTTATACACGGTCATCTACAAATTGACTGCTATGAGTTATTATAGGATAGTTAGTAACTAAAGGGGCTCAAAGTTTTAAATTTCTCTTCCGTTCCAGGTTTTAAGAAAAAGCCGTTTATTATTCTTCCGGAGATTTCAATATCGCTTCGCTTAAAAGAATGAAATCTAGACCCTACAGAACAATAAACGGATTTTTCTACTAAAACCTTCCAAAGTCAGATAAATTTAAAATCTTTTCGCCTGGTTTACTGAAGGTAGCGACGAAGAGATGTCGCTTTTTTTAGTTTTAAATTTCTCTTCTGTTCCAGGTTTTAAGAAAAAGCTGTTTATTATTCTTCCGGAGATTCTAATACCTCTTCGCTTAAAAGAATAGAAGGACGAAAAGTTATTGAAATTCTCTTCCGTTTCAGGTTTTAAGAAAAAGCCGTTTATTATTCTTCCAGAGATTCTAATACCGCTTCGCTGGAAAGAATAGAATCTAAACCTTACAGAACAATAAACGGATTTTTCTACGAAAACCTTCCAAAGTCAGATAATTTCAAGAACATTTCGTTGGGGTACTGAATGTAGCGACGTGAAGATGTCGCTTTATGTTTTTTAGGCTCCATCTGACGAGGGAGCTGTCAGCTCCGCTGACTGAGGGAGAGATATATAACAAAGGAATTCGTAGAATTCTACTGCTATATTTTGAACTAACGACGGACTACTTCCAAACTTATAACTATCCCCACACTTCCACGACTGTTTCCACAACCAATTTAATTATGTACATTTTAATTGCATAATTTATTTTCCGAGTCGCTTAGCTGATCCAACTCTCCCAATCCCTCCATCTTGCATATTAGGCGGATAAGTGATACATTAGTACTCAAGAGGGTTCAGTTTTTTTGCGGTGGTTTAGTTTAGGGAGGAAGCTATTTTATAATGGCTTTCGGGTTTTATTATTATAGTTTTACCTAACCCACCAAAACGAATAGGAGGCGGATATGAGGTTAATTTTTCTTAGACATGGGAAGGCTATCGAAAGTGGTGAGATGCCGGATTCTGAAAGGTATCTTACGGATAAGGGGATTGAGTTATTAGAAGAAAATCTTCCCTATATGGGTGAATATTTAGGGGATGAGAAGGTCTTTATTTGGTCATCTCCACTGAAAAGGGCTCAGGAAACTGCGGAGATCCTTAAAAAGTTTATAAGTGATTATGAATATAGTGAACACGATTTTATTGCGACAGGTAAGATCGATTTCTTAATAGAAGAGTTGAAAAAGCTTGAGAGTAATAGTGTGGTTGTCGTTGTCGGTCATGAACCGAGTCTGTCAGTGTGGACTTTTAAGCTTACCGGGGAAAACCTCGATATGAAGAAGGGGTCGGTAGTAGAACTTGAATTTAATAAGAATAATCCGAATAATGGGAAGTTTTTACATTACAAAAAAATTAAGGATTTGAAAGAATTGATAGAGCCATAAAAGGCTCTATAAAATTCTTATCAGTACCATATAAAGCAAGGTGCCTAGTGACATGCTGAGTATGGTATTTTTCTTTTTTATAAAGCTAAGTACAGTAATTGCAACAGCTGCGGTTTCCGGGACTCCATGTGGAGGGGTGAAAAGTTTCATGTTTCTCAAACTATACACTACAAGTATTATCATTATTGCCTGAGGAAGGACGGAGCTTAAGTATTTTACGATACTTGGCATTTTTTTGTTTCCTGAAAACAAAATAAATGGAACTGCCCTTGTAAAGGCTGTTACGAGTGCGACTACCAGTATTAGCAGATATGAATATGCATTTGTCATGTTCTACACCTCTCCTTTATAGATGTATTTCTTCGCTGCAATTAGAATAAGTAGTGAGATACTCAAGGCAGGGAGGATAAAGTTGTCAGGACCGATAAATCTTAAAAACAATAGAGCCGACAATAATCCTGTGATAGTGGGAATATGATTTTTATTGCTAAGCCACTGACTGCAAACGACGCATACAAAAAAGGTCAATGCAGAGAATTCTATGCCGTTTAAATCATAGGGGATACTCGAACCGAAGAGGTACCCCATAATAGAGCTGATTATCCAAAGCATATGCATAATAAATTCTATATAAAAATCGACTTTTTCTTCATCTACTTCATCAGGGTATTTTAGACTACACATGACGGAATAAGTCTCGTCAGTAAGTGTAAGTACCATATAAGGGTATTTTAATCCCATCTTTTTGAATTTTTCGACAAATCCGATACCGTAAAACATATGTCTTGAGTTTATTACGAAGGTCATCAGTGCAATAATATATATGGAAACATTGGACATTAAAAGAGATAGCAGAACTATTTGCATTGATCCAGCATAGATAAAAGTACTGGCTGCAATAAGCCATGCCAAGGAGAGATTCTTTTCAGAAATCATAATCCCAAAAGCAATACCTACGAAAATATATGAAAATGTAATCGGTATGACCGATTTTAATGCGAATTTTAAAGATTTCAAAATCTCACTTCCCTAAATGATATTCCAATCATATTAACATATGTTGGTTTAAAGTGCAATGGTATAATTGAGAATAAAATAATTAGATGGAGTCTGTTAGCGGTGACTAGTATTTATGGTATACTTGAATAAATAAGCGTGATTTAGGATTTTGATTTGACTGTAGATGGTCTAATGAAATTAACTCAAATCTCAATCTGTTTAAAAAGCAAAACATAATCCGGATTATTATAGGATAAATCGGATAGAATTCGCAGTAATTCTCTTATGTGGTATTGATAAAAATAAAAACAATTTATAAAGGAGCGAAATGTGAAAAAAGCGATAATTGTTGCAAGTTTTGGGACAACTCATAAGGATACGAGGAAAAAATGTATCGAATCGGTAGTCAATCTGATTAGAAGGGATTTTCCGGACTTTGAAGTAGTTGAAGCCATAACTTCGAGAATAGTTAAAAAGCGTATTGAGCAAAGGGAAGGTATCAGTATCTTTAATGAAAAGGAAGCTAAAAACTATCTAATAGAAAATGACTTCAATGAAATCTATATTCAGCCTCTTCATATACTGCCCGGACTTGAATATGAAAAATTAAGAGCTTTAAATCTACCTATAGGAAATCCATTATTATTTGACAGCGCCAGTGTAAAGGAGTTGGCAGAGGTTCTTAAAGCGGAAGAAAACTTTGGGAACAGAGTCTATATCGGTCATGGAACAGAGCATGCTTCAGATGTGCTTTATTCAATGCTTGAAGATGAGCTTGGAGACGGTTATATTGTCGGTACCATAGAGGGTAAAAAGGACCTTGGAGATGTTTTAAAGGAGTTAAAGTCCAAGGGTATAAGGAAAACTACACTTGCACCATTGATGCTTGTTGCTGGAGACCATGCTGTCAATGATATTGCAGCTGATGAAGATTCATGGAAAGAAGCTATCACAAAAGCAGGCATAGAGGTCGAGATAGATTTGACTGGCTTGGGAGAGAAACCGGGTGTTAGAGAACTTTACCTTGATAGGGTTAGAAAACTGGTCAGCAAAAAATCAAATAAATTATTTGTCATTGGAACCGGTCCAGGAGCATCCGACTTGTTGACAATCAGAGCTGTAGAGGCTCTTAAGGAATCGGATGTGGTTTTTGTTCCGGTAAATAAGGGCAAGACGATGGCTTATGATACTGTCTCCGATTTTATCAGAGATAAGGAAATCGTGGAGATAGAAATTCCTATGAAGTATGTAACGCATGAAGATTATATCAATGCTGCAGCACTTATAGAAAAACATATGACCGGGAAAGTAGCTTCTTATATAACAATTGGGGATGCGATGACTTATTCTACTGCCATTTATATTTTACAGGAGCTGGCAAGGGATATTCCGGTGGAAGTAATTCCGGGAATTCCTTCATATATTTACGCTTTTGACGAGACCATTGTCCCCATGACGACTAAGGGCGAGAATTTCCTTTTAATGGATAAAATAGACGATTCCAATAAAAAGATTCTTTCCTTTGTTAATTCAGTAGCCATACTAAAAGCCGGGATGAATCCAAAGAATACAATAGAAGCTTTAGAGGAATACGGATTTAAATATAAGATGGTGCGAAGGGGTTCTTTTGAAGCACAAGAGATTACCGATGACAGGGAAAGAATAATTTCGAATACTGATTATATGTCACTTATTATAGCAAGAAAAGAAGAGGATTAAATGAAAGGTTTAATGATAACGGGAGATTCATCAGGCCAAGGGAAAACCGTATTTACAATGGTACTTTGCAGAACGCTTCGAAATATGGGTTATGAGGTTTCTCCTTTCAAAACGGGTCCTGACTATATCGACCCCAAATTTCATGCTCTAGCTGCTTCGCATACGGCAGGAAACTTGGATTATCATATGCAAGGAGACAGAGGACTTAGGATTTCCCTTGGATTAAATCAAGGTGAAATTGCGATAATCGAAGGTGCAATGGGATATTTTGACGGAATAGGAAATACCTTTGAGGGTTCAAGTTACGACATATCAAAGAGAATTGACACAAATGCCATACTCGTGACTACGCCCGGAGCTCAGATGTTCAGTATGATTCCGAAGTTGATGGGGATGACTGAATTTGCAGAAGGCCGAATGGTGGGAATTGTATTAAACAAGGTGACGGAATCCTATTATAATAAAATAGTGCCTCAAATAGAAAAGTATACAAATCTAAAATGTTTAGGTTATCTACCTGAGGATGAAAGGCTTTCAATCAAGTCTCGTTATATGGGGCTTTTAAAACCTGAAGAAGTGGAAGGTCTCGACGAATACTTGGATGCAGCAGCAGAACTTATGAAAAAGCATGTAAATATTGAGCTTTTGATGAGTTTTGCGAAGGAATTAAATCCTGAGAAAGTGGAAATCGAAAAAACTGATGCCAAGATTCTGATTGCAAAGGACGATGCATTTTGTTTTCACTATAATGAAAATGACAAAATACTAAGTGCATTGGGGGAAGTAGAGTACTTTTCTCCGATGGTGGATGAGAAAATCGGAGATGCTGATCTGGTGGTATTTGGAGGAGGATATCCTGAGCTTTATTTAAGGGAACTTTCTCAAAATACATCTATGTTAAAGAGTATCTTAGAGTATTCAAAATCAGGTGGAAAGGTGCTTGGAATGGGTGCTGGACTGATGTATTTATCTGAAGGAATAGACGATAATAAAATGGTCGGTGCATTACCGGCATCTGCGATTATGACCGATAAAACTCAGAGATTCGGATATAATAAAATAACTCTTTTGGAGGATTGTCTGCTTGGTAATGCAAGTGATGAGTTTAATGCAAAGGAGTTTCATAAATCTAAAATAGAAACAGATTTAAAGCCTCTATTTGAGGTAACAAAGACAGAGGGTAAAAGCTGGGAATGTGGGTATCAATTAAATAATACATTGGGTATGTATCAGCATTTAAACTTTGCCGGTTATATAGACCGAATAAAACAACTAATAAAATAGGAGGATACTATGTATATTAAAAATCCTAAGGAAATTGAAAAGAAGAGCATGGATATCATAGAAGAAGTCATGGATGGACTCGACTATGATGAGAGAGAAAAGAAGATAGTCAAAAGGATGATTCATACCACCGGTGATTTGGAGTACAGGAATATAGTGGAGTTTAGAAACGGATTTGTAGATGCTGCAATCGACCTTATTAAAAAGGAATCGCTCATTTATTCCGACACCAAGATGGTAAATGCCGGTATAAATAAAAAAATAGTCTATGACATGCACTGTGAGCTTGTTTATTTTATCGATAATCAGGATGTTTTAGATATGTCTATAAAAAACAAGACCACGAGATCTTCTGCATCGATAGACAAAGCAGCGACATTTGGCGTGGATATTTATGTTATAGGGAATGCACCGACTGCAGTATTTAGAATGCTGGAGCTTATTGAGGCAGGAAAGATTAAACCCAAACTTATAATTGCAGTACCGGTTGGATTTGTTGGGGCTGCAGAGTGTAAGGAAGCTCTTAGAAATCTGGACACCGATATACCCATGGTAACAACTGTTGGAAACAAGGGCGGTAGTAATGTAGCAGCCTCCATTGTAAATGCACTATTATACATGGTATCGGATAGATGAAACTAGAGGAGTATTCCATAGTCGGGGGCAAAAAGCTTAGATGTGGATATACAACGGGAAGCTGTGCCCAGGCGGCTACTAAAGCGGCTGCTCTTATGTTAATCAATGGAGAGAGAATTGAAAAAATCGAGATTGATACGCTGGCAGGCATAAAACTCACACTCGAAGTCGAAGATACTCAGATTACTGATTCATATGTGAGCTGCGCCATAAGAAAAGATGCAGGTGATGATCCTGATGTTACTGACGGAATCTTAATATACTCTAAAGTCTCGAGAAGACCGGATGGAAAATCAACTGTTGACGGAGGCGTGGGAATCGGTAGAATCCAAAGAAAGGGATTATTCGGAGAAATTGGAGAAGCTGCAATCAACCCTGTGCCTAAAAAGCAGATTTTAAAAGAACTGGAGCTTCTTGGCGGAGGGTTGCATGCTGAAATCTATGTTCCAAACGGTGAGATAATTGCAAAGAGAACCTTTAATGCCGGTATCGGTATTACCGGGGGTATTTCTATTATAGGAACAACCGGGATAGTTAAGCCTATGAGCGACGAAGCGCTCGTTAAGAGCATATATATGGAGCTTGATGCGATTGCAGATTCCGGGAATGATTTTAAACTAATGGTCGTTCCGGGAAACCATGCCATAAATACCGCTGAGCAGGCAGGGATAGAATACAGGAGTATAAAGGTATCAAATTTTATCGGAGATGCTCTTAGTTATGCATATGAAATCGGATTTAGAGATTTTCTGATTCTGGGTCATGTCGGTAAGCTGTCCAAGCTTGCCCTGGGGATTTTCAACACGCATAACCGTGTAGCAGATACCAGAATGGAATCATTCGTGTACTATATGGCAAGAGCCGGTTTGAGTTTGGAGTTAATCGACATTGTAGACAGCTGTCTGACTGCTGAAGAAGCGGCCAATTACTTATTCGAAAACGGCCATGGTGAAATAGTTCGCAGTATGGAGCTGGGTGCAGCAAACAGAGTTCGAAAATACCTGAAAGATGATGAAATAGAAGTTGAGGTTAGAATGTATACGATGGAAAGAGGTCTATTATGATAACTGTATCCGGCGTAGGGCCCGGAAATCCAAAGTATCTAACTCTTGAAGTAAAGGAGAGAATAGAAAAGGCGGAAAGGGTTATCGCTTTTAAGCGGATTGCCTCGGATATAAGGGAGATAAGAGGAGATGTAATATCCATAAAATCTGTTACAGAGCTGATTCCACTGATAGTAGGCGATACTGCAATACTGGCTTCAGGAGACAGTTTGTTTTTCGGTGTAACGGATTATCTCATTCGTTCGGGAGTGGAAGTAGAAGAGGTTCATCCGGGAATTACATCTTATCAGTATATGATGTCAAGATTAAAGATGCCATATAATAATGCAAATATCTTTTCAATGCATGGCAGAGATGCAGATTTAAGTTCGGTTCTTAAATATGAAAAGTCCATAATTCTAACCGATGCGGATAATACTCCGGATACGATATCTAAAGAACTGCATAGGATGGGATTGGTTGGAAAAATAATTGCGGGATATAATTTGTCCTATGATGACGAAATAATAATAGAAAAAGATATAGGAGAGAGTTTTAATCAGAGTTCTATTTTGGCAGTGGTGGTGATATTAAATGAGATGGTTTAAGGATAGCGATTTTATCAGAGGCGAAGTACCGATGACCAAGTATGAAATCAGGGTGCTGATTAGCTCGATGTTCGACTTGGAAAGAGGAAAAAAACTGCTTGAGATAGGTTCGGGTACGGGTTCACTTACTTGTCAGTTGGCGGAGGCGGGCTTTGAGGTAACGACTATAGAGTTTTTTAAAGAGGCTATAGAATTAACTGAAAAGAATCTCAAAAATCTAAATATAAGTGCAAATGTTATACATGGCAAAGCGCCTTTGGATTTACCAAAAGAGAATTTTGATGCTTGTTTTATCGGTGGCAGCAGAGGTGGACTGGAAGGGATTTTTGAGTATTTAGACGAATATATGGAAAGCGGAACCGTAGTAGCAAGTTTTATTAAAATAGACAATCTTAGCAAAACCAGGGAACTGATGAACAGATACGGATATGCGAATATTGAAACCAGACTTATACAGGTAAGTCATGAAGATAAGATAGGTCTGCTCAGATCAGAAAATCCTATATTTATATTAAAGGGGGATAAACAGTGATATCATTTGTAGGAGCAGGACCGGGGGATGTCGAACTTATAACGGTCAAAGGCCAGAGGAGATTGAAAGAGGCGGATGTAATTATTTTTGCCGGTTCTTTGGTTAGTGATGAACATTTAAAAGTTGCAAAAGATGGATGTGAATTCCATAATAGTGCCAAGATGCACTTGGATCAAGTGCTTGATGTGATGAGAAAGGCAAATAACGAAGGAAAAAAACTCGTAAGACTTCATACAGGTGATCCGACAATCTACGGAGCAATTCAGGAGCAAATGGATGCACTGGAAAGAGAGGGTATTGAATACGAGATAATACCGGGAGTCAGTTCTTTTACTGCAGCTGCAACTGCCATAAAGAGAGAGTTTACACTGCCCGATGTGAGCCAGACGGTTATTCTAACAAGAATAGAAGGTAAAACGCCCGTTCCCGAGGAGGAAAATTTAGTTTCACTCGCTAAACACAAGGCAAGTATGGCTATTTTCCTATCAGTTCAAGATATTGACAGGGTTATGCAAAAGCTTATAGAAGGTTATGGGAACCCGGATACCCCTGTAGCAGTCGTATACAGGGCTAGTTGGAGTGATCAGGAGATTGTAACCGGAACACTTAGTACCATCGCTGAAAAGGTAAAGGCAGCCGGGATTCGCAAGCAGGCTCAGATACTGGTCGGAGATTTTATAAACGCAGATTATTCTTTGTCCAAATTATACGATAGGACATTTTCTACAGAGTACAGAAAGGGAGAAAAATGATTTCCGTTTTGTCATTTTCAAAATCCGGTGAAGAAATAGCTCAAAAGATTATTAATGTTAATGCGGATGCCGTATTGTACAAGAGTTCAGAAGGTAAAATAAGGGATAAGATGGAAGAGATTTGGAATAATTCAGATGCGATTATTTTCATATCTGCCACCGGGATTGCAGTAAGGTATATTGCGCCTTTTATTAAACACAAGAGCGTTGATCCGGCAGTTCTGGTTATAGACGATATGGGGAGATATGTCATAAGCCTTCTTTCGGGACATCTTGGTGGAGCTAATTATATGGCGACCGAGATAGCCGGATATCTTAAGGAATCCATTGCTATAATAACCACTGCATCAGATTCCAGAGGTTTTGAGTCCTTGGATTTGTATGCTAAAAGACGAGAGTTTAAAATACTAAAATCCGAAAATTTGACTGCAGTTTCATCTGCCATGGTAGATGGTAGAGAGCTGGCAGTGTACTCTGAAATAGACCCGGATCTGGATTATGGAAATATTGTTTTGATCGGAAAAGAAGAACTTTTTAAAGATGAAAACAGAGTCAAAATTGCAATAAGCAGCGAAGTACTGGACTTGAGTAAATTATCACTACAACTTATTCCTAAAATATTATACCTTGGAATAGGATGCCGAAGGGGAGTAAAATCCAAGGTAATAATTGAATTGATAGAAGAAGTGTTTGAAAAACATGGACTTTATACCGATGCAATCGCAGGAATTTCGTCTATAGAACTAAAATCCGATGAAACAGGAATCCTAGAAGCAGCTGAGTATTTTAATGTGCAGCCCAGGTTTTACTCTGCAGAGGAAATTCAAACTGTAGAGGGAGAGTTTAAAGGTTCGGAATTTGTAAGAAAGATTACAGGTGTAGGCGCAGTGGCGGAACCTTCAGCGTTTTTAAGTGGTGGAGAGATATTGGTTGAAAGAGTGGCAAAAAACGATGTTACAATTGCAGTTGCGATAAAACGCTGACACTCAGTATACCAAGGTATTATTATATAGGAATAATTTGAAGTGTATCATCAGCTGCAACTGTGCTTAGCTTTATAGATTATAATACTAGAAATCAAACAAGGAGAATTAATGAACAGACTATATATTATCGGGATTGGTCCCGGAGGTACAGGAGCTATTACCGGGGATGCAATAAATGCTCTTAATGATTCTGAACTTATCACAGCCTATACACCGTATTTGGATTATGTGAAGGATGTAGTGGATTTGGATGAAAAAAGCATATTTACAAGCGGTATGATGAAGGAAATAGAAAGATGCACTCATGCTGTTGAGTCTGCTGCCAAAGGGATAACTACTTCCATAATAAGCACCGGAGATGCAGGTCTCTACGGGATGGCTGGTCCATGTTATGAGATTGCTGAAGAGCTTGGACTTATTGAAAAAATCGAAATAATTGTCGTTCCGGGAGTAAGTGCTGTTTTTGCTGCAGCAGCAGAACTGGGAGCACCACTGATGCATGACACTGCGATAATAAGTCTTTCAGATCTTCTAACACCTTTGGAATTGATAAAAAAGAGGCTTAAATACGCGGCTCTAGGTGATTTTGTAATAGGGATATATAATCCCAGATCAAAGAAAAGACCCGATAATTTAAAGATGGCAATTGATATTATTGCAATGCACAGAAATCCCAAGACGCCGGTAGGAATAGTTAGAAATGCCGGTAGGGCGGGGACGGAGATTATTATCACTGATTTGTGCTCGATAGATTATGAAAGTGTGGATATGCTGAGTTTGGTAATCGTGGGCAATACAAATACAAGAATTATTAATGGCAAAATAGTAACGCCAAGGGGATATGAGAATAAATGATTTGGATTATAGGTGGTACTTCAGAAGCGAGGGAGTTTTTAAGTGGTCTTAAAGATACCGATGATATTATCATAACGGTTACAACACAGTATGGTAAGAGCCTTATACAGGATGCCAAAGTTATTACAGGACGTATGAATGCTGAAGAGATGGTGGGTTTTATAGAAGGATACGGAATCGGTCTAATAATTGATATGTCGCATCCCTTTGCATTAGAAGTAAGCTCAAATGCCATTGTGGCTTCAAATCAAACGGGGACAAGGTATATTCGCTATATAAGGAATTCTGCCGAGAGTGAAGATGCTATAATCGAAAAGTCTATGGACGATTTATTGTCTAAAATAGATGAGATTACCGGAAACATACTATTTACAACGGGTTCAAAGGATATCCCAAAGTTTGAAAGGGTGAGGGGAGAAAGCAGGCATACCTATAGAATCCTTCCCTTGGTTAATAGTTTAAAGATAGCTGAAGAAGCAGGTGTTTCAGCTGATGATGTCATCTGTATGAAGGGACCCTTTACAAAGGAATTCAATATTGCAATGATTGAAAATTTTGGTATTGAGTACATGGTCATGAAGGAAAGTGGAGAGAATAGTGGTTTTTTAGATAAGATTGAAGCATGTAGAGAAATGGGTGTAAAACCCATAGTCCTAAAGAGAACGGAAGAGTTTGGAATCGATGGTTTTGATGATTTAAAGAGAGTTATCGTGGAGTATAGAAAAAAGTCATAGAGAAAAGAGGGGCCGAAATGACTGATATTTACAAATTTGATACGGAAACCGGATTTGAAAAAATCAAGTTGGGCGGATTCCAAGCCAAACTTGAAGATGAGGATTACTATGTAGGTTATATTGATTTTTATGATTTGGAAAAGTATGATGAAATACTACATATCCCTGAGAGAATCTATAAAGTATTCAGCACGGAATTAAAACTCTTACAAAACAGTTTGATAGTTCACGACAAATATACTTTCGGAACTATAAATATAATTAATGTGGATGATATCTTTGGGCAGAGGGACTTGATAGGTATTTATATTGAAAAAAATCGGTTTGTAATTATCGATATAAAGGATGAGGACGGTTCGATTAAACGTGCTTTTAATTTTGCAGTAAATAGTGGGTTTGAGTCGACCTCTCCGGGTAGATTTATCAATAATTTCCTTAAAAACTTGATATCGAGCCATGTGGCGATATACGAAACTCTTAGGGGAGATGTTGAGAGCTTGGACAACGAAGTGCTTAGTGAAAGTCTTCAAAAGGAGACCATAATAAAAATATCTGAACTCAATCATGTGCTCCTTGAGCTATATGGAAACTATGAACAATTGGTCGATTTTTGCGAGGTCCTCGTAGAAAACGACAACGAGATTCTAAACGAAAAGGATATAAAGTATTTTAAGTTTATGGAGAATAGGCTAAACAGATACAGTTCAAATATTCAGCTCCTTCGTGAATATGCTGCTCAGGTCAGGGAGTCTTATCAAGCTCAAATGGACATAAATTTAAATAGAGTTATGAAGATTTTCACAGTGGTTGCAACGGTGTTTTTACCACTGACACTACTGGTCGGTTGGTATGGTATGAACTTTAAAAACATGCCTGAGCTGTCTTGGGAACATGGTTATAAATATGTAATAGTATTTAGTATATTTATCACAGCTGCTTGCTTATACTTCTTTAAGAAGAGAGAATTAATATAGGTGATTAAAATGATAGAGAAAAAGATTATTGCCGGTGACGGCTTGGAACTAGCACTTAGGGATTATCGAATCGAAAACCCCAAGGGGGTATTTCATATTATTCATGGAGCCTCTGAACATAAAAACAGATATGATGAATTTTGTAAGTTTCTTGCATCATCAGGGTATGCTGCAGTGATATCTGATACAAGAGGACATGGAGAGTCAATCAACAATTCATATCCCATAGGGCATGTGGATAGTCTCGATCAAATCATCGGAGATATGAAGATTATAAGGAAATATATAGATGACGAATACCCAGGAGTACCGGTGATGCTATTCGGTCATTCATTCGGTTCAATGATTTCCAGGAAATTAATCCAGGATTATGATGATGCATATACAGCTCTTATATTGTCAGGGGCTCCTAATTATGTGGGGATAGTTAAGTTGGGATTGGGAATATCGAAACTCATAACTGCTTTTACCGGAGGTTCTTCATTCAACAAGATAATCACGGGACTCAATAAGGTGGGTCATGATGACTCCTGGCTTAGTTATAATGAATTAAATAAACAGGAGTATGCAAAGGATCCTCTATGCGGATTCAAGTATACCAATAATGGAAATATAACAATGTTTACTGCTGTTGACGAAATTCATAACATCGATGCCTATAAGTTTAAAAATCCTGATTTAAGAATTTTATTTATATCGGGTATAGATGATCCGATTACCGGAGGAAAGAACGGTTTAAATGATTCTATCGAATCGCTTAAAAAGGTCGGGTATAGTGAAATTGTGAATATAGTTTACCCGAATATGAAACATGAGATTTTAAACGAGGATAATAGATTAGATGTCTACAAGGATATAATAGAGTTTTTGTCTTAAGTTATGGAGGTATATAATGGGATTAAATATGAAGTTAAAAGGCAATAATAGTATAAGTATAGTAGAATTATCTGCAATTTTAGAAAATCAAATAGGAGCAGATTTGATTACAAAAACCGGAAGGGTAGCAGGTGATTTGACAGTTATTTTAATGTGCTTTGAAAAGTTTTATTTTAGAACAGGTAGTTACGCGGGACTCACTATTATGCTTTCTGAATCGCCGGAAGAACAAATAGCCGATGTTGTCGGATTTGGTGGAGGTGATGGTATATTCAACATCAGTTGGGGTGCAAATCGAAACTTCGCCGAAAGGGCAGCAGAAATAATCAGAGGAAATGGATTTGAGATAGAAATAGGAAATCAAGAGTAAATGATTGGGAAATTGCAGTTTGCTATGCAAAAATCTTATAAGTGTGGCGAATTGCACAAATAGTGAAGATAGAATCACAAAGGATTAAGTCTATGAAAATCACCGAAATAAAAGAAAATAAAAAGAGATACTTAGACCTACTTCTATTGGCAGATGAACAGGAGAGCATAATAGACAAGTACATCGATAGAGGTGAACTATACCTATTTGAAGATGGCGGAGTAAAGGCTCTATGTGTTGTTACCGATGAAGGAAAGGGCGTACTTGTGATAAAGAGTATAGCTGTGTATCCTGAATTCCATGGGCGGGGATATGGGAGAATGCTAATCGAATATATCGAGAGCGAATACGCTGGAGAATTTTCCGTACTTAGAGTAGGGACGGGTGATAGCGAGACTACAATCCCGTTTTATAAAAAATGTGGTTTTGAAGAAGTCTATAGAATAAAAGACTTTTTTACGAATAACTACGACCTGCCCATATATGAAAATGGAGTATTATTAGAGGACATGGTGTATTTGGAAAAGAAGATTTAAGGGTGAGGAGATTTATGAAAACAAGAATAGCTTTTATCTGCGTACACAATTCATGTAGGAGTCAAATTGCCGAAGCGTTGACAAAAAAACATGGTTCGGATGTATTTGATGCATACTCGGCAGGAACTGAGCTTAAGGACAATATAAATGAAGATGCCGTGAGAATTATGAAAGAACTTCATGGAATCGATATGGAAGAAACACAGACTCCAAAACTGTTAAATGAAATACCCGAAGTTGAAATAATTATCACGATGGGTTGTAATGTGGTCTGTCCGGTACTACCTTATAAGTACTATACAGAAGATTGGGGACTGGACGATCCTTCAGGAAAATCCGATGCAGTCTTTAAAGAGGTTATAGACAAGATAGAAAACAAAGTTTTAGATTTGGTTGAAAGAGTACGAAGTGGGGAATTAGATTTAGAAATTAATAGATGAGTGATTAATTTGATGACAAAAGGAGATTAGTACTTCTTATAGCTGATGATTTTATGTACATAAAAAGAAATCTCAGCTTTTTTATTGTTCGGGCGGAATTTTGGGATGAAATTATCTGACAGCTTAGTCATTGTTAAATATATTATGAATATCTAATATGCTAAATGATAACTATTAGCTACTTGTAATAATGGTTATTAAGTGATACTATAGAATAGAAAATAACCGGGAGCTTGTGAAAGGCTGAGAGGAGGCTATGCCTCGACCGTACCTGATTTGGATAATGCCAACGTAGGGAACAGATATTATATCGTGCATTGAAATTTTAACTTTTTTGCATGCTCCCCTTTTCAAAAAGGGGATTTTTTTATTTCAGTGATTAAAAGTGTAATTACTTCCTTAATTGAAATTTAAGGGACCGAAAATATAATCGTGGACTGAAATAAGATGATCCCAAAATCAAATGGAGGATTATATGTATAAGACACAAATAGAAGCGGCAAGAGCAGGTATCACGACACCTCAGATGAAAATGGTACTTGAAAAGGAGAGCATTAGTGAAGAAGAGTTACTTGAAAGAGTTAGTAAGGGGACTATAGCAATCCCTGCAAACATCAACCATAAATCGCTGAGCGCAGAGGGAGTCGGATGTAGTCTAAAGACGAAAATCAATGTAAATCTCGGTGTTTCAAAGGATGACTACAGATACGAGGAAGAGTGGAAGAAGGTAGAATTGGCTGAAAAGCTTGGAGCTCATGCCATAATGGATCTTAGTAATTACGGGAAAACTGCAAGCTTTAGAAGAGAATTAATTGAAAAAACTCCACTTATGATAGGAACAGTACCGATGTATGATGCTATTGGCTACCTTGAAAAGAAACTTCAAGATATAACAGTAGATGATTTCTTTAAGGTCATAGAACACCAAGCTAAAGAAGGTGTTGATTTTATGACCATACATGCCGGAATAAACCGCAGAACATTAAGTTATTTTAAAGAAACCAAAAGAATTACAAATATCGTATCAAGAGGCGGATCACTCATATACGCATGGATGGAAATGACGGGAAACGAGAATCCTTTCTACGAGCACTATGACAGATTAATGGAGTTGTTAAGAGAATACGACGTTACCATAAGCATTGGAGATTCACTTAGACCGGGCTGTTTACATGACAGTTCAGATGCCTCTCAGATTTCTGAACTTATCGAGCTTGGAATTCTGACAAAAAGAGCCTGGGATCATGGAGTGCAAGTCTTAATTGAAGGACCGGGACATATGGCTCTTAACGAAATAGCTGCAAATATGGAGATCGAGAAAAAATTATGCCATGGAGCACCTTTCTACGTTTTAGGACCTCTTGTAACTGATATTGCACCGGGCTATGATCATATCACTGCTGCGATAGGAGGAGCAATTGCAGCAAGCCATGGAGCTGACTTCCTTTGTTATGTAACACCTGCAGAGCATCTGAGACTACCGGATTACTCTGATGTAAGAGAAGGAATAATAGCTTCCAGAATTGCTGCTCATGCCGCAGATATAGCAAAGGGAATAAAGGGAGCGAGAGATATCGACGATGAGATGAGTAGAGCCAGAAATTCACTTGATTGGGAAAAGATGTTTGCTCTCGCAATAGACGGAGAAAAAGCTAGAAACTATTTCGAAAGCAAACTCCCCGAAGATATGCATAGCTGCTCAATGTGCGGAAAAATGTGTGCAATCAGAACGACGAATAAGATTATTGAATGTGGGGAAGTTGAGATTTAATTATAAACCGGTGAGTTTGTGAAGCAAACTCACCGGTTTTTGTCTTTGAGTATTAGGTTAAATTTTTAAAGTAGCGACGTGAAGATGTCGCTTTATTTTTTTTAGGCTCCATCTGACGAGGGAGCTGTCAACTTGGTTGACTGAGGGAGAGATACACAAAGAGGAATGCGAAGAATTCTACTGCTATATTTCAGACTTATCCCTAATCTCTCACGACTACCCAACCCATCAATAAAGCCTATGAAAGAGGTAGAGGAAGTGCCCCACTTCCACGTTTGTTTACAAGACCAATGTAGTCATATAGGTTTTCAGTTTAGGTTACTACAATGTGGCATACGTAATTGCAGCCTTGGGTTTTCTCTCCCTCCGAATTTGCTTCACAAATCCACCTCCCTCGTCATAGGGAGGCCATCAAGGACTTCTACCACCATATTCCAGTTCATTTTGTGTTCTAAGGGAAAGTACATGCTAAAAAATGATTAAATCTGCTAAAAGACTCTTATACGATAAGTCTAAAAATATCAAGCGAATCCATGGATTAGATATTGATATAAGTTGATTATGGTGGTAGGCATGCGTGTGGGATGCGATGAAATGAGGACTTGCGTCCAGTTATTTCATTATCGTAATATAATTAATGATTTATATTGAACGGACAATTTGATTTTTTGACTTATAAAAGCTCATAGAGTAGATGAGTAGTAAAAGAATGGCAAAATACTTATTTAGACTAAAGAGACAGCTGGAGCTGCTTTTGTTACTTTATTGTAACAAATTTTAAAAAGTTGGAAATTAATTATTTTAAAATTGACACCAAAAATATGCTCGGCTATAATTTATATTGTAATCATTTTGTAATCTTTTTGTAATCAAATTGTAATAAAGAGGTGTAAGCAGATGCAGCGATTAATAAAACGGGCGATTCTATTGTTATTTGTTACGACGTTACTTTTAATTCCTGTAATAGGAAGTGCAGACGGTGAAGTAATAAGGATAAGTGGCAGCAATAGATATGAAACCTCATTAAAATTAAACCAATATTTCGGTTGGGCAAACTCGGCTATAGTAATAAATGGAGAATCTTTTCCGGATTCGATAAGTGCTACTTCACTTTCGGCACAGATAGGTGCGCCAATTTATATTTCTGCTAATGTGGAAGTGTTGAGGGGCGAGTTTAATAGACTTGGAGTGTCTAATGTAATTATAGTCGGTGGTGAAAACTCTGTTTCAAAAGACATTGAGGATAATTTAAGGGATACATACAATGTAAAAAGATTGGCAGGTAGAAATAGATACGCAACCTCTGATTTTGTTGCCAATTATGCAGGTCTTAATACCGTTGCAGTAGTTTCGGGGCAAGACTACAAGGACGCATTGATATCTACTAATTTCCTTAAACCAAAAAATGTGGCTATTAAATTAAGTGATGGTGTAAGTTCAATACCGGATTTCAATATTAAATATGTAGTTGGTGAGAATGCTGTAGAGTCTCATGAAAATACTTATAGAATAAATACAGGTAATACTGAGTTTAATGCTTTAAAGATTTTTGAAACCATGCCTAGAAAGTCGAATTTAATCATTGCCGGAGACGGAAATTTCGCGGATGCTCTTTCAGCGGGCGGTGCACTTGAGGTTATGGGAAGCACAGCTTATGCTTGTTAATGGAGAGTATGCTTCTGAAAGACTTCTTGAGACGGTAAAAAAATATGACAAGATATATATAGTTGGTGGAGAAAACAGTATCTCTAGTGCGGTAGAGAATAGTATAATCGAAACTAAAAGCAATAAAAAATCTTATGTATCAGATGAAAGTGTATCACTGGGAGCTGAAAAAGTTGTTGATACTACAGGATATCAGTGGCCTGTACCTACTTGCGGATATATAACCGACTATTTTGAAGTTAGGGTACATCCTATCAGAGGTACTATGGAACAGCATCTGGGGCTGGATATAGGTGCTGGAACAGGAGAAGAGATAGTAGCTACTCAGTCCGGAACTGTAATTTTCTCAGGAGAAAACGGTGGTTATGGTAATTGTATTATTATAGATCATGGCAACGGTATTACTTCACTTTATGCTCATATGTCTGAGTATGCAGCATGGGAAGGTCAGTATGTAGAAAAAGGACAGATAATAGGTTATGTAGGTACTACCGGTCTATCAACAGGGCCACATCTACATTTTGAAATTAGAATAGATGGAGTTCATCAAGATCCACTAAATTATGTAAGTTATTAAAATAAAACGCCTTCAGTTAGTTTATAGCTGAAGGCGTTTTTCTAATTATTTAGGGTATTTATTAAAATTATCATAAGAATAGCATATAATCGCAATTCCATCTCCTTTAAATATTGAAAGATGTCCGGATTTTCATGCTTCTTAACTTTTCTTTCGCTGTATGCTTGCCATGCAAAGAATACTATGATTACAATAGTAGTAATTTTTGATGTCATTAAATACCCCCTTTTAATTATCAAAGATTATTGGGTTGCTATTAATTGTCCAAATATTAGGCGTACTGAGAACACAAGAATTGCTGACTTTTCACAACAATCAGTCACTCTTCTTCTAGTGATTTAAATCGCTACTAAACTGTTTATTCACAAGCTAATCCTATTTGTCCTCTTTTTGTATATGCCTTTTAAATGCTTCAAAACTTTCTGCGCTTACAACATGTTCAATCTTGCATGCATCTTCCGTAGCAGTCTTTTCATCTACGCCTAAACTTTGAAGCCAGTCACTTATGATGATATGTCTTTCATATATCATATTGGCGATTTTGAGTCCCCTGTCGGTCAGCTCAATAAATCCCGAATCGTCCATGGTGATACACTCTTTTTCTCTGAGATTTTTCATTGCTACACTTACGCTTGCTTTTGAAAAATCCAGTTCATTTGCAATATCAATAGAGCGCACATTTCCGTTTCTGTTTTTAAGAATCAATATTGTTTCCAAATAGTTTTCTGCAGATTCCATAAGTTTCATATACAACAATCCCCCTTATTGTTTACTAATAATGCGAATCATTATTAACCATCATCTTTACTCAATTATTATTATACCATACATTTACAATATATATGAAAATAAAGTATTGACAATTCAATTAGTACGTGCTAACCTATATGTGTATATGATAATGGTTATCAGACAGGTGTAGTACATACTCGTATTTTTAAATCTATTCTTTATTGCATAATTAAACATTATGCATATTTGTATTCTTTATTTTACTACATCGGTAAATCACCATTAAATAATATCATAAAGGAGGTTTAACATGATACCATTGGCATTTGCGGAAATGGGTAATAATTATGTCATTCAGAAAATAGGTGGCACTGCTGAAGTCAGAAAACATCTCGAAAATTTAGGGTTTATAACGGGTGATGTCGTATCTGTTATATCCTCAATCGAAGGGAACATAATCGTTCAGGTAAAAGAGTCTAGAGTTGCCATAAATAAGGACATGGCAATGAAGATTATGGTGTAGTAAAGGAGGGGTATGATGAGAACGCTTAGAGACGCAAAAATTGGTGAGACGGTAAAGGTTGCTAAACTTCATGGAGAAGGAGCCATTAAGAGAAGGATAATGGATATGGGCATAACGAAGGGGACAGAGATTAAACTCGAAAAGTTAGCTCCATTGGGAGATCCTATAGAAGTAAAAGTAAGAGATTATCAATTATCAATAAGAAAAAGTGATGCTGCATTGATTGAAGTTGTGTAATTTTACACATTGGTTAGTTATAGCTAATAAAGGGGAGAATAAATATGGGAATTAGGATAGCTTTAGTCGGAAACCCAAATAGTGGTAAAACGACATTATTCAACAAGCTTACCGGTTCAAATCAGTATGTTGGAAACTGGCCGGGAGTTACAGTTGAGAAAAAAGAAGGAAAGTTAAAAAGCAATAAAGATGTAATTATAGTGGATTTACCGGGGATATATTCATTGTCTCCATACACTCTTGAAGAGGTAATATCAAGAGATTACTTAGTTGAAGAAAGACCCGATGCAATTTTAAACATAGTTGATGGAACGAATTTAGAGAGAAATCTATATTTAACAACGCAGTTGACAGAGCTTGGTTTACCGGTGGTTGTAGCTGTTAATATGGCTGATGTCATGGCTAAAACCGGGTATTTGTTGAATGAAGAGAAACTGGAGAAAGAACTTAATTGTAAAGTAGTAAAAATCTCTGCATTGAACGGTGATGGTGTCGAAAATGCAGCTAAAATGGCTATAGAAGCTGCAAAAGAGAAAAAAGTCATACCGGTTAGAAGATTCAGCGGTACAGTAGAGCATGCAATTGCACATATAGAAGAATACGCACTTCATGATCTGCCAAGTGAGCAGCAGAGATGGTATGGAATCAAGCTTTTTGAAAGAGATTTAAAGATAAGAGAAAAGCTGAATCTAAGTGTAGATAGATTGAAACATATAGAAGAGGATATTATTAAAGCCGAGGAAGAGCTCGATGATGATGCAGAAAGTATAATCACTGCTGAAAGATACGAGTATATAGCAAGCATGATAGATAATTGCTATATTAAGCAAAACGCCGGAAAGCTTAGTACCTCTGATAAAATAGATAGAATTGTTACCAATAGAATACTTGCACTTCCGATTTTTATGGTCGTTATGTTTATAGTATACTATGTTTCGGTAACAACTGTTGGAACTTGGGCAACAGACTGGACTAATGATAACTTATTCGGAGACGGATATTTCTTGTTCGGCAGAGGATCGGCGGCATATGAAGAAGTGAATTCAGAATATGAATTGACACAAAATAAAATAGAATCATTCGAAGAGGCAGCTAAAGAAAAAGGCTTGGAAGCATCTGAAGCGAAAGATTTAGTTGCAAAAGCAGAAGTCAGAGATGACGAAGGAAATATTGAAGAAGTCTTAGATGTAGCGCATAGTGATTATTTGGAAGCCAAGGAAGTACAGGAACCAGAACACAGTGATTACGGCACATGGGTACCGGGCATTCCTACTCTTGTGGAAGGTATGCTTGACAATATGGGAGTCTCAGAAAGTCTTAAGGGACTGGTTCTGGACGGTATAGTTGCCGGAGTTGGAGCTGTGCTTGGTTTTGTACCTCAGATGCTAGTATTATTCTTATTCTTGGCATTTTTAGAAGGCTGTGGATACATGGCGAGGATCGCCTTTATAATGGACAGAATCTTCAGAAAATTCGGTCTGTCAGGTAAGTCTTTTATTCCTATGCTGATAGGTACCGGATGTAGTGTTCCGGGTATAATGGCATCCAGGACAATAGAGTCCGATAGAGACAGGAAGATGACGATCATCACAACGATATTTATACCATGTGGAGCAAAACTTCCGATTATTGCATTGATTGCAGGCGCTATGTTCGGTGGAGCATGGTGGGTTGCACCAAGTGCTTATTTTATAGGCGTCGCAGCTGTAATAGTTTCAGGTATCATGCTTAAAAAGACCTTTATGTTTGCAGGAGATCCAGCTCCATTTGTAATGGAATTACCATCATACCATATCCCGACTATTACTTATGTACTTAAGTCTGCATGGGAAAGAGGATGGTCATTTATTAAAAAAGCCGGTACCATAATCATGCTTGCAACAATATTTGTATGGGCAGCATCAAATTATGGATGGCAAGACGGAGCATTCGGAAAAGTAGATATGAATGACAGTATACTTGCAAATATCGGTAATGCCGTAGCTTGGATATTCACACCATTAGGCTTTGGTAACTGGCAAGCGGCAGTCGCAACAGTTACAGGACTGATAGCTAAAGAAAACGTAGTTGGAACATTTGGAGTACTATTTGGTGGATTTGATGAAGTAGCAGAGAACGGTTGGCAAATATGGAACAATATTAGAGCCGTATACACACCGCTTGCAGCTTATTCATTCTTAGTATTCAACTTACTATGTGCGCCATGCTTTGCTGCAATAGGAGCTACAAAAAGAGAAATGAACTCAGCTAAGTGGACATTATTTGCAGTAGCTTATCAGACTTTATTCGCTTACGCAGTATCATTAATAGTATACCAAGTAGGACTATTATTCCAAGGCGGCGGATTTACAATATATACAGCCATTGCATTCATAGTTCTTGCATTCCTGTTATACAGACTATTTAAACCTGCAAAAGCAGTCGGAAAATTAAAACCGGCTAAAACAGTATAGTATTCGGTGTAAGTTAAGATATTGAATAAATAAAACTTAGTCTTAAACACAGATTATAGATTAAAAACACAGGAGATAAAGGATGATAGATTTTATCCAGCAGAATATGGGGAATATAATAGTGGGTGGTTTACTACTTTTAGCAGTAGTACTAATACTAAGATCCAGAGCCAAAAAGAAAAAAGCCGGAGAAAACTCATGCGGCTGTGGCTGCTCAGGATGCCCATCATCAGAAATATGCCATACCCCAAAAAATGAAGAATAATAAAACTAAAACTATATGCGAAACAAAAGCAAAACAAACGCATGATGAACACAGTTTAAACAAAAGTGCACCCCGAGGTGCACTTTTTTGCACCCAAAAAAAACGGGGTCAGGCTACACTTTTTTAAAGTATTTTGGTTAAATACACATTAGGTATAATATTAAAGCCTAATAATAGCGGTATATAAACATAAATATAGAAATATAATGATATAAACACAAGTCTATATTCGCGTTCATACGAGTTATATCAAGCGAGAATATAAGTATTAAATTACAAATAAACGAATTAATGAGGGCTGGACAAAAGCTGTTAAACTTTTAAAGTGTAAGGTTTAGCATAGCTTAAGTTTAAAAAAGACTCATCGCAGGGATGAGTCGGGAGATTCTTATCGGTATATTTTATTTTATTCGATCACCAAAGAGACCATTTTACGTGAGTTATTTGGGACAAGTATATTATGAATGGTTATCTGAGTAGTTTTTTTATTATCTTAAAGGCTCTATCGGTATAGGGCTGATGTCTCATCGGGATATCAAAAATCCACCATTTTTTTAGGACGGTTCTCTCTCTACTGAAGGTGTTGAAACTCCATTTACCATGGTACGATCCCATTCCTGATGGTCCTACGCCACCGAAAGGGCTTTTCAGCGATGACATATGAAGTAGGGTATCGTTTATACAAACTCCACCGCTGTCGGCATTTCTAATAATCTCCTCCGTAAATGAGTCGTCATTTGAGAATATATACATGGATAGTGGTTTTGGTTTGGATTTTAAGTTTGCTATTAGTTCATTTTTATCATTCCAGCTTATTATAGGAAGGATGGGTCCAAATATTTCCTCTTTCATGACATCACTTTCAGGATCGGGACTATCTAAGAGTACCGGTTTGATTTTTAGTTCACTATCGTAATAAGGAGACTCGGAAAGTACGGTAATTGGTTTCTGGTCTTCCAGTAGTGACTTAAGTCTGGAGTAATGTTTCTCAGAGATTATTTTTCCAAAGGTCTCTTCAAAATATCTTTCGTTTGGGATTGCCTGAGCAAGAACCATTAAAAGTTCATCTATTAATGCAGTTTTTATTTCTTCTTTTACATAGATATAGTCAGGTGCTACACAGGTCTGACCTGCATTTATGAGCTTGCCAAAGACTATTCTCTTTGCGGTTTCTCTCAAGTTTGTGTTCGAATCCACTATACATGGCGACTTGCCGCCAAGCTCTAAAGTCAATGGTGTTAGGTGTTCTGCTGCACTTTTCATTACGACTTTTCCCATACTCGTACTGCCGGTAAAAAAGATATAATCGAATTTATTTTCGAGTAAAATTGTATTTTCTTCTCGTCCGCCTTCGACTACAAAAACCAAATCCTTGTCAAATGCCGATTCGCAGATTTTAATCAATACTTTAGAAGTTTGTGGACTATATTCTGAAGGCTTAAGTACTACTACATTTCCCGCAGCAATTGCACCTATCAATGGAACAAGGGCAAGTTGGAGAGGGTAGTTCCAGGTGGAAAAAATCAATACACTGCCATAAGGCTCTCTAAGAATCTTTAAAGAACCCGGCAACTGACTCAAAGATGGAATTATTCTCTTGGGTTTTGCCAGTTTTTTTAGATTAGAAATCATGTATTCAAGTTCTTCGTTTACTATAGACAGCTCAGTCATAAATGTTTCTTGAGCACTTTTGTTTAAATCAGTGTACAATGCCTCATATATTTCATTTTCATATGTTTTGATTGTGTTTTTTAAGGATTGAAGTTGTTCCAATCTATAATCTATATCTTTTGATAAACCTGAATCAAAGTGATTTTTTACTCTTTGAAGACCCATCTGTATGGTATTTCTATTTGATGTCATAATATCCTCCAATCTTAGTCATTATCTTTTATACCCATATTAGCAATATATCACCTATTATATAAATATGTTGATAATAATTATCGATAATGTTTAGAATCGTAAAAATGTGGTATATATAATTATGAACGATGATAATGAATATCAATTAATGTCGTCTGTAATATATTTCTAAGGGGTAAAGGGTAATAGGCATAATTGAAATTCAAATAATATAAATTAAACTTACTAAAGGAGGATTTAAATGTTCAAATTAATGGAATTACCTTATGATTACAATGCACTGGAGCCTCATATCGACGCTAAAACTGTAGAAATTCATTATTCTAAGCACCATCAAGCTTATGTTGATAATTTAAATAAAGCACTGGAAGGAAAAGACGATTGGTTAAATAAAGATTTGGAAGAAGTTGTAAAAAACTATAGAGAACTTCCTGAAAATATCCAAAAAGCTGTAAGAAACAATGGTGGTGGAGCTTACAATCATAATATATACTGGAATACTATGAGTCCTAATCCTAAAAATGCACCTGAAGGGAAATTAAAAGAAGATATTGAAGCAAAATTTGGTTCTTTAGATAATTTTAAGGAAGAATTCAAGAAAGCTGCACTAGGTCAATTTGGATCTGGTTGGGCTTGGTTGGTTGAAAAAGATGGAAAACTAGAGATTGTAGGATATCCAAACCAAGATAATCCTATATCTGATGGACTTAGACCAATTATGGGAATTGATGTTTGGGAGCATGCATACTATCTTAAATATCAAAACAAGAGAGCTGACTACATCGATGCATGGTGGAATGTACTTGATTGGGCAGCAGTAGAAGAAAGATATTAATAAAAATGGAGCTGTTGCAGGACAGCTCCTTAATTTTTAAAGAATCTATCGTAAAGATAGGTCTTTTTTATTTAATTAATTCCTCAAAAGATTGGGGTCAGCTGACCCCGTTTGGGGCTAAAAAATAAGGTAGTGTGCAGAATTTAGTTTATTCTGACACACTACCATTTTTTATTATTCTGATTGGCCGTTTAAATATCTTATAAATGCATCATTGACCCAAATTTTATTTGCTTCGATTACCATATTCAGTTCAAACTTGTTTAGAGCATCGATAAGTTTTTCTGAATCTTCGGTCTTTGTAAAGGAATGGAAGACATAGTCTCCGGCATTTGCAGAGTTGTCTATTATCTCTTGATATCCTTTAGTTATTTCGGTATTTGACCAGTAAAGTGGTTGCCACCATGAACCGGTTAATAGTCCTTTTCCGTCAGGATTAGAGGAACTCTTTTTAGCGTATTTGTTTATAAGTTCATCGAATTTTGCTTTGTCTTCAGCATTTGAAAACTCTATGTTTAAATCATACTCTCTGGCATTTGCAATATATAAATCTTCTGAAATTTTAACAACTTCATAAGAATCACTTGGCTCAGGGATTGGTCCCCATTCAAGCATATACTTAAAAGCAGAGGTCTTTGTTTCAAGATGAAGTTTTGCTTCGATGTTTTCTGATCTCAATAAACCTATCAATTGTTTTGCATGATTGATATCGCTATGACCGTATACTATGCTAAGCTCAGGATTGAATCCGATATCTTGTTTTTGTTTTACATTAAAACCGGTAGTTAAGTCGTCTGATACCATCTTTACGCCAACAGGAAATATTTCGTTTCCAATTAGTAGTTTGGTTGAATTCAGAGCATTTTCCAGTTTAGTAAATATCTGATTATCACTTGTACTGCCTGTAAATGAAACTTCTTCTGAGAAAAATTCGTTTACTGCAGTTACGATTCTATCTATGGAAGTTCTTGCATGATTCTTATCTTCACTCACTAGATTTGTGATATCTACGGGTTCTATAGAAGTTACACTAACAAGTGCAGCTGCTCTTTTAAGAGCTAAATCCGACATCGTAGCCGGTAGATTCTCTCCATTTAGTATGTCTGCTGCTTTTTCTTTTGTAAATGTATCGGCTAATTCAACCATCTTAAGCTTATTTAAGAATAGGCCTAAGATATCTTCAACTTCATTTCCGGTAAGTTCTGTTCGGGTAGATTTTCCATCATTTGTTAAAAGGCTTTTTGCTGCATAATTGTAGTTTGAATCATCTGAGTATAGGATTTTCTCAGCAACTAATTCAGATACAGAATTCGTACCTCCTACGATTATTACTTTATTTGCCTTATTTTTAATATATTTTAGTACTTCTGATTGAGTATTATTTTTTGAAGTTAACAGTATTGGTGCATTGTATTTGCCTGAAAGACCTGAAGCAGAAAGTGCATCCGGATAATCATCGCCATTTACTACAATAACCGTATCAAATTCAAAATGCTTTGCATATTCTTTCGCCACTTCAAGTGAAGTTAAGTATCGATTCGTACCTGAGATTCTGTTTGGACTTTCGCCCTCTACAGTATTTTCGCCACCGATTATATAAGCTTCAGGATAGTACTTTATATTATCTGCTAAATAAAGAGCAGTAAACACATCTTTTCCTACTAGTTTTCCAACAAGTGGAGCTGCAGAAATCGCATCCGGGTAAACATATCCGTTTACAATAAATTCCGTTAACTTGGAATCACTCTTGAAAGCATCTTTAGTGCCCTTGTTGATTATATATCTTAGTTCAACAACTTTCTCGGCAGTTTTTTCTCTATTAGGACCACTAACCCTTGTAACCTTTAGATCAGCAGCTATTTCCTTTTCAACTTTTTCACTGACTGACTCCAGTCCACCAAGTAAATAAACTTCAGAAGGATTAAGTCTCTTCAATTCAGATAATAGGTTTTCAGGTAAGCTGTCCTTTTTAGTTAGGTATAGAGGAGACTTTGTCTGCACTGCAAGTGTACCACCTACTAATGCATCCGCAAAATTCTCACCGCTTGCGATGATTGCGTAGTCTGCTGTACCAAATTCTTTTTTACCTACTTCAATAGCTGTTTGATACCTATCTGAGCCTGAAATTCTTACAAGACTTATAGAATCAGCACTGACGACTAATGAAGGGATAAATATAAATAATGCCAATAAAAAACCTAAAATTCTTTTTTTCATTTAAATCCTCCTATTCATATTTTTTTTACGATAATCTTACATATATAAAGACTCTTACAATAAATATATCACTTATAAAATGGAGTGTCAACGCATGAAAACGACTTCATTTCAGTATTTGCAGGCACTCCCGAAATGAAAACGATATCAAATAAAAGATTTTTTATATTTAAGTAAAAGGTTATCAAATTAACATATATAAAAGAGTAACAAAAGCATATCTACGAAAATATATAATAATAAATATGCAAAAAATATTTTGCTTTATTATAAATAGAATATTTATGTTTTACTTTTAATACTAAGGGTATTCAATAAATGTATGAGAAATTCAATGAAAAATTTAAAATGATTTTAGTTTTGTAAAAAAGACATATAGGAGTATTATCTTAATAAATCTAGAATTGGGAGGTAAAAATGACTAATCCAAAATGTCCGAATTGCGGGAGCTTAGACACCAGAAAGTACCTTTACGGGTATCCGCCATCTAATTACGATTCTGATCTATATGTACTTGGAGGAGATGTATTATTTGAGAGCAATCCATTGTACCACTGCAATAATTGTGGAACCGACTTTGGTCTTATGGTTGCAAAAGTGGAAGGTTCTGAAATTCTAAGTCAGCACAATCTTGAGAATTTCACTTTTACCGAATACACTCCGAGTAGGGAATTCACCAGACTCATAGTTGGTGAACAGCGCGGGGAAATACTAGTAAATGTTCATGGAACTCTGGAAGAAGGTGGGGATAGAGAGGCTGAAAAAGAGTATATAATAACTGAAGAACTCTGGGAGGATTTTAAACAGAGACTTTTCAATGAAGTATATATACTCAGTTGGCCTATCGAAGAATTAAAGCATGTGCCCGAGGAGCCTGATATGTGGGCTATACACCTGAATTTTAAAAATGGGAAAAAGTTTGAAATGGTAGGTAGGGATAATTTTCCGCCATACTATAAAGAGTTTAAAGATGTCATAGATCAGTTCTTTATTTACGATTAGACTGTTTTGACAGTACTCAGAATTAAAGATAGAATTATAAATAGAATGATGAAGATGCAGGGGAACTTAAAGTTGAGAAGGACTATGTCCAAACCCTTTGAACCTGTCCGTTAATACGGTCGTAGGGAGCATAATAACCGGCACTTCAGATTTGAAGTGCTTTTTTGTATGGGAGGAATATGTAGTGAAAAAAGTATTGACAATAGCCGGCTCAGATTGCAGTGGAGGAGCCGGAATTCAAGCAGATTTAAAGACTTTTTCAGCTCATGGAGTATTTGGAATGAGCGTAGTTACCTCAGTAGTCGCAGAAAACACATCCAGAGTAATAGATTATGAAGATGTATCGCCGGAGTTAATTGAAAAGCAAATATTATCCATATACGAGGATATTGGAACAGACAGTGTCAAGATAGGGATGCTCTCGGGAGAAGTTACCATGAGGGCTGTTGTAAAGGGATTGAAAGAATTCAAACCTTCTAATGTAGTTATCGATCCCGTCATGTATGCAAAAAACGGATGTGCTTTAATGGATCCAAAGTCGATAGATACTTTGATAAATGAAGTATTGCCATTGGCTGATTTGATAACTCCAAATATCCCTGAGGCAGAGCATATTGCAGGAATGAAAATAGAAAACTTGGAAGATATGAAAAAAGCGGCTCTTAAAATAAAAGAAATGGGACCCGGTGCAGTACTGATTAAAGGTGGTCATGCTGAAGTTGTGACAGATGTACTCTACGATGGCATGGAATTTACGCTCTATGAAGGAAAGAGGATAAACACAAAAAACACTCATGGTACAGGTTGCACTCTATCATCCTCAATTGCTGCAAATCTGGCACTTGGACATAGTATGAAGAATTCCGTAGGGAGAGCAAAAAATTATATTCAAAATGTAATTGAGAATGCTCTTGAAATAGGGAAGGGAAACGGACCTACAAATCATTTCTATGCATTATATAAGGGCGGATTAGAATATGTAGAGGAGTTACTTACCGGAAATTTAACAGACAGTTAACAGGTATTTTGACTACTAATGCATAAAAACACTTTGAATGATTAATATTTTATGAAAAGAAAATATTATTATCATTGAAATGGATTTATGTCAGGTGTAAGCATTATAAATTACACGTTATTTGATTTAAAAGATATTAATCAGGGTAAATAATAATCAAGAAAATCGAATCACAATTTAGGAGAATAATTTTAAAAATCCAAGAACATTTTCCTTTCTATTTGGTATACATATCACGAAGTATCACTGGTAAAACTGAAACTATCAATGATGAATTATTTCGAGATATTAGAAGGAGAAATACCATGATAAATAGACTAAAATTTAAAGTACTATTATCAATGCTTGTTCTTGGAATTTTATTTGTCCTAAGTGCATGCGGAAAAAGTGAAGCGATGACAGAGGAGAAGTCTGATAAAGTCTCTGATTCTGAGTTGATTAAAAACGATGATGAGTCAAAAACTAGTGATGACAAACAAACTGATACTGAAAAAAATACAGATAATGAAAAGAAAATAGAGCCTACAAAAGAAATCGATGAAAGCAAGTTCTTCTTCTCTAATTTAGAAACTCAAGTAATTTATGATGAGAATAATGTCAAGATAACTCTTGAAGTTGCTCCCGATAGAGAGGACAGAACCTATTATATAACTGCAGTAAATGGACTGGATAAGGAAATCTCTGTAAAATTAGGACCAATTTTTGTAGACGGGATTACTATACGAATGGGTTTACTGAATGTAAATGAAACAGGAGTGCAATACTTGCCAGCAGGTGCTACAGGAGTTAGTGAGATTTCTCTTGTTAATACTCAAGATTCTTTTCTATCCAATCATTACAAGGATAGTGGTCTTGGAAACATAGGTGATTTTGATTTGACAATAGTAATAAATGATGATATGTCAAATATTCTTTTTGAACCCAAAACTGTTACTGTCAAGACAGATAGAGGACCTATTAAGCCGGATATGAACTTAATAACCAAGAATATATTGATTGATCGAGAAGGAATAAAATTATACCTAATCAATGCTGTAGATTATTATGAAGAAAATTATTTTTTCGTTTATTATTATGAAAATTCACATGATAAAGATGTTGACTTAGAAAGCATAGGATATAAGGCTGATGGTGTAGAATTTGAAGAACTGAAGGGGACTATGTTTTTCACAATGCCTGCTAATAGTAAAGGATTTTACGAAGGATCTGTAAAAGGTTATAATAAAATTGGTATTACTGATCCTAAAAACTTTGAGATCAAATTTAAATTTACAGACTATGAAGATTTATCTTTTGAGACTGACTTCATCAATTTCAATTTGGATAAATTTCCTGCTGAAAAATACAGATGATTTTATATCGATGCCACTTATAGCTATGAATTGAAACTTAAATATTTAAACTATATAAATAAAATATCTCAGGCAAGCTAGCTGTCTGAGATATTTTTATTGTCTACTTCGTTTAGAAATAATGTATGAGCTATAAAAAGTGAGTTTAAATCTTGTTTAGATATTTGACTGTATTAGGAGATAATAGTATATTCTAGCTATGTATTAGCTATATTTAGCAAGTAAAGTGAAGGTATGGAGTCAAAAGATTAATCCGTTATATTATGAAATCTTATAACTTAAGGAGGATTAAAATTGAAAGAGTTAGAGTTTGTTAAAATCAATGTAAATTCAGAAGAGTACTTAATACAACAGGCTTTAAATATATATTTAAGCAATCCTGACTACTTTGAGTTATCAGGAGGAAACAGACCGAATAGAGATACCTTAATGGAGTCGCTAAGAGCACTGCCTGAAAAATTATCGTATGATGATAAAGCTTTCGAGATTATCTATCGAGACGGTGAACCCATAGGCATAGTGGATATACTCGACTCATATCCTGAAAAAATGACATCATTTATCGGTCTCTCTTAATCGATGGTAATTTACATGGACGTGGATTAGGGAAATATGTGTATAAGAAAATTGAAGATAAACTCAAAGCTAATGGGGTAAAGGTGATTAAACTTGGAGTTTTAGAGAATAATCAGCCTGCCCTTAAGTTTTGGAAGATGAACGGTTTTAAGATATTAGATAAGAAAACTTCAACAGTAGTGAATCAAAAAATCTCGAGTTTTTACTTGATGGCTAAAGACATTTAATTCTGAGGTGGAGCCCATGGATAGATATAATAAAATAATAAGAGAGATACCAAAAATCCTGAATCTTCCGGGCATATATAAATTCTACGATAAATTCGGCAATTTAATTTATATAGGTAAGAGTATCAATCTTAGAAAAAGAATCTACTCCTATTTTACGGGAAATAAAACCCGAAAAATAGAAAGGCTTGTGCTAAGTGTAGACTCATTCAGCTATGAAGTGCACGATACTCATCTTGAAGCCAGACTTAGGGAATGTGAGCTGATTAAAGATTTAAAACCTCATTTTAATTCTCAGTATAAAAATGATACTAGATACCTATATCTTGAAATTGGTGAAGATAAAGCAGACCCGGTGATTCGACACTCACCTTTTAGAAAACCGAAGAGCATTGGTCCATTTAAAAGCAGAAGGATTTTGGAAGAAACTATTGACAGCTTATCGAATCTATACCCAATAATGTACTCGGAAGGTATACTTTTTGAATATAGTATATTTCCACAAAGGATGAATTCCATAGAAAAAATAGAGACTCAGAAGTTTTTATCAAAAATATTTAAAGATAGGAGTTTATCGAATGAGTTTTTACAAATTTTACATGAAGAGATGAGAAATGAAGCAGCTCATTTAAAGTTTGAAAGAGCGGATTTTTACAAAAGTCTTCATGATAATATTAAATATTTAATAAAGAGTTTGGACATAAAGGATAAATTTGAAAACAGATCACTTATTCTAAAAATAAATACCATAAGGAACTGTAAATATTTTTTAATCACCAATGGGTTAATCGAAAATGTGTATTATATAGATAAATGGGGTAATAAAGTAATTGAGGATAAAAAATTCAGTATTTTAGAAGAATTTAAATCCCGGAAATTAAATGATGAGAAAAGTCTGGTAGATTTTAGAGCAATAGTTTACAGTGAACTAATATCGAACCCTGAAAATATTATATGGGTAGAATGAGTGGAGGATAGTTATGAAGGATATAAACAAGTTTATCGAAGAAGTATTTAACAAAAGGTATACTTGTAAGGGTTATGACTCTGAAAAACAAGTATCTGATGAAGATTTTAGAACCATCATAGAGGCAGGTAGACTTTCACCAAGTTCATTTGGTTTTGAACCATGGAAGTTTATACTGCTGAAGAACAGAGATGTTCTTGAAGAAATCAAGCCATATGCATGGGGAGCACATGCTTCCATTGAAGGAGCGAGCCATTTTGTTCTAATACTCGCAAGGACACCTAAACATATGAAGCCCGGATCAGAATATCTTAGACATATTAAAAGTGATATACAGAAGTGGCCGGATGATTTACTAAAACAAAGATCTAAAAAATACGGAGAATTTAGTGACGATGATTTTGATCTGAATAGTGACAGAGCTGTATTTGACTGGACTACTAAACAGGTATACATCCCATTGGCCAATATGCTGACTACAGCTGCTATGCTTGGAGTGGATTCAACTCCTATGGAGGGATTTCATCAAGAAAAAGTTAATGAAGTATTGGTTAAGAACGGAGTTTATGATAAAGAAGACTTTAGACTTGCTGTTATGGTAGCATTCGGTTACTCTAATAGAGAACATAGAGAAAAGACCAGGAGGGAAGTAGACGAAGTTTTTGAAGTGTTCGAATAATAGTTGAAAAAAGAATAGGAAGTACTAAAAATATGAGAGATACTACAAGTGAACCAACAAATAAGGAAGGCAAAAAGCCGAAGAAATCAGACGCTATGAGCTTTACAGCATTTATTATACTTGCCTTTATTCTGACATTTTATAAATACAAAAAAGGAATCCCTTTTGGAGACATTCCCGCTCTATTATTTATATATGTTGCAGTTGAGGAATGGATAAGGTACAAAAAGTACAAGGAAAAAGGCATATTCAGCATAGCACTTATTGCTACAGTTGTATGTATAATTAGCTTGAGTTGGTATATTTACCAGACTTTTTAAAAGAGAAAAGTATTAATAAAGCCGAGTCATGAGACAATTCATGAACTCGGCTTTTATTTTCTCTATCTTTTTCGTCCGAATATCAAAGATATTACGAATAAAACTAAGAATACGAAAAACAGTATTTTAGAAATACCCGCTGCCGTACCTGCAATCCCTCCAAAACCTAGGACGGCTGCAACGATTGCAATTATTAGGAAAATTATCGAATATTTTAACATGTTGTACCTCCTCGTTTATTTACTCTCATATTTTATATCCTCAAGATATTCATCTTTAAAACAAATAAATGTGCTTATATAACGTGCATTGATTAATATTTACGAAAACTTAATAAACAAAAGATAATAAGAAGGAATTGTAATTAAATTTACGAATTAAATTTCACAATAAATTCACAATAATTGGGTATAATATTATTCAGATAATAATTTAGAATCATAAAGGAGAACGAGATGCTTAATAGATTTTTAAACTATATAAAATACGACACAAAGAGCAATCCTGAGAATGAAGCTTGTCCTTCATCACCGGGGCAATTGGAACTAGGAAGATACTTGGTTGCAGAGCTCAAAGATTTGGGACTTGATGATGCTCATATGGACGAAAATGGATATGTCTATACAACCCTTCCTGGCAATACCAAGGATGTTCCCACTATAGGTCTGATAGCTCATATGGACACCGCACCGGATATGGACGGTAAATGTGAAAAACCTCAGATTATAGAGTATCAAGGTGGAGATATAAAATTAAACGAAGAGTATACGATGACCGTGAAGGAGTTTCCTGTTTTAAATGAACTCATTGGACAAAAACTCATAACGACTGATGGAACCACTCTACTAGGTGCAGACGACAAAGCAGGTATTGCAATAATCATCTCCGCTGTCGAGCATCTTTTGGAAAATCCCGAAATAAAAAGAGGAGATATAAAAATTGGATTTACGCCGGATGAGGAGATAGGCAGAGGAGCCGATCTTTTCGATGTAGAGAAATTTGGAGCTGACTTCGCTTATACTCTTGACGGAGGACCTATAGGAGAGTTGGAATATGAAAACTTCAATGCAGCTTCAGTAAACATCAAAATTCAAGGTAAAAATGTACATCCCGGATCAGCAAAAGATATAATGCTTAATTCCCAGCTTGTGGCAATGGAATTGGAGGGGATGCTTCCAAGAGCTCAAAAACCTGAATACACCGAGCATTATGAAGGTTTTTATCTCTTGACGGGAATAAATGGAACTGTCGACTATACAGAGATGCACTATATAATCAGAGATCACTCAATGGAGAAGTTTACGCGTAAAAAAGAGCTTATGAACCGCGTCGTTGAGTTCTTGAATGATAAATATGGAGAGATTATAGAACTTGAAATAAAAGACAGCTATTACAATATGAGAGAAAAGGTCGAACCACATATTGAAATAATACATTTGGCGAGGGAGTCTATGTTGGAGGTCGGTGTAGATCCCGTAATCAGTCCAATTAGAGGAGGTACTGACGGTGCTAGACTTTCATACATGGGGCTTCCGACACCTAACCTATTTACAGGTGGTCATAATTACCATGGCAGATTCGAGATGATATCTTATGATGCAATGGAAAAAGCTCTTGAAGTAGTGGTTAAGATTATTGAAAATAATGCCAAGAAATAGGCTTTTATAGGCAAAAAATAAAAAAATGAGGAATATAATATGAACTATGGAGTAATAGATATCGGATCAAATACCATTCGATTAAATGTATACAAGGACGATAAACTCAATAAGACTTTGTTTTCCAAGAAAAATGTTGCCGGATTAGCAAGTTATATCGATAATGGAAAATTGAATGAAAGGGGAATAAAAAAGCTCGTGAAGGTATTAAACAGTCATAAGAAGTTACTTAATTTCCTCTCGGTAGATAAAGTTTTCCTTTTTGCCACCGCATCACTTAGAAATGTCTCAAACCATAAAGAGATAATTAAAACGGTTAAGAAGGAGACCAACTTTGACATAGAGTTGATTTCAGATAAAGACGAGGCGAATCTAGGTTATCTGGGAGCTTGCCAAAATTATAATTTCAAAAGCGGCATCACCTTGGATATAGGCGGAGGCAGTACAGAGGTCGTATCTTTTGAGAATGGAAAAGTTACCGATATTTACAATTTGGATGAAGGTTCACTTTCTATCTATACAAAGTTTACAGACGGTGTACTTCCGGATGTTGGAGAGTATAGAAAGATTGGAAAATATCTGGAATCAAAAATTGATATCACAGAAAAGTCTATGAATCTAAAGGAAAAAAATGTTATAGGCATGGGTGGAAGTATCAGAGCTGTGGGAAACATCCTACAAGAGATGAATGGATGGTACCATAATTTAGACTATGATTTGGAAGATATACTGGACCTTCAGAGAAGAATCGTAGTTCAAGACCCCCAAGCATTAAAAATAATACTTCAAGTAGTACCTGAGAGAATTCACACAATAACTGCCGGAAGTATGATTCTAAGTACTATCTTAAAAAAATTGAATTGCGACACTGTACATGTATCTAATATAGGCCTTAGAGAGGGCTATCTTTTAAATAAAATAAGTAAATAGGAGTTGTATAAAATGAAGAAAAATAAAATATATATGTTTGGATCTGACTTATGACCCGGATGTGCACCTGCCAAGAAGTTTCTTGAAGATAATGGTATAAAATTTGCGTATTTTAATATAACCGAGTCATTGGGATCGCTAAAGAGGTTCTTAGTATACAGAGATACTGCCCCTGAGTATGAGGAGATTAGAGGCAAGGAAAGAGTTGGAATACCCGTACTCGTAATCAATAATGGCGAGAAGATAATATTTGATATAGAAAATTTAAGTGCTGAGGAACTTGAATCATTGAAATAAGATAATTCCTGCTAATCCTTAGTTAAAGGATTGCAGGCTATAATTGGAATAATAAGGCTTAAATAAAAGAAGTCGATAAATAAGGAGGATTAATAGACGTAGATGAACTACACAAGTAGGTTCATAGCGGTGAATTTAGTCGTCCTTATTTTTATGCCTATAATTCCAGGGAAAGAAAAAAACACTGTATGAAAATAATAGAAATTATAAGATTCGACTGTAGTCAAAGCTTAGAAGCAGATGTGAGGTTTGAGTTTAGAAGTAATGCTTTTAGTGTAGCGACGTGAAGATGTCGCTTTATGTTTTTTAGGCTCCATCTTTTGGCAGTCGAATGCTATTCCGGCACTTCCACATTATATTTCCATATCAATTTAATCAGACACATTTCCAATCAGAGATATTACAATATGGCTTAAGTAATTGCAGCCTAGGTTTTTCTCTCCCTCCGAGTCGCTTAGGCGACCCACCTCCCTCGTCAGATGGAGGCACTCAAAGAATAAAACTAAACCTTATATAATTTACAATTCATTGGTTTTAGATTAATTTATGCTTAAATCCTTTCCGGCTCCATCTGACGAGGGAGCTGTCAACTTGGTTGACTGAGGGAGAGACATATAAAAAAGGAATTCGTAGAATTCAACTGCTATATTTTAAATCTATTCCAAATCCTTACCAGTAGCCAGCTCCTCAATAAAGACTGTGAAAGAGGTAGAGGAAGTGCCCCCACTTCCACGATTGTTTCCAAAACCAATTTAATTATGTACATTATCAATCAGAGATATTACAATATGGCTTAAGTAATTGTAGCCTAGGGTTTTCTCTCCCTCCGAGTTTGCTTCGCAAACCCACCTCCCTCGTCAGATGGAGGCAAAGTGATTGGTAACTACTTTTTTCTTTTTTTGGCTCCATCTTTTGGCAGTCGAATTCTAGCCAATCACCTTATTCTTGGGAATTCTTTGCATATAACCTACCATAATTTCAAAGTGCATCTAAATTGGGAAGGGGTTGAAATCAAGGATTTTAATCTACTTTGTCAACGGTTTAAATTATAAGATATTTATTTTAAAGGATAGAAAACGGACAAATTCAACATAAAAATATATTTATTAGAAACTCTAATTATTTGGGTAAATATATACTAGAATTTAAAGAAAGAGGTGAATGATATGCCATGGGGTTGGATTATATTAGGATTGGTTTTAGCAGCAGGAGCTTATTTAATTTCAACACAGAGAGAATTCATTAAAATGGATGAAATAAATCAAAATGCAATGTCGCAAATTGGTGTTCAGCAAAATGCAAGGTGGAATGCGCTTACTAATTTGGTAAATGCAGCGAGGTCCTATGCGAATTTCGAGAAAGATGCATTATCAGAGATTATTTCAAAACGTATACAAATTACAGGAAATTCTACTACTCAAGAGGTCAATCAACAAGAGGGAGTATTAAATCAGGCATTGGGAAGACTGATTGCAGTTGCTGAAAATTACCCTCAGTTAAAGGCTTCAGAGCATTATACACTTGCTATGAATAGTATAAACAATTATGAAAGGGATGTTAAAACTTCTAAAATGGTATATAACGATACTGTAACTAAATGGAACAGATTGGTAAGAAGTTTTCCGTCCAGTATTGCGGCAATGATATTCGGATTTTCTGCTAGAGGATATCTACAGACTGCAGATGAAAAACAAGAATATCCCGATCTTGATTTTTAACGAGGAATAAGCATGAAAAAAGTTGTTAGAATAATTGGAATTTTGGTTTTAATATTCACGCTGATTTTCCAAATAGGTGCATCGGCTGATTCTGAAAGAATTAGGTCGATTGATGTGGATGTTGTACTTGATGACGATGGAACCGCAAAAGTTACACAAGTATGGGATATTTATACTTCTAAGGGTACTGAGTTTTTTATCCCCATAACTCATTTAAATCATATGGAAATAGAAAACTTCAGGGTCTTTGATGAAACCGGTAGAGAATTCGAATTTGTAGAAAACTGGGATATAAACGGCAGCCTTGATGATAAAGCATATAAGTGCGGATATAACAGGATTGACGATGGTGTTGAGCTTTGTTGGGGTAAGGGATCCTATGGAGATCATAAATACACCATCAGTTGGGATTATAAGAATGCCGTACAATCCTTTACAGACTATGACGGATTTAATATCAGATTTATAAATGACCAAATGAAACCTACGCCGGAGAGCATTAGTATAAGTATATCAAAACCAGGCACTCCTTTTACAAATGAAAATACCAGGATTTGGGCTTTTGGATATCAAGGTGAGATTCTGTTTCAAGAGGATGGAGTTGTAAGAGGAAAATCCAATAGATCTCTGTACAGTAATGAATATATGAATATCATGATGAGTTTCGAAAAGGGTATATTTAATCCTCAGGTCACTAATAACAACTCATTTGATACACTAAAAGATGTTGCAATGGAAGGGGCAAAACCATACGAAGAAGATGTGGATAGTACCGGAGAAAAGCCGGGTGGAGCCGGTATTTCAAGTCCCAGGAATTTTAGGCCGAGCAATGTATTTCCTATAATCATCGGTATTCAGATATTTCTCGTGTCTATATTCATAGCCACCATATTGAACAGAAAGGCTTTTGGTAACAGGATACCTTATATTAAAGACGGGAAAAAGATATTTTTGTATCCTAAGAATCTGCCTTCTAAACCGAAAAACAATGATATAGATTATTACAGAGAACCTCCTTTCGGAGAAGAACTTCATGTACTTTACTATGTCAGAAATCTATATGATAAGAACGAACCATGGGCTGATTTAGTAGCATCATATATTTTAAGATGGATAAGAAGTGAATGCATAGTACCGCAGGAGATGACGGCTACAAAAGGCTTAATCTTTAAGAAAGAAGTCAAAAAAGTAAATATGGTAATTATCAATACGCCCGATTTTGAAAGTAATTCTGAGTCGGAAATGTGGAGATTTATCAGATCAGCAGCAGGTAGTGATGGAATCCTTGAAGAAAAAGAATTTCAGAAATATGCAGAAAAGAACCATACTAAAATCAAAAAGTGGAGAGATAATATCGCCGTCGAAGGTGGAGCTGAGTACTTGAGAATGGGTGGATTGGAAATTGTGGAAGCATCCAAGAACAAAGCAAACACGAACCTTACTCCTAATGGAGAACAGGGCATAAGAAACTATTTCGGTTTTAAAAAGTTCTTGTCTGATTTTACGATAATTGCAGAAAGAGGAATAAAAGAGGTTCATCTTTGGGATGAATATTTGATAAATGCTACTGCCATGGGATTAGGAGAAGAAGTATCCAAGCAAATGGAATCAATCCTGCCTTCCTATGTCTTTGGTAAAGGCGAAATAAGAGACAATACTATTTCAAATTATTATACGAACTACGCCATATTCAACACTGTAAACAGTTTTGCCAAGCATGGTTCACGAGGATATGCTACTGCTACATCATCTTCAAGTGGTGGTGGAGGCTCATCCTTCTCAGGTGGCGGTGGAGGATTCTCAGGAGGAGGATCCGGCGGCGGAAGTCGTTAGTAAGTAAAATGTGAGATATGAAAAAGTTCAAAATTCTATTTTTATTATTATTAAGTTTAATACTAATATCATGTAGCAGAATCGATGCTGAACCTGAGCTCGATTCTGCTTTTGATGCAGAAAATAAAGAAGATCCAAATGACAAAATATATACTGAAATACAAGAGGAAATAGAAGTAAAAATAGAAAGTGATGCAGACGAAGAAGCAAAAAAACCGGATGAATTAATTGTCGAAAATACCATAGATACGGAAACTATAATTGAAAAATATAAAGATAGTGAATCTAAACATTGGGGAGATCAAATAGAAGGGATTTACTACAGACTTGCAACCGATGAAAAAATAGCAGCACTGACATTTGATGCATGTGGCGGAAGTGAGACTGCAAATGGTTATGATATAGAGATTATAGAATTCTTAAAACGTAAGAAGATACCGGCTACACTTTTTGTAACAAAACCATGGATAGAGGCAAATGAAGAAGCATTCAAAGACATAATCTCTGAACCGCTCTTTGAAATAGGCAATCATGGGAATGAGCATAGACCATTATCAGTAATTACAAGAACTGCCTATGGAATTGAATCTACCTCATCTGTTAGAGAGGCAATAGATGAAATAATGATAAGTTCAAAGTTTATTGAAAGTAAAACCAATAAAATACCACAATATTTCAGATCAGGCACAGCTTATACCGACGATGTTTCTCTTGAAATTTTAAAAGACTTGAAAATGAAATTTATTGGCTATGATATTGCAGCCGATGCAGGTGCAACGCTAAATGGTTCTGAAATTCTTGGAGAATTTCAAAAAATAAGACCGGGATCGATAATCCTAATGCATTTCAACCATCCTGAAAGCCAGTCATACGAAGGACTGGTCAAAGGTGTAGAGTTCTTGGAAAACCAGGGCTACAAGTTTGGAAAATTATCGGACTTCGAACTGATTGGACACTAACCTACTTTTTAGAGTTCTTAAATATATAACATTTGCAATAATACTTTTTGGGTAAATATATTATTAGTAAAACTAAAATTATAGCTATTGTGATTGATTATAATAGTTGACTTTATACCGGAGATGAAGAAACAGAATCCAAAGAAGAAGTCAAGTCCAAATTAGTGTGTAAATTGTTTTATCTTACCTTTTGATTAGCAGTTTCATTTTTTTGATTTGTTGTAGATTTGGAGCCTGAGGTATTACATCAGCCACCCGAAGGGCTTGGCCTTGTGGCAAGTACTTAAAAAATGGTACACTAAAAAAACGAAGGAAAATTACACCATTTTGTTGTGAGTTTATCGCCTTCGGTGGTTAACACTTACCGTTTTTTAAGTTCTTGGTGCAAGGCTGGCGGTGCATTAGCTTAAACTCAGACTTATGCAACTACCTTTGTAGGTTCAACTTGTTGAAGCTCGGCTTGATCTTGCTTGGATTCATGGTATTCATGCATATCCAACCATATTCTCCCGCTACTCCATTTCTCATCTAAATCAATTAATATTGCTCCAATTAAACGGTTCATGGATTCATCGTTTGGGAATATTCGTATTACTCGTTCTCTACGACGAATCTCTTGATTTAGACGTTCAATGATATTTGATGTCCTTAATCTTTTTCGATACTTTATTGGAATATTTAATACTTGGGTTATGTCGTCAAAACCAGCATCTAGTAATTCCATAGCCTTTGGTGCAGTATTTGAGTATTCATCAAGGATATCATTTAATACTGTTCTGGCAACTTCTGTAGTTGGCGCATCATAAAGCTCTCTTAATCGATTTTTTATCTCAGGCTGTAGTCTAGTAGGACATACATCAAGTATGTTTCTACTAAAATGTGTTTGACACCTCTGCCATGAGCTGCCTTGAAACTCTTTAAGGATTGCAGATTTTAAGCCTTTATGTGAATCACTAACAACTATATCAACATTTGATAATCCTCTATCCTTTAATGATGAAAAGAAGTTTCTCCATCCTAGTTCAGTCTCACTATCACCACACATAAAACCAAGAATTTCACGGATACCGTCAGAGCGAACTCTACTCAATCATTAGAGCTTTGCTTCTAACTTTTCCTGCATCTCTTGATTTTAAATACATAGCATCAACTACGATAAAAGGATATTGTGACTCTAATGGTCTGTTTCGAAACTCATCAACTAAAGGATCCAAGTTTGAACAGAGGTTTGATACTGTTGATTTTGAAAATGATGTTCCACATAATTCTTCGGTGATTTTTGTTACTTTTCTTGTGGAGACACCCTGGATTACCATCTCCATCATAGCCAGTACAAAAGCTTGTTCATTTCGTTGATATCGATTGAATAAATCAGGAGAAAACTCACCACCCCTAACTCTTGGTACTAGCAATTCTAACGTTCCTACACGAGTTTTAATTTGTCTAACTCTAGAACCGTTCCTGTAACATGTACGTTCTTCAGTACGTTCATAAGGCTTAGCTCCGATTGCCTCAGTAACTTGAGCCTCTAAAACTTGGTTTAAAATTGATTCTAAGAGTTTTGCAATAGCATTTTCTTTAGCTGAAGCTGAAAATAAACCTTTAATTATTTCTGAATCTAGTGTAAAATATAGCCAGACCATCTCTTTTACCTCCTGGTTAGTTTTGTGGTGAAACTATTATACCAAAAGGTTGGGGATGGTTCATATTTTTTTGTAAAACTAATTTACACCATTATATAGACTTTATCCAGAAGGAGCATTACTAAATTATTATTTGTTGTAATCAGTTTATTAATAATAACGGCAAATATGACTATTGCTTACCAATGTAAAAATATAATTAATAGTAAATACGATTATGAAATCAATGATGCTAGTTTATTAAGGAAAGCTTCTGAAAAGAAGAATATATAAGTATATTCCTAAATACACACAAACTCGGACATGATTCATATTAAACAACAAGATTTAAGTTTATTTATTAAATCCTAAAACCTGGTATTGTAATATGATATACTGAATACAAGTTTTAATTCAATAAATCATAATAAAGGGGTAAAAAGTATGAAGTTTATAAAACAAATTGATCTGCAGACAATCACCAGTATTGTATTATTATTTATATTGAATAGACTTGGTGTTATAAATCTTATGTTCTTCTTGATGCTAGCTCCTCAGTTGTTAATAATACGAATGATAGGAGGAGCTCTGAGTGACAATAGAAAGGATTATGACCATCAAGGTCTTATGAATGTTAAAAATGTTAAAATGTGGGTTGTATATGGAACTGCGGTAATTATAGCTGGACTATTAGGCCATTATCTACAATTTCTATAATTAGAGGAAACCAATCAGTTTGATTGGTTTTTTAGTTTGAAATTTCTACTAGTTTTTAATTTTTTAGTAAGCCTTATTATAAATTATAGCCTTTGCAATGAAGCATGTTATATATTACAATGAAAACAAGAGATAAAAACGGAGGGCATTATGTATACTTGCGTTAGATTGAATGCGGAAAATAAAAGTGTGAAGGACAGATTGATAAAATTTTTAGCTGATTTTGAGCTTAGCTATGAACCATTAGACTCCCTTTATGTCGTGCTCGATTCAAATGATAAATGGTATGCAACCGGAGGCAGGAGCGGGAATGTACTAAAGGGTTTCGCCGTTCTAGATGATTATAGAAGCGAAGGCTTTTTTGATTTGATACTGTCATCGCTTGTTACAGAGAGCTATAAATACGGATTGGATTCACTATATGTATTTACTAAAAGAGAATATTCGATGATTTTTAAAAGTTTTGGATTTGACGAATTAGCTCATACAAAGGTCAGCTCACTTTTAATGCGTAGTGATCATGGGGTTGATAAAATGCTCGATGAGCTATGTATTGAAACTGTCTCTGATGAGAGAGTGGGAGCAATAGTCATGAATGCAAATCCATTTACTAATGGACATAGGTATCTGGTTGAGGTGGCTTCGTCCAAAGTAGATAAATTGCTTGTTTTCGTCGTTCAAAATGATGCTTCTACATTTTCTTTCAAAGACAGATTCGAGATGGTCAAGAGAGGATGTACAGACTTTAAAAATGTCCAAGTAATACCAAGTACGGATTTGATAATTTCTCAAGCTACTTTCCCGTCTTATTTTATAAAAGAAAAGGAATTGATCAGTTCTGAACATGCAAAGATAGATGCAGGTGTTTTTAAGAGGTTCTTTGTGCCTAGATTTAATATTGGGGTTAGATTTCTTGGATCTGAGCCTATAGATGTAAGTACTGCTATTTACAATGAAGTACTAACAAATACCCTTCCTCCTGAGTGCGAGGTGGAAGTCGTTGAAAGACTAAAGAGTAGTGATACCGTAATAAGTGCTTCAATTGTCAGAAGACTTTTAAAAGAAGGTAGAATCGAAGAAATCACAAGTTATGTACCAAAGACTACCTATGAGTATTTGAAGGGAATTTAACAATGAATATACCGGAATTAAGGGAAAGAAGAGAGAAGTTCATAAAAAGCTGTATAGGAAAATATAGAAAACCAATGGTTTGTATTAAACCAAATTTTCCAGGAGCTGAAAAGAGGAATATCTATTCGAATTATGCATCTTATAAAATATATGAGGAATTAAGCAAAGTATTAGATATTATTGAAAAGGATCATGAGTTTGAGGCAGAAGGACTGGTCTTTTATTTGAGGGTTGATGGATCTGCTTCAGACATAAAATCAAAATCTATTGAAATTGAAACATTTCACGATTTGGGAAGGTTAATCGACATAGATGTTTATGATACAGATGCGAACCAGATATCCAGAGAGGGATTTGGGCTACCTCGCAGGAAGTGCTTTATTTGCGATAATGATTCGGTTATCTGCTCCAGAGCTATGTCACATACTAAGGAAGATATAGTTGAGTTCTACAGAAAGACCGTATTAGACTATATATTGAAGTCCGATGATGAGATACTCAGGATAGCAGAGTTTTCGCTACTTAATGAACTGATGAGAAGTGTCTCACTCGGAACTGTGATCCCAAGGACCAATGGATGTCATAGCGACATGGACATGTATACATTTTTTGAAAGCATAAAAGCGGTTTCAAAAGGACTTAATAAAATAAGTAAAGCGGATACGGAATCTTTTAAAACGCTTAGAGCTTTTGGTTTGGAACTTGAGAAAAAAATGTTTAGAGCTACGTCAGGAATAAATACTCATAAGGGTATAATATTTGCATTTCTATTAATATTTGGAGGACTTATCTGCTCAGGTTCTTTTGATGAACTTAGTGAGGAAATAGCGAAACTTGCAATTGATAGTTTAGATGATTTTAAAAACACTGACACAAATGGTTTAAGGGTTTACAATTTGCATGGAATCAAAGGAGCCAGAGGAGAGGCTGTGTCAGGATATAAAAATGCCTTTTTGAAGTATATTGCTCAGTTTAGAGCTACAGAAGATTTGGATGAGACTTTTTTAGCCATTGCTTATGAAACTGAAGATACCAATATAATTCATAGAGCAGGGCTCGACGTATACTTGAAATATAAGGATAAACTTAAAGCTACTTTGAACAATCGTAAAGCCTTGAATGAACTTGAAGATTTTTGCGTGAATTTTGGCATATCTGCCGGTGGCTCTGCGGATATGATTAGCATCACATTGTTATTATTCCTTATAGAAGATAACTATGAGACTATACTGGGACTCTTTGATTTTTAATTAAGTATGATTTAAATCACATTAAATGAACATTTAAGAAGAAAAGTTGAAATAATATAAGTTTCAGCTTTTTTTTATTAAAAAAATAATCACTATGTGATTGACCTCACGGAAATAATTCATTTTTAGTCATATAATATGTACAAGATTAAAAATAAAGGATTGTATATCTTAAATATAAATGAATTATAGGAGGAAATTTATGAAACAATGGGATGGATTTGTAAGTGGTAATTGGTGTAGTCAGATAGATGTTAGAGATTTTATCGTTAAAAACTATGTTCCATACGAGGGAGACGAGTCCTTTTTAGTCGGTAAATCGGAAAAGACTCAATCGCTTTGGAATAAGGTTGAAGAGATGATAAATGAAGAGATAAGCAGTAAGACTGTAAAAATTGAGACAGGGACTTTTTCAGGAATAAATAATTTCGGACCGGGTTATATTGATCCGGAAAATGAAGTTATCTTCGGACTTCAAACCGATGCTCCATTAAAGAGGATTATAAATCCATATGGAGGATACAGGATGGTTCAATCATCTTTGAATGCATACGGTTATGAAGTTGATGCCGATATGGAAAGGTATTTCAATGAATTTAGAAAAACTCATAATCAAGGGGTTTTCGATGCATATACTCAGGATATGCGTAAAGCCAGAACTGTCGGACTTTTGACCGGATTACCGGATGCTTACGGTAGGGGAAGGATTATCGGCGACTATAGAAGGATTGCCCTATACGGAATAGACGCTTTAAAAGCCGAAAAACAAAGGGATTTAAATGAAATCGACGGAGATGCATTAGAAGATGTCATAAGACTCAGAGAGGAAGTATCAGAGCAGATAAGAGCACTCGATGATATATGTGAAATGGCTTCATCTTATGGTTTTGATATATCAAAACCTGCAGAGAATGCGTTGGAGGCTGTTCAATTCTTATACTTCGGTTACCTTGCAGCTATAAAAGAAAATAATGGTGCAGCTATGAGTATCGGTAGAAATACGGCTTTTATAGACATCTATATCGAAAGGGATATCAAGAGAGGATTACTGGATGAAGTAGGAGCTCAGGAATTAGTAGATCAATTGATTATTAAACTTAGAATGGCTAGACACCTTAGAACTCCGGAGTACGATGAACTCTTTGGAGGGGATCCGACTTGGGTAACCGAGTCAATTGGTGGTATGGGCGTAGATGGAAGAACTATGGTCACTAAAACAGCTTATCGTTTCTTACATTCACTCACAAATCTTGGACCGGCTCCTGAGCCAAATATGACAGTTCTTTGGAGTAATTCACTTCCTGTTGCGTTTAAAAAATACTGTTCGACCATGAGTATTAAAACAGGAGCTATTCAGTATGAGAATGACGATATAATGAGACCTGTATATGGCGATGATTACGGAATTGCCTGCTGCGTGTCTGCTATGAAAATCGGAAAACAAATGCAATTCTTTGGAGCTAGAGCTAATATTGCAAAGGCACTACTCTATGCGATAAATGGTGGAGTTGATGAGGTTAAGAAAGATAAAAACGGTAATCCAATTCGTGTTCTTGAAGGTATAGAGCCTATTAAAGATGAAATTTTAGAATTTGAAAGTGTTTTAGATAATTATAAGAAGGTGCTTAGAAAACTTTCCAAACTCTATGTAAATACCATGAATACCATACATTATATGCATGATAAATACGCATATGAAAGAGGACAGATGGCATTACAGGATACTGTTGTTCATAGATTTATGGCATTTGGAGTTGCAGGAATTTCCATAGTTGCAGATTCACTTTCCGCTATAAAATACGCTAAAGTTCGCCCAATAAGAGATGAGAACGGAATTGCGATAGATTTTGAAGTAGAAGGAGATTTTCCAAAATACGGAAATGACGATAATAGAGCTGACGATATGGCGATTGCTGCTGTTTCTAAGTTCTTAGACTATCTAAAAGAGACTCCGACCTATAGAGGAGCTGAACATACTCTATCCATACTTACTATTACTTCAAATGTAGTTTATGGAAAGAAAACCGGAAACACTCCTGATGGTAGAAAAATAGGAGAACCTTTTGCGCCTGGTGCAAATCCAATGCATGGAAGAGATACTAAGGGAGCTCTTGCTTCATTAAACTCGGTAGCTAAAATTCCTTATGAATGTACCTGCCAAGACGGAATATCAAATACCTTTACAATAGTTCCGGATACTCTTGGTAAGAGAGAGGAAGATAGAATAAATAATCTTGTTGGTATTATGGACGGATATTTTAACCAAAAAGCTTTCCATTTAAATGTAAATGTGCTTGACAGAGAGCTTTTAAAAGATGCAATGCTAAATCCGGAAAAATATCCTAATCTAACAATTAGAGTATCAGGATATGCAGTTCATTTCCATAGATTAAGTAAAGAGCAGCAGTTGGAAGTTATAAGCAGAACCTTCCACGAAACAGCTTAATGATAGTGAGTTAGTAAAATGAGAAAAAATTAAATATGTTTAAAAGAACGGAATATTAACTCGGCATAAGAGTTTGCATTCCGTTCTTTATTTTTATTACGCATTTAGTCTTGTATAAATTGTCTTTAAGATATTCGAAAATTTATATCCTAGCTAGTTTACAAATTAAAGTAAATATTTATTTATAAATCAAAGTATGTTTACCTGTAAATATAGTATAATAATATTGTGAATATCTTTAAAATCACGAAGTAGCATTAAGTGAGAGTATAAAAAATTGTGAAGTTTCATAATATTTGTTAAAAACTGTAAAGGAGGAGAATAAAATGAAGGTTATTCTAAAGATACTAAAGTATTTTCTACTAATTATTTTAGGGATTGTCGTAATAGTTTTCGGAATCAGGTTTTACAACCAGAAGCAAACCGAAAAGTTAGCCAAACTTGATCCAAACTATAAGTTAGAAAGATTTTACAGCGAAGAGGATTTAAAGGATGCAAGCAAGTTAAATATCCCGGGTGTAAAAGTGTCAGATGTAAACGGAGATAGTTTAAAGGGTTACCATTTAGTACCTGATGAGATTAAGCATAGTGGTGTTGTCCTTACCTATGGAGGTAGTGAAGGGAGTACTAATTTTAACTATGCAGCAGATATAGCCCAAAAAGGCTATGAAGTATTTGCGATGTACTACTTTAATGCCGAAGGACTACCGGAAGAACTTATAAATGTACCGCTAGAAAACTTTGAGAAGGTAAGCTCGGAAATAGAAAAAACAGCTAAGAGCCCAAGACCATTAACAATCTTGGGAGGATCTAAAGGTGCTGACTATGCTCTACTCTTAAGCACAAAATACGCGGACAAAATAGACAATATAATCCTATATGCACCATCTGCATATGTGTTCCAAGGCTTGTCGTTTAAAGACAGAACAGCCCACTCCTCATGGACTTTGGGAGGCAGTGAACTCGAATTTCTGAATTTTTATAATATTGACGGAAAACTTGGAATGAAAATATTTACAGATATGTTATTGGGAAAACCGATGCATTATTACCCAACGTATAAGGCTTTAATTGACGATAAAAATCACAGTGAAGGTGCACGTATAAAAGTGGAGAATTCAAAAGCAAATGCTCTTGTCTTTGCAGGAGGACAAGACCAAATGTGGCCATCTGCCGAGATGGCAGAAACCATAGAGAAAAACTACGGAGGTCAAATAGAAGTCAAAATATTTGAAAAAGCAGGTCATATATTTTATGGTCCACCTGTAGTTCAAAACCTTATGATGGGTGGAGAATACGCAGCAAATGTTGAGGCGAAGGCTGAAAGTGATAGAATACTGTTCGAAAAATTAGCAGAATGGATGCCTGAATCGAATTAAAATGTTTTGAGGCGGGGAGTTGAGCAGTTGTGAGTTTTGATAGCCTCCATCTGACGAGGGAGGTGGATTTGCGAAGCAAATTCGGAGGGAGAGAAATACAAAAAGCGACATCTTTTTGTCGCTACTTCTAAAGTCTAACTTCAAACTTCTAACTTCTCACATCTAAAACTGTGAGGTGGGTCGCCTAAGCGACTCGGAGGGAGAGAAAACCCTAGACTGCAATTATTTAAGCCATATTGTAATATCTCTGATTGATAATGTATATAATTAAATTGGTTTTGGAAACAATCGTGGAAGTGGGGGCACTTCCTCTACCTCTTTCATAGTCTTTATTGCGAGTTGGATACTGGTAAGGATTTGGAATAGACTTAAAATATATCAGTAGAATTCTTCGAATTCCTTTGTAGTATGTCTCTCACCGGATAAGTTGAACAGTTGTCGGTTGTGAGCGATTAGTTTTGAGAGCCTCCATCTGACGAGGGAGGTGGGTCGCCTAAGCGACTCGGAGGGAGAGAAATATCAAAAGCGATATTTTTTCGTCGCTACATCCGGTATCCCAAGCGAAGTAATAGACGAAAATCCACTGCCAAAAGCTAAAAAGGTTGTATCAGATTTGTCTTCTGATACAACCTTCTTTTATCTCATTTTATCCATCAGTTTTTTTGCATCCATAGGGTTCAATTTTGCGTCTACTAGTGGAGGTTTGTCACTTTGCAGGAAAGAGAATCTTTCTGTATAGGAGATTGTAGGAACATTATACAGGATTCCTGTCGGAATGCCGTCATCCCATTCCAGTGCTTTATCAAATGCGGCTTTCCAATCTGTCGAATCATAGTCTTCCGGGAGAGGTCTTACCATGCTTTTATACCAAGCAAAGGTGTTTACCTTGTTCCAGACTATACATGGCTGAAGTATATCAACTAGGGCGTAACCATCGTAGAGGATGGCTGCTTTCATTATTTCTTTTAGCTGCTTTATATCTCCTGAAAAGCCTCTGGCAACAAAGCCTGCTCCAAGTGTCAGTGCAAGTGCCAGTGGTTTTAACTCGGTGTTTCTGACTCCTTCGGAAGAGTAGGTTTGGACTTGACCGGTTATTGTGGTCGGTGAGGCTTGACCTTTAGTTAAGCCATACACTTGATTGTCATGAACAAAATGCGCCAGATTTATATTTCTTCTTATGGCATGCATTAGATGATTTCCACCTTCGCCGTAGTTATCTCCATCTCCACTTTCTGCTATTATATGGAGTTTGTGATTAGCCATTTTGATACCGATGGCAGCCGGTAGACTTCTTCCATGAAGACCGGTGAATGAATTCAAGTCTATATATTGTGGCATCTTAGCTGCTTGTCCGATTCCTGAGACCATAACTATCTCATCAGGAGGTATTTGCAGTTCATCTAAGGCCATTTTAAGTGCACTCCTTATGGCAGGGTTCCCGCAACCTGGGCACCAAGCAGTTTCGGCGGATAGTTTATAGTCTATCATTTATAATACCTCCTTTAATTCTTCTATTAATTCTTCCAGGTAGAAAGCTCTACCATCGTATTTCGTTATTAGATGGTCGGATTTAATCAAGGCCTCTTGTCGTATAAGTCCTTCAAATTGCCCACCCATATTTTGTTCTACTACTATAAATGATTTTGCCTTCTCGTAATATTCGAGTAGTTTATCAGTTTTTAATGGAAAGACATCTGCATATGAAAGGCCTTTTATTTTATGACCGTCTTCATTTAAAGCTTCTATTGCTTCCTTCAGGATTCCATATGTTGATCCCCAACCAACGACGAGTATGTCAAAGTCGTCGGCACCAATTTCCCAGGGATCTTCTGATTCAGATATTAAGTTTTCTGCTCTTCTAAATCTCTTATCCATCATGGATTTTCTGTTTTCTGCACTTTCTTCTATTCTTCCCATTTCGTCATGTTCATCGGAGTCGACTATAACTATATTTCCATTTGCTCTTCCCGGAATTAGTCTAGGACTGAGACCATCTTCAGTTATTTCAAATCTCTTATATGTTCCGGGTTCGTAATCATTGGGGTTAGCCAGGTATCTGTTTATTTCAATAGATTGTAAATCAAAGGGTTCTATATTCACATTCGAATCCGCAAGGTATTGATCTGAAAGGATTACGACAGGAATTTGGTATTTTTCTGCAATATCAAAAGCTCTCACTGTTTGATAAAAGCCGTCTTCAGCATTCCTAATAGCAATAACTTTCTTAGGGAATTCGCCATGTCCTGAATGTATTATAAATCGAAGGTCGGCTTGTTCCGTATATGTTGGGAGACCTGTAGCAGGCGCAGGTCTTTGTACATCTACCACGACTATGGGCGCTTCTATCATGCCTGCAAGACTCATTGCCTCTTGCATTAGAGCAAATCCACCACCCGATGATCCGGTCATCGCACGAACACCGGCATAAGATGCTCCGAGTGCCATATTTAGAGCAGCTACTTCATCTTCTACTTGATCAACAGCGATTTCCATCTCTTCCGAAGCTGCTTCCATGAAACCTAAGACACCTGAGGAAGGAGTCATTGGGTATCCGCAGTAGAATTTACAGCCTGCGGCAACGGCCCCATATCCGATTGCAGAGTTTCCGTCTATGAGAATGGTATCGGACTTCAAGGCATCATACTCACTTCCTCCGTCAATCAAATCATAACCGTATCTAAGTGCTTCTATATTCATTTCGACATGTTCACTTCGTAATATCTCGCCGATTACTTCTTCGGCTGTTTCAAGCTTTAAACCGAGATGTCTCATAATCATAGCTAATCCAATTGAAGTGATTACTCTTTCGTTTCCTAAATCCTTAGCCTTCTTGATTAAATCATATTTTTTAGTTTCCGGAAAAGATTCAATTGAAGAATCACAGAAACTTATACCGTCTTTTTTTAATCGGGGGAGATGTTTTTCTAGAGTTTCTTCATTCAGAGCGAAAATAATATCGAGCTCTTTCTTTGAACAGTATATCGGATGGTCTGCAAAACGTACTTGGTAAAAATTATGTCCTCCACGAACTCGGGACAAATAATCTGCTGTAGAATAGACATAAAGCCCGTTCTTTTGAAGGACTTTTGTTAGAGCATGAGACACGCTGTCCATGCCTTGGCCGGCAGCGCCACCAATCAAAATATTATAATCCATACTTACCTCCATAATTATTTGCTCGGTCCGTAAACTTAAAAAAGAATAAGAGTCCAGCCCCCTTGTGATACAATAGTTTTATCCACAAAACCAGTACTCCCAAGAAAGGAATGAACTCTTATGAATAATAATGTATCACTTATCTGCCCAAGATGCAACAATAACTCGTCTTTTTATCGTTACGGCTTTGATTCTCGTGGATATCAAAAATATCTTTGCCGATCATGTAATAGACAGTTTGCACCTAATAATCCAAATACCATAATAGGTAAGCTACCTTCAAGAAAATATCAGCCTTGTACTGTTTGTGGTAAGGCTACTTTTCTTCATCATGACTTTACTTACTATAGCAATCTTAGGTGTTGTGATAAGTCTTGTAATCACTCTTTTAAGGTTTCTAAAGCCATGCCTATTGATTCTTGCTCCTCTTCCAACCTTACCGGTAAAGACCATTTTAAAGGACTCAGATTTCCTGTTAATATAGTTTTAAAAGCCATGCACCTTTACTTCATCGGTAAAAACTCTCTTAGAGAGTGTGCTTTTTTGATGAAAACCCTGTTTAATGTGTCAGTTAGTCACACTACTATCCATAGCTGGGTATCGGGGTTTGCTCCTGCCTTTAAAGAAATTTCAGATTATTTTAAGTCTTATCTAGATCTAAATTCTGATGAGTGGCATTTGGATGAAACCGTAGTCAAAGTTGCTGGGATTAAATCATATATTTGGTTTGTTGAAGATTCTGAAACCAGGTTTATCGTAGATTTTAACCTATCTCCTCACAGAAATTCTGATTCTGCTTTTGAGTTGATTAATTCTGCAAAAGAACATGGTTGTCCTAACTCTTTGGTCACTGATCGCTACAGTGCCTATTTAAAACCAATTGAGGTCTATTTCCCAGACCAAGAACATATTAGAGTTGAAAGTTTTCACGACGATATTTCAAATAATCTAATTGAATCTTTTCACTCTCAGTTTAAGTCTTGGTATAAAACAAAGCGTGGTTTTGAAAGCTTTGAAGATGCTAACAATATTATTTCCATGTTTGTTTTCTACTATAATTTTATTAGACCTCATAGTTCTTTAAACGATATGACTCCTGCTAAAGTAGCTGGTCTTGATATCTCTGAGGCTGAGCAACACAAATATTTGATAGCTGCTTGATTTTTTACTCAAATAAGTTAGGCTTTAGTTGAGTAAATAATCTCATCATTATTATAATTATTCGTACTTTTGTGAATATATTCTATTGTTTTTTCTATTCTTTCATTTTAAGTTTACATTACCTATTTGCTTGCAATTATATATATACCCATTATTCATGATGAATAAGTAAATTAGATTGAGTTTTGGTTTATCAAAATATTTTTAGGAGTGATATTAGGTATTATATAAAGTATAATTTAATGGTATAATGTATTAAATAGATAAAATGTTAAAGCTAGCGTAAGGAATATGAATCACTTATTGGTATCTATTCCATAAATTCAGGATTATGTATTAAATTAAGGAGGTAGTGAAATGGATTTACAAAAACTAACGATTCTACATTCCAATGATATACATGGTGACTTTTTTGTAGAGGACCAGGAACATGCTCTGGTAGGTGGAGTATCTATGCTCTCAGGTTATATAAAAAACGTTAGAAAAGAGAAAGAAAATGTTCTCTATGTAATATCAGGAGACATGCTTCAAGGTTCGATTATCGATAATGAATACAAAGGAATCTCGACCATCGATATAATAAATCTATTAAAACCTGATGTTACCTCTTTAGGAAACCACGAAATCGACTATGGACTTGCCCATTTGTTATTTTTAGAAAAATGTGCAAGATTCCCGATTATTAATGCCAATCTCTATATAAAGGTTACGGGGACGAGACTATTACAATCGCATATAATTATAGATATTGGCGGTATAAAAGTACTTCTAATAGGAATAGTTACAAATGAAGTTATAGATAATGCTGTAGACAATCTACTGGCTACATTTGTAGATATAGATGAAGCTGCACATGCTATAGAGTATATAATTAACAGCTATAAGACTATAGATATTGATTTGACTGTGCTACTTACGCATATTGGGCATGATAAAGACTGTGAACTGGCAAAAATCCTGAATCCTGATCTAGGTGTCGATTTAATAATAGGAGGACATTCGCATACTTTTTTGGAAAAACCTGATGAAGTCAATGGTATACTAATTGCTCAGGCGGGAGTCGGGAGTGATTTTATAGGTCAATTCGACCTTACTATAGACAAGGATACGAACAGTATTCACTCTTATGAATGGAATCTGGTACCTATAGATAGCACTCATTGCCCGAGAGACAGGGAACTGGATAAAGTTTTGGATTCGTATATTGAAAAAGTTGAAGGGAAATACAACAGGGTATTGAGAAGACTGGATAAGACCTACTATCATCTAGATAGATACCAGGAGACAGAACTGGGAAATATGATTTCCGATATTTTCTGGTTGTCATTAGGAGTAGATATTTTCCTCCTTGGATCCGGTTCTGTAAGAGGTGAGAAACTCGGTGAAATAGTAACACTTAAAGATTTAAGGGAAGTATATCCATATGATAATAAAGTCTATGGATTATGGATAGATGGTGCCAGATTAAAGAAAATGATAGAGACCTTTTTTAACAACTACATCGATGGAAATACCAGAGAATTCTATCAACTAAGTCGCCATGTTCATGTGGTTTATGATGTAGAAAAAAGAGAGCTAAGCGAGTTTATCTTCAATCGAAAACCTCTAAGAGATGAGAGAGTCTACAGTGTGGGGATAAACGACTTCCACTTTAATTTGCTCGAATCAATATTTGGCTTGAAACCGGAAGAATTAAACAAGTACAAACCTCCAAAAGTACTCTCCTTAAGTACAAGGGATGTGGTCGATGAATTCTTCCATTCTGAAATCCCAATTAGTGCAAAAGTTGAAGACAGAATAAAAATAATCAGATAGTATATTAAAAAAAGCATCTATTGAGCGAGACGGCATTTAAAAACGTCTCGCTCTTCGTATTTCATAAAGCATATAAAGTGAGTCATGCTTATTTTTATGTTGAAAATTTTCGAAACTTTGCAAAGTATACTTGACAATAAATGCAAAGCGTACTATACTATAAATGTAAAGCGAACTATGCATAAACGTGAAGGAGGTATGTAATTGAAGACTATAATACCTGAATTGAGAAAAGAGAGGAAAATGTCGCAGGAAGAGCTTGCGATGGAAGTGGGAGTTACGAGACAGACGATAACATCTATAGAGACTGAAAAATATACTGCTTCTTTACCTCTTGCGTATAAGATTGCGAAGTTTTTTGGAAAGACTATAGAGGAAGTTTTCGATTTTTCAGATTTGGAGGAAATATAATGGAAAAATTTAGAGAAAAAATAAGAAAAGAAATTAGATTGGCGGTAGTGTTTTTTGGTCTTCAACCACTATTGATACTCTTATCGAGAAGGATTGCACCAAGTTTTCCAAATTCAATGACGCCGGATTTTATCGCGGGTTTTTTGTCGGGTTTAGTAATAGTTGCTTTGTTTTATGTTTGTAAAAGAGTTAAGGCTTTGAAAAATGAAGCTGAATTAAAGAAGTTGTATATTGAAGAGCATGATGAAAGAAACATAGCTGTAAAGGCAAAAGCCGGGGCAACGGGAGTATTAATAATACTAATTGGTCTAACGGTTGCGATGCTAGTAGCTTCAGGAATAGACAAGATGGCTTTCTTCACTCTACTTGGCTCGACTCTCTTTGTTGCATTTGTAATGGCTATAACGAAAGTTTATTATAATAAAACCATGTAAGTATGATTGATAAAGAAAGAAGTAAACCAAGGTGGTTTGCTTCTTTGTTTATTAATTTCTATTTTACACTATCAATCAGAGATATTACAATATGGCTTAAGTAATTGCAGCCTAGGGTTTTCTCTCCCTCCGAGTCGCTTAGGCGACCCACCTCCCTCGTCAGAGGGAGGCTTTCAAGGACTATTACTTCCACACCGACAATTGTATGACTATTCGTATATAAAAGCTTTAAACTTTTCTGTTTTATGGCTCCATCTTTTGGCAGTCGAATTCTAGCCAATCACTTCGTTCTTGGGAATTCTTTGCATGAAACCTACCTTAATTTCGAAGAGCATCTCAATTGGTTAGGTTGGGAAGGGAGCCGTCAACTTGGTTGACTGAGGGAGAGACATACATATAAAAGAATTCGAAGAATTCTACTGCTATATTTCAAACTTATCCCTAATCTCTCACAATTATCTAACTCCTCTTATATTTAGCATCCATTCCCAATTCTTCACCACTAATTATCCTTAGTTCCAAACTTTTAAAAATTAATCACTCAGATTTTCATTGAAGTACTTTTTACAGTCAGACAATCTATCGACGGAAGTTGTTATATGAAGAGTGTCTCCGGCCTTTATAATGGTATCTCCACGGGGGATCAGTTCTTTTTTATGTCTTTCTATGGTAAGGATTAGAACGCCTTGGGGTATTGCTAAATCCATAATCTTTTTCCCTGCCATCCTCGAGGCAGTAGGGACTGTGATGGTGTAGAGAGTTTTACTGTCTTGGCCTTGCTTCAATATTTCAGGTTTAAACGACTGTATCATTCGATGCAGCAGAGATTCGTAAATCGGCTCTGATTTCAGTTGGTTGGAAATCAGATACGATATGATTGAAACTATTGATAAGCTAAGCAAATGGCTGAAACTTCCCGTCATTTCTGTTACCAGCAATATAGAAAGTATCGGCGATCTTATAACGGCTGTTAATACTCCCGCCATCCCCAGGATAATAAAGTTGGGAAGATGGGGATATGATAATAAACCCATAGTACTCCAAATTTTAAAGTAAATGTTTCCGATTAGTGCACCCAGAACTAAAACAGGCAAGAAGATACCTCCTTGAGTTTTACTTCCATAGGAAAATGCAGTAAATAAGGTTTTTCCTACTAATAATAGTATTAGTAAGTGAAGTGCCTTGTTGGACTCTAATAAGCTCTCGATTAAAGGATGTCCTCCACCTGTTATATCGATCATCAAAAATCCTACCAAGCCGGTAATGATAAATACAAGGATTAAAACTATTGGTCTTGGAAGTTTTATTTTTTTGTATAAATCTTGAGCTTTTAAGATTGATTTGTTAAATAGTATTCCGGTAATGGAACACAGTACTGCAAGTAGGATTAAATGATAATAAGAACCAAGCTTTAAAACTTCAGAGATTGACAAGGCAAAGGCTGGAGCCAATCCAAAGATATTTTTCGATACAAAGTCAGCGACGATTGCAGCTATTAGTGCCGGTATCAATATAAAACTCGAGTATGTTTTATGTAGTTCTTCAAGGACAAAGATTACTCCTGAAATAGGGGCATTGAAGGCTGCAGAAAGTCCTGCACTTGCTCCTGCCGACATCAGTAGATTAGTTTCCGAAACGGTCTTTTTTCTATACTTTGCCCAAACTTTTGCAGCATTAGCACCTATTTGGATCGATGGACCTTCTCTTCCCAGAGAAAGACCTGCTAAGCTTGCAAGACTACCACCTAGGAATTTTGCAAAGATTATCCTTTTAGAATCGGTATCGAAGACCCCCAGCATTTCGCCTTGTATTTGGGGAATACCGCTTCCGCTACTCATCGGTTCAAATTCAATTAAGTAGTGAACTATTAATCCTGCAATAAATAGAAAAGCAAACCAAAGGGTAATTTTAAGTGGGTTTAATTCCTGGAAGATAGATCCCCTAAAGTTAGCGATAATATGTAGTATATACCGGTATAAAACCGAACAAAAACCTGATATGATTCCTATTATGACACCATCTAAAACAAATTGTCTCGATTTGGAATGTTTATAATAATGTAGTATTGATTTCATGGGCAGCCTCCTTAATACTCATTTTATCATAATAATCCTCGTAGATGGAATTTAAAGTTCAAAAAATTATATTCTCATTATGATTAATGTATATAAAGTACATATTGTTGGGGTGTCTCAATGCTGTATGTATTTCAATTATATTAAAAAGAAAGGGAACATGTAATTTATACAATTGAAGGAACAGCACTATGTTATAAAGGGAAGAGCTGGTTAGACACAAACCACCAAATATATTATCGTCTAAGAATAGATATGGTCTATGAATTCACTTTCTAGGATTTACCGATATCGGTACTAGTCGAGACAGGATAAGAGTAATATGATTCTAATAGAGAAACTATACTGGGATAAAGACAAAGTCGAAGATAATCCTGTTGGTATTTTTCTACTATTAGTATGTTGAGAAATTATATGTTATAATTATAACTTAATTAGTAAAAATAATATGTGTTTGGGAAGGTGAAATATGGAAAAGAAACTTACTTTTGACGAAATCTCTTTAATAGATGACGATTTACTACGAAATGAAGCGCTATATGAGTATTTTGACGAGGATAATAGGCTAAAAACTAGAGCCGGTAATGTTGAGTTTATAACTACTATGAAAAAAATTGAAGAACTGTTAAAACCGGGTATGAGAATACTTGATATGGGCGCCGGAACCGGAGTTTATTCGATTCCATTGGCTTTAAAGGGTTTTGAAGTCGTTTCCTACGAACCTTCTAAACAAAATTATCAGGTACTTGAGAAAAAGGTAAGTGATTTAAGTCTTAATAATATAAGTTTAAAATGTGCAAGTTCCTTCGAAATGCATGAACTACCAAGTGATTATTTTGATCTTGTACTATTATTTGGACCCTTATACCACCTTTCAAAATATGAAGATCAAATGAAGACATTAGATGGAAGCGAAAAGAGTATGCAAGGATGACGGTTATATTTTAGTTTCTATTATAAATCACGACATGATACCGATGACCGAAACAGGCTATAATGTAGATTGGTTTGAATTTGGAGCATATGATAAGGAGACTCTGAAAGTAACCAACAGACCTTTTATATTCTTTAGCCTAGATGAGTCTAGAGAATTGCTAGAGGGTCGTGATCTCAAGATAGAGAATACTATTGCAACAGATGGATTTGCAGAACTATTAGGACCGAAGCTTGAAGAGATGAGTGAATTTTCATATAAGCAGTATCTAAGGTGGCATTTATCGAGATGCGAAAAGAAAGAGTTATTAGGAGCAAGCAATCATTTGCTATTTGTGTGTATGAAGTAGACATTTGGTTTTGCATTATAGTTTATGCCAAAGATACTCAATAAGAGCTCTATAGATAGTTTTAAATAAATAGACAGAAAGATACATGTAGAAATCAGCTTATTTTTAAAGCTGATTTTTCTGTATTGAAAATAATCCAAACACATAGAACTATAATTGTTTATTAAGGCGGATAAAGGCAGCACTTATTTTCTTTTATTAAGAAAACTAATGCAAAACATAGTATTATTAACTTTTATAATAAAGTAAATCGGGTTTTTCTGATACAATAAATATAAGATGCATTTAAATATCTAGTAGGAGGATGAGGGAATGACAATTGATTTCAAGACCAAAGTCGAAAATGAAGAATTATTGAAGACTAAGGAGAATCTATCAACTTTTCAAGTTAATATTGGTAAAATCTGTAATATAGCATGTAAACACTGCCATGTTGAAGCCGGTCCGAACAGGACTGAAATAATGGATTTGGAAACTATGGATTATTGTTTAAAAGTATTTAAAAATAACGGTTTTAAGACGATGGACATAACAGGAGGAGCTCCTGAAATGAATCCGAATTTCAGGTATTTTCTTGAAAATGCCATAAAACTTGCAGAGAAAGTTATTGTTAGAACTAATTTAGTAATCCTTACAGAAGGTGGATATGGCGATCTTCCAAAGTATTTTGCCGATAACAAGGTTGAAATAGTGGCTTCACTACCTTGCTATACCGAGGATAATACCGATGCTGTCAGAGGCGCGGGCGTTTTCGAAAAATCATTAAGAGCACTTAAAACTTTAAATTCACTGGGTTATGGGATTGAAGAAGATTTGGTACTTAATCTGGTCTACAATCCCGGAGGGGCATTTCTGCCTCCTTGTCAGGAGAGTTTAACCACTGATTACAGGAAAAGACTTTCGGAAGATTATGGAATAGTGTTTACCAATCTATTCACTATAACCAATAATCCCACAGGAAGATTTAAGAAATCACTCGAATATAACAATAATCTTGAAAACTACATGAAGCTTCTAGAGGAGAATTTTAATCCGAGTACTGTTGAAAATATGATGTGTAGAGATCAGATATCTGTTTCTTGGGACGGGTATATCTATGATTGTGACTTTAATCAGATGATCGACTTAAAAGCTGATCTGGAAAAGGTGCATATAAGTCAAGTGGATGCGATAACTATTAGAAATATAAAAACCGGAAACCACTGCTATGCATGCACTGCAGGAGCCGGATCATCATGCGGTGGAGCAACCGTGTAGATTTTAAAGATGGAAAAATATTTAGAGATAAAGAAGAGATTTGAATTAAACAAAAATCCCGACATCGCCGTGCAGATGGAAGCATATATGAGATATAAGTTTAAGTTTTATGGTATAAAAACTCCTGAGAGGAGAGCTTTATATAAAGAGTTTCTTAAAGGTGAGTTGAAGAATAAAGTCGTCGATTGGGAGTTTTTAGAAAGTTGCTATGAGGATGAGCACAGGGAGTTTCAATACTTGGTAACCGATTATTTACACAAGATGCAAAGGTATTTGGTCTATGATGATGCGCCAAAAATACTCGGATTTGCAAAAAGAAAACAGTGGTGGGATACCATTGATAATTTTAACAGAATAATTGGACGTATAGGTCTTGTTGATACGAGGATAAATCAATTGATGCTGGAACTCTCTTTGGATGAGGATTTTTGGCTTAGAAGAATTGCTATTGACCATCAATTATCGAGAAAGGATAAAACCGATACAGAATTATTGGAAGAGATTTTGATAAATAATTTGGGCTCGGATGAATTTTTTATCAATAAAGCCATCGGTTGGAGTTTAAGAGACTATTCAAAGACAAATCCTGAGTGGGTGAGAGGCTTTCTAAATAAATATCGTTCTAAAATGGACAAACTGAGTATAGCTGAAGCGAGCAAGTATATTTAAAAAGCATACCGGATTAGTTCGGTCCTTGCAAATATCGATATTACAAGATTGTAATTAATTATACCTACTTAATATAGTATAATTTGACACATAGTTAAGTAGGAGGTGACTATTTGAAAACCATAATTTTGCTTGCCATAGTTATTATAGCATTAACTTCTTGTAATAAGATAGAGAGGATAAATGTGAATGAAACTAAAAATAAAGTCGAGTCTACAGAAGAAGACGATAAAAGTGTAGAAGAGAGTTCTATTGAAAAGGAAGTTGAAAAAACTACTGAAGAGAAAGATATAGAGAGTTCTGATAAAGAAATAGGTGAGAATCTTAAAAGTGCAGTTCTTTTAAACCCTGATGGGCAGACGATTGAAGAAAGGTATAATCCACCTGAAGGCTTCAAGAGAGTCCAAGTAGAACCGGGGAGTTACCAAGAGTTTTTAAGAAAACAGAAATTAAAACCATATGGATCTAAAGCTCTATACCATGATGGAAGAGAGAAAAAGAAAGATTATGTTTACGACAGCGTTTTGGATGTCGAGACCGGACCACGTGATTTACACCAGTGTGCAGATGCCATAATGCTTCTAAGAGCAGAGTATTTATATGCCAATGAAAGGTATGATGATATAAAGTTTCACTTTGTTTCCGGTTTTCTAACTGAATACAGCAAATGGATTGAAGGCTACAGAATAGATCCTGATATCGGTTATTATCCGGCAGGAATTCCCGGAGATACTTCTTATGAAAGCTTTAGAGAGTATATGGACATGGTATTCGCCTATGCCGGGACACTGTCAATGCTTAATGAAGCCAAACCCATATCGCCTGATAATATGAAAATAGGCGATATTTTCCTGGATAAGGGACATACTGTAATTATTATGGACATTGCAGAAAATGCTGAAGGAAAGAAGATGTTTATGGTCGCCCAATCTTATATGCCTGCTCAGCAAACTCAAATACTTAAAAATCAAAATAATCCTGAGATATCGCCTTGGTATTCGCTTGACAGTGTGGTTAAAGATAAAGTGATCTTAACTCCTGAGTGGAAATTTAACCTATCGGATTTAATGGAGTATAATGGAGCTGTAGAGGATTAAGTATTTCTGATTATTAACATTAATACTATAGGTTTTATCCGGAACATTTAATAGGCAGATACTAATCGGGCTTATAAGATTTGATAGGAGTGAAATTTATGAAGGTTATAGAAGCGATACTAAATAGAAGAAGTGTTAGAAAATACTTAAACAAAGCAGTTGAAGAGGATAAAATATGTGAAATTTTAGAGTCTGCAATGGCAGCTCCAAGTGCTGTGAATAAACAGCCTTGGGAATTTTATGTGGTCAAGAATCCTGAAGTTCAAGATAAACTTAGAGAGTCTACACCTTATACGAATTTTAATTCTCCATTGATTATCATCGTGGCAGGAAATAAAGAAAGGTTTCTACCTGACGAGAAAGAGGGTTTTTGGGTTCAGGACTGTTCTGCGGCTGCTCAGAATATTCTAATTTCTGCAGCGTCATTAGAACTGGGAACCTGCTGGTGTGGTCTATACCCAAAGGCTGAAGCTGTAAGAGCTGTTAGAGATATATTGAGTCTAAGTGAAGAAATAATACCTCTAGCACTTATTCACATAGGTTATCCTGAAAGTGAGTTAGACGCCAGAACACAATATAATGAGGATTATGTCCATATAATCGAATAATAAGATGGCGTATCAGAATTAAGTGATTCTGACACGCCTTTTTTATTTGTCTCAAAATAGGTGAATACTGCTTTAGTGCGTAAGCTTTGAAATTTAATTTTTTTCTATAATAAAAAATTGTAGGTGATGAAAAAGGGTTTTTCATCACCTACAAACCAAAGTATAAGTTTTTAATTTTATGTTCTATCTGTCAATCAATATCACGCGAGTCCCAGTATAAAGCGTCCAATGAGAACTACCAAGACTAAGCTTATTAGAGTTCTTTGAATGAAGATTACAAAGAGTTCCCATAGATTAACAGGTATGTCAGAACCAAGAATTAGAGCACCGACTTCTGACATGTATAATAGCTGTGTTACTGAAACTACTGCCACTATAAAGAGTGTTAACTCACTTGTAATTTCACCTGCTGCAATAATAGCAGGAAGGAACATATCTGTGAAACCGACGAGCATTGTTTTAGACGCTGCTTCAGCTTCAGGTATTGCAAGTAGTTTAAGTAGTGGAATAAATGGTTTACCTAAAATTTCAAAGATAGGTGTATAAGTACTGAGCATTGTAGCAATTGTTCCAAAAGCCATAACTACGGGTAGAACACCTAACCACATCTGCATAGCATTCATCAAACCGCTCTCTACAAATCTTACAACACCTTCGTGTTTATCAGCACGTTCAACGGCACACTCAAGTGCATAGGAACTTAAGCTATGTCCGGCAGGAATGCTCTCGTCAAGTTTAACTCCTTCACGCACATATACATCCTTCTTTCTTGAAAGAGGTGGAATACGTGGGACGATTATAGCGATTACCACACCGATAAAACTAACTGTAAGATAGTAAGGTAGGAATAATCTTGTCAATCCTACTTCGGCAAGAACTACAAGACAGAAAGTAATTGATACAGCTGAGAAAGTCGTAGCAATAACAGCGGCTTCTCTTTGGGTATAGTAACCTTCTTCGTACTGGTTATTGGTTAACATGACCCCTAAAGTACCATCTCCCAACCAAGATGTAAAACAGTCGACAGCTGAACGGCCAGGGAGTGTAAAAACAGGACGCATGAATTTAGTAAGCAAGGTACCTACAAATTCAAGAAGTCCAAAGTCAAGTAATAAGGGCAATAAAAGACCGGCAATTACAAAAATTATTACGAGAGTGGTTAGTAAGTCGTTAAAAATAAAAGTACCTGTATCTCCGGAAATAATCTGTTCAGGACCAACACTAAAAAATACCATTACTGCAAAAACACCTGCTAAGATACGTGTGATTGCCCATACAGGGGTTGTCTTAAAGAGTTTGTTCAGATTTTTATTATTTGTTTTAACAATACCAAAAGAAAAAATAAGTGTTCCAATAGATGATATCATCAGAATAATAAAGACCAAAGTGGGTATAAAGCTTCCAATTCCATCGCTTATAAGATCTGCCAAAATTTTTACCGGAATAGTTGTCTCATTGACGTTTAATTCAGCATTAAATTTAGGCACGGGAACCATAAAGAGGATTATCCCTATGATTGACGGTATGAGAAACTTCATGATTTGCGTTGAACTATAGCGCTTCTTTCCTTCCATATTCTCCTCCAATTATTTAGTGACGTATTTTTACCATTACTCCTTTCATTTTTTTGAGCTCAAAAAACACTTTTATCAAAATAAACATGTATTTTGGCTCATTTATTAAAATTATTGTAATCAATAAAAATTAGTATGTCAAGGATTTAGCCTGCATAATTGATAATAGATTAATGTGCTAATGCAGCATGGACTTTTGAGTAATTAATCGTATTTATTTAATGAACAATTATAACGGGAATGTGGTGTTATGAAGATAAATAAAATGTGCAGGACTTTTGGTAATGTAGATTAGAAAAGTTGAATTAAAACAATTTATTAACAACCTTAGAACTCATTGAATTTATTATTTATATATTGGTGAGTTGTATGGTTGAGGGATTGGTTATGAGTCTAAAATATAAAAGTTGAATTTTTCAAATTCTTTTATTAATATCTCTCCCTCAGTCAGCCGAGCTGACAGCTCCCTCGTCAGATGGAGCCTAAAAAACATAAAGCGACATCTTCACATCGCTACAATACAAATCTAATTTCTAATTTTAAAACTCTTACATCTGCTTTTTATGTAGGTTTTATGCGAAGAACTCCTAAGAATGAAGTGATTGGCTAGAATTCAACTGCCAAAAGGTGGAGTCGGAATGAGAAAAAATGAAGTGTGGCAATCACTTAGCCTCCATCTGACGAGGGAGGTGGGTCGCCTAAGCGAATCGGAGGGAGAGAAAAGCCTAGGCTGCAATTACTTTAGCTACATTGTAGTAACCGATTTAAAAATGTATATACTTAAATAAGTTGTGGAAAAAAACGTAGAAGTGTATGGGTGGTTGTAAGTTTGGAAGTAGTTCGTCGAGAACCTATAATATAAAATTAGGACTCTTTTAATTTTCAGACTTCAGACAACCATGTTCTCAATTATGGTTTTTCTACATTCTAAAGTAAGATAAATTACGAAGTTTGCAGACCTTTTTGAAAATTATAATGGTGTATCAGAATTATCTAAATTCTGATACACCATCTTTTTACATTAAGCCTAAAATATACTGCATACCTATGGATGTCAGTGCAATTGCAATCCAACAACAAGCTCCCATCAATATCGGTTTAGCTCCTGTTTTTACTAATTTTATCAGATCTGTATTTATACCGATTCCCGCCATTGCCATGACTATAAAAAACTTACTTGCGGATTTTAGAAAAGTAACCAATTCAGGCGGGAGATTGGCAAAAGTTGTTATTACAGACGCTAGTACAAAGAAAAGAATAAAGACGGGAAATACCTTTACCAAATTCATTTTACTCTTGGATTCGGAGTTTCGAGATCTGTATAATGCAAGTCCTACAGTAATTGGTATTATTGCAAGAGTTCTGGTCATTTTAACAATTGCGGCTGTGTCAAGTGTATTACTGCCATGAATACCATCCCAGGCAGAAGCTGCAGCCGTTACGGATGAAGTATCATTTACTGCAGTTCCTGCAAATATTCCAAAACCATTATCAGAAAATCCTATCATACCGCCAAGTGAAGGGAAAATAAGTGCAGCTAATACATTGAATAAAAATATCACTGATATAGCCTGAGCAATCTCATCTTCCTCTGCATCAATGACAGGTGCAGTTGCAGCTATTGCCGATCCTCCACAGATTGATGAACCTACACCGATTAGTGTGGAAATTTTGGGAGGCATCCCCATTGTTTTATAAAGTATAAAAGAAATAATAAGTGCAATAGAAATAGTCGATACTATAATTGGAAGTGATTCTTTTCCGGTTAAGAGAACGCTATTTAAATTCATACCGAAACCCAGTAGAACTACCGCAAGCTGTAGTATGTACTTCGATGTAAATTTTATGCCAGGAGCTAAGCTGCTGAAAATATCTTTATCTCGAATGAAACCGCCAATTATCATCCCTGATAGTATTGCTAGAACAGGTCCACCTATTACAGGAAAAATCTTACCGATATAATGACAAGGGATTGCAATGATGATGCATGAGATTAATCCTTTGTACTGCTTTTTTATGTCCATAATTAAACCTCCTCATATAGTATTATTTTATCATTTATCATTAATATTTCAAAAATAAAAATGAAACAATACCATTTTACTGTACAATAATGATTGACATATGATATTATACATCGTATAATATAGGTAATTAAATAGTAATAAGGAGGCGCATATGATATTTCCAGTGCAGGCTCAGATTTTAGATTTTTGTGTACTTGCCCATCTATCTAAAGGAGATACCTATGGATATGAGTTAAATCAGGCATTAGTAGGTCCTCTTGACCTTTCAGAATCGACACTTTATCCTGTGCTTAGGAGACTCAGTAAGGAAGGTTTCCTAGATACTTATGATGAGGCTTTTGATGGAAGAAATAGAAGGTATTACACTATTACGGAAAGTGGAAAAGATATTTTAGTAGAATATTTGGGGAGTTGGAGAGAATATAAAAATAGAATAGATACCTTAATAGGAGGTGTGAGTGTTGAATAGAGAGCAATTTATAAGTACGATATTAAAATATCTCAAAAGAGTACCTTACGAAGAGCGGATAGAGGTTGAAAGATACTATAATGAAATATTTGATGAAGCAGGTATTGGCGTTAATGATCTTGTGCCTGAGTCATTTGGAAACCCTAGGGAGATTGCTCTAGATATATTGACCGGTTTAGAAATCAACAAAGATAGTTCATCTGAATATAGTAGAGGCGAAACCATAGAGAACGAGAATAAAACGAAAAATTATAATAATAAACTACTGATTATTATATTGGCAATATTCGCAGCACCTATAGGTATTCCTGTCGCATTGATGTTAGGTTTTACATTTTTAACATTGATAATAAGTTTTGGAGCAGTATTGTTTGGACTTGCAATGGCGACAGTGGGTGTGATTTCGTCATTAATAATCAGTCCAATGCCATTTTTGGAAAGACTGGTTGGAATTGGTGGAATTTTCATCCTCATAGGGATGATTATCTTGGTTGCAGAATTCTTTAAAGGAATTATTAAAAGACTATCTGACTTTGTATCCAGGAAGATAAGGGAGAGGAGGTTCTCCAATGAAAAAAAGTATTAAATTCGCATTAGTATTGATATTGGTTGGTGCTATAATGGTAGTGGGGGCTATTCTAGGTGGTGCTAATGTCAAAAAGAATTTTATAGGGAATCTGAATATGGAATCAGAGGTTAAAAACGAAGAGTTTCCAGCTATAAACAAGCTAAACCTTGATCTTAAGGTTTATAGTGTTGAAATCCTACCATCTGATGATGTGGATGTGATTCAGGTTCAATATGATGAAACTACCAGTTTTGGAAAGCTCAAATACTCACTTAGCTTTGAGGTGAAAAATGATGAATTGTATATAAGAGAAATAAGCGATCGAAAAGTTGACATTAATATAGACGTACCACCTTTCGGAAACTTATTTAAAGGTAATAAACTTATATTGATGGTACCTGAAAAAATTACAGGCAATATCAATCAAGAGCTCGGTAGTTTTAAAGTTGTTAATGTTACGCTTGAAGATTTAAATTATAAAACTGAAATGGGTTCAATCGATCTTATTCAAGTAAAAGCAGTGAACTCAAAACTGGAAACCAATATGGGAAGCTTTGATATAAAAGACAGTATATGTGAAAATCTAAATCTGGAAACCGAAATGGGAAGTATAGATTATTCCGGGACACTCCTAGGTACAAACGACTTTTCTACTAAAATGGGTTCGCTGGAATTGGAACTTGAGCAGAAGAGAAATGATATTTCTCTGAATTTAAAAACTGAAATGGGTGAGATTAAGGTAGATGGTGAAAAAGGAAGTATAAAGGAAGATAAAATTTCGAAGAAAGCTTATTTGAAAGCTGAAACAGAGATGGGATCAATAGATATTGATTTTCTAAAATAATAAATAAAGAGCATGTCGGTTCAATAGATATGCTCTTTATTTATTTAGATTAAATAGTATTTGGTAATTAATAAAGATACCTTTTATGATAAAATATAGTTAATTATGAAAAAAAGATATTTGGAGGGCTTATGTTCAAAGATGTAGAGGGAAAAATAAAGAATAAAAACAGCATACTCTTCTCAAGAGACAGCAGCTCTTTAGAGGAATTACGATTAATGATTATGAAGCAGTCTCATCTGACTTTAGTACTTTGGGTATTTGATAATATAAAGAGCATGGTGGTAGAATTGTCTAAAAAATATACAGATGAAGATGTGCTTATAATGGCTTATGAGAAATGTATCGCTTGGGCTCATGGTGAGGTTAAAATGCCGGTAGCAAAAAAATCAATACTGGATTGTCATTTATTTGCAAAAAGCATGGAAGATCCATACGATATAGCTCTTTGTCATGCTGTAGGACAAGGCTGTTCTACGATTCACGTAGAAACCCATGCATTAGGAATGGTTTTTTACGAATTGACAGCTATAGTAATAAAAAATGGATATAAAAATTATGAAGTTGAAATTACGGACAAGATTAATCAGTATATCAGTAAATTAAAATTTTGGATTGAAAATGAAAAATACTATAGAGAAAATCAGGAATGGGCAGATTTTTTAGTTAAACCCGGAAAAATAAATAAAGAAAAATTGTTATACGAGAAAGAGAGTATATAAAGCTTTTGGTTAGAAGTTATTGGCTTTCTTATTTAAAAATCTACTGGATAAATATGAGTGTGATAGGAATCTAAATTTGCAATATATGAAATAGAAAACAGAAAAGACAGATAAGAATTTTAAAAGGACATATCGTAGCTATAGGTCCTTTTTTGAGCGTTTTAAACCCAAAAAACAAAGAGGGTTAGGATACACTTTTTAAAAGTTATTTAAATAATTATGCACAATACTATATAAATATAATGTTAAATGCGATTTAATAGTTAAAAAATACGAATAAAAATACGGAAAAGTCAATTAAGTCAAGCCTGACCCCGTTTCACGACTAACAGAAAATGAAGATAGTTTATCAGAGTTTGGACTGTTCTGATGCACTATCTTTAGAGTTTTTAGTCTATATAATCATTTTTTCTTCCAATATAATATCCGATTATAATTGAAAGCAATACAAGAACTATCCAAATCCACCAGCCATCATTTCTGCTGAGCTGATAAGCTATCTCGGGGTCTATACCGGGGACGATTTGTTTCATTCTGATATTCCTTATGTATTGGCCGAAAAAGTGTCCGAAAAACAATGCAAATATATTGGTCAATGTCACTATATATGCTGATTTAAAGTATTCCCTTATTATAAAGATGATTACTATAATCCATATAAAGAAGTAATATCTACGCGCAGTCCATTCGAAGAGGTATATGAATTGAAATGTGGTTTTTGACAATAGATAAATTGCAAGAAAAATAAATGCATTAATTACTAAATGTATGGTTTTCGTCATAAAAGATTTTTTAAAATATTCTATCTCATCGCGATTCATTTTACTCACCTTGTTAAAATATCTTTAGCTGTATTCTATCAGAATTAATTAATATTTTCAATTTCAAAAGGAGCAGTTAAAACCGCTCCTTTTATGCATTGGTATTACCCAATAATCTTAAGCCTTTATCAGTTATCTTAATTTCCTTTATGACCAAGCTGCTTATATTGCAAAAGTTTTTACAAGCCTTGCAAGCATCGGGATCACAATTGCCCATTGTCGATTCAACTATATATCCAAGCTCGATAAGTTTACGATAGTATTCTTCAATCATTTGGATATCTCTATCGTGCTTTTGTGCTAGTTTTGCCGGTGAGTACATTTTGCTTTCGTAGATTTCTTTCAGTATTTCAAGTAACATATTATTCTCACATCCTTATTATCTAAAACCCAGTAATAGACCCAGCTGATATACTATGACGGCCACAATATACGCGATAATAAGAGTATAGATGGCCATGAAAAGCATCCATCCTATAGATTTTGTTTCCTTTTTTACTGTGCCAAGTACTGCTACGCATGGTGTGTAAAGTAGTACCATAACCATGTAAGCCACTGCTGATAATGGCGTAAAATGCTGTTTAAGTGAAGTTATAAGCTCAGGACCTTCCTGAACTCCCGAGTATATCATACCCAAAGTTGCAACTACACCTTCTTTTGCCGGCATGCCTGCAGCGAGTCCGACAGCTGCTTGCCAAGTATCATTTCCTATGGGAGCCAGTACCGGTTTTATAAAGTTTCCTATGCCTCCAAGTGCAGAGTTTATACTATAAGGCTCTACACCAAATGGGACATTGGCAAGAATATATAGGATAATAACTATAAGTGTAATGGTCGTAGATGCACGTTTTACAAAGGCTGACAAGTTTTCCCACATATTCTTTAATACATTCTCTGCAATTGGAGCTCTATAGGGTGGAAGTTCCATTATGAATTCCGATGCTTCGCCTTTGAATAGTGTTTTTGAGAATATTTTGGCTACTATTATCGCCACCACAAATCCTAAAAAGTATAGTGCAAATAATAAGAGCGCCGGATTACCCGGGAAAAATGCACCTGCAAACATAACGTAAACAGGGATTTTTGCACCACATGACATGAATGGATTTATGAGAAGTGAAATCATTCTGTCGTTTTTACTTTCAAGGGTTCTCGTTGCCATGACTCCCGGGACATTACAGCCAAATCCTACGATCATAGAGATAACTGCTTTTCCTGGAAGTCCTAGCTTTTTCATCCAAAAGTCCATTACATATGCAACTCTGGACATATATCCTACATCTTCAAGGAATCCAAGGAGTAGAAAGAGTATTCCTATTATCGGTATAAAGGTAAGAACCGTACCCACTCCTGCAATCAAGCCATCATTTACTAGTCCCGTGAAGAATTCTGATACATTCATGTTTTTAAACCATACTGTAACATTGTCTTTTAAAAGGTCAAGGGCTTTTTCTATATAACCTCCCAATAGATTTTGTCCTATGACGAATGTCAGTTGAAAGACGAGTAACATTATGGCTGCGAAGATTGGAACGCCTAGGAATTTATTGGTAACTATTCTGTCGACTCTGTCTGAAAAACTGACTATTCCGGTTACGGGTTTTGAAACTCTTTTAACTATAATCTCATGAATATGCTCATATCTACTATTGATTATCAATAACTCATTATGCTCTTTTGCAATATCCAATTTTTTAATAAGAGAGTGAAACTCTTCATTGTTTTTCAATTTATTGAGGTTTTTCGTTTCCGCTATAATTCTTTCATCGCCTTCGATATATTTTATGGCAAGCCAATATGGCGGATACGATGTTTTTACATCCTTAAAGTGTTCGACCAATGTTTCTATAAAACCTTGTAGGGATCCGTAGTTAATCCTGACCGGTTTTTGGTCACTATTGACAACTTCAACAACTGTTTCCAATAGTTTTTTTATTCCTTTTTTCTTGGCTGCGACTATTGGAACTACCCTTACGCCAAGATCTTCCTCTAATCCTTCAATATCAAACTTCAGTTTTTGGGCATCTGCTTCATCCATCATATTCAAAGCTATAACTACTTTTACATCCATTTCAAGGATTTGAGTAGGAAGATACAGATTTCTTTCAAGGTTAGTAGCATCGACTACATCTATTACCACATCGGGATTACCCTGAAGTATATAATTTCTAGATACTACTTCATCTTCTGAAAATGCTCCCAGGCTATAAGTTCCTGGGAGGTCCACGACTTTATAATCTTGGTTATTATAACTAAATTTACCCTCTTTTTTGTCAACTGTTACCCCTGGCCAGTTGCCAACCTTTTGATTTGAACCGGTCAATACATTGAATAATGTAGTTTTCCCGATATTGGGATTGCCGATTAAACCTATTTCAATCATATTATTCCCCTACTTTTACAAATATATTATCTGCGATTTTTCTCCCAACTGCTACATTTGAACCATGAATACCTAGAATAAGAGGTCCCATATTGTCGTTCTTTTTTACTCTGGCAAGTGCACCGGTGTGTAAGCCCATTTCAAATAGTCTTTTTGTAGCCTTTTGTCCAGCATTTATATATTGAATTGTACAAAGTTTTCCTTCTTCTACAGAAGTAAGTTTTGTATCCATAATTACCTCCCACATTTGATAAAAGTATCAAACTTATATTGAGTATACAATAATTGATACCCATAATCAATATAAATAAGAGTAAAAAGCAGTTTGAACATCACTGGAACTTTAAAATCTTTCTTATACATGATATAATTTCATAAAGGGGGTATCCTAATGAAAAAATTACTAGTGATGTGCATAATGGCTGCTGTGGTATTTACAGCTACCGGTTGCAAAATCGCAGATGATATAGAATACGATAGAAGTGAAAAATTAACTTTTGAGGTACAGGAGGTCAAGGTAGATGATTTAATTGCCGGAAGACCTGAGCTTAAAAAGCGTAGTGATGAATTAAAGGAGCTTAAAAAGGCTGAAGAAGAAAAGAACAAAGAGAATCAAAAAGTTGAAGATAATAAAAAGTGGACCGTCACTACAGGTGAGTTAAATATAAGGTCGGAAGCTTCTCTCGAATCAGAAGTAATAGGCGAAGTAGCCATGGGAGATGTTATTAACGAGATAGAAACCGTAGTTAATGAAGCAGGTGAGAGATGGATAAAGTTTAAAACCGGTGATGGACGTGACGGTTTTGTAAATGCTGCTTATCTGTCAAAAGAGACCGATGAAGCTCCAATCGCAGTTCACAGGGTTGTAATACCAACTTTAAATGTTAGATTAGAACCATCTGATGAAGCGGAAATACTTGGTGAATTGACGTATTTTAATGAATTTTCCGTTTTCGAAAAGGTGGAGGATGAGCAGGGAAGAGTATGGCTTAAGATTCAATCTTCAGGCTCACCGGATGGGTTCGGATATGTATTATCTGATCTTACCGTGGAAATAGAACAATAAAAAGTCTGGAAGGTGAGGTAGTGTTAAAACAGGATGAAATATTTGAAGAATTAAGGAACAGGATAGTTAGACTGGAATATGAACCTGGGAAGATACTTAATGAAGTTGAGATAGCCGAAGAGTTCGGGGTAAGTAGAACTCCAATACGTCATGCCTTTCAAAAACTTGAATTACACAGACTAATTCAAATAGTGCCTAGGTATGGTGCACAAGTTCCACAAATAGATTTCATAAGAATGAAAAGTCTATTTGAATTAACGACGGTTTTAGATCCGTATGCTGCCAGATTGGCAGTTGCAAATGCGACAGAAGAAATGATTCAAGAGCTTGAAGAGATAGTAGAAAGACTAAAGAAATACGATATGAGTACCGAATATAAATCAGCAATAGTGGATGACGAAAAGTTTCATGAGATTATTCTTGAGTATTCATATAATCCATGGTTACAGGAAACTCTCAAGAATCTACACTCACATTCTGAAAGACTCTGGCACTATTGCAATAAGTTTTTTGAAACACCTGAGATATTTCATGAAACACTTGAACCCATAGTAGAAGCTATCAAAAACAATGATCCTGATGAAGCGGAAAGAACTGCGAGGATACATATTCAGCAATTCGTAGATAGGATTAAAAATACCTTACTTTAATAAAATACATTTAGGAAAACCGAGCAAATGCTCGGTTTTTTTATTGCATATATCGCAAAAAAACAATGATTAAGATTTTTTAATAATTAGAATATTTTTCTTTTAATGTTGAGATTATGCAATTACTAAGACGAAATCTTCACTAAAAGAAACAAATAGCGATAATTATTAATGAGATACACTTGAAAAACAATCAGTATACATATATAATACTAAGCAAAGAAGGAGTGCATGCAGATGAAAAACATAACTGTCACAAATAATAAAACAATTAAAGAACATGATGGTCAACTGATAACGATTTCAGGAGAGTTTAGGGATGTTTTGATAAAAGTAAGGGATTTAGTACATGCAGGTCATAGACTTCTTGTATCTCCACTACCTGCAAGCATTAGAATGTTTTATTCGCCTGTACGCTCAATAGTACTTTCTGAAAAAAGTGATAGTATGGACGTCAATTCGGCAAATATGATTGAGAATGCAATTGCCATGTATGACAAGAGTATGGGTGAAAGAAATATAGATTACAAAAATCTAAAGGATTATGAAATACTGGATCGAGAGTTACTGCAATCGGCTTTTAATGAGCTTAGAGGTGCAGACTTATAAATTAGAAAGGGTGAACTGTATGAGACTAGAGCTAAGGAAGGTGAAAATCACAGACATTCAATTTGGAGACGCTACCAGAGTGGAAAACGGCGTTCTCTTTGTGAATCAAGATGAAATCATCGAAGAATTATTAAAGATTCCGAATGTCAAAAGGGTTTCGTTGGATATGGCCAGACCGGGTGAAAAGGTTAGGATAATTCCGGTGAAAGACGTTATCGAACCCAGAGTTAAAGTTGAAGGCAAGGGCAAGGGGTTCTCTGGAGTGACTTCAGACCTTGTACAACTTGGAGACGGTGTAGTTAAAGTTCTGGATGGTGCTGCAGTTGTTACCATCGGTGACATGGTAGGTTTCCAAGAGGGTGTAATCGATATGTGGGGCGAAGGTGCAAAATGGACTGCATTCTCAAAAACTTTTAATATAGTTGTTGATATCGGAGTAGATAAGGGCTTAGACCCTCATAAGCATGAGGAAGCAGTAAGAATTGCAGGTTTAAGAGCGTCAGAAATAATCGGTGAGGCAGGTAGAGATGCTGAAGCTCAAAAAACTGAAGTTTATGAGATGGGAGATCTTAAAGAAGAATCCGAAAAGTATCCTGATTTACCGAGGGTTTCATATGTAGAGATGCTTATATCTCAAGGACTTCTACATGATGGATATATATATGGAGTAAATTCACAGCAAATTCTACCTACTCTAATCCATCCAAACGAAGAATTAGACGGTGCAGTTATTAGCGGTAACTGTGTAGCTGCATGTGATAAGATAACTACTTATCAACATCAGAATAATTCTGTAATACTGGATCTCTATGCAAGACATGGTAAAGATTTGAATTTTGTGGGAGTAATTTTAACACCTGAACTTACGACTCTTGATGGTAAGTTCAGAACTAAGGATTATACTGCAAAACTTGTTAAAATGTTAGGTTCTGACGGGGTTATCATCTCTGAAGAAGGTTACGGAAACCCTGATTCAGATTTGGTTATGATTTCTGCTGAATGTGAGAAGATGGGTATCAAATCCGTGCTTATAACAGATGAATGTTCCGGATGGGACGGTATGAGCCAGCCGCTTACTGACTATGCTGAAGAAGCTATAGCTGTAATTTCAACCGGAAATGTATCCCATGTTATAGAAGTTGAAAAAGCTGACAGAGTTTTGGGAGATATTGAGGCAATTGCAAACTTGGCAGGCGGATGGGCAGGAGCATATAATCCTGAAGACGGCTCTCTAAAATGTGAACTTAATGCAGTTATCGGCGCTACATCAGAGATTGGATACCACAATCTTACTGTAGAGCTATATTAGGAAAGGGGAAAACAATGGCTGATAAAAAAGTAATTTATTATATAAATCAGTTCTTCGGTCAAATCGGGGGAGAAGAAATGGCCCATGTTGCTCCTGAGTTCAGAGAGGGAGTAGTCGGACCTTCTATGGGATTTGAAAAAGAATTGAAAGATGATGTCAAAGTACTTGGAACCATTATTTGTGGAGACAATTACTTTAATGAAAATAAGGATGAAGCTGTTAAGTTTCTAGAAGCTATTAATGAAGAGCACAAACCGGATTTAGTAGTTGCAGGACCTGCATTTAATGCTGGTAGATATGGTATGGCTTGTGCTGGAGTTGCAGAGTATTTTGATTCTGTAGGTGTTCCTGTTGTTTCAGGTATGTACGAAGAAAACCCGGGTGTTGAGGAATCCAAAAAACATGCCTATGTAGTTCCAACCGGAAATGCTGCAACAGCTATGAGGAAAGCTCTACCTGTTATGGCTGCAATTGCCAACAAAGTCCTTAATGGTGAGGAAGTTAAGCCCTCAGTTGACGGATATTTCGCACAGGGAAAGAGACTGACTGTATTTTCGGATAAAAGAGGTTCGGATAGAGCGATTGAAATGCTTTTGAAAAGACTTAATAATGAGGAGTTTGTTACAGAGCTTCCAATGCCTGAGTTTGATAAGGTAGATCCGGCAGATGCTATCAAAGACTTATCTAATGCTACAATTGCGCTTGTCACTAGTGGCGGTATTGTACCAAACGGTAACCCGGATAGGATTCAATCTGCATCTGCTCAGAAATGGGGCAAGTACGATGTTGATGCCATAGATGAATTAAAAGGTACTTACTATACTGTACATGGTGGGTATGACCCTGTCTATGCAAATGAGTTTCCGGATAGAGTTGCACCACTGGATGAACTTAAGAGACTCGAAAAAGAAGGTGTCATAGGAAAGGTTTATAAATACTTCTATACGACAACAGGTACCGGAACATCAGTAGAAAATTCTGAAAAATTCGGTAGAGAAATCGGGAAAGAACTTAAGGAAGCCGGAGTGGACGGTGTACTTTTAACTTCAACCTGAGGTACTTGTACACGTTGCGGAGCAACAATGGTTAAAGAAATAGAAAGATATGGGATTCCTATAGTACATTTGGCTACTATAACTACAATATCCGAATCAGTCGGTGCAAATAGAATTGTTCCAACTATTGCGATTCCATATCCAGTCGGAAATCCGACACTTAATACTGAAGATGAAAAAGCACTTAGAGATGAAATGGTAGAAAGAGCGGTAAACGCATTAGCTACCGAAATAACTGAGGCAACCCAATTCAAATAAAATATAGGAGAAGAGTCGATATATTCTGTTATATCGACTCTTTTTATCCTAAAATAGGAGGTATAGTATGGAAAAAAATAGAGAATCTTGGGGTAGTCGTTTTGCATTTATAATGGCAGCTGCGGGTTTCGCAATTGGTTTAGGTAATATGTGGAGGTTCCCTTATTTAGTAGGAACCCAGGGTGGTGGAGCTTTTGTACTTATATATTTGGTTATATGCTTATTGATAGGTATACCACTGTTTACGATGGAAATAACACTTGGAAGATTGGCTCAAGCAAGTCCTGTAGTGGGGATGAGGAAACTCACGAAAAAAGGAAGTCCATGGGTATCATTTGGATGGTTTGGTGTAATAGCAGCATTTTTCATACTTACCTACTATATCCAAATAATGGGTTGGTTAGCAGCATATGTTGTTAAGATGATAACGGGAGCTTTGTCCGGACTACCGGCCGGTGGTTACGAACAGGCATTTACCGACTTTACTACGAATCCTATGCAGCTTGGGATTTTTACAATTATTTGTACTCTTATCATAGGTTTTATATCAGCCAGAGGTATTAAAGAAGGTATAGAAAAAGCTTGTAATATACTTATGCCCGCATTATTTATAATGCTATTAATACTGGTTGTAAGGTCGATAACTCTTCCCGGCGCAATGGAAGGTGTTAAATGGTATATGAATTTAGATTTTTCTAAAATAACGGGACAAACTTTCCTTTTAGCACTTGGTCAGGCATTTTTCTCCATTGGAATTGCCAGTGGAGGAGGTTTTATATACGGATCTTATCTCGAAAGAGATACCAATATACCCGGGGATGCCCTATTGGTAGTTGCAGCGGATACCTCAGCTGCAATATTGGCGGGATTTGTAATGTTTCCTGCAATATTTGCACTTGGTCTTGAACCGGGACAAGGAAGTAAACTTTTGTTTGTAACCATGTCAAATCTATTTGACAAACTTCCGGGAGGAGTATTCTTCGGTACAATATTCTTCCTACTGGTATTCTTTGCAGCATTATTATCTGCAATCGGTTACTTTGAGCCAATACTTACTACCATAGTGGATATATTCGGTATTGAGCGAAAAAAAGCTACATGGGTTGGACTAGCAGCAATATTTGTAGTTGGATTCCCAACTATAATGGCTCATGGACCATGGGCGAATATAACCATACTTGGTAAAAACTTTTTCGACTTCGCCGATTTTCTATCGGGTAATATATTGATGCCGCTTGGAGCAATCGTACTGTCACTGTATACTGCTTTTATCTGGAAATTCAACAGATTTAAAGAAGATGCCAATGTTGGAGCAGGATCGTATAGAGTTATGGCATGGTGGAAACCTCTAGTAATGTTTTTAATCCCGATTGTTTTGATAATTATATTTGTTAGGGGAGTATTCTTTTAAAAAATTTAATGAATTATTTAAGCCCGGAGTGCATTTGGTAACTCCGGGTATTTTAATCCGGTTTAATAAGCGAGTTTTCTTACAAAACTGTACGTAATCAAGGGGTTTTTAAGTGATATAATGACTATAATATTAAATCGGGGAGGGTGTATGAAAAAAATAATTATACTTACTGCATTACTTATGCTAACCGCATGTCAACCTAAAAGCAATGCTTCTGAAACAGCAGAAAAAGAAAAAGTTAAGAATTCTGAGGAAATGGTAATAAAAATCGAAGAAGATGACAAAAAAGAACAGAAAGAAGAAAAGGAAGTTAAAGACCTTAAATCAGATAATCAAGAAGCATCTGAAAACACTAAGGAATCAGATATACCCAGAATAGTTGAGGAAAATTTGACTGCGATGGGAGTAGTTAAAGAAGTAGATCATAATAAAGCCTATTTGATTTTGGATACAAAAGAAGGGGATATAAGATTTGATAAATATGACCACGCTATAATTAATAGCATGCATGATAGAAAAATAGGACCTGACAAAATTAATCTAAAAGATGAATTATCAATATCCTATATGAAAATGGATGATAAAATAATAGCTACTCAAATAAAAAACCTGTCCAACTCTGAAGGATCCTCAGTATTCATTCCGGTAGAACAAAAGCAAGAATTCGAAGAAAAATATCAAAAAATGGCATACGATGCACTTTATCAAGAAAATCTTAAAACTAGGCAAAAAAATGGTGAGTTTTTGATAGTATATCCTGAAGTTGTAGACAGTTATGAAGACGAAAATGTCCTAAAACTATACACTATTAACAATTATTCTTGGTTCGTACTTTGGGACAACAATGAGCTCGAAGGAAAGAGTGCTGCAGTTGGCGAGTATCTTGTCTTAGAATACACTAAAACCGGTAGCGAACTTAAGTTTAAGACCATACACAAAATGGAAGTAGATGGAGCATTAACAGGAGAATCAGTAAAGAAACTCGTAGTAGATAAACCTGAAGTCTATGATAAATTTATAAATGAAAGACACAAGATAGATGGAGTAGCCCTAAGAGAAGAAGCCGAAAAATTATTAGACTTACATGGTTACAAGCATAAATTTATAGAAAATTAAATGAGTTCAAACCGGGTCATCATGATGATCCGGTTTTTTTGGGGCAAAAATAGTAGGGTCAAACTAAAGATATTAAAAAATAATCATATACTGAATTAATTAAATACAGTAAGATAAATACTATAAAAATTAAATAAACAAGAAATGTGATTGGTATCATTATATAAATAACTTGAATAGTACACTAAATTGTAGACTACCCTATTTGGCATTGGGTATAAGAGAGATATATATTTATAATGGAAGAATAAATTTATAAAGGCTTAGTATATTTATGGTGGATAAGAACAAAGGCGAAGGCAATTAAAGTTGAGAAGTTAGATTAAACAAATAATTTAGCCACTATTCATAAATGGTTAAATATCTATTTGTTTGTTAAAAAGCTGGTAAAGTGTTATAATATAAGTGGCATGCTAAATCTAAAAGGAGACATTATGTTTGATTCTAAATTAAATTTTTTAATGAAACTTACCAATACTACAAATAATAGTTTAGCAAGAGCTTGTTCATTGGATAATTCATATATAAGTCGGTTACGTACAGGAAAAAGAAAACTGCCCAAGAAACAGAATTATTTAACACAAATTGTAGATTATTTGACAAACAGAATTCATAAACCTTATCAAATGGAATTATTGATGCTGGCAGTAGGATTCGACGATGAGATACTTGAGATAGAAGAAATAAAAAAAGAAGTTGAGAAATGGTTGATAAGCAGTCAAAATCTCTCTAATGTCGATGATTATCTTAAAAAGATAGAATCTATCCCCGATGAATCAGATGATAAATTGAATTATGATTTTGAATACCCAACAAGTAATTTTTATTACGGGTTAAAAGGTAAACAAAAAGTTGTATCGAGATTCTTAAATAGCGTAATTGATTCGAATGATATTCATCATTTATATTTGTATAGCGATGAGGTATTTGACTGGATAGTTGATCCTTCTTATTTTAAAAGTGGTACAAACTTATGTCTGAAGCTTTAAAGAAAGGAAATACAATTACAATAATACATGATATTGATAGAAGATATGGAGATATGCAAGCATCATTAAATGTTTGGATGCAATTGTATATGTCCGGAAGAATTGAGGCATGGTACTGTCCGGGGATTAGAGATGGTATTATCAATACAACCAGGTTTATAGCACCCGGATTGGCTGCGGTAATCAGTAATAATATTCACAATTCCGTAGAAGAAAACCTAAATATATATCTGGAAAATAAAAAAGCAATTGCGGCTATTGAAGCTGAATATAAATCATTTTTATCTCTTTGCGAGCCTTTAATGAAACATTATGACATAAAAAAAGTACATGAGTTTTGGGATATGCACTTAAACCAACTTACAAGTGACAGCGATATCTATTTTATATCTGATTCGCTTTCTTTGATTTCCTTTCCTATAAAAATATTAAAAGAGGAAAATTCTACGATTTTTGAATTTGCTTATAATACAGTAAAAGAACTTAAATTAGGTTTAATGGATAATCTAAAAAATAGAGAATTTATTGAAATAATACCATATGATCTTCTTGATCCGGAAAGTAAAAAATTACCAAAATTTTATAAAGGATCTTTTCTGCATCTGGATAATATAGAATACACAAAAAAAATCTTTATAAAGCAGTTGGAGAATCAATTAATGCTTTTAAATGAGGTAGAAAATTATAAGCTATATATTACCAAACATATGGATAAGAGAATGCATCTCCAATTTGCAATAAACCATAGCGCAATATTTACTACACCTAATATTGAAGCAAAAGCAATCTCATTTACTGAGAAGACTATGATATCTTCATTAGATGAATTTGTACAGCGTTTTATAACTTCTTATTGTATAACAGATAGAGAAAAGGTAAAAGAACTAATAAAACATAAGATAGAATCTCTTATATAGAAATTATAAAAAGGGCATAATAAGACATTGGAACAGTTAAACGGATCTAATGTCTTTTTTTATTGCAAATACTATTACATTGTACTACTTGACACGTAGTACGCAGTGCGATATAATAGTATTACGTTAAACGTAATAGAGGTGAATTGTATGAAAATGGTTATAGAATCCCCTTTAACAGAAACGGTATTTCTCATACTCCTTTCAATGACGGAACCCAATCATGGATATGGAGTAATGCAGTATGTTGAAGAGGCGACTGAAGGAAGAGTTGTATTTGGTCCGGGGACACTATATGGTGCGATTAATACACTGGCTAAAAAGGGCTGGATTAAACGCGTTGATGAAGTGGATAGAAGGAAAGAATATCAGATCACCGAAAAGGGCATGGCAAATTTACAATTTGAGATCAAAAGAATGCAGGATGTATTGAGGATAGCTAAGCATAAAGGGGTGATTGTAAATGAAAAAATTTAGAATATTTTTTAATCCTATTGAATCTAGAGAGAAATGGCTAAATAGAATGGGAGATAAAGGCTACAAACTCAATTCAATTTCAGGAATGGGAACGGTGTACGAATTTGTTGAAACAGATTGTAAATACGAGTATAAAGCACAGTATATAGGGTATATGTCAAATGATGAGAGGCTAGAGTATGAATCATTTCTAAAGGATGCTAATTACGATTTTTGGAATCTACAGATAAACTTAGGACAAGTATCCATAGGTAGAGTAAAGTTTAGGCCATATGCAAGGGGAACCGGTAGATTTGCTACCTCATCAGGCATGATAAATAGAGAAATCTTAATTGTGGAAAAATTGGCTGCTGATGGAGAGTTTAAGTTATTTACCGATGTTGAAAGTAGTATATCCGATCTTAAGATGAGAAGAAGAACCTATATATATTTATTATCAATGATTATATTTTTTGCAGCATTTGGTATGTTTTTTAATAATCAAAAACCAATATTTAAGTGGACCTGGAAGTCTTATGAAGGAATATATTCTCCAATCATGATTTCAATGATTATCCTTCTAGCTGCAATTTATGCTATATATTTTATAGTAATGCTCAGTTATGAGATAAAGAACTTAAAAGAAAGTCCATATCAGTAAAATAAAAACAGATTTTTACACCTTGTTTATGCTAAAATTAAATATATCACAGATTAAATAAAAAAGAATGTGGGTGTGGAAATGAAAAATTTGGATGAGATTAGAAAGAAACTTTTTGAACTTGCTGAACCGGGTTATAGAGACTTTACAAAAAATCTGATACCCAATTTAGATGAAAGTTTAATAATTGGAGTTAGAGTTCCTCTTACCAGAAAATTGGCCATCAATATAAGCAAAGAGAATCCGGGCTTGGCAGAAGAATATTTAAATGTGCTTCCACATAAATATTATGAGGAGAATAATTTACATGGCTTTTTAATAGAACTTATCGACGATGTTGATTTAGCTATAAGAAAAACGGATGAATTTTTACCCTATGTTGATAATTGGTCAACATGCGATATATTTTCACCCAAAATATTTAAGAAACATAAAGGGATCATCTATGATAAAGCTTTGGAGTGGGTAAATTCAGGCGATACTTACGTGGTAAGATATGGTATAGGTATGCTAATGACTCATTTTTTAGATGAAGAGTTCAAACCTGAAGCCATAGAGATAGTCTCCAAAATCAGATCGGAAGAGTACTATATCAATATGATGATTGCTTGGTATTTTGCAACTGCTCTTGCAAAAAACTATGATGAAACCATTTCTTATCTTAACAGAAGAGTCTTAATGCCTTGGACGCATAATAAAGCAATTCAAAAAGCGATAGAAAGCAGACGAGTTCCCATAAGATTAAAAGGCGAGTTAAGAAAACTAAAAATAAAAAATAGATAATAAAGATAAAGTCTCCCGGTAGTGGAGGCTTTATTTTTTTAGAATCATAAAGGCTCAAGTGTATCTTTAGTTTACAAAATCGTCGATGGGGTAAAATAATAGTGTAGACTTAGAATCATAATAGATACTGCTAAGAGTGAAAGGAGAATTATATGGCATCAGACTATCATGAGGATATTAACTTACTAAGCGAAGAAGACAAAAACTTTGTTAGAGCTCTTAATTCATTGAAGGAAGAGATAGAAGCGGTCGATTGGTATCATCAAAGAGTTGCAGCTTCTAATGACGAAGAACTAAAAGAAATTATGAAGCATAATGCTATTGAAGAGATGGAACATGCTGCTATGACCTTAGAATGGCTCAGGAGAAATATGTACGGTTGGGATGAGCAACTAAAGACTTATTTATTTACCGAGGAGAATATTTTAGAAGTAGAAGAGCAGGGAGAATCAGCAGAAGAAAGTCAAAGCTCTGAGGATTTGGGAATCGGAGAGCTGTAAAGGAGGGAGTAAATGGATATATTAAAAAGAAGAATTGCCCCTATAAGTGAGCTTGCATGGCAAGAGATAGATGAAACTGCAGTTGATGTTATAAAATCGATATTGTCAGCAAGAATGGGATTAAAACTACATGGTCCTAAAGGTTGGGATTACAACGCTGTACCGGAAGGTAGATTAGATGTCCTTGAAGAAAATGAGGATGGGGTATCGACTGGTACGTATAGACTTCAAAGATTGGTGGAAGCAAGAAGGACCTTCGTATTAAATAAATGGGAGCTCGATAATATAGAAAGAGGAGCTAAGGATATAGATTTGGACGCTCTTGAAGAAGCTGCAGAGCAACTTGCTTTATTCGAAGAAAACTTGATATTTAATGGTTATGAACCTGCAGGTATGGTTGGATTAAGTGAAGCTGCCGAGCATCAAATGACATTTGGGAAGGAAGCCAATACAATTTTAAAAAATATTGGTAACGCAAGATACAAATTATTTAATTCTTATGTACTACCACCTTATGATCTTTTTGTCTCACCAGAAGCTTATGATAGATTAAATCAGATCTACCAGGGCAGCCATTTATTAAGACTAGTGGAAAAACTAATTGAAGGAAAAGTTATTCGATCTAAAGTTGTAGAAGGTGCTGTAATGATACCTCATAAAGATGATGATTTAGAATTGACTGTTGGACAAGACTTCTCGGTCGGATACGAATGGGATGATGCAGAAACCGTAACCTTATTCATCACTGAATCTTTAGCATTTAGAGTACTTGATGAAGGGAAAATAGTTAACTTTAAATTATAGTGCTTCTGATTGATATAGATATGATATGGAGAATGTTGGATTGTAAAAAATAGTTAAAAGCTAAAATATAAATAAAACGGACGACTAATTTTTCGTCCGTTTTTTGCGTATTTGATAAAATGAAGCCGAGTATTTATAGATTAAATACCAAATATATTACTTCATATGAGTGTTTAGCATGTGCCCTAATTCATTAATCAGACATACCATTTATTATTTTATTCGTTTCTTCTTCTTGAGACGGCTTCTCTTATTTTTAATAGGTTCTTTACAGTTTCATCTTCCGATTTTTCATCGATAGTTGCCAAAAGCAGATACAGAGTATCTATTATAAATAGTGTGCTGATTCTAGCTTCAAAGGCTTCACTTCTAATAGCGTATTCTCTACCAAATGATATAAGTGATACATCCGATTTTTTAGATATGATAGAATTAGGGTTTGCGGTTATTGAGACGATAAAGAGTCCCTTTTCCTTAGCTAAATCCATAGCTTCTATCAGGTCCTTGTTTTTTCCAGAACTCGAAAATACTATGACTACATCATCTTTTCTTGCCAGTGCAATATTCATGCTTATCCAGTGAATATCGGAGTTTGAAACACAGTCGATACCATTACGGATAAATTTGTGCTCTGCATCTCTTGCAAAAGAATAGGATCCTCCCATACCGAAGAGGAAAACTTTATTCGCTCTTTTCATTTTGTTAACTGCAAGCTGAAAAGATTCATCAGTATTTAGTTTTATGGTTTCCTGTAGTGAGTATGCATATCCTGAGTAAAGTTTTTGCATAATAATATAAGATTCTTCCCCGGCAGACACTTCGCTGTAGATATTGTGAAGCGGCTTGGTAATGCTGCGAGCCAAGTTAATTTTAAATTGTTGAAAACCGGTATATCCGAGCGAATTAGCAAATCTAAAAATCGTACTCTCACTAACTCCAACTGTATTAGACAATTCGGATATATTCATGTTGACAGCTTTTCCGGGTGTATCCAAAATATATTGAGCAACTAATTTTTGAGCTTTATTTAAACTTGAATATTTTTCTTTTATGATATCTAATGTATTGGTTTCCATAAAATCATCTCCGTATTTCAAATAGCGTAGCTTTAGAATATATCAACAATGATATCTCTATCATTATTATACTTAATAAAACAGATTTATTAAAGCGGAAATCATAATACTTAATCAATTTAACAATTTCTCACAATAAAATACATATTGACAACCATATCAAAGAGAAAATAATTTCCGTGATTGACACTAAAAAACTAATATAGTATAATATAAGAAAATAATATTCAAGATTAGGATGGAGGTGATAAAATGTATTATATGACTCTTGATATCGGTACTACTACTATAAAAGGTATTCTTTATGATGAAAAAGGTACAGTTCAAAGAGAAGTTGCGCTTAATCCGAAAACACTTAGTTCTCAACCCGGTTACATGGAGCAAAGCGTGAACGAAGTGATATCGTTTGCAACTGAGGCTATACTGGAGCTTGCAAAATACTCTGCTGAGAAAGGAAAACTGATTAAATTTATTTCCTTATCTTCGTATATGCATAGTCTAATTGCTGTAGACGATTACGGGAATAATTTAACAAATATTATTATATGGTCTGATAATAGGAGCGAAGAATACGCTAAGAAGTATATCCAAAATGGCGTGGGATATAAAATATATGAACTAACCGGAACGCCAATTCATCCTATGTCTCCGCTTTATAAGTTGATGTGGCTCAAAGATAAACAGCCAGAGATATTCAATTCTGCCAAAAAGTTTATATCAATAAAGGAATATCTGGTTAAAAAACTTACCGGACAATACTATGTAGACTATTCGATTGCATCGGCTACGGGTTTATTCAATATCCACAATTTAAAATGGGAAATTAAAGCTCTGGATGAGGTCGGTATTACTGACGAAAGATTGTCTAAACCGGTTCCAACTACTTTTAAAGCGGAGATACTTCCGGAAGTGAAGAAGAGTCTTGGTCTTAATGACGAAACTCTCGTAGTTATGGGGGCAAGTGATGGTTGCTTAGCCAACTTGGGCTCTAGAGGACTTGACGAAGGTAATGCGGTTGTAACTATTGGAACAAGTGCAGCAGTTCGTATCGTAACCAAAAAGCCGATTATAGATGAGAATGCAAGACTTTTTTCTTATGCAATGGACGATGATTTTTATGTATCCGGTGGCGCTCTTAACAATGGAGGTGTCGTATTTGCATGGTTCAAAGAAGTCTTTGGAAGTGATTTTGTGCTAGATGATGTTTTCAAAGAATATGACAAAGATGATAATGGACTACTCTTTCTACCATTTCTAAACGGAGAAAGAGCACCCTATTGGAATCCCAAACTTAGAGGAGCATATCTTGGAATTAACCACAGTCATACAGAGACCGATTTTCTCTATTCTACGATTCAAGGAATATGCTTTTCAATAAAAGATGTTTTCGAGCTATTAAAAGACAAACATAAGGAAATCAAAAAAATCTATGCAAATGGCGGATTTACGAAGTCTAAGTTCTGGATTGAAAGACTATCATCTGTTCTTGGTTATGAAGTAGATGTTTTAGATCAGGGAGATGCAGCCTGCTTCGGTGCCTTTTTAGTAGGTTTGAAAGCGTTTGGAGTAATAAAAAATTGGAGTGATTGTGAAAATCATTTTGAAAAGCCAAAGGTTTATAAAGGTGGGATAAATGATACTGATGAATTAATGTATGAACTCTATAAACAATCAATAGATACAAACACTGAGATTTTGGTAAAACTATCAGAAATACAAAAAAAATAATTTTAGGAGGTTCGTAATGTCTAATGCTGGAATGATGGCACTGTTACTCGTAGTGTCAGTAGGATTGTTATTGTTTTTGGTTATGAAAGTGAAGCTTCATGCTTTTGTTTCACTTCTAGTAGTAAGTATTTTCATGGGACTTATTTCAGGTATGGATGTATCCACCATAATGGGAAGTATTCAAAACGGCATGGGAGGTACATTAGGATTTATAGCAACAGTTGTCGGATTGGGAGCAATGTTTGGAAAAATGCTCGAGATTTCCGGAGGAGCTGAAAGACTTGCCAGGACTTTTATAAACGCTTTTGGAGTTGATAAATCTCCATGGGCAATGGTAATTTCAGGATTTTTAGTATCAATACCTGTATTCTTTGATGTAGGTTTTATTATCCTGGTACCACTGGTATATGCACTTGCAAAAGAGACAAAGAAATCAACTTTAATCTACGGAATTCCGCTACTAGCGGGACTAGCTGTAACTCATGCATTTGTACCGCCAACACCGGGACCGATTTTGGTTGCAAATTTAGTAGGAGCAGACTTAGGTAAAGTCATACTTATTGGTATCGTGGCTGGTATACCGGCTGCAATATTGGCAGGACCTGTTTTTGGTAATTACATTGGAACTAAGATTAAAGCTGATGTACCCGATTACATGGACATAGATAATACCGTAATTGAGGTAAAAGATAGTGATTTACCTGGATTTGGAACTATTTTTGCTTTGATAATGGTACCTATAGTTTTAATTCTTTTAAATACTGTAGCATCAGCATTTTTACCTGAAGGTGGAATGAGAACATTCCTTAACTTTGTTGGACACCCATTCTTTGCTCTAACTCTTGCATGCATCTTATCGTTCTATATTTTAGGTAAGTTTAAAGGATTATCCGCTCAACAGGTACAAGATGTAGCATCTGCCGCTCTGACTTCGACCGGTATGATTATACTTGTTACCGGAGCCGGTGGAGTATTTAAGCAGGTATTGGTAGACAGCGGAATTGGAAAGACGCTTGCAGAAGCACTGTCTCAGTACTCTATGTCTCCAATAATACTGGCGTTTTTGATAGCATTGGTAGTTAGAGTAGCTGCAGGATCAGCAACAGTTGCAATGACTACTGCAGGTGCAATAATTGCGCCTCTGCTTGTTAATTTTAATGTAGAACCTGCACTTATCGTAGTAGCAATTGCTTCAGGTTCAACAGCATTATCACATGTAAATGACAGTGGTTTTTGGCTAGTGAATAGATATTTTGGTATAAATGAAAAAGACACTCTTAAATCCTGGACTGTTATGGAAACCATCATAGGAGTTACCGGGCTTTGTATGGCATTGATACTAAATATATTCTTGTAGGAGAAGGGAGTTAATTATATGGAAATAGGTGTAATTGGACTGGGCAAGATGGGTTATGGGCTTGCTTGTAATCTAAAGGATAACGGATATACAGTTTATGGATATGACATAAACAGCTCTGAGGTAGCTAAAGCAGCTGATTATGGCATAGGAGCATATTCTGAACTAAGTGAATTTTTGAAATCTTTTGAGAACAAAAAGATAATATTCCTCATGACTCCATCGGGAATAATAGTGGATGAGACAATAGAAAAAATACTTCCTGAATTAAATAAGGAAGATATCATTATCGATGCCGGAAACTCTAACTTTAATGATAGCATTAGAAGATACAAGAGTTTGAAAGAAAAGGGAATAGACTTTTTAGACTGTGGAACCAGTGGTGGACCAAGGGGCGCAAGACATGGAGCCTGCACGATGATAGGAGGAGACTTCGAAGTATATAAAATGCTTGAAACTGTATTTGAAAAAATATCCGTGGAGGGTGGAAGTCTGTACACAGGTGGAAGCAGGAAGTGGACATTATGTAAAGATGATTCACAATGGTATTGAATACGGCATGATGCAAGCCATAGCTGAAGGCTATGAACTACTTTATAAATCAAGATATGATTTGGACCTGGAAAAAATATCCAAACTTTGGAATAATGGCTCAGTAATAAGAAGCTGGCTAGTTGAACTTGCGGGATCTGCACTGTCTAAAAATCCTGATATGGAAGGATTACAGGGAATCGTACACGCATCCGGAGAAGGAAAGTGGACTGTAGAAACTGCACTTGACCTTGAAGTGCCTGCCCCTGTTATAGCATTGTCACTGATGATGCGTAATAGAAGTCTGGAAAGCGACACCTTCGCAGGCAAATTACTCGCATCTTTAAGAAATGAGTTTGGCGGTCATGATATAGTCGAATAGTAGAAATAAAAGGGAATAAAAAGATAGATATCAATCAATTGGTTGACATCTATCTTTTTTATTTTAAAGTCGGACTACATATTTAAATTATAAGCTATACATGTAACAAATACTGAATAAATATATGCTTGGATTATTTACTTTTGATTTGCTAAATGTATTATCATTTTTGCAATGTTCTATTTAATAATTATGATTGTAATGATAGTGTTGGAAAAAAAGACTTTAAAATATATAAATTTTCATTAACAGAAACAGGCCATCCATAATTCGGAAAGCCTGTTTTTATGCTATTTAGTCATTAAGCTTTTTAATACCTAAATTTCAATCATAATCAAAGATATCATCCCCGGGTTTTAAGATATGTTTAACCCATTCGCTTCTTATTTCCCAAATATTTGCCTGGACCACAAAATCGTTCCACTCATCGATTTGAAAGACTCTATCCCATGAATCTATTATCTTTTTTTCTATATGGGGAAATTGCCCGCCGTATTTTCCACTGATAAAATTGAACTGATCTTTTACTCCAAGTTTCTTTATCTCTTCAAAATACTCACTTTCATCGGCTTTGTCTTTTGGTATATATAAGTTATTAAGCACATAATCCCATTTACCGCCATCAAAATAAAGAACATGTTCCTTTGGGACACTTAATATATATACGAGTTCTTTTTCAATGGGTTTTAGGCAATTTCTTTTACTGATGGAACACCATATTGGAAACTCTACATAATCCGGTTTTTTAACTCTCTTATCTGCCAGCTTTACAAAATGTCTGTATTTTTCCAAGAAAAAGTCTGCTATATCCATCATGTGGAGCTTGATATAGATTTCTTTATTTGTAATTCTGCCGATCCTATTCAGTTCATGAATTGAATTTTCGTGTTGTCTGGTGTATAGTTCAACATATTCCATAAATTCCTCCGGGTTTTTACATCTTAGATTTTGTCAATTTTTGAAGCGAGTATAAAATCGTTTAGGTGAAGACCTTTAATCTTGTGGGTTGAAAGCGTAATCTTTACATAACCCCAGCCAAGTGAGATATTTGGATGATGACCTTCTTCCTCCGCTATCCCACCTACAGCATTAGTGAAGTCAAGTGCAGATTTGAAATCTTTAAACTTAAAAGTCTTTTCAATTTTTTTGTCTTCCAGATTGGTCCAACCCTCAGATAGAGATTTTAAATAGTTTTCTATTTCAATATGATTTAAAGGTTCAGCACCTATACTGCAAGGTACACATTTTTGTTCATTTAAATTAGTCATATTGGCTCCTCCTATATTTTTCTAAAATTCTCAATTCTTATAGCGAATGTTTTTGACAGCAGATAAGTAAGAAATAAATAAAAAAGTAAAGTGATTTATTGTCTTATTTTTAATTATGGTTACATTGGAGTTTTTAAACAGTTAATACTTAGGTTTAAAACAAAAACTGTCTTAAAAAAGTCTGAATCAGCTATAGTATAATTCATATGCGACTATATTTATTATACCCAATATTAACACATTGCAATTATTATATGGAATTAAGAGTTTTCATTATTTAATAGCAACGAGAGACAATTTTAAAGTGTTAGTTTGGGTTGACCTGCTTTAATTATTCATATATTATTATAGAAAGTGACAATCAAATGATACTAATTGGGAAACCGGTATTCCGGTGCAGCCCCCGCTACTGTAAATGCTTTTTAGATTCATATGCCACTGAAAGGGAAGGCGAATCTAATTATATGCATAAGCCAGGATACCAAATTATTGCTGACTCGGTGGGAGATAAGCTGCTATTTTCCCATGCCCATGGGATTTTTTATTGGAGTGAAAAATGGAAATACATAATATATACAAGTCATTTATTAAGAAAAAAATACTATTAATATTAGGATTAATAGGGATACTGCTATTTTTAGTAACGGTTTCTATAAATATCGGATCTTCCGGCATGACAGTAAAACAGAGCTTACTAACACTTATAGGACAAGGCAATGAACTTAGCAATCATATAGTATTTAAAATCAGGATGCCAAGAGTAATAGGTGGAATATTTGTCGGGATGAGCATTGCTCTGTCGGGCATGCTGGTGCAAACAGTTTTAAATAATTTTCTAGCATCACCATCGACTTTAGGAATTACAAATGCTTCTGCATTTGGTGCAAATGTTGCGCTTTTATTATTAGCAAATATGGGGATTACGACATCTCCTATACTTGTCAGTTTCTGTTCGTTTATAACGGCGATGGCATGCATGTTTATGATTCTTGTAGTGGCAAATATAAGACAGTTTTCAAAATCCTCTATTATTTTGGCGGGTGTAGCTTTCGGATCATTGTTTTCAGCAGCGACGATAATGCTTCAATACTTTGCCGATGATACACAGCTTGCATCAGCGGTGTTCTGGACATTTGGGGATTTAGGAAGAATAAAATACTCACAGATTCAAGTGCTTGGATTTATTACTACAGTATCAGCATTATTGTTTTACAAACTGAGATGGGACTTAAATGCGATGGACATGGGGGAAAGCACAGCGCACTCACTTGGAATAAATGTAAAACACATGAGAAATTTATCTATATTTGTGTCTGCATTAAATACGGGGGTATCAGTTGCCTTTGTTGGAATGATTGGATTTGTAGGACTATTATCACCACAAATTTCAAAAAGGATTATTGGTGAGGATAAGAGGTATATGATTCCTGCAACCCTACTCATGGGGGCCAATATCATGTTATTAAGCGATACCATAGCCAGAACCATTTTGGCACCCGTAGTACTGCCTGTTGGAACAATAACATCTTTTCTGGGAGCTCCATTATTTATATATATTCTTTTAAAGGAGAGGATGTAATGTCGATAATAAAAGTAAAAAAATTGTCATTTGAATATGATCGCATTATATTGAATAAGATTTCTTTCGATGTGGATGAAGGTCTTTTTATTTCGCTTCTTGGGATTAATGGTGCCGGCAAATCGACATTATTAAAGAACCTTAATAGACTATTGAAACCTTCAGAAGGCAAAATACTAATTGACGGTGAGGATTTATTTAGTATCAAGAAAAAAGAGCTTGCACAGAAAATGGCTTATGTAAATCAATATAATACCGCAGGGGTAAATACAGTATTCGATAATATACTGGTTGGAAGATGTCCACATATTAGAAACGATGCTTGCTCAAATGATTATGAAATTGTAGAAGAAATAATAAAAGCCATGAAACTAGAAAAATATGCTCTTAGAAATACGGATACACTCAGTGGTGGAGAGTTTCAAAAGGTTGTAATGGCAAGAGCTTTGGCTCAGGAACCTAAAATACTGCTGCTTGATGAACCTACGAGCAACTTGGATATTAAGAATCAATTGGATGTTTTAAATCTGGTAAAGGATTATTGTACGACCAGACATATATCGGTAATTATGAGCATACATGATATAAACTTAGCACTAAAATTTTCAGACAGATATCTGCTTTTAAAAGACGGAATTATAAAGGATTATGGAGATAATTCCATTATCAATACCGAAAATATAAAATCGGTTTACGATATTGATGCAGAAATTATATCCCATAGAGGGAGAAAAATATTAATAACATAGGAGGAAGAAATGAAAAAATTAAAGTACTTACTATTAGTTGTCATTATTCTAGGTCTTCTTACAGCTTGCGGGCAAAAGCCTGAAAAAATCAAAGAAGATAGCAAAGTAGCTACAGAAGACGAAAATAAAGAAAATGACAAAAAAGAAGAGAATGAAAAAGAGAAAGATGAATCCGAAGAGGAAAAAGAGGTCAAGGATGAAGCTACTAAGTCAGATGGAACGATTGTTGACATTTTAGGTAGAGAGATTAAACTGGATAAAACTCCTGAAAAAGTAATCTGTATAGGCGCTGGTTCTCTTAGACTTTACACATATGTGATGGGACCGGATAAAGTAATCGGCGTAGACGATATGGAGAAGAATCCTTCCAATCGTCCTTACTCTATGGCAAATCCCAAATATAAGGAACTTCCAATTATAGGACCTGGTGGACCTAAAGCTGCACCTGACACTGAAAATTTAATATTTGCTAAACCTGATGTAGTATTTTCAACTATTACAAAAACAGCTGAAGAAGCAGATGAATTGCAAAGCAAAATTAATATACCCGTAGTAGTTATTGGCTCTGGAAGAGAAGCTACATTTGATCCGGTGATGTACCAGTCACTTGAAGTAATCGGTAAAACTATGGATAACGAAAAGAGAGCTGTAGACCTAATAGACTATATGAAAAATATAGAAAAAGATCTTAAAGACAGATCGGGACCTATAGAAGAAAGCCCAAGAGCATATGTGGGATGTATTAGTTTTAGAGGACATCATGACCTTCTTTGGACTAGAACAAAATTCAATCTTTTCAATGCTGTAAATGCAAAAAATGTGGTTGATGGATTATCTGAAGAGAGAAATCTAACTCTTGATAAAGAAAAACTAATGGAGTTAAATCCTGAATTAATAGTAATTGACTTATCAGGTGAAGAACTATTAAAAGATGATTATAAAGGGGATCCCGACTTTTATAACGCTTTAGATGCATTCAAAAACAACAATGTATTTGCGATAATCCCATACCATAGTTACGAAACAAATATCGATACAGCAATGGTCGATATGTACTATATAGGTTCAATAATCCATCCTGAAGGATTCAAAGACATTAATATCGCTGAAAAAGCAGCCGAAATCTACAATAAACTCTTAGGTAAAGACGTATATCAACAACTAATGGAAAAATATCCCGGCGGACATAAACAATATAAACTAGGTGAGTAGAATAATAGGTAATGTATCGGAATAAAAAATCTGATGCATTACCTTTTTTTTATTTTCTAATAATAAAACAGGGTCAATCTAACTTAATCCTAAAAAAGTACTTTTTAATCTAATGCACTATCTTACATCCACCCCTAAATCCTCACAAAAACACATAAAAACAAAAAAACAAACGCGATAAAATCAACATGTATACATTTTTCGATTTTATAAAACGCCTAAATACCAACGCTAAAACGGGGTCAGGCTTTTAATTCTACTAAAAAATGTATAAATAAAAGGTGAAAGCCGATGGTTGATAATAACAAATGTCTATGGAAGAGTGGTTATGGCGAAATATATTATACGTATATTAGTATATACATGCAAAAAATAAAATAATAAAGGCCTGACCCGCTTGTTTTTGACCCGCTTGTTTTTCCCATATAATGAATACCAATGATAAATTGAAAAACACAATCGAATATATTTTTTCTCTTCCATTAGGAGTGCCGCATCTGGTTAGCGGGATTGCATTATTAACCTTTTTTGGAAGGAATAATTTTGGGGGCTTCTTAAGTAAATTCGGAATAGATTTCGTTTATACCAGCCTGGGTGTAATACTTGCTCAGTTCTTCGTTAACCTTCCGTACTGCGTAAAAACTTATTCTACAGCATATGATTTAATAGACAAGAAACTCTTATTCTGTGCCAGAAGTTTAGGACTCAGTGAATGGAAGGTGTTTTTGCATGTTAATCTACCTATGATGCAAAGACAAATTTTCAGCATTTGGATGATATGTTGGGCAAGAGCGCTTGGAGAATTTGGAGCTGTCATGATGCTGGTAGGAGTAACGAGGATGAAGACAGAAACACTGGCTACATCGATATTCTTAAATATGAGCACCGGAGATTTTGATGTTGCTTCAGGTGTATCAGTAATTCTAATCGGAGTTTCAATGATTACAATGTATATATTTCAAAAATTGGTAGAAAATGGTGATGTTAATGCTTGAAATAAAAAAACTGCATGTTGATTTTGGAACTTTTGCATTAAAAGATATAAGTTTTACATTGCCTAATGACTCTACACTGGTAATCCTTGGAAGAAGTGGCTCCGGTAAGACGCTCTTACTTGAGACTATAGCAGGAAGATATAGGGGAACGGGCAGCATTGTTTTAAACGGTATTCATCTTGAAACCAAGCCTGCAGAACTCAGAAATATTGCGCTAGTTTATCAGAATTTCGGGTTATTTCCATTTCTAAATGTCTTTGACAATATAGTATTTCCTTTAAAGATGAAAGGTGAGAGCAAACGTGAATATACTTCAAAAGCCAAGGATTTACTACTTAGACTTGGTATTGAGCATTTAGAAAAAATCGGAATAAAGAATCTTTCAGGTGGAGAAAAACAAAGAGTATCACTTGCCAGAGCCTTAATAATGAATCCTGACATGCTGATGCTGGATGAGCCGCTGTCTGCCTTGGATGCAGATAATAAAGCTGCTGCAGCATCTCTTATAAGTGAACTGGTTGAAAATCAAGGAATACCAATGATTTATGTAACCCATGATATGGAAGAGGCAAGGCATTTTGCAGATTATATAGCATATATGGATGATGGAGAAATAGTCAAAATCGAAGAAAACCTTATGAAAAGAGATGTGCTCATTACTAAAATGTAATGCATAAAATCTAAAATTAAGCTATAATGGTATTTATAGGTCTTAGAATCTATAATGGGGTGATGATTTGAAAGATTTGTATATTAAGCTTAAAGAATATTTTGAAGAATTGATAAAAGAAAAAGGAATCGAGAGAGATGAAATATCTCTTTACATAAAGACCTTAACGCCAAGTGAAGCCATAGGTGAACCTATTAGACGAGATTATCCTCTATTGGACGGAAAAGAGGCACTGCTTGAAGCTCAATACAAGGGGAGTAAAGGGCAAGCATTCTCATCTGCCAGGACAGAGTTTACAGGTAGATTATGTGATGTTTTAGAACTCAAAATCGGAGAGAATACCTATGATAATGCAATATTTATTGCCGTATTAAATGCAGTTATGAGACATTATAATCTCACTGAAAACACAATTCACTGTAAGGACGAAGAGCCGGAAAAGTGTTCTGCTGAAATAGCGCGCAATATAAAAGCCATGGGAGATAAGAAAGTACTCCTTATCGGCTATCAGCCTTCTATGATTGAAAAACTGATGGATGAAAAGATAGATCTTAGAGTCCTTGACTTAAATCCGGATAATATTGGACAGATTAGATATGGTGTGAAAATCGAACATGGAAATATCTATGAAGAAGCTATTGAATGGTGTGATTTGATACTCTGTACAGGATCTACGATAGTAAATGGAAGCATAGTAAACTTCTTGGGAGAAAAACCTGTCTACTTCTATGGAACTACAATCGCAGGACCTGCCATTATCTTGGGTTTGAATAGATTTTGTTATGAGGCAGGATAGAAATGAAAAAAATCTTAATAATAGCACTCGTAATCATTCTAGGTCTATTAAGCTATATTTATGTATTTAAGACTGAAGAAACCGAGATAAAATTACCATCCGCAGAAAATATTGTGGAAATAAAGATAAGCAGAAAAAATGTTGATAATAATATAAAATACGACAAACCTGAAGATATAGCTAAAATAATTGAAGATTTTCAAACCATGATTAAAACAAAGCAAGATAGCATTTCAGACGCTCCAAATGTGCCGGATTGGTTTCTAATCAAATTCGTCCATAAAACCGGTGGTGAATCAAATTTATATGTATATGAGAAAGAAGATGTATACTATATAGAACAGCCTTATGAAGGCATATGGATTCTTGAAAAAAATCCTCAAACTTGGCTTGAAGGACAAGATTAAACTGTAAGTACCCTTTTATTTTTTGAGGGTACTTTTTATTTGTTTATTATTCTAAATCTATTGATTTAAGTATAATCTTGTATCATAATATAAGTAGTGAATTTGATAAACATTATCTATTCACGTTTACCGATGATTCAAACTTTAAATAGAAGTAAACATGAGGAGGCAATATGTATAACGAATTAGAACCTAAAGAGGTATTTTATTGGTTTAAAAAACTTTCTGAGATTCCAAGATGTTCCGGAGATGAAAAGAGAGTATCAGACTTTTTAGTAGAGTTTGCAAAAGATAGAAATCTTGAGGTTAAACAAGACAGCGAATCAAATGTAATAATTAAAAAAGCCGGAACAGAAGGTTTTGAAAACTCCGTACCGATAATAATCCAAGGCCATATGGACATGGTCTGTGTGAAAACAGAAGAATCAAATCACGACTTTATTTGTGATCCGATAGAACTGATAGTTGAAGGGGACATAATAAGAGCCAATAATACTACACTTGGTGCTGATAACGGTATTGCAGTTGCATTTGGTTTGGCAATATTGGATTCAAATGAAATTCCTCATCCACCACTTGAACTACTCGTGACTACAAATGAAGAAACCGGAATGGACGGTGCTGCAATAGTTAAAGGTGAAGACTTTAAAGGTAAAATGTTACTTAATATAGATTCTGAAGAAGAAGGTGTATTTTTAGTAAGTTGTGCCGGAGGGGTAAATCAAACGGTAAGCTTCACATTGGAAAAAGAAGCAAACACTCAAAAAGCTGCCCAAATAGTAGTCAGCGGACTTAAGGGTGGTCACTCAGGGATGGAAATCATAAAGCAAAGAGGAAATGCAATCAAGATTTTGACTCGTGTACTGTACAAACTAAGAGAAGAAATTGGCATTAGAATTTGCACTATAACCGGTGGCAGCAAACACAATGTTATACCAAGCAATGCTCAGAGTATAATAAGTCTTAGAGATTACGATAAAGCTGTTCAAATAGTAAGCAAATTAACTTCTGATATTCAAGAAGAGTATAGAGTAGAAGAACCGGGACTCAAAATTGAAATATCAGAAACAAATGCAAATGAAAAACTCGTAAGAAATGTAAGTAACGACATCTTGGACTTTTTAATGATTGCTCCAAATGGAGTTCAATCAATGAGTAAAGATATTGAAAACTTAGTCCAAACCAGTCTTAATATTGGCGTATTGGAAGAAATAGACGATCAATTGAAAGTCATACTTGCACTTAGATCTTCCTCAGCATCATCCCTTGAAGAACTGTCAGGAGTAGTTAGAACAGCAGCTCACAGAACATGCGCAGAAATTATTCCTTCAAACGCTTATCCTGCATGGCAATACGAAGCTGAGTCAAAGATAAGAGATCTATCACTTGAAGTTTACTCTGAAGTCTTCAATAAAGAAGCTGAAGTCAGCGCAATCCACGCAGGTCTCGAATGCGGAATCTTAAAAGAAGCAATGCCGGATGTTGAAATGATAAGCTTTGGTCCGAATATCACAGGAGCACATACAGTTGCTGAAAGTCTAAGCATAAACTCGGTTCAGAATATTTGGAAATTCACATTGGCATTATTGGGAAAATTGAAATAGATTACTTTTAGTATTACAGTTTTACTAAAGTAAATAATAAAATGAAAGGACTCGGTTTAGATGATGAGTCCTTTTTTATGTAATGTTTGCAAATTTAATCTATAAATAATATCATGATAGTAAGCTGTAGATTTTAAAAAAGGAGGTAGATTATGATACTAATTGCTGTTGTGGATGACGATGTTGAAATACTAGAAAGTATTAAAGCATTCATTATGGAAAACTATCCGAATGATTTCAAAATTGAAACTTTTACATCGTTAGAGAGTCTTGATATGGCAAGAGATAGCCTTGAGTATCATGTTTATCTACTCGATATAGAAATCGGGACACAAAATGGTGTAGAATACGGAAAAATAATTCGAAATACCAACGACGATGCATTTATTATCTTTATTACATCATATGATAAATATGCACTTGAAGGTTATGATGCAAGACCTCTGTCGTATCTCCTAAAACCGGTTGACACAAATAAACTGAAATCACTTTTAGATGAAATATTAGAAAAACATCTCTTAGAACCTAGGATGATTGAAATAGTAGAAAATAAAAAAGTGAACCTTATTCCTGTAAAAGACATAATAAGCCTTGAAATAAAGGGGAGGATAACCCTTATAAAAACGAGAAAAGATTATTTTGAAGTTTATGAGTCAATGAAAAGTATACTAAATAGAATGGATGGTGAACTTATTAAAGTAAATCAATCCGTCTATATAAGTCCCGGATATGTAGAAACAATAATCGAAGATCATGCAGGGAGAGGAGTACAGCTTTTTAACGGCGAAAGATACTTCTTTAGTAGAGATGGATATACCAAGTTTTTAAAAGAAGCAGCAAGGTGGAGTGTGAAAAATAAATGAGAGAACTTATACTATACCTATTTAATAATCTAGGGCAGTGCGAAATAATCTCTGTAAATTATTTATTTCCTATAATTAGTTAATGTTTATGAGGGTGGATTTTACTGCCCTCATTATTTATTTATATATCAAGCTTGATATATTGTCAATTTTTTCTTTGCAGAGCCTGAGGTAAATAATAAGAGGAGCCACCGAAGGGGACCATTGATAAGGGTTCTAAAAAATGGTACACTAAGCCGACGAAGGCAAAATACATACTTATCAGTCTTTGCTTCGCCTTTGGTATTTACCTTGCACCATTTTTTAGGTTCTTTGTCAATGGTGGCGGAGTGTGTTAGTTCTCTAAATCATGCATTATTCTCAATTCTCCTACTATTGATCCCCAACTTCTTAATGGAATATTCCATTTCTTTGCAATTATATTTGTAGCTAAGTATAGTGCTTTCATCAGTGACGTAGCACTTGGGAATACTGATCTATTACGGTTTAACCGTCTGTATGAGCTATTTAAACTCTCTATAGCATTCGTAGTATATATTATTTTTCTAACTTCCTTAGAATACTTAAAGATTGGCGTTATTGAATTCCACTCCCTTTCCCATCTATCCATTGATCCTGGATATTTTTTATCCCATGCTTCAGCTACTTTCAAACGATTCTTATTTGCTACTTCTTCGTCAGGTGCGTGATATATTGTTTTTAAATCATTTGCAAATTGTTTTCTATCTTTGTACGATACGTATTTTAATGTGTTTCTTACCATGTGAACTATACAGGTTTGCCACTCAGCTTTTGGATATGCCGCTGATATGGACTCTTCTATACCTATTAGTCCATCTGAACAGATAATGTAGATATCTTTTACTCCTCTGTTTTTTAGGCTATTTAGGACTCCTAACCAGTATTTACTACTTTCGTTTTGTCCTACATATATTCCTAATACTTCTTTAAGCCCATCTTCGTTTATTCCGAGTATTATATATGCTGCTTTCTTTGATATTAAACCCTCTTCTTTAACAGAAAAGTGAATAGCATCAATGAACACTACAGGATAAGTCTCTGACAGTGGTCTTTTTTGCCAGTCTTCTATTTCCGGCAGAATTTTGTCGGTTATGTCTGAAACCAGTCCATCACTAACTTCAAATCCATAGATATCATAGATTTGTTCAGATATTTGTCTAGTACTCAAACCTCTTGCATACATTCCTATTACCTTATTTTCTATCTCAGATATGTCTTTTTGTCTCTTTTTTACAATTTGAGGTTCAAAGCTTGAGTCTCTATCTTGAGGTACTGATATTTCAGATTCACCCATACTTGATCGTATTCTTTTAGTTTTGTATCCATTTCTAGAGTTTTCATTGTCACTTCTTTGGTTTGTTTCATATCCTAAATGGTGCTCCATTTCGGCTTCTAACATGCTTTCTATAGTATCTCCTAGTAAATCCTTAATAGCATCATGTATGTCCTTTGCTGACTCAATTTCATACTCATTGATTAGATAAGATATGATTTCTTTTTTTCCTTCACTTAATTTTTTTCTTCTTGCCATTTTAAAAAGCCTCCTATGTTATTTTTATTTTAACTAATCATAGGAAGCTATTCAATATTTACAGACTTTTTTTCGCAGTCTCTAATCTTAGTTGGGATCTTGGCTTTTTTATGTTTTTTTGAAATGGTTTTCGAAAGAAAGAGTAATTTGAAAAAACTGTTTATTTCTACTTTTTTTATTGTTTTTATATCATCAGCAGTAAATAATTTTTTTCCTGTTCCACAGTTAAACCTTATTGTGACACTGTTTAAAGTTTTTTCGATTACGATTACAAACTATAAAACACCGGTGAAGAGAATGATAATATTAACGCTATTTGTAATAGCACTATCGATTATTTTTGAAACGATAGTTTATTTTGGAATGGATTCTTTATTCGGATCCCCATACGAGTATTACTTCTTGCCGGGATTTTTTAGCAATGTTTTATTTCTGTTAGCTATTATTACACTAAAAAGAATTAAGTTTATTGGTAATTTCACTAAAACTTTAAAAGTATCAACAACTACGCTCTTATTTATTTTTATAACACTGATATATGCAATTTCGAGTGTCCACTTTTTATTATCAAAAGGTTTAAACCTATCAATATTATTCAATATATTAATCGTGATACTCAGTTATATAGTAATATTCAATTATATACATGTAAAAACGATTAAGGATAATTATCAGCACGAAAATGACTTATTGGAACTTAGCATTAAGAATAAAAAAGAGTATTACGAACTGATTGAATCACAAAATACTGAGGTAAGAAAGATAAAGCATGACTTAAAAAACAGACTTATATCTGTTCTGCAAAGTGATGAAACAAAGAGAGAAGAATTGATCGGTGAAATCATAGGAGAACTCGATATTACAAGTTTAATACCACATACAAAAAATATATCTATGAATTTATTACTGAATCAAAAATTAAAAAGAATCGAAGTCTATCCAAAACAGCTGGAAGTATTTTGCGATATTCCTGAAGAAGTACCAATGAAAGATGATGATTTAACAGTGATTTTAGGGAATCTACTAGACAATACAGTAGAATCTCTAATAAAGCAAGATGTTGAAGAGAGGTACCTGCAAATAGATATCAGAAAAGAAAGATACTTTCTAAAGATAAGAATAGAGAATTCATACGAAGGACTTAATGACTTAAAGACAAGTAAAGACGACAAAACCAATCATGGATTTGGAATTAAGAGTGTTCTAAGTATAGTCGAGTCATACAGTGGTTATTTGGATATACAGCAAGAAGATAGATTTAGTATTACAATTTCATTGCCGATATTTTTAGCAGCATAAGCTACTTTTTTATTCCAAATAAACATGAATAAATGCAGAATTTGCAGTAATGATAGAAAAAACAACAATTCTATGGTAAATAATATGTAGTAATGAAATTTAGGGGAGGCTATATATGGTAAATGTATTCAGTAATCTATTTATCAAATTGGGTCTACTTTTAGCGAAAACCTTTTCAAGTAGCAGTGGTTATTGGTATTTTAAAGATTCGCTCGATGACGAGTCAAAGAGTATACTTAGTGAATATTTAAGTTCGAAAGAAAGCCTAAGAGAAAATGAACAATCTTGATAAACTGGATAAAAAATTAGTTAAAATAAGTATATATGGATGGAAGAATTTGTTTTTTCAGATGCTGATAACAACCATAGTATTATTCTTAAGCTATCGAATTGGTGGAATTAATATTGCTATTGTGTATATTCCATGCCTTATAATATCAAGAATGCATGTAGAACCACCGCATGCTAATACAAGATTTAAGTGTTTTATTATGTCTATTATTGTTCATTATATCTTAATATATTCTGGTACAATATTAGTAAAATACATAAGAGCAAGTTGGATTATCGGAATTTTATTAGTGGTAATTATAATGGCATTAGAGAAAATATACATATTAGCAAAATAACTATATTTTAAATGAAAATTTGACCTATTAAGAATAAATCATAGAATAGATTAATCACGTGTTATAAAGAATACTGCTTTTTAGTTATGGATGAGTTTAAATCTATTTATTTAATAGAAAAGTCGCAAAAATTGAACCGGTTATGCATTTTTTAGAGGGAGATGACTTTGGTACATATACAGAGAGTTTAGATTGTAGATTACTGAGTGGAGCTTAGATCCTAAGCTAGATAAATGGCATTTAAATGATAGAATGGGTTATGAACTTTTGTCTAGCTTATATTGACATTTGAAATTATGTGGTTTAAGAGATAACACCAATCTCAAGTGATAGTATTAGTATGTATTCGGTAGTATTGATAAAGAAAATCTAAAGGAGGTACGAGAAAATGTTTAACACACCAAACCTAGGTTTTAATATTGGTTTTATATTTCTGAAAATACTATTATTTTTAGGGATTACAAGACAGATAAAAACAGGTCATAAAAAATGGGTAATTTTTCAAATTATACTATATTTCTTATTTGATTTTATATGTATATCATTTTTCTATTCATTAAATTTTTATAGATAAAGGGTAAAATTATATTGGATAAGTCAGGGGTTATATATCTAAGAATAGAATAAATACGATTGGGTAGATATAGTATATAGTTTTAGGAGGTCAATTATGGATTAAGTCTATATAATGGTTTAAATTACTTTTATAAAAAAATGAACAACTCAATAGGTATAATAGGTTTTTCATTAATACAAATTACTATTATATCATAAGGGGTCTGGACTCTTATTCTTTTTTAAGTTTACGGACCGCTGCCATAAATAAGGAGTAAAAAGATGAATAATAAAGAGAAACAAAAATTTGAGACTATTTTGATTTTATCTATTTTTATAGCTCTGCTTATTTCAATAGTAATATCTATATACTATAGTCTTTATGTAAGAGATCTTAGTGTATATTTTTATTCAAGAGTTGTAAAATATAACTTTGTAGTATTAATTCCAATACTGCTATTTTATAGGTTTTTCAAAGACAGAAGGAGCATTACTAAATTATTATTTGTTGTAATCAGTTTATTAATAATAACGGCAAATATGACTATTGCTTACCAATGTAAAAATATAATTAATAGTAAATACGATTATGAAATCAATGATGCTAGTCAAGTCCAAATTAGTGTGTAAATTGTTTTATCTTACCTTTTGATTAGCAGTTTCTTTTTTTGATTTGTTGTAGATTTGGAGCCTGAGGTATTACATCAGCCACCCGAAGGGCTTGGCCTTGTGGCAAGTACTTAAAAAATGGTACACTAAAAAAACGAAGGAAAATTACACCATTTTGTTGTTAGTTTATCGCCTTCGGTGGTTAACACTTACCGTTTTTTAAGTTCTTGGTGCAAGGCTGGCGGTGCATTAGCTTAAACTCAGACTTATGCAACTACCTTTGTAGGTTCAACTTGTTGAAGCTCGGCTTGATCTTGCTTGGATTCATGGTATTCATGCATATCCAACCATATTATCCCGCTACTCCATTTCTCATCTAAATCAATTAATATTGCTCCAATTAAACGGTTCATGGATTCATCGTTTGGGAATATTCGTATTACTCGTTCTCTACGACGAATCTCTTGATTTAGACGTTCAATGATATTTGATGTCCTTAATCTTTTTCGATACTTTATTGGAATATTTAATACTTGGGTTATGTCGTCAAAACCAGCATCTAGTAATTCCATAGCCTTTGGTGCAGTATTTGAGTATTCATCAAGGATATCATTTAATACTGTTCTGGCAACTTCTGTAGTTGGCGCATCATAAAGCTCTCTTAATCGATTTTTTATCTCAGGCTGTAGTCTAGTAGGACATACATCAAGTATGTTTCTACTAAAATGTGTTTGACACCTCTGCCATGAGCTGCCTTGAAACTCTTTAAGGATTGCAGATTTTAAGCCTTTATGTGAATCACTAACAACTATATCAACATTTGATAATCCTCTATCCTTTAATGATGAAAAGAAGTTTCTCCATCCTAGTGAGTCTGCTGAAAAACCCCTAGCGAAAATTCTTGATTAAAACCCATTAAAACGTTGAAAACACTTGATTAGAGCCCTATTTCATGAGATAATATATATAATATATTAAAGGGAGATTATCATGTTAAAAGACCAAGAAAATAAGCAACTAACTATAGATACTATTGAATTAGACAATCTTATAGAAGCACTAGGATGTCCAACATCTAAAATTGACTATATAAATGACTTTGATTTCTCAGAAATAGTTGAAGAAATAACTAATAGATACTGCTTAGACAATGGTCGACCTGCTTATCCTGTAGAAGTGATGTTAAAAACTATCATACTTCAGTACTTTGAAAACTTTACAGATAGAGAAGTAGTGTGGCACCTTCAATCTAATCTAGTATACAAAAGATTTGTAGGACTTGGGCTTTATGATAATGTACCTACCTATTCTACGATAGCAAAATTTAGGATTGAAAGACTAAATGAAGACATCTTAAATAATCTCTTAACATGTTTAAACATTCAATTAATCAAAAAGAAGGAGATTAAAGGTAAAATAATAAGTATAGATGCTACACACAGTGCATCAAAAGCCAAGAAATTAACACCTGGAGAATATCTTAATCAGCTTTTAAAACAGCTAAATGAAATACTTAAATTTAATACAGCAGAAGAAATAAGTATTGATATACCCAAAATACCAAGAGGTACATCAATAAAAGAAGAAGTAAAAACAGTTATCAGTAAAGTAAAAGAAACATTAGAAATGCTTGAATCCCTAGAAAATGAAGATGAAGAAAAGATAATCCCCGGTTTAAAAATAAGCGAAGAAATGGAAGACTATCAATCACTAAAAAAAGAACTACAAGAAAAAATAGAAGATGAAAGATTTTTAAAAGGATTAGAAGAACACTCATTATCAGATCCAGATGCAAGAGTAGGTCATAAAAGTAAGAACAAAGTATTTTATGGATACAAAGATGAACTAATAGCAGACATAGAGAGTAGATATATCCTAGCCACAAACACTTATCCAGGAAACTACTGTGATGGGGTGGAATTTAAAGAACTACTTGATAAAGTATTGAAACTGGGAATAAAACCAGAAAAACTATTAGGAGATAAAGCATACTTCAAAGGCGAAATACTTAAAACAGCAGATGAAAAAGAAATACAACCCTATATCCCAATAAACCTAGGGAGTTACAAAGAGAAAGAGGGTTTTGAATATTGCAAAGATGCTGACCAATTTACCTGTAAACATGGAAACGAAACAGTTTCAGTATGCAAAATAAAAGAAAAAGACTCTGAGATAACAAGACGAGTAGTATATACCTTTAATTCTAAAATGTGTAAAATATGTCCTGATCGAAAAGAATGCGTTACCGAGAAAAAATATGTTGCAAAAAGAATAGAATGCACAATAAATTACGGAGTATATAATAAGTGTGCAGCGGTAATGCAAAAAGAAGGTGCAAAAGAAATAGCTAAACAGAGATCGGTTCATGAAAGCATAAACCATGAATTAAAGAACGTATTTGAAGGCAAAACTCAGCAGAGTTATGGCTTGATTAGTGCGCGTAAAAATGGATTACTAAGAGCCTTGATGGTCAACTTTAACCGATATGCATTAAATAAGATGAAACAGGAGTGATAAAATCGCTCCTGTTTTTTTAAAATTCAAAGAAATTGAGATATTTATAAAATACACGAATATTTTACAGAAAAATGATGTGGAAAAAGGTTGCTTTTTCAGCAGACTCCCTAGTTCAGTCTCACTATCACCACACATAAAACCAAGAATTTCACGGATACCGTCAGAGCGAACTCCTATTGCAATCATTAGAGCTTTGCTTCTAACTTTTCCTGCATCTCTTGATTTTAAATACATAGCATCAACTACGATAAAAGGATATTGTGACTCTAATGGTCTGTTTCGAAACTCATCAACTAAAGGATCCAAGTTTGAACAGAGGTTTGATATTGTTGATTTTGAAAATGATGTTCCACATAATTCTTCGGTGATTTTTGTTGCTTTTCTTGTGGAGACACCCTGGATTACCATCTCCATCATAGCCAGTACAAAAGCTTGTTCATTTCGTTGATATCGATTGAATAAATCAGGAGAAAACTCACCACCCCTAACTCTTGGTACTAGCAATTCTAACGTTCCTACACGAGTTTTAATTTGTCTAACTCTAGAACCGTTCCTGTAACATGTACGTTCTTCAGTACGTTCATAAGGCTTAGCTCCGATTGCCTCAGTAACTTGAGCCTCTAAAACTTGGTTTAAAATTGATTCTAAGAGTTTTGCAATAGCATTTTCTTTAGCTGAAGCTGAAAATAAACCTTTAATTATTTCTGAATCTAGTGTAAAATATAGCCAGACCATCTCTTTTACCTCCTGGTTAGTTTTGTGGTGAAACTATTATACCAAAAGGTTGGGGATGGTTCATATTTTTTTGTAAAACTAATTTACACCATTATATAGACTTTATCAACGAAGATATGCGAGAATAATAATAGATGCTATAAAAAGTGGAGATAATACTGATATTGCTAATGTAAATCTGGCTTTATTAAAAGACAATTTAAAAAATATGGTGGGTTTCCATGGTTTTAATGTGGATACATTTAATGATAGTTCATCTAAACTTAATATAGAATTAATGAAAAAAGTTATAGAGCAAGGAAATAAATCTGAAATATTAGGATCAATTACACCTGAAAGTACATATTTTGATGAGTTTAAAGACCTTCGTTATAAAATAAGGTATGACAATATTAGTAAAAGAGGACATCCTTCAACACATATGGTTGGACAATACTTCTATAAAAGAGGAGGAGGTCTACTTTTATTATTTCTCATAAGTATGATTTTAACACAGGGTTTTTCAGGAGAAAAAGAAAAATCAGCGCTCAAAATGATCTACCTACAACCAGGAAAAAGATTGAGTATTTATCTTTCGAAATTCATAGTCATTGCGATTGTAATAGTATATGTTTCGATAAATTGGATTTCATGGATACCAATTGGAGCTGTGATGGGAGATTTAACTGACAGTAATTATCCTACCGCTTATTATTATCTGGATGAAAAAGGTTCAGGATATATTAAGTCGGAGTTAGTAAATCGTTGGGGAAAGAAAATTAATTATGACAAAAATAGTAAAAATGAGGTAAATGTTAAGTTTAAACCTGTTATAAATTCAAATCTATCGATATATATCGGCATAATTATTATAGGGACTTTTATTACGAGTTTTAGCATCTTAAACTCAATATTCGTTAAAGGTAGATGGACTAATGCAGGTTTAAACCTATCAATTTTAATAATTGGTTTTTTAATCTCTAATGTGCTAAAAACACCAATAGCAGGATTGCTACCTTTTACCTGGTTAAATCCTATTGAGCTGTCAAATGGTTATATCAATCTACATTACTATACAAACTATCATCCAAAGATGGGACTGCTTATATTATTAGCATGGAGTATGATAATATTTATTATAGGCTATAATCTTTTTAAGAGAGTAAAAGAGAGGTAAATCATGAAGATTTTAGAAGTAATAGGAGTTAGTAAAAGTTATGGGAATCACAAGGTTTTAAAAGATATTAACATAGAATTATCTACCCCGGGTATATTTGGGCTTGTTGGACCAAATGGATCCGGGAAATCTACACTAATGAATATAATAGCTAATCTAATAAAACTAGATGGTGGATTAGTGGAAATTTTTGGAATATTAAATACTAATTCTGAGATTTACGGTAAGTTTTCCTATATGATAGACAATACTGTACTTTATCCATATTTAACAGGCATGGATCATTTAAAATTTATTAGTGACATGAATGGACTTAAAAAGACATCAATAAGAGAATACTCAGAATTATTAAATATATCAAGCTTTCTAAACAAAAAAGTATCGGAATACTCTTTGGGTATGAAATAGCAGCTATTATTTACTATGACTATCATGACTAATAGAGATTTTATAATGCTGGATGAACCCTTTAATGGACTAGACCCTACTACGATTATAAAGGTAAGGTCGATACTTAATAATTTAGCAAAAAGTGGAAAGACCATACTACTATCTTCACATAATTTATCAGAGATTGATCAAATGACGAGCGATATATTGTTTTTGAAAGAGGGGGTAATCTTAAGGGAGGACATATCTAAAGTACAAAAAACAAGATATAGTATCCTGGTAGAAAACGAAATTTCCCCAAATGCACTTAATCCTGAAATATGTGATATAGAGGGATATAAAGTACATTTTAATTCAGAGTCTGTAGAGATAAACGAAGCTATAGATGAGATAAGAAAACATACTAAGATTCTGGACATACAAAGAATGACAGTAGGATCAGAAGAGAGATACAAAGAACTCTTTGGAATTGTCTAATGTAAAACTGGCATATACACAAAAATGAAATAAAATATTTAATAATCAATTGTGTTGAAATGGAAATCTCTAGCAGGTTACTAAAGTAAATGTAAATATCGAAGGATTTAAATCATAATTATAAAAACGGGGAAAAGTGGTAATAGAATCTGAGGTTCTATTTTTACTGCTATCAATAGTTTCAGTATTTCCTATGATCTATGATCAACCTGGGAAGTTCTTGTCTATTTAATGAGCTTGCAACAAAACTTTGCTTGCAGGGTGAACGATTTTAAACTATTATTAAACATAGGAGGTGTGCGTGATGCTTGGAGATAATATAAAGAAATATAGACTAGAGGCAAGAATATCTCAAGCTGACCTTGCAGACAGGCTTTATGTAACCAGGCAGGCTGTTTCAAACTGGGAGCGAGGGATAAGTGAACCGGATGTCGATATGCTGCTCAGGCTCAGCAAGGAGCTTTATATTTCTATCGAGGACTTGATAGGGGACGAAGAAATACAAAAAGAGGATTTTAGTCGAAAGACCACTCGAATGCTCTTAGCGTTTCAGGTGCTTTTGACTTTATTAACCATAATTTTGCGATTTTCAACCGGCTATATACAAAATATAGGAATTTTAATTATGCTTTCCTTTTATCCATTTATGTCAGTGACCTTGTACTTGATATTTGGATATATGTATAAATCGGGTGATTTTAGTTTATTGTCTGGATACGATTCACGCATGCACTATGATTTTAATCAACTTAAACGAGCTTTATCTGCACAGGAGACTTGGATTAATTTTATTAATGCACTGCATATGAGTTTGCTTTTATTAATTATAATAAGTGGGACGGATGAGAATAGAGCTTACATAGTATTGATGTTAACCTATTTAATATCTACGATTGCCGGAATACTAAAAATTGAAGATGCTTACAGGAATAAGGTTTATACCAAAGAAATAGATTGTTTAAAAGCAAAACATAAGATGAAGCTCAGCTATTTATCATTAGCAGCGGTTTTTCTTCCAATACTGATACTGATTGCTGTAGAGTTGATTGAGCTTGAGACTGTTGGAGCCGATAATATAGGCATACTGGGTCTCATATTACTAACTAGTTTACCGCTGCCTATGATATTTATTGAAAATGATAGAATTCATAGTTTGGTAGAGGCTAGAGAAGAATACAGATTGGGGAAATTCTCCGCTGTAATCCTGTTGGCTTGTTTAGTAGGAAATGTGATTTTTGCATGGCACTTATTTGGTTTTTAGTGAAACCAAGTAAGTGTAAAGGAGTAAATTGAGCACATTGATTATTTAAAATAGGACTTATTTCTGATGCTATCCATTAAATATAAAAGCAGCTAAATGCATATCATTTAGCTGCTTAATTTTATTCCATAATTATCGACATAAACTGATCCAAGGACAAATTATTAAAGTAATGTCTGATATCGACATCTTTTAATGCAGTTCTAAGTTCAGTTTCTTCAAGGTTTTTGCCTTTCATTATTTCTGCAAGTACAGAGGAATCTCCGTTGCCGAAGTAGTCACCATAGAATGAGATATCTTCAATCTTACCGGATTTTACATCCATGTATACTTCGAGCTTTCCAAAACCTTCAATCCTTCTCTCTTTCATTACGCTGTATTTAGGAGAAGCTCCGTAATTCCACTCCCACTTACTATAGACTTCTTCATAAAGTTTATCTACATTTTTTATATCTTCATCCGTCAATTCGTAGACTTCCATCTCATTTTCACTGAACATAAAGTCCCTAAGTGCCACTATGAAATCTTGAACGGTTAAATCATCGTTTATATGAGGTTTGATATTTGTAACTCTACTCCTGATTGATTTAATGCCTTTAGACTCAATCTTGTCCTTTGAAACCTTAAGTGCGTTTGTAAGAATGTCAAGATTTGAATCAAACATCAAGGTTCCATGGTGCATAACTCTACCTTTTTTCTTGTACATGGCGTTTCCTGAAAACTTCTTACCGTCGAGAGTCATATCGTTTCTGCCAGTAATCTCAGCATTTGCCCCAAGGCTTGCCAGAGCTTTAACTACGGGATTACAAAATCTTGCAAAGTCAAAGGTGTCGTCAGGATTATCATCTATAAAGGTGTAGTTTAGATTACCTAAATCGTGATAGACTGCTCCACCGCCTGAAAGTCTTCTAACTACCTTTATGTCATTTTCTTTTACATATTCAGCATTGATTTCTGCTGCAGTGTTTTGGTGTTTACCGACAACTATGGTATTATCGTTTTGCCAAAGCATAAAGTATCCATAATCTGTATCCAGATTATCAAAAACATATTGCTCAAGAGCCAAGTTCCAGTAACAATTGGTACTTGGACTTAAAATATATCGCATCATATAAAAACCTCCTAATATTCATCTATAAATTTAATTTTATACTAAGGAATAAAATTGTCAATAAGCTAAACAAAATGTATGGGATAAAAAAATACTTAAAATTTTTTAATTTGTTTATTTTAATCATAAGTGGTATAATAATTTATCAAATTCTTTTGGAGGTATTATGAAGATAGATAATATTACAAAAATTAGTGTATTCGTTGCAATGGTAATAGTGGGCACTATGATTTCCTTGCCTCTAGGTCCTGTTGCAGTGACGCTTCAAACGCTGATTCTAATGATTAGTTTATTGGTTTTAAAGCCAAAAGAGGCTGTGATGGTACCGATAATCTACACTATACTTGGACTTGTGGGACTACCTATATTTTCAGGCAATAATGGAGGACCTTCAGCTGTATTTATGCCGAGTTTCGGTTTTATACTTGGTTTTACCATCTCTACATTTATAACTAATACGCTGACCGCTAATATGGAAGAAGGTAATAAAAAACTGATTTATAAATTGCTATTATTCAATCTATTTTTATATGTAATTGGTTTACCTTATATGTATTTCATATTAAACAATTATCTGGGGAAAGGTGTAGATTTATATTTTGTACTTAAGTTCGGTTTTCTACTATTCTTGCCGGGCGACACCTTAAAAACCGTACTAGCTTTTATAGTTTCAAAAAGGCTAAAAAAACTAGATACATTCAGCTAATTATGAGAGACCACTGTTGCTAAAAACAGTGGTTTTTTTACATATGCGATTTAATGTGATAAAATTCACTTATAAAGCGACGGAGTGGAAGACATGAAAAATACTGTAATCAATTTTGAAGACATTCATTTTATACGCGATAGAAGAAAAATACTTAAGGGAATAGATTGGAGAATCCTTAAAGGAGAAAGATGGGCGTTAATTGGCCTAAATGGAAGTGGAAAATCAACCTTGTTGGGCATGATACCGGCGTATACATATCCAAGTAGTGGAAGAGTAGAAGTATTCGGCTATGTATTCGGGATGACAAACTGGAAACGCATCAGAAGAAGACTCGGATATGTATCGACGACTATGAAAGAGCTTCTACCTTCGATGCACTCTAAATCAGCGAGGGATATTATAAGAAGCGGTGTTGAGAATACCATTGGTTTTTACAATGAATTAAGTCCTGAGCAAATAGATAGAGCAGAGGATTTATTAAATCAATTTTCGCTCAATCATGTAGCAGAGAAAAGATATTTTGGCCTTTCTGAAGGAGAACAAAGGAGGGTTCTTTTAGCCAGAGCATTTATGAATAAACCTGACTTGATGGTTCTCGACGAGCCTTGTGCAGGACTTGACCTAACAGGAAGGGAAGAGCTTTTGAGTAATCTAAACAGATACTGCATATGTGATGAAAAACCACTTATCTATGTAACTCATAATCTGGAAGAGATAATTCCTGGCATTACCCATGTTGCAATTATGGCAGATGGTAAATTAATTGCAAAGGGAAAAAAGAGAGAGGTTTTGACTGAAGAAAATCTGAAAAAAGTCTATGGAATCGATCTGGAGTTGGAATGGAAATACGAAAGACCCTGGATACGAATCCCGATAAATGAACAGAAATGAGCTGCTCACTGCAGCTCATTTTTAAATGCTATATTAAATTCTATTTATCAAATCCTTAAGTGCTGAAAGTCCGGTTTTTATCTCGCTTTTACTAAGTCCTGCAAATCCAATTATGAATTTAGGATTTGAATTCTCTTCGATTGTACTGAACCTATTTAAAGGCGTTATTCCTATGCCGTTTTTTCTGGCGTATTCTGCAAAACTTTCTCCGTCAATATCCTTTTTTAGTTCTATTACAAATGACATTCCTGATTGAGGTGGTATTATTTTCAAACCATTTATTTTCCCAAGCAGTCCAGTCATTAATTCGTGTTTACCGGAGTAAATATTTCTCATTCGGTTGATATGTTTTTCAAAATACCCGTCCTTTATAAAAGTAGTGAGAGCTTTTTGTATAAAAACTGAACAAGGACAACCAAAGCCTGAAAAGGCATTTTCGTACAGTCTCATAAGTTTTTTTGGCATAACCATATAGCTGATTCTTAGAGATGGAGTAAGGCATTTGGAAAAACTTCCCATGTATATTACCGAATCAAATACATCCATACTCTTGAGTGCAGGTACAGGACGACCGCTGAATTTAAACTCTCCATCGTAGTCATCTTCAATGATAAATCTGTTCTCAACTGCTGCCCAGTTTAAAAGCTCTATTCTTCTGCTTATCGGCATGACTATGCCGGTTGGAAACTGATGAGCAGGAGTTACCAGGCAGATATCTACATCTTCTCTGACTAAATCTGATATTTTTATTCCGGATTCGTCTATGGGAATCGGTGCTGCTGATTTAAGGTCATAGGTAAAAAACTCATTTCCCCAAGCGTAACCGGGATCCTCAAATCCGTATTTTGAATTCTCACCAAGCAGCCTTCTAAGTAGATAAAACAAGTGCTCCGTACCTGCAGAAATAATTATATCGTCCGGGCTTGTTGAAACTCCTCTGGAGTTCTTTAAATAGTTTGCAATGGCATCTCTTAATTCATAAAGTCCCTTTGGATCGCCTTGTCTTAGCAGTGTTTCGTCTTCAGAATTTACTGTTTCCCTAAATACCCGTCTCCAAATTGAGTAAGGAAAAGAACTTGAGTCAACCCCGCTAAATGAAAAATCATAGATTGGTTTTATTTCTGAAATAGGTGTCGATTCTTCGCTATCACTATCCAATTGAACTAAATGGTCGATTTTATTTACAAAGAATCCTACTTTTTCAACAGACGAGATATAGCCCTCTATCTCAAGTTGATAGTAAGCATTGCTCACGGTGTTTTTACTTATGGAGTATTCACTGGAAAGTGATCTTATAGAGGGCAGTTTGGTTCCGTCTTTTAATTCTCTTGATATTATCATATCTCTTATCGCTGAATAGACTTGTAAATATAGATGTCCTATTTCCGGATTTAAGTTTAAATACATTTTGAAACTCCTTTGACAAATAATCTGTACCCATATAAATAAATCATTTTGATACTAACAATAGGTACAGTATATCATATATAATCGACACATAATAAAAAACATAAAATTTGGAGGTAATGAATATGGACATATTTGAAAAATTAAGCGGTGGAGTAATAATGGATGTAACTAATGTAGAGCAGGCTAAGATTGCAGAGAAAGCTGGAGCATGTGCAGTTATGGCTTTGGAAAGAGTTCCTGCAGACATTAGAGCAGCCGGAGGAGTCTCCAGAATGAGCGATCCATATATGATTGAAGAGATATTAAATGCTGTAAGCATTCCTGTAATGGCTAAAGTAAGGATAGGTCATTTTGTGGAGGCACAGATTCTTGAAAGCTTAGGTGTACATTTTATAGATGAATCAGAAGTTTTATCACCTGCTGATGAAAGCTATCATATAGATAAGAATAAATTTGAAACTCCATTTGTGTGTGGAGCTAGAAATCTTGGCGAAGCACTTAGAAGAATATCAGAAGGTGCCAAGATGATTAGAACTAAAGGTGAACCGGGAACAGGAGATATAATCCAAGCTGTTAAGCATATGAGACAGATTATGACTGAAATAGCAACAGTTAAATCGTTAAATGAAGATCAACTATACCATGCTGCCAAGGAATACGGAGTATCTGTAGAATTATTAAAATATGTACACGATCATGGGAAATTACCTGTACTTAACTTCTCAGCAGGTGGAGTTGCAACTCCTGCAGATGCAGCACTAATGATGCAATTAGGAGCCCAAGGTGTATTCGTTGGAAGCGGTATCTTTAAATCAAAAGATCCGGAAAGACGTGCAAAAGCTGTGGTTCAAGCAGTTGTAAACTACAATAATCCAAAAGCATTATTAGAAGTTTCCAAGAACATAGGCGAAGCAATGGTTGGAATCAATGAAGATGAGATTAAACTAATAATGAGTGAAAGAGGCATTTAACAAACCAATGATTTAACTCGATAGAGGGATTGATAATTATAAGAACATCTTATTAAATACAAATAATCATTAAGATAATTGATTTGCAAACTACTCCTCCAAGACATATAATATTATTGTATTACGTTATATTAAATTATGTTTTGGAGGAGTATAATGGAGAATAAACACAAAGAGTATTTGGATGAGATCCAGGAAGTTGCTGAAGGATATTTTAGAAGAGGAGAATTCTTCTGTTCCGAAGCAGTAGTACAGACTATTAACGATGCACTTGGTAAGCCCATGCCTGAAGAGATTGTAAAACTAGCGTCGGCATTTCCTATAGGACTTGGAAAGGCTCAATGTCTATGTGGAGCAATCTCTGGTGGAGAGATTGCACTTGGAATTGTTTATGGTCGTGTTCACGGTGAACCTATGCATCCGAAGATGTTCGAGCTTGCAAAAGATCTACATGATTGGACCATTGATAATTACAAATCCACATGTTGTAGAAGCATAACCAGAAAGTGGAAAGGTGACGACTTTGCATCACCTGAGAGAAAAGAGCACTGCATTAGAATTACCGGAGAAGTGGCTAGATGGGTTGCAGAAAGACTCATAGAAGACGAAAAGTTACATCCTGGAGTAAGTGCAGATGCTTAAACTTTTAAAAGCGATTCCACTACCAATGGCAGGTGTTGGTCTTGCATTGGCAGCACTGGGTAATTTAGTTAGAAATTATGGAGAAATGTATCGAAATATACTGGGCATAGTTTCGGGGATAATTATTTTATTAATATATCTTAAAGTGTTGACGGATGCTGATTTTTTTGTAGAAGAGATGAAAAATCCTATAACCGCTTCGGTATTTGCGACCTTCCCAATGGCAAATATGTTACTCGCAACATATCTAAAACCCTTTGCACCTGCACTTGGTCAAGCAGTTTGGTTTATATCGATATTCATGCATGTAGTTTTAATAGCATACTTTACACTTAAATTCGTGTTTAATTTTGACATAAAAAAAGTATTTCCTAGCTGGTTTATTGTATTCGTAGGAATAGTCGTTGCATCAGTATCTTCACCTGCATTTGAGATGACTTCTTTAGGAAGGATCATTTTTTGGTTTGGGCTTATAGCAAACGCAGTTTTATTAGCGATAGTTATTTATAGAACTGTTGTGGTTAAGGGGATACCTGAACCTGCATTTCCGATACTTGCAATTTACTCAGCCCCGGTAGCACTAAATCTGGCGGGCTATATGAGTGCTTTTGAAGCTAAGTCAAATACCTTGATATTCATATTATTGATTCTTTCTCAAGTGCTATACCTATATGCCCTTACAGTATTTGCTAGAACAATTATGAAAGGTAAATTTTTCCCTTCGTATGCAGGATTTACCTTCCCATTTGTCATAACGGCGATTTCATTAAAATTGACTAATGGATACTTTGGAAAGACCGGAACCTCAATACCGGGTTTGTCCATTTTAGTAAAAGTTGAGGAGTTAATTGCAGTAGTAGTTGTGCTTTATGTATTATTTAAATTTATAGTACATATTTCTAAGTCACTAAGCGCTGAATAATAGCCAAAGTGCAATTGTAAAATAACTGCTTTGATACAATAGGACCTATCGCAATGATGGGTCCTTTTATGCATATTAAATTCAAAAATTAATGAGGTCAGGTCTGCTTAGGTTGTATTTTTACATAATTTCAATAAGTCCACTGCTTTTTTATTCATTAATATAGTGGAAATATAATCAATTGCAAGTTGAACGATAATACAGTGAGCAAGTCACGTCTTTAAAATATTGGAATGATTCATAATTTAATGTATGGGAAAACCCCCGAGAATTGTGAAGAGATTTTTGGGAAAATGTTATGGAAACTAAAAGAAAAAAAGGTATAGTGTAAGCATATAGCTTATTTTATATAATGTCTTTTGTACTCAAATATAAAGAATTATAAAATTAAGTTTGAAAGAGCAATATTATGATAAAGTATATGTGGTTATTTATAGAGTGAATTATTTAAATTGTTATTAATTTGTAACACATATGTGGGAAACATGTGATATAATGGTATTCCGTTGAAAACTATCTTATATGCAGGGGTGTATAATGAAAAAAGATATGAGCAATGAAAAGAATAATGAAATGGAATCTGATGCAGAAGAGACTGCTAAAACTGAAAAGGAACAAAATGGTATAACTGAAAAGATTGAATCGACAAGTGACGATAATCTTGAGGTCAATCAAATCGATGATGAGAATATGTCAGATGATTCGGTTATATCCGCTGAAGGAGAAATTGATGAAACCGTTAGGATAGAGGATGTAAGTGAATTGGCTGAAACGGAAACTACCGAAGAAACTCTTTCTCAAGAGCTAACCGATATAGACGAAACGGGAAGCGATGAAACCGAGCTTATAGATAATTCTGAAATTTACGATTCAAATGCCGATGGTGAGTCAGAATCTATAGATCAAGTTGCAATGACTAACGACTGGATCAATGAACCCAGTGAAGAGCATAAAAAGAAAAGAGATTTCTTAAATTCTTAATTATTCCTGTGATTCTTGGGGCTGCTTATTTAGGTGGTGCTTTTTATTTTTCCAGTCATGCAATGCCAAGAACTTCAGTAAATGGCAGGGACGTAACCATGCAACAAATTTCAACCATTGATCCGCTTGATGGAGTAGAAATAAAACCTATTACCATTACAAAAAAAGACGGAGAACAAGTTGTTTTAAACACAGAAGAGATAGATTTAAAATTAAAAACAGGTAGCGAGCTTGAGATAAAACAAGATTCGTTTAGATGGCCACTGAGTCTATTTGAAGACGATAAATATGAAGTTGAAATACTTACAGAATACGACGAAGCAAAATTAAAAACATTTATTGAAGACAATTTCATTAAAGGTGCTGTCAAACCGGAAGACGCAAAAATGGAAAGAGTTAATGGTGTCTATGAAATAATTCCTGAAGTGGAAGGAAACTATATAGCTAGAGAAACCCTAACCGAAAAGCTAATGGACGTCATAAAAAGCAATGGCGGCGAGTTGGATTTGACCGAATTATATGAACAACCCAAGCTTAGAAAAGATGATCCAAGATTTGCAAAAGCAAAAGAAGAAATAGATAAATATACCAATAAAGAGCTTGAGATTGACTTTATATTTAAGAAAGAAAAAATGGATAGAGCAGTTTTAAGTGATTTTATCAGTGTCGATAAAGACTTAAAGGTAACATATGATTCTGAAAAGCTGCATGAATATGTAGTTAATCTTGCAAAACAATACGATACCTACGGTACCTATAGAACATTTGAATCGACAAATAGAGGAACTATTGAAGTACCTCCGGGAATCTACGGATGGCAAATGGATGTTGATGAAACTGAAAAGCTAATAAGTAAATCTCTTGACGAAGGAACAAAAGAAATCACTCCAATCTACACAATAGAAGGTACTATAAGAACTGAAACCGGTGGCGATATCGGCTCGACATATATAGAAGTGGACCTTTCCAATCAGCATATGTGGTACTATGAAAATGGTGAGTTAGTTATTAGTGCACCTGTTGTTACCGGCGACCCGACCAGAGGAGTAGCAACACCTCCGGGAGTAAATGTGGTATGGCATAAGGAAAGAAATAAACCGCTTGAAGGAATTGATCCGAATGGTGCCCCATATGTAGCTCCGGTTGATTACTGGATGGCTGTAGACTGGTCACATACGGGGATTCACAATGCGAGATGGAGAGAAAACGCCGGAGGATTTGGTGGAAATATATTTAGAGGAAACGGAAGTTTCGGATGTATAAATACACCATACTACGAAGTCTCCGTTCTATACGATAGAGTATTAGTAGGAACACCTGTAATTATGTACGAATAAAATTATAAGTGATATATTAATAAATAAAAAAGCCATGGAACGAATTTAGGATTCGAATTCCATGGCTTTATATATTTTGATATGAATACAAATCATTTACCAGCAGTCAAAAATTTTGGCCGGATTTATTGGAGTACACAGCATTTTGTTTGCCTTGTACTAACATCTACCTAAATATTCAACTTAAACCTCATACGAACTATACAAATCTAATAAAAATCGGGAATAATAATACCGTTATAAAACCTGCAATTACAATACATAGACCACTTATAGCTCCTGCTATCTCAGAAATGGTTAGTGCTTTGGATGTGCCAATAGCATGAGATGCAGTTCCCAGTGCGGCTCCCTTTGCAATATCAATGTTAATTTTCAGCCTCTTTAATAAAAAGTCACAAACTATAACACCTAAAAGCCCGGTAATAGAAATAGCAAAGGAAGTTATGGACGGGATACCGCCAAACTCCTCTGTAAGGGGGAGTGCTATGGCGGTAGTAATCGATTTGGGAAGTATAGATATAAGAACATTTCTATCTAAGCCAAAGTACTTACCCATTATCAAAATACTTGTAAGAGCCGTAATGCTTCCGACTGCTGAACCTATGAGGATAGGCCATTTATACTTTAAGAAGACGTCGAAATTGCGGTAAAAAGGTACGGCCAAGGCAACGGTTGTCGGCATAATCATAAACTGAATAAATGCGCCTCCGACCATAAAGTCATCATAACTGATGTTAAAAACTTTTAAAATAATAATAATGATGATGATAGCAACCAGGAGCGGATTCAGAAGACTGCTTTTGAATCTCTTATTTACCAGTGTCCCAAAATAAAAACAAATTACGCATAGAAAAATACCAAAAACCGGACTATTCAACATCTTTTCTCACCACCAAGTACTTTACAGTAAGTCCTGTTGCTATAAAAGTTAAAATAGTTGAAACGACTGAAATAATTATAAATGGTATTATCTTATCTGCGATTAGTGGATAACTGTTAACTAATCCCACAGCAGGAGGAATGAAGTACATTGCCATAGTTCCAAGTAAAACACCGGCAAACTTTTCAATAGCATCGTACTTAACAACTCTTGTGTAAAGTAGTAGAAATAGAATTACCATAGCATAAACTGTTTCGGGAACTGGAAGTCCCAACAAATTTTTGATTACAGATCCGACAAATAGTGAAGTCATCAAAACTGTAATGGAATATAGATGTTTCATTTTATTTTAACAGCTTGTCCACTACCATATTTACAGATTTACCATCGGTTTTACTTCCGATTTTAGCCATTACCGACTTCATAATGATTCCCTTGGCTTTTGGAGAAAGTTCGATTCCTTCTTCTTCTATTATCTTATTAACTTCAACTTCCAGTTCCTCAGCTGTAAGTTGTTTTGGAAGATATGATTCGATAATCGCTATTCTCGTATTTGTTTCGTCAATGACATCGGATCTATCTGCAGGTAGCATTTCAAGTGTATCTCTAGCTTGTTTTAGTTCACGTTGTACAAATTTTATTGCCTCATCATCAGTCAGAGTTTTCTTCTCTTCTTTCTCTGCAAGGGCAATAACTGACATCATATTGCTTATTACAGCAGCTTTTAACTTATCTTTTTCCTTCATTGCCATCATTTTATCTTTACGTAAATTGTCTAAAAAACTCATAGTGAACCTCCTTAATTTTATAATTTAAGTATATCACTTAAACTTTTGTAAATCTACAATGGTACAGTACTTTAAATAAAAAGTTGGGGAATATAGAATAGAATCTATAGGATATAAGAATAAAGTTCAGACCTGCACAAGGCTGTTACAAAGATAGTTAAAGAAATTAACTTGGTACAATAAAAAATATTAGCTCTAACTATTGTAAAGGAAACTTGACAAGCGAGGAAACAAGTGTTATTCTAATGTAAAGGAAACTTTACGGAGGAGGACTGAGTATTTGAAAAACAAATTAGATGAATTGAGAAAAGCTAATGGCTTGACTCAAGAAGAATTTGCAAAAGAGTTAAGAGTGTCAAGACAAACTATTAGTGCTATAGAAAATGGTAAATACAATCCTTCTTTAGACTTGGCATTTAAGATTGCGATATATTTTTCTAAAACAATTGAAGAAGTATTTACTTATGAGGAGGAGAATCATGAAAAAAAATAATCTAATTTATGGCTTAGTATGTATTTTGTTAGCTGGGATAACTCTATACGCAGCCATTTCGTTTGGTGAAAATAAAATGGTAGGCGGATTATATGGCTTAACCGGAGTTTTAGGTGGAAATGGCATATATATAATAGTTCGATATTTTTATTGGCTGACTAACAAAGAAAAATTCCAAGAGAAATTACAAGTAAAACAAATAGAGCAACAGGATGAATTAAAGCAAAAGATTAGAGAAAAGTCAGGTACCTGTACTAATTTGATAGGAAACTTGATTATACTTGTTTCTATTATGGTGTACTTAATCCTTAATGTATTAGATATTATGGATACAACACATATAATAATATTCTTGGTAATCTATCTAATTAGTCAAGTTGTTATTGAAATTATCGTATTTAATCATTTACTAAAAAAATATGAATGATAAATAGTGATAAGAAAGTATATTTTGCTCACCTAATAAGTAGATGTGATGTCTAACTCTTTAAGAATGGTTACATTAAATATTATGCTGAATATAAGCAAGTGGCATTAAAGATCTAAACATTATAAACTACAACAATTGACTTAATGACCGTGTAAGAATTAAGCATAATAATTGACAAAAAACGGATACTGTCCTAGAATAGTATCTAATTGGGGGCATAGCTCAGTTGGGAGAGCGCATGACTGGCAGTCATGAGGTCAGGAGTTCGAGCCTCCTTGTCTCCACCATACATATTTTATAAATATTGACAACTAGTGATTTAGTGTAGATTTCAATGTTTGAAGGCTATTTCAATTATCGGTCTAAGTCGACCTAAACCGATTGACTAGATAAATCTCACGTCAAAAATCTAGTCAAAAATGCCCATGAATTTGAAATATTTCTCTGTTGATTTCTCTTTTCTGAAATTGGTGAAATGGTTGTATATTTTAAGTGTTGTGAGCTCATCTTCATGACCTAGCCTAGATTGAACGGCTTTTAGGTCAGCACCGGCATCGAATAAATGACAACAGTGAGAATGCCTTAACACGTGCGGAGTGATTCGTACGTTCTTTATGTGCTCTGATAGTTTATGTTTCTTGTAGATTTGGTCAAGTTTTTGTCCGGCTTTAGGCAGTGCAATATAAGAGCCTTTATTATTCGTGAATACGATGTTTTCGAGGCTTTGTATTGTTTGCTCTTTTTTCCATGTTTTTAGTTTTTGCATCGTGACTGGATCTAAATCAATTATTCGATTAGATTTAGAGGTCTTGGCAGTACTGGACACCATTAGCCGGTTATTTTCGCCGAGTGTTAGTGTTTTTGTTATCTTGATAGCATTCTTTCTAAAATCAACATCATCCCATTTAAGGGCCAGAATTTCACCTCTACGCATGCCGGAGTAGGCGAGCAAATGAAAGAACGTATGCCACATTATGTCGCCATCTTGCTTGAATGCATCGAGTAATATCAGTAGTTCCTCTCGTTCCAAGAATCCTTTATCATTCAAATCCGGAGTTTTTTGTTTTACCGGTGTTTTATAAATGTCAGTAAAAGGATTGTAAGAGACTAATCTCAAAGGCTGTATCGCATAATTAAAGCATTTATTCGCATAATTATAGAATGTGCGACCTTTATCGAACCGTGCGACCATATCATTATAAAACCTTTGGCACTGCAAAGATGTTATTTTATCGATGTCTTTATTTTCAAAGACTGGTAGTATGTGGTCACGAAATACTTGGTCGGTTTTGTTTAAAGTAGATTCCTTTACAGTTGTCATATAGACTTCTCGCCATAACTCGTATACATCGCCGTAGGTCTTTCCGGATGACGTTTTAAGTAGTCCTTGGTCGAATTCGTAGACTAACTTATTTAAAGCCTTCTGGGCCTCTTTCATGGTCTTAAATCCTCTTCGGGTTGGGTTTATTTGTTTTCCGGTTAGGGGATCTATTCCCAAGTAGACTTTGAACATGTAGAATGTCTTTCCGTTTTTCTTTTTGTAGGATGTTATTTTGTTTTTCATGTGTTGCTCCTCTTATGTGTACAAAAAAGGGTGCTTGCAACACCCTATTGCCTGTCTACCAACTTCTCAATGTTTTCATTAAGTCTCCCTAACTGCCTAATAATCATCCAATTTTGCTCGACCAGTGCAGAAAGATATGTCACTTTTGCTTGCTCCTCGGCTTTAGCAAAAGATAATGCCATTCCTACCTTAAAGAAATTGTTACCGACTAGGTCGTTTGCTATCCTTTGTAGGACAATTAGGTCCTTTTCATCAAGGCTTTCAAGTTGATACCTTTCCATAAATTCTTGTAATTTTCTTTCTTCTTTCTCTTCTTTTGTTTCCTTTTTTCCGAATAGTGCCATTTTGTGGTCCCTCCTGTGTGGTTTTTATTTTATGAAATTAATCATCAAGTTTTTCAAGTACTCCGAGCGGTTCGAAGTATATGTGATATTTTCCTATTCTCGTACAGATGCCATAAACACTTTTATAATACTTCACGGCATCTTGTAAGAATTCTTCTGTTACATCTAAGTATTCGGCAAGTTCGTGCCTGCCTCTTATTCGTGTATTATGAGCATCGATTAATTTTTCAAGCGGAACAAGTTGCCCATAGCTCCATGCTCTCGCATGCCTTTCTTGCTGGGCGTTTGCTACCGCTTTGGTGTTCAAAATGTCGCCTACTGAGGTTTTAAGATGTCCGACCTCCTCGGCTATGATGCATCGTTTCTCCCGTCTTGTGAGGTGATTTAGTGAGTTTATATAGATAATATTGTCTATACATAAGCCTTTCAGTTTCTTATTTTTGAAAGGTGCTTCAATGATTTCAATTTCACCACTTTCTACTAGTTTATGTATTGCATTTTCCATATTTCTATTTCCTTCTAGATTTAATATATTCGGCAAATTTTCTTATTTCTTCAAGTTCTTCGGGCGTAAAGTCGCCGTCTAGATGGGCGGCGAGGGTTTGCAGTTCTTTTCTGTGCTTTGGAACATCATATCCCATTAACCATGACGGACTTACATTACACGCTCTAGCAATAGCATCAATTTTATCTTGCTTTGGCATGTATCTTTCATTCAGATAGTCACTTATACTCGATGGAGTAATGTTTGCCAGTTTTCCAAGTTCTGTCTGATTGAGGTCCAATTCTTTCATTATTTGTGCTAGCCGTTTGGACAATTTTTCTTTCATTTTCCTAACTCCTTACATTGTATGGTGTTATATATTATACCACAAAATAATACATTTTAAACGGAAATATGTAAAAAAAATAAAGAAAACTGTTGACAAATAAAAAAATAGGGGTTATACTTAAATAGAAAACGGAAATCCGTTAGAAATGGAGGTGAAAGAATGAAATATGATTACAGTAAGTTAAGGGGAAAAATCACTGAAAAATTTGGAACAATAGGTAGGTTTGCCGAGAGCATGAACATGTCGTACACTAGTGCTAGCAACAAGTTGAACAACATAGTGCCATGGGACCAGTTGGAAATTGAAAGAGCGGTAGAAGTATTGGACTTAAATTGGGAATTAATTGAAGAATATTTTTTTACTCGCAAATAACGGAAAACCGTAAACAAAAGAACAATGAATAATATTTATTCACAGAAAGGAGAAACAATGAAACAAGTAATGACCCAAGAAGAGGTATGTCAGTATCTGGATATTTCAAAAGACACGCTTCTAGAGTGGCGAAAGCACGGTCTTGCGTATTCCAAGGTGGGCAATCGAATATTTTATAAGGCCGAATGGATAAGCGATTTTCTAGACGAAAATGAACAGTGTGATTACAGGAGATGAACAGAATAGAAAGACATCAACGCCTCATCCACAACGAACTCCAAAACTGCAGATCCCTGTACGAACTTTGGAGAATATGTAAGGGACTAGAATTTCAATACCCGGCATGGATGGTGGAGCAAGAGAGATGTAGGAGATATTTTGAGTTAACAGTAGAAAGAATATTTAAAAATAGGAGGTAGAGATGAACAAAAGATATGTTTGGAATCCTAAGACATGGTATCAGTGGACGCTTTACTATGCGGCTTATGGATTAGGTCTATTAGGGGCTGTAATGCTCATATGGCTTATGTACGTGCTTGCATGGGCGAGTTCTATTTAAAGGAGGTGAGGAAATGAATTATGACAGGTTGCTAGACGAGTTAATTCACGAAACAAAGCAACTGGCACAAAAAGCGACGCATTATTCTACTACAAAAGAAAACGAAAAGGAGCGTGAGAAGTGGGCGCATAGGAGTATGATTTATAGTTTTGCATTACTGAACTTGAAAGACAGGGAGAATGCGAAACTGATTTTGAAAATGGTAAATGAACTTACAGAAACGGAAAGGATAATGAAATGAAAACATTACAGTTACAAAAAGATTTTATGACAAAGATTGAGAAGCATCAAAAAGCAATTTGCGACATTAGTGAAGTGGAAGTATCGAAACACGTTGCAATTGGTGATGGATTTAGGATTTATTTGATAAACGTGGAAGATTTCTATCTTGACAGTGCGAAAATGTCTAATCATAAATTTTGCGAAATAATACGCGACACTGAAAAAGAAGAGGGTTACGAAAACGCATGGTTGACGAATGAAATGAGAGTGTTTCAAAAAGAAAAGCTTAACAAGATTGAGAATGCGGAAACTCACGCGTACGTGAATGAAAAGTTTTTAAAGTATTTTGAAGATGCGACTTTTAAAATTAAGCATCCACATAGACCGGTGCTAGTTTACGAAAATGGAGTTATACGAGGTTTGGTTTTACCAATGAAATTCGAGGAGGAAGGAAATGTTAACAAATGAGCAAATTAAAGCACTACAAGGAAGATTACATTGGTATCAAAAATGGAACACGAATACGGACTATGATGCTTTGGAAAGAGTGAAGGTGAAAGAATTATTACTAATCAACACCGTTGTAGAGGATCTAGAATATTCGCCAGAGTTAAACGAGTTGTTAGAAATCATATATGGAATCGACTTCTACAATGGTAAAATATATCACAATGCAAAAAGGGAATAGCACCACCACGCACACATTCCCTTTAAGGTCTTTGAGTACCTTTGTTTTATTATATCACGAAACGAGGAAAATAGATAAATGAATTATAGGATTATAGCATCGGGAAGCTCGGGTAATGCGGTTGTTGTTGAAGATATGTTGTTTGACTGCGGGGTGCCGTATGCGAAGGTAAGGAATCATCTATATGATGTGAGATACCTTTTCATCACGCACCAGCACTCGGACCATCTAAATACAGTCACATTCAATGCGATTAAAAAAGAATTCCCGAGAATCAAAGTAATAGCAAATTGGGAAATTGCGTATCGTATACCAGTCGACCACATTGTGGGAGACGACACAGAGATAAAACTCAAAAATAGAACAATACTATCTTTCCCTTGTCCGCATGATGTTGTGTGCCATGGGTTTGTGGTCCAGAAAAAAGACGTAAACATGATTTATGCGACGGATACAACTACACTGGAGCATGCTCCCAAGCTGAAATATGATTATCTGTTCATTGAATCGAACCATGACGAGAACAAGATTAGGGCAATACAAAATACGAGTCGTAAGCTATACGGATACGACGCTTGGCAAGGAGCGATGAGACATCTGAGTACACAGCAGAGTAAGGCTTTTTATTACATGAATAGGAGAGATGAGGACTCAGAATGGATTGAGCTTCACAAGAGTATGAGGTTTTATTGAGAAAGAGGTACAAATTTCATTCGTTGAAAGAGGAGAAGTGCATAAAAAAGGAGGAAACATGAACGAATTAATGAAAAACACTGTCGTTGAGATTGTGCCGGTTATCAATTTCAAAGACTATGAACGCTTGAAGAGCGAGGCTTTACTTTTGGCAGAGCACATCAACACAGTTGAGGTCACAGAAGAAAACATCAAGGTTACAAAGAAGATGCTCGCAAGTGTGAATAAGAGCATTAAGGAGCTGAACGACAGACGGATTGCGATTAAGAAAGAAATACTTGCACCATACGAAACATTCGCAGAACAGATAAAAGAAATAGAAACAATCGTCAAAGATGCTGACACGATTGTAAGAAATCAAGTCAGAGAGATTGAGGAAAATGAGAGACAGGAAAAGAAAGATGAACTTTTGAGAATCTGGAATGCGAGGATTAAGCATTACGGTTTTGCAAAGCTTATAACTTTTGATAATTGGCTAGAGCCGAGACATTTAAACAAAAGCGAGACGATAAAGAAATCAGAGTCGGACATGGTCGCCTTCTTAGAAAAGTGCGAAAGAGATTTAGACGTTTTGCACAAAATGGATGAGTCTGAGGATCTCATTTACGAATATGTAAGTTCGGAGCTATTCGACGTTGCTGATGCAATACAGAGATGGAACGCAAAGAAACTAGCACTGAAAGCACAAAAGGACCTGCTTAAAGATGTACAAGAAGATGAGGTTAAGAAGTATGTTTTTGTGGTGACTGGAGAGAAGGATAAGAAATTGACAGAGATGTTGTTGAGAGAGAATGGTATTGAGTTTGAAATACGTGAAATCTAAAAGCATTTAATTATATTAAAAAAAGGAGAATTAATATGGATTTAAGAAAAGATTGTGAATTAGTAGAAGTTGTTTATCAAAATGATAATAAAAAGGCTGTAATGACATTTTTAGATGTGGAAAATGGACAGGTGTTGGAGGTTAACTTTAATAAACAAATATACGATGACGGAAAATTTATAGACAGTAAAGAAAAAGCAGACAAAGTTAAAGAATGGTGTAAGGAATACTTTGACACAACGTTTGAGAAATTAAGTAGTACGATTGGTACAAAAAAGGATGTCTACGTTTACGAAAAATTTAACTCTCTTTGGAAAACTAAAGAAACAGTCAAGTTTACAAAGGAACATGTGGGTAAGTTTTTTGAAACAAAGATATCAAGGATTGTGAACGATGGTAGAGGTATACGAATATTCTTTGAGTTTGAGGACAAAGAATATGAAAGTAAGATGATGTATTCGGATTATATCCAAGATTTAGGAAAATGGTTCGAGAATCCACAAAAGAAAAATGCACAGTATGCGAAGTTTAAGGATAAGTTCGGAGTTGAAGTGGATAAGGCCGAGGATGTGGTCGGAAAAGATATTATGGTCGAGGTTAAAATCGCATTTAATAAGTTTCCATATGCGGATATTAAGAAGCCTAATTGGGCGTAATGGAACGCACCAATGATTTACTTTTTTGACGTAGAGGTGTTCAAACACAACAGTATGGTCGTATTCAAGGATGACACAGGAAAGACTGTTAAAGTCTTTTCCTCGTCCCTTGATGGACTGGGAGAGTTGTATGCAGAAGGTATTATCACAGAGGCTGGATTTGAGAAACTGGAAGAGTTTATAAACGGTAAGACGTTGGTTGGGTTTAATAATTACTGGTATGACGACTACATTTTATACGCAATGAGCAAGAATTTTGATCAATGGATTATTAAAGAGTGGAACGACAGCATAATCAAACAAGGCTCGATGCTAAACATGAAAAAGATAGAATGTTGCAAGACACTTGATTGTTTTCAACAAATAGACGTATCAAGACCGAGTTTGAAGAAGATTGAGGGCAACATGGGACTTTCCATTGTAGAGTCAAGTGTTAGTTTTGATATTGATAGGCCGCTGACACCGAGTGAAAACTATGAGACGTTTAAGTATTGTGAATACGATGTTTTGAATACTTGGAAGATTTTTAGGATGAGAAAAGATTACTTTGAAAGCAAAAACAAAATAATTGACATGATGGAGTCGGACCATTTAAAGAAAATTGCTTACAAATGGAATACGACCAGCATTGTCGGTGAAATCCTTAAACCAAAAAGAAAAGCACCATCAAGGAGACTTGTTGGAGATCATTTGATGGAGTATGCACCCAAAGAAGTTAGGGACATGTGGGAACAGCTTGATACAACTATCGACTTTAAGTTCAAAAAGAAAAAAGTTGTAATTGAGGAGTTTGGGAATGTAATCGAGTTTGGATGGGGAGGACTTCATGGAGCACCTAAGAGATTTATAACGGATGCAGATGTGAAACTTGCCGATGTGTCCTCGATGTATCCCAACATATTGATACTTCTGGACGGACTGAAAGACAAGACAAAATATTATAAAGACATTCTCGATTACAGACTCAAACTAAAACACGAAGGTAAAAAAGAAGAGCAAGCACCGTTGAAGTTGGTCCTTAATTCAACCTATGGAATTTTGAATAATAAGTTTTCACAGCTGAACAATCCACACTTGGCATATAGCATCTGTATTTATGGTCAAATATCACTTTATGTTTTATCCCAAAGATTGGCGCAAATGGGAGCAAGGATTATCAATATAAATACAGATGGAGTCGCATATTCGTACACAGGCGATGAAGATATTAAAATCTTCAAAAACTGGGAGGAAGAGTTTGGATTAAATTTGGAAATAGACAGGTTTTCAAACTGGATTCAATCGAATGTGAACAACTATATTGCAGTTACAAAATCGGGATATATGGTTACAAAAGGTTCGGATGTAAACAAGTACAATGAGCATAAATATTTTGCGAATAATGATATTAGAATTACGCATATTGCTTTGGTCGATTATCTTATACATGGGAAACCGGTACAAGATACGCTATTTGAAAATTTAAATGATCCGGTATTGTATCAGTACATCTTAAAAGCTGGTAACACATACAAAGGTGTGGTGAGAAGTGATGAGCCAGAGAAACTACTCGACACAACCACAAACCGAATATTTGCCGCAAAAGGCGAAGGCGTCGAAATCCTAAAGAAAAGACAGGACGATGGGCTTGTTAAGTTTGCGGATGCACCGAATAAGATGTTTTTGTGGAATGAGGACCTAAAAGACTTGAAAGACTTTGAAAAAATAATAGACCTACAATGGTATTACGATTTAGTGATGAAAAACTTAGAGAGATGGCGATAATCTCACTAATCATAAGAAAAGTGAGGAGGTGAAACTTTGTATGTAGAATTTAAACCGGGTGAGAAATTTAGTAACAATTTATCTGACATCAGCGACGACCATTCAGCTTTTGCTGATGCTGGAAGGCTGCTTGACGATAATGATTATGTGATTGACATTGACAACCTACCAAAAGAGATCATAAAGAAACTGATTATAACCTTTGACATTAAGACGCAAACAGTGTGGACAGAAAGAGGTTGTCACCTCTACTTCAAGAAACCAGAAGGCTTTAGACGTGGTGCGAATAGAGTGTCGCCACTTGGATTTGAGTATGAGATAAAACACAAAGGGAACACAAAAGCAGTAACGATAAAACGTAATGGGAAACTTAGAGAGATAGAAAATGAAGGCATTAGAGAAAGTGCACCTTTTATATTTACATCGAATAAAAAGTTTGAGGTCTTATTCGGAATGGATGAAGGTGATGGTCGAAACAATGCTTTATTTAGATTAAGAAATCAGTTAGCCGGACAAAAGGACTGGAGAAAGGTTTTAACGTTTGTAAATGACAATATCTTTAGTGCACCTTTAAGTGAAGAAGAGCTAACAATACTCACTCGAGAAATGGTGGTTACTGCAGAGAAGGATAACGAATATGAAGTGGCCAACTGGTTAATGAAAGAAATGGACTTCTTGCAATACGGTGAAAGGTATTATTTCAAAGTGGATGGAGAGTATTCACATGAGGAGTCGCTGTTAAGGCAGTTAGTTTATAAGAGTGTAGGCAGTCAAAAGACTAGATATGTCGATGAAGTTATTAAACAGATGGAGTATCGGTGTAGGAAGATACCACAGGATACAGTTTTCAATATTAAGTTTAATAATGGTTATTTGAGAGATGGAGAGTTCAAGGACATCATTGTTGACGACTTCACTCCGTATAATATTGACATTGACTATGATAATGAAGCAAAGCCTGTTGAGATTGTGGACGAGTATATCAACAAGTTGACAAACAGTGATGAAGATTACAGGAATTTACTACTCGAGATACTGGGACACACTCTGGTGGTAGATCCAGAGTTCAAAAGGATGTTAGCCAAGTTTTTTATCTTTATCGGCGATGGTGGGAACGGAAAAGGGACTTTGCTTCAAATAATAAAGACGATTTTAGGTTCAAAGAATGTGACTGGACTTGGAATTAAAGAGTTAAGCGATGAAAGATATCTGACATCATTTAAAGGGATGTTGGCCAATCTTGGAGATGACATTCAAGACCAAGCGATAAACGATAAAGACATGAAGATGCTCAAAAACATATCAACATGCGACTTTATCAGCACAAGAGAATTGTACAAGAGTGCGGAGTCAATGTACTTCACAGGGAGTCTGATTTTTACATCAAATCATATCTTAAAATCATGGGAAAAAGGAAAAAGCTACAAAAGACGTGTTTTATGGTTGCCGATGTATACAAAAGTAGAAAAGAAAGACCCACTTTTCATAACTAAACTGACCACACCGGAAGCACTTGAGTATTGGATGAGGTTGATTGTAGAAGGATACAAGAGGTTGTATGAAAATGGTGATTTTACTGAGTCGGAGATAGTGAACATATTTAATGAAAGTTATCACAGGGAGAATAATCCGGCACTTGATTATATTGAAGGTAGAACGATGGAAGATTTTGAGGACAAGCCTCTTGCAGATATTTACAGAGACTATCAAGACTGGTGCGAGGACAATGCGGTCGATTATAACGCTAATATGATTTCAAACATAATGACTAATCATTTTGGCTTACAAAAGAAAGTTAAGTGGCTTAATGGTAAAAGCATAAGATGTTTTACGAATGACTAATTTTCAACGTTTACAGGATTGCATCACCATTATCAAAACAAATCCTTACAAAAAATTGTAAGGATGTAAGGAAATTGTAAGGATTTTGTAAGGCAGCAAACTATTGAAAACAACACCTTTATACTATAATCCTTACATTCTTACAATTAAAAAGATATATATTTATATATTTATACTCACTCGTTCATACGAACAAGTACAAAATATAAAAATAATTTTGCAATTTGTATGTAAGGTTGTAAGGATTTCTTGTATACGTTGGTAACACTAGCTTACAAGGAATTTGAAATTGTAAGGATTAATGTAAGGTTGTAAGGAATTAGGAGGAGAGAAAACAAACCGAAGCATTACAGACTAGACGGACTGAACATAGAAACAAAAGATGTCATCAAGTCTGTGTTAGGTAAAGATGGATATAAAAACTTCTGTCATGGAAATATCTTAAAATACGTAATGCGAGCAAACAAGAAGAATGGTAGACAGGACTTTGAAAAAGCTAGAGAGTATATAAATTGGGTGTTGGAAGAATGACTGTACTAGCAGCCTTGATTGGTGTTTTAGGTTTGATTTTAAGCACACTAATATTTGGAATAGTGATGGTGATAATAGCCGGAATAGCTTGGAGTTTATACGACTTTGGAAAGATGATTTATGAATATATTTTTAAGGAGGATTAGACATGAATATAGAAACTCTTAAAGAAATTACAAAAAAGATAGGAAACAACCTATTAGATGCCGATGAATTAGAACCGCCATTAATAGTTAACTGGCATGCTGATATTCAAAGGCTGTTAGATAAAAACATACCGATTCCAACAAGAGATGTGAAATTAGATATTGATGATTGGGAATCACAGTGTCCGGTTTGTGATGAGATAGTGGATGTTGAAGCAAAATACTGTGCATACTGCGGACAAGCAGTAGAAATGGATTGGTAGGAATGAAAAGAATAATTATAGACAATGGACAATGCTTAGTGATGAACCCAGATTCAATATATGTTTTTTATAGTGGTCACAAATCACATATACGAGCAATAGTTGGAAAGGAAGAGTACGTATTAACCAATGATATGGCTCCAAAAGCTGCAGAAATATTAATGGTTTTGATATTAGAAAAGATTAAGGACGATAACAACGATTTTAATGGAAACATAATAATTGATATTGAAGCATTAAGGTGAACTAAAGAGGAGGATTAAAAATGAGAGAAGTAATAGAAGTTGTTGGATTGAAAGATGTGTTATGTACAGTAAAAGCAGTTCTTGAAGAGCATCTGGAAAGAGAACAAATCAAGACTATATACAACGAGATTAGAAAAAACTTAAATAGCTGGTCTTTTGAGGCTTACATTGAGGTTTATGACTGGGAGGAGTAGAGCAAATGAGTTATGAAATGTATCCTGGAAATTATATTTTGATAAGCCGTGAAGATAATGAATGTCTTGAAATATGTAATTCGAGAAGGAAAGAAAAACGAACCAGAGGATCTAAGAAAAGCAAAAGTATATTTAGACTGGATGCTAGATGAGATTTAATGGTGATAAATAAAAGGAGATAAGATTATGAATTTAGAGGGACACCTAACACACTTTAAAGACCATAAAGCAACACTAACTGATTTAGGAGAGGTCAAAATATTAGATTGGAAAAACCCAAATTCAAACCATTATCGAATACGATATATTTTTGATGAAAACTATTACAAGCTATTTATAAGTGGAGATTTAGGGGAGTTAGTTGCATGGAATCCTACTAACATGACATTTGATAAATTTGAAAAACATTATTGCAACAATCCGAGCTATTTTATAGAAAAAATACAGTGCGCGGAACGTCAAATTTATTGGTATAGAGAAGAACAAGCTAGAAAAGAATTGAAAGAGCGTTTAGAGGATATCTATTATGATGAAGATGAATATATAGAAGAAGTTGTAGAAGATTGTATGGAATACTTTTCTGATGAATATGGGTTTGATTATTATGGGATATTTGACATGTTAAACAATACAGATTTGAGTGACCTTGATCCAGATTATTGGGAGTGGCTAACAGATTGCGGAAAACAAATTAGTGTAATCACCTATTTGTATTTATTAGGATTTTCATTAGCGATGGAAAACTTAAGGAGCATTAGCCAATAAAAAATTGAATTAGAGAATATCTGTTTCAGAATAAAGGGGTGAAATGATGAATGATTTATTTAGCAGAGAGAGAGAGAGCAGAAAGACTGGACAGGCAATAAAAACAGTGTATTCACAACACTTGCAGCATCCAGTCATGCTATTGGTGAAAGACAGAAACATGATTATTATGCAACTGAACCAAAGGCAATGGAATTATTACTTCAAGAAGAAACTTTTTCAAATGTTATTTGGGAATGTGCTTGTGGTGAAGGTCATTTGGCAAGGGTGCTTGAAGAGCATGGATTTGAAGTTATTAGCACTGATTTAATATATAGGGGCTATGGTGATCCTAAACCAATGGACTTTTTAAAAGAAAGCTTTGATGACTTTGAAGGTGATATTATAACCAATCCACCATATAAATATGCACTTGAATTTGTTCAAAAAGCATTGGACAGTATTCATCCAGGAAGAAAAGTTGCAATGTTTTTAAAACTTCAATTCCTTGAAAGTAAAGCAAGAAAGAAGTTCTTTAAAGAAAATCCACCAAAAGTTGTTTATGTTTCAAGTTCAAGATTGAATTGTGCTAAAAATGGAAATTTTGACAAATACAAATCAAGTGCAGTGGCTTATGCCTGGTTTGTTTGGGAAAAAGGGTTCAAAGGTGACCCAATTGTTAAATGGATAAATTAAAAGGAAGGTGGAAAAAATGATAAACATAAATAATGTTACAGGATTTATAATGCACGGCGATTATGTGTATGATGCAGATGAAGTAAAGCGTGAGTGGAATGATTATACGGACAAAGAAAAAGAAGGTTGGTATACAACTAAGTCATATCGAGAGAAATTTTGTGCAAGGAATGTGTTAGAGGATTTATTTGAACATGCAGGAGAGGAGATGTATGAAGATGCAGATGAAAAAATGTTTGAATCTGTAACAAATGAACAGTTTAAGAGGCTGCAAGAAATTCTTGACGACATAACCAAAGACGACAGTTTTTTAACTTATTACGAAGATGAGTTAATAGATAAAGATTCAAAAATGTATAAGGAAATAAGATAAGTTAGAGAAATAAATAACATGGATTAGGGGGGGAGAAGATGATAGAGGAAGAGGATTCGAAAAGGCCATTTTAGAAATAGTATTAAATGATATTTATAACAGAAAGGATGATGAATAATGAAATATAGAAAGAAACCAGTTGTGATTGAAGCAATTCAATATTTAAGAGAAGAAAACATTTCATCATGTATGGATTTTTGTCCTGATATGGTTTTCAATGCAAAGGATAATGAATATGATATAAAAACATTGGAAGGAAATATGAGAGTTTCAAAAGGCGAATATATTATTAAAGGGGTTCAAGGTGAATTTTATCCATGTAAACCTAACATATTTGAAGCAACTTATGAAAGGGTTGATGATGAAATATAAACCCAAAAAAGGATTTTACGATTTAAGCAATAAGCCGGAAACCCTAAGCAAAAAAGAACATCAGCAAATACAAGAAACACAAATGATGTTAATGAGAGTTGAAAAAAGAAAAGAGGAATACATGAAAGACAAAGCAGCTTGGCAAATGGCACAAGAAATGAGTGCAAAATTACAACAAATAATATTAAAACATTATCAGGTGGACTAGAAATATGAAAAACATAATAATGAATGTTATTGAAACATATCAAGGAGAGGACTAAAAATGACAACAATACAAGAAATGAGAAAAGTAATAAACCAAGCAGAAGAAACACTTGAAGAGCTTTACGAAAACGTCGAAGAGATGAAAAACAGGCTTGAAGAGATGGAGCTTGAGGATAAGCGGGAACAAGAGCAAAAAACAATTTATAACTTGGAAATAGGAGATAAGTTTTATCATTTAAACACATACGGAGATATACGTGAGGACGTTTGGGGAAATTACGAATTGGACCGATGTTTGATGAATGTGGGTAACATATATTTAACGTACGAAGATGCCGAAGACGAATTGAGAGCGAGAAGATTAATAGCAAAAGCTAAGAAATCTCAAAAGGGATTTAAACCTGGTTGGGATAGCTCCATGAAAGAGAAACATTATATAAGATACAATTCCCACTACAATGCGATAGAAACCTGTTTCGTACAAGCATTTAAAAGCTTGCCCAGATTAGAGTATTGGCCGAACAAGGAAGATACGCTTGAGTTTGCGAATAAAAACGAAAAAGACCTAATTTGGTTCTTTACAGAATATAAAGGATATTGAAGTAGTGGAGGACTAAACTAATGACAAACTTAAATTATCTAATTGAAAAAATAAAAGACTGGGCAATTGATAGAAATTTACACACTGGAGATCCAGCCGGACAAATCAATAAACTTTTTGAAGAAGGCGGAGAAATAGCTAAAGCTTTTAATAAACAAAACACTGAAGATTTAAAAGACGGAATAGGTGATGTAATCGTCGTACTGACCGTTTTATCTTTACAGCTTAACTTGGATATAACCGAGTGCGTAAAGCTTGCCTATGAAGAAATTAAAGACCGCAGAGGCAAACTTATTAACGGAGTCTTTGTCAAGGAGAGTGATTTGGAGTGATTGAGAATATGTTGGCTCTTACTTTTATCGGTCTGTTTGGTCTAGCAAGTTATTCTTATGGATACAGCAAAGGCCGACTGCATCAAACAATTATTCACATCAAAGAACTTGACAACATAATCGATAAGTTATCGGAAGAAAGGACAGATGATACAGGAAAGGACTGGTAAAGATTGGAGAGAGAACAGCTAAGACAATATCAAGACCTACTTAAAGAAATCAAAATGTTAAGAAAACGAATCGAACGTGAGAACAATAGAGCAAGCAATCAAACTGTTATAGACTCTGTCAAAGGTTCATCGCCCGAGTTTCCGTATCAACCTGTCACGTTTAGGATTGAAGGACTGGAGGATAGCACTGAGTCACGAACACGCAAAGACAGAAGATATAAGCTTTTGATGAACCGGATTAAGAAAGCGGAGACACTCAGAGAGAATATCGAAATCTTCATAGCATCAATACCGGACTCAAAGGTAAGAATGATATTTGAGATGAGATACATCGACCAATACAGCTGGTGCAAAATAAGCATGAAACTTCATAGCAAACATGAAAGCTATGCGAGAAACATACATGATAGATATTTAGAAAGTTTAAGGGACAAGTTGAGCGATTAGAGCGATTTACATGTGATAATATGGTATTGGTGGATAATAAAATTCTTAGTGGGAATCAAGGTAAGCGCGAGCGTGACGAACTCGTAAAAAGATGAATCCATTCTGTTGTCCTTTTATGCCAGACAACCCATGACTAGAGTGATGATTGGAAAGAGCATAACCAGAGTATATACATGTTCTACACACTAAGAATTTATACGAATCTCCTTTTTAAATATTTTATTAGCAAGGCACGTTGGGTCGCACACCTGACGTGTTTTGCTTTATCGAGAACGGAATGTGTTGAGTGACCAGTCGCTTGACACGTGGGAACTATACGCTATACGACGCAGGGGTGGGAGCAAAGTGTATGAAATAAAACTGTCAATCAAGTATCTTGAAGGATTGGAGAGACCTTGGTTACTCAAACGAGAACATGGAGAGTACGAACAGCACGCACACTTCTATACAAGAAAAGATGCTGAGAAAGTAAGAAGACTCATTGACTGCGACAGATATCCTTACTGTAAGGAATACCGAATCGCAATGCAGAGAATCTTAACCGAGGAAGAATTCAAGAAACTAAACAAGAAACAGAGATACTTCAATGTTAATAAAGGAGTGTGTTGGTAAGGTGTGAATTATAATAAAAAGTCATGGACAAGAAAGTCAGACTACATAAAACAAAGAGACGGATATTTATGTCAGGAATGTCTGAGACGTGGAGAGAGAACTGGAGCAGACCATGTGCACCACATAAACCCAGTAGAGACACACAGCGACCTCAGATGGGAGAATGACAACCTAATAAGCCTATGCCTATCATGCCATAACAAAATGCACCACAGGGCGGATAGAAGGCTCACAAGGCTTGGTAGATGGTATCAGAGAATATATCAGACTGTAAAAGGAAATAAAAAAATGACAGAGATTAGATTCGTAATAGGACCACCTTGTTCGGGTAAGAGCACATATGTTAAAGAGCACAAAGGAAGAAACGATATTGTGTATGACCTTGATGAAATTGTAAAAGCAATTACATTAAACGAACTGCACGACAAGAACCCAAAGGCTATTGAATATGCTCTTGACATCAGACATCTAATCTTAACCAAACTTGAAACAGAGACAGAGTTTGACACAGCTTGGATTATTAGTACAGAGATGAAAGATAGGTTTTATGATTATTATCTTTACAAACCACAGATAATTAAAATGCCAGCATCACAGACAGAGTGTTTATATAGATTACACAAAAATCCAGATGGAAGAAATGTAGAGGAGACGGAAAAAGTAATCAGAGATTATTTCGCATCCCCCCTCTAAAAATACACATTTGGCATCGGGGGAAAACGACGGGAGGGGGAGGGTTTTCCGACCGTGATTGAAAACAAGGGAAGGGGTGAAATTATGGCAAGAAAAACTACAAAGAATCAAATAGTAAAAGAAGTACAAAAAGCGATGTCAGAGCTTGGGACATACAAAAAAGAGTACAACAGAATGGTAGACATTTATGCCGGACTTTTGCACCAGTACCAAGTTTTTGAAGATGAATTTGAAAAATCCGGTTATAAAATTGAAGAGGAGTATACAAACAAAGCGGGAGCGACCAACATGAGGAAAGTCCCTCTGTACGGAGCAATGGAGAGCATAAGAAAAGATATTGCAACCTATTCCGACAGACTTGGACTTAATCCAAAATCAATGGAGTCAATCACTGCTGAAAAAACAAGCTCTTCAAGTTTAGGGAAGATATTAAGTGAAATATAAAAACTATGATTTAGTTTTAGAATATGTTGACGACATAATAACCGGTAAGAGACTAGCCAACATAGAACAAATACAAGGGTGCGAAAGATTTCTAAAGGACCTCAAAAATCCTGACTATGATTTCAGGCCAAGAGAAGCCGAAAAAGTAATCGCAATAATAGAAAAAACATTTAAGAACATGCAAGGAGAAACTCAAGACGGAACACCGCTTAGAGGAACTCCTTTTTTGTTAGAGCCTTTTCAGAAATTTCAAGTTTATAACATTATGGGGTTTTGGCACAGGGACACCGAGATATTAAGATTCAAAGAAGTTTTTATCTTCATACCTCGTAAAAATATTAAGACCTCTTTTGCTGCAGCACTCGCATGGGCACTGTCTTTATATTTTAGACAGTCGGGATCTAAATGCTACATCGTAGGTTCAGCACTCAAACAAGCATTAGAGAGTTTTAACTTTATAAACTACAACATAAAACAAATGGGAGAAGAAGATTATTTCAGAATCCTTGACAACAACTCCGAACATTCAATATCAAGAGAATTTGACGACGGATTTATGCGAATTGAAGCACTTGCAGCAAATCCGGATAGACAAGACTCGTTCAACTGCAACATTGCAATTGCTGACGAGATGCACGCATATAAAACACCTAAGCAATATAACGTAATCAAAGAAGCAATGAAAGCATATTCGAACAAACTCATGATTGGAATAACCACAGCGGGTGACAACATGAACAGTTTTTGTTATAGAAGACTTGAATACTGCAAAAAGATTTTAAATGGAACAGTCATAGACGAACAATACTATGTTTTCATCGCAAAAGCGGACCAAAGAAAAGATGGGACAGTAGATTTCACAAATCCGATAGAGCATCAGAAAGCAAATCCGGCCTATGGAATTTCAATTAGACCAGAGGACCTTGAAAGCGATGCAAGGCAAGCACAAAACGACCCACAGCAAAGAAAAGACTTCTTGGCAAAGTCGTTAAACGTTTACACATCAAGTACAAAGTCATACTTCAATCTTGACACATTCAAGAAATCAGATTCGGAGTATGACTGGACCATAGAAGAACTGGCCAAACTCCCAATCGAATGGTTTGGCGGCGCTGACCTTGCAAAGATGCATGACTTAACGGCCGCTGCGCTGAAAGGAACGTACAACGATGTCGACATTTCAATCACTCATGCATTTTTCCCAAGAACAAGGGCAAATCAAAAAGCAGATGAGGATAACATTCCATTGTTTGACTGGCTCGACAATGGATGGCTGACAATGACCGACGGAGATGTGACAAACCATGCCGATATTGTGAAATGGTTTATAAAAATGAGAAGTCTTGGATTTAAAATAAAACAACTAGGATTCGACAGGAAATTCGGAGAAGAATTTTTCCTCGAGATGAAGAAACAGAGATTCAACATTGTAGATGAACCGCAGCTCTATATAAACAAGTCGAAAGGTTTTCGCCGAATAGAACAAAAGGTTCTTGCCGGTAAATTTTATTACTTGCACAACAGAGCGTACGAATACTGTGTTGAAAATGTTCACGGAATAGAAAAAACAGATGATATGATTCAATATGAAAAAGTAATGAGGAATATGAGAATTGACCTATTCGATGCGGATGTATTTGCAACGTGTAGGTTGATTGGGAATTTAGAGAACAGTAACAGAGCTAGTAAATGGCTCAACGGATAGGGGTAGAGTACAGGCCCAATGGATAAAGAGTAGGTGATTAAATGAGCAAAAAACGAAACAAGAAAAAATCAAGAGCAGAGCCGAGATTAAGAGAAACTTTAAAAGAATGGCTTGCATTTACGGACGGTGGTTCGGATTTACTTTGTGTGAAAGGATATACAAGACTGTCTGATAATCCCGAGGTACGAATGGGTATTGAAAGAATTGCGGACCTCATTTCAGCAATGACAATTCACTTAATGAGAAACCAAGACAACGGAGACGTGAGAGTTAAAAACGAACTTTCAAGGAAGATTGATATAAATCCTTACAGTTACATGACTAGACAACTTTGGATATCTTGGATAGTCAAATCAATGCTGATAAACGGAAACGCTATCGTATTTCCATATACCGAAAAAGGCATGCTTGACGAGTTAAAACCAATATCTTTTGATGATGTGACATTTTTCAGCGAGGATATTGGATACAAAGTCCACATCAAAGGTAAACCATTTAAACCGAATGAAATACTTCATTTCCGAATCAACCCAAAAGACACGCAACCTTGGATGGGAGAGTCATATAAAGTTGTATTAAAAGACGTAATCCAGAACCTAAAACAAGCCGGATATACAACCAATGAATTCATGGCAAACAAGGTTATCCCGAACTTGATTGTAAAGGTCGACGCACTGACCGATGAACTAGCAAGCAATGAAGGAAGAGAAAGGGTATACGACAAATACCTTTCCGCATCTAAAGCCGGCGAACCTTGGATAATACCATCCGGACTAATAGAGGTCGAACAAATTAAACCCCTGACCTTAAACGACATAGCAATAAAAGACACAATTGAATTAAGTAAGAAAACAGTATCAGGTATTTTAGGAATACCCGCTTTTTTATTGGGAATTGGGAATTTCAACAAAGAAGAGTACAACAACTTTATAAGAACTCGAATTGCAGTAATCGCAAAAGCAATCGAGCAAGAACTGACGATGAAACTTCTGTATAGTCCAGACCTGTATTTCAAATTCAATGTGAGGTCCTTGTACGCATACGGTTTACAAGAAATATCAAACGTATATTCAAACCTATTTGTACGTGGAATTGTAACAGGCAATGAAGTCAGAGACGCACTTGGAATGAGTCCAAAAGAAGGACTGGACAATTTGACCATACTAGAAAACTACATCCCGCTAGACAAAATTGGAGACCAAGAAAAATTAGGAGGTGGTGAGATAGATGATAAGAACTAATGAAAAACATACACGCTCTATGCGAACCGAACTAAGAGCAAAACCCGACACAGATAAAAAAGTAATCGAAGGTTATTTTGCAGTCTTTGACAGTCCTACCGAACTTTGGGCCGGTGCATTTGAAAAGATTTCAAGGAATGCTTTTGATAACACGATAAGTGGAGACATAAGAGCATTAACAAATCATGACACATCGCTCGTTTTAGGTAGAACAAAAGCCGGTACGCTGAAACTGTCTGTCGACAGTCACGGATTGTATGGAGAAATAACAGTAAACGAAAACGACACAGATGCCATGAACCTTTATGAACGCGTTAAACGTGGTGACGTAGACCAATGCAGCTTTGGATTCTACATCTTAAAAGAATCTACAGACTGGAGAGATGATGGGTCGGTTATCTGGACCCTTGAAGAAGTGGAGTTATTTGAAGTTTCTTGCTGTACATTCCCAGCTTACAAAGACACTGGAATCCAAGCGAGAGAACAACAAGTCGAACAATACAAAAATAAACAGTTGCAATATTGGCAACAATCGATGAAAGAGAGGATACAAAATGTTAAGAGCACTGATGCTTAGAAAAAAACAAGAAGAATTAAGAAAGAAACTGGAAGAGTTAAAACTCCTCGAAGATGAATTAAAAATCCGCGAAGACGAACTTGCACAAGCAATCGAAGAAGTTGAAACAGAAGAAGAGCAAGAAACAGTCGAAGAAGCAGTCGAGAAATTCGAAGAAGAAAAAGCAGAATTACTTAAAGACAAAGGAAACCTTGAAAGCGAATTAAAAAAGGTAGACGACGAACTTGAAGAAATTGAAGAAAGAGCAGAAGAAACAAAAGAAGCTGAGACAAGAGAAGTTAAACCGGAACAAGAACCGAGAATATCAAAAGATGAAGGAGGCTACAGAGATAGCATGAAAGTAAACAAATACGAAACTAGAGAACAAATGTTAAGAAGATTAGAACAGCCGGAAGTAAGGGAATTCTATGAAAATATCAGAAACATATTCTTAGAAAGAGCAGAGATAACAGGTGGAGAGCTACTAATCCCAGAGCAAGTAATGACATCCATCCAACACAGAGTGGGCGACTATGGAGTCCTTATAAACGAAGTAGACGTGCAAACAATAAAAGGAAAAGGAAGAATAATCTTAAACGCTGGAGCACCGATCCTAGCATGGACCGAAATGTGTGCAGACTTACAAGAATCTACAATCGGTTCATTTAAAGCAGTTGAATTTGACGGATACAAACTTGGTGGATATATCTTCTTATGTAACGCACAAATCGAAGATGCAATAATCGACCTTGCTAATTTTGTAGAAGCTGAATTCGCAAAAGCAATTGCAAAGTACAAAGATGAAGCAATTATGAACGGTGAAGGTGCAGCATCTAAACAACCAGAAGGAATCCTGACAAAAGTGACAGCAGTAACCGATGTTGAAGGGATTCCAGAAATGTTAGGCTTAATCGGCGAACTTGACCATGAGGACCAAGATTATCATGTTGAAAACGTAATCGTTGTAATGAATAGAGCAACTTACTACAAGAAAATCCTTGCTGAAACATTCGGTAAAAACGCTGATGCCAAAATGGTGTATGACGGAATAAACAGAGTCCTACCAGATGGAACTAGAGTCGTTCTTTCTAAAACAGTGCCAGCCGACGAATTTGTAATCGGAGACTTCAAGAATGGTTACAAGTGGGTAGACAGAAAAGGAACTACTTTTGATGTGAATGATAGACTTAAGTGGATAGAAGAACAAACAGGATTCAAAGTATCCGGAAGACACGACGGAAAAGTTGTACACGAAGCATTTTTCAAGAGAGGTAAATTTGTCGCAGCTCCGGGAGCATAGGAGGACAAAATGAAAGTTAAAGCTTTAATTGAATTTAATGACTATAAAGAGAACGTAACAAGAAAAATCGGCGAAGAATTTGTCGTATCAAAAGAACGACTCGCCGAGATAACTCTTGCAAGTAAAAATTATGGTAATGGAAAACCATGGGTAGAATTAATAGAAGAACCTAAGCCAAAGCAAACAAAGACAAAGAGGTGATGTAATGAACATCACAGAAGCAGTCAAAGCAAGATTAGGAATTACAATTAACAGTCGAGATGATTATATTAATCTCATAATCGACGGACTGAAAAAAGAACTAAACGATGTGCAAGGATTGACTCTTGATGAGAGCAATCCTTCACACTTCATGTTTATCGTGGACTATGCGACTTACAGATATTCAAATCATGGAGAGACTTCTGGAATGCCGAGACATTTACAGTGGAGACTTCATAATCTCATGGTAGGTGGTAAAGATGGTAACATTTAACGATGAAGTCACTTTAATTGGAATTGTATCGGGAGATTATGAATACGATGACGACGGAAATCCAATACTTGAAAGCACTGAGGTCACAGTCTTATGCAATGAACTCGGAGTGTTCGGCTCTGACTTCTACAGTGCGGGAACAGTAGGGCTCAAACCATCGTACAGGTTATCTCTACACGAATTCGAATATTCGAATCAAGAAAAAGTCAGATACAAAAACGTTACTTATGACGTTTTGAGGACTTATAAAACTGACGGATTAATCGAACTCACAATTGGTCAGAAAGCGGGCGATAATAATGACTAAAGAAATAAGTCAAGAACTCGCAACAATCTTACTTGACTACAGTCAAGAAACACGTCAAGGTGTAGAAAAAATCGCACAAGAAGTTGCTCAAAAGGGAGCAAGAACATTGCAACAAACAAGTCCAAGGGTAAAAGGGATTTACGCATCCGGATGGACAATGCAAAAACAAGGAGATAGTTTTGTAATTGCAAACATAACAAGTCCATTCTTGACACACTTGCTCGAAAAAGGACACACGACAAGAAATGGGAAAAGTCGAACAAAAGCAAAGCCACACATCGGTAAAGTTGAAGCAGAAGTAAACAAAGAATTCGAGGAAAAAGTAAGAAGGGAGTTGGGCAAATAATGTTCAGATTATTACAAACATTGGGACTACCGGTCGCATACATGAAACACGTAACCGCACAAAAACTCCCTTACTTAGTCTATCTCGGTTCGGGATCCAGTAACTTTGTGGCAGACAACAGAGTCTACAATTCAGAAAACAATTACACAGTCGAATATTATTTCGACAGAAAAAGTACAACAACAGAAAAGAAAATCGAGAAACTATTTAATGACAATGAGATAGTTTGGCAGAAGTCAGAAGATATTTATATCAGAGATGAAGAAATGTATTTAATCAGATACTATGTTTAAAACAAAACACAAAAAAAACTCATAAAGGAGACAGAAAATGACTAACAAAATCAAATACGGATTAAAAAATGTAACAGTATGGCCAATTGAAACTGAAATCGACGGAGTAACAACATATGCGACTACGCCAATTAAAGTACCGGGAGCGGTTAACCTATCAATATCCGCAGAAGGTTCAAATGACCCTTTTTATGCAGATGACATAATCTATTTCTCAGCATTTGCGAACAATGGGTACAGCGGAGACCTTGAAATCGCACTTGTACCAGAAGAATTTGAAACGGGAATTCTTGGATACACCAAAGACAAAAACGGAGCAATCATCGAGAAAATAGATGCTAAAGCAAAGAACTTCGCAATGGCATTCGAATTCAAAGGAGATGTTAATGCGACTAGACACTTACTGTACAAAGTTGCAGTTTCAAGACCGGACCTGGCATCTCATACTAAAGAAGATAAAATCGCACCTGTTACTGACAAATTACAAATCACAGCAACAGCGAACGCAGAAGGAAATATCAAAACTAAATTGACCAAAGGTCAAGAAGGTTATGACACATTCTTGTCTACTGTATATAAAGAAGTTACGGAAGAATAAAATATACTTAAGGAGGAAGCATGGAGAAAACACTAAAGATAGATGGTAAAGATGTAAAATTCAAAGTATCAGCGAGTTTTGCTTATAGGTATAAAGCTCAATTCGGCAGTGACATAATGCAAAAACTTATGCCACTTTTAAAAGGAATTGTGCCACTTTTGGCGGTCGATTTTGACAAACTCGACATAAAAGACCGAAAACAAATGCAAGTTATTTTGGATTTAATCACCACATCCGACTTGGCGAACGACTTTGAACTTGTAGAGATTTACAATCTCATTTGGGTAATGGCCAAAACAGCCGACACAGAAATCCCAGAACCAATGGAATGGCTTGACGGATTTGACGAATTTCCACTTGCTGAAATTGTGCCGCCACTTATTGAGCTCTTGGTACCATCACTATTTTCCACTAAAGAGATTAAAAAAAAGACAACAACCCGAAAGACGACAAGCAAGTAAACACAGAAATGATAATCAGTGCACTGACAATGAGAGGATTGACAATGTCCGATATGGACGAGCTCACAATCGGTCAGTGCATTGATTATGTAATCGAATACAACAACATGAATTCAGAAAACGAAGAATCAGAGACAGGCGACAGACAAGCAACACAGGCCGACTTTGATTCTTTTTGATATAAGAAACGTAACTAACATTCGCAACACAGAAAGAGAGGTGAGCAGATGAGCGGACCAATAAAAGGAATAACAATTGAACTGGCTGGAGATACGTCAAAACTGGAAAAGGCCATTCGGAGTGTTGGGAAAGATGCTAATAAGCTGGATGGTGAACTTAGAAAAGTTAATAACTCATTAAAATTTAATCCGGGTAACGCCGATCTCGTAGCACAAAAACAAAGAATTCTTAAGGACGCCATTCAAGAGACCTCAAAGAAATTAGAGACCTTAAAGACCGCACAACAGGAAGCGAAAGCAGCTTTTGAACGCGGTGAAATAGGTCGAGAGCAATACGACTTGCTCACTCGAGAAGTTGTAAAAACAGAGAACCAACTTAGTAAGCTAAAAAGCACACTTGAAGAAATTTCAAGTAAATGGAAAGCATCCGGAGAAAAGATTCAAGAAGTCGGCAAGAAGATGGAAAGCACTGGGACCAAGATGTCAAAAGGCATTACTGCTCCAATCATGGGAATTGCCGCAGCATCGATGGTCGCATTCAATGAAGTTGATGCCGGAATGGACACAATTATATCCAAGACAGGAGCGACAGGAGATGCGGCCGCAGAGCTTGAACAGTCTTACAAGAATTTAGCCGGCAACATACCAGCAAGTTTTGATGAGGTTGGAAACGCAATCGGAGAAGTTAATACGCAATTTGGCTTCATGGGCGAAGAACTTGAGCGAGCATCTGAAAAAGTAATCAAATTCGCACAGATAAATGAAGCCGATGTCACAAACTCAACCATCAAAGCAAAACAAGCGATTGAGAAGTACGGACTCGAAGCTAAAGACCTTGATATGGTGCTAGATTCTGTCACTAAGACCGCACAAAATACCGGAGTTTCAACAGACAGACTCTTCGACATTGCGATTAAAGGTTCACCTCAGATTGCAGAGTTAGGACTTAACTTCTCACAAGCAACAGAGATGCTCGGCCGAATGGAACAAAAAGGTATCGACGGAACAAAGGCTTTATCTTACTTAACACGTGCACAAACACAATGGGCAAAAGAAGGTAAATCCATGACCGATGGACTCGCCGAACTTGAAGAAAGACTTGCTGGAGCAACCACGCAAGAAGAAAAACTCGCAATTGCAGCAGAAGTGTTTGGAACAAAAGGTGGAGCTTTCATGCTTGAAGCTTTTGAGCAAGGTGCACTATCCGCACAGGAATTCGCAAACGCACAAGAAGAAGCGGCCGGAGCGGTCGAGAGCACATGGCAAGGAATGTTAGACCCAGTCGACCTTACCAAACAAGCAATGAACAACTTAAAAATAACCGGAGCAGATTTGGCGACATCATTACAAGGTGTACTTTTGCCAATGATTGAGAGTGTTATCGGTGGACTTAAGAAATTTGCGGATTGGTTTGGGAAATTGTCACCAAAGACAAAAGAAACCATTGTTAAAGTTGGTCTTTTTGCTGCTGCACTTGGACCGGTGATAATCATGATTGGTAAAGTGGTCGGAGCAATCGGCACAATTGTAAGTGGAATTGGAGTACTCTCGGGAGCAATCGCAGCAGCGGGAGGAATAGGAGCTGCTGCAAGTGCCGCATTTGGAGCAGCAATGACGTTTATCACCGGACCAATCGGAATTGCAATTGCAGCGGTCACAGCATTAATCGGAGTCGGAGTCTTACTGTACAAAAACTGGGACAAAATAAAAGAAGTTGCAAATAATGTTTGGAATGGACTTAAGGAATTCTTTTCTAATCTGTGGTCCGGAATATCCGAATCATGGTCGGCAGCATGGGAAGGAATTACAGCTTTCATATCTGAGACATGGAACGCATTCGGTGAATTTGCTGTCGGTGTGTGGAATGGGATTATTGAAAGCATTACAACAGTTTGGCAAACCATAACGGATTTCTTTTCCGGACTCTGGGAAGGTGTTCAAACAATATTTACAACAATATGGGATGCGATTGTATCTTTTGTTGTTGGTAAATTCACTGAAACATACAATCAAGCACAAACAACATTTGAACTAATAAAAACAGTAATTGAAACTGTTTGGAATACGATTAAAACAGTAACAGAAACAATCTGGAATGGAATTAAGTCTTTTGTAGAGACTATCTGGACTGGAATTAAGTCCTTTGTCGACACAACCATCAACGCGGTCAAATCGACAATCGATACTGTTCTAAACGGAATCAAAAGCATATTCGACACAATATGGAATGCGATTAAGTCGGTGGTCGAAAGTGTGCTAAATGGAATCAAAGGTACAATTGACAGTGTCATGAACGGTGCAAAAAATATTGTTGACAGTACGCTCAACACTATCAAAGGTATATTCGACTCTGTTTGGAATGCGATTAAATCTCTTATCGATAATATTCTTGGAAATATCAAGAACACTGTTGAAAGTGGGATGAATTCGGCAAAGAGCACAATTGAATCAATTTCAAATGCCATAAAAGGTGTATTCGAATCCGTTTGGAGCACGTTTAAAAATGCGGTCACAGATGCTTTCAACAATGTTAAAAGTGCGGTCAGTAACGGAATGCAAGCCGCATTTGACACAGTGACTGGATGGATTTCGAGCTTTTATAATGCGGGCTCTAACATAATCGGCTCAATCGCAGACGGAATTAGAAATGCTGTAGGCAAAGTAACCGGAGCAATAAGCTCTGTTGTTGCCGCAGTCAGAAGATTCTTACCATTCTCGCCGGCGAAAGAAGGACCACTTAAGGACATTCACAGGCTGAACTTTGGTGGACCTATATCCGACTCAATTAAGAACTCGGAACGCGAAGTGACAGACGCCATGGGCGACCTTGCTGGAGCAACACTTGATACGCTTAAAAAAGGAATCGAGGACAAGGGTAATCTCGCCGAACGTGCGATGGAAGATGTTATCAAGAATATAACAAGTAATGAAGATAAATACAGGGCACTGTTGGAGAAATTCGACCTCATTGATGACGGAGCATTCGACAAATTCAAAGCGGGCGGAATAGAAGCATTTGAAGAACTCGCCAGTCTTGCACAAACATTTGTTGAGAGTGAAGGAGCGAGTGTGGTCGACCTCGCAGAAGTGTTCGGAGAATCTTGGACAGAAGAGCTGTACAACGTGATGTACACATATTCTGAGTGGGATATGGTCGCGCAGAAAACCAACATCGACCTTGAAAGAATGAACCAAGAATACGCAAAAAGCTATAGAAAAGTGTCGGGCGAAATAGTCGAACAAAATAGAAAAGTAGCTTACAGTGTAACAACGAGCATGGAGACGATGAGAGAAGAATCCAAGAAGAATGTTCACAGTATGCGAACAGAATTGAAAGACCTTGGATTCGACCATGACTCTATGATAAATAAATTTGAGTCGGGCGGACATGTGGCTAATCTTGCAATCGCTCAAATAACAAGAGAATTAGTCAACATGGATGACCAAGTCAAAGCGAACGAAATTGGAATCGGTTTATTTGGCGACACTTGGACAGCAGAACTTGGAAAAATGATAAACAACTTCGGCGAGTTTTACGGAGAACAAGAACAGTTTTGGACATTCAACGAAAACAAAGCAATCGAGCACATGAACAGAGTTGCGACTGCTGCAATGAGCGTTGAAGATGTTGTAAGAGACTCGACTCTTGATAGCACTGAAAAGGTGCAAGTCGTAATGGCTCAAAGAGAAGAACATGTTAAAACATCGCTTGAAAATATGAAGGCTTATGTCGAATCGCATAAAGAGGAGTTCATAAATGCGATGGTCGCAATGGGCGGACACGGTGAGGATGAGTGGAACAATATCGTTCACGGCGGCGAAGGTGCATACGGAGTTATTGCAAAAGTAATTGAACAGCTATCCAACATTACAGACCAAACAACTCGAGCAGAGATAAAGACAAAAGCATTCGGAGATAGTTGGAACCATGAAGCAATTGTGATGATTAAAACTCTTGGACAATGGCAAGAAGAATACAATGTCGGTTCATGGTCGCTTGACCAATCCAAGCTAATGGGAGCATCTCTCGCAGAAGTGACAGCCGCTGCAGAGAAAATGAAAGAAAGTCTTAAGATGGAAGATGCTGCCAAATCGACCAAAGATGAGGCGATGAAGCAGATGAAAGAGAGTGTCAACAAGGAATTAGAGGAAATACAAAGTCTAACCAAAAAGATACTTGGAACAGTGTATGCGGAGTTTGAGACTGTATTTAAGAAGATAAACGACACTGTTATCAAGTCTTTTAATGATAATATCATCCCGAGTCTTGCAGAACAATTAAAACTCGGATTCAAAGAGACAGACAAATTCTTACGAGATGTGTTCGATGGATTCAAACATGTTTTCCATGAGTTGACAGATATTGTTAGTAATGCTTTTAGAAATGGAATTATTCCAAAATTAGCACAACAAATCGGTATCGCACTACAGGCACTCGACAGTGCGAACCAATCAATGTACAACATTGGACTCTCTTGGATGAGGTCTCTGGCTAACGGTATACAGGCAGGTCTCGGTGGAGTTGTGGGACAACTTAACACAATACCGAATGTCCAACTTCAAGGAGCAACCGGAAATATAAACTGGTACGACAGAGGCGGAATTTTCAGAAGTCCGACAATCATCGGAGTAGGAGAGAGAAGACCCGAATTTGTCGGAGCACTTGATGACTTAAAGAAAATTGTTGCAGATGTGATGGTCGAGAATAAGAGTAACTCTGAAAGCAAGATAATTATTCAAAATATGACAGTTAGAAACGATTCAGATATAAGACGTATTGCAGAAGAATTAGATAAATTACGTAGACGTGGAGAAAGGAGCAGAGGTTAATGACAGTATTTACACCTTTTGATTTTGTTTTTAATGGATTTAATTTTTCGAGGTATATGTATGTTGAAAACATTCGACGCTCCTTTTTACCATCCATTGAGAACACTCTTACGAGAGTGGGCAATCATGGATTAAAGCACAGGAAACTTAGGACCGGACCAAGAAGAATCGAAGTCGATGTTCGAATGATTCATACAACTAGATGGAATGTGGGAGAGTTGAGGAGTTTTGTTGCGGGCAAAATGCTTACAACAGAGCCTAAGATGTTAAAACTCAGAGATACCGATATGTTTGACATTGCCATCCTCGATGGTGAAATCGACTTTGAAAGATGGCTGTACACAGGGTTTGCGACTTTGACATTTTTGAATCCATCCGGTTTGACATACAGAAAATACAACATTATCGAAACCAACGACCTTGTATTCAATTCGGGATCTCATTCGATACAGCCGATTATCAAAATTAGTCCTACCACACAAACAAACAAAATCATAATCAGAAATCTAACCACAAAACAATACTTAGAACTTAACAGAAACATGGAAGCAAACAGTCTGATACAATTTGGCGAATTAAACGAACAACTTGAGTATAGAGAAATAGTAAAATATAACGACTTAAACGCAATGAAATCTCTTGCAGTAGATTCTGACTTTTTCTATCTCGAGCCGGATATGAACGAAATAGAAATCGTCGGAGCAGATAAAGCAACTTTTGAGTTTTGGGAGTGTTATGTATGATTCTTAAAATATTTAATCGTGATGAAGAATACATCAAGAATATTGAAGTATTCAATTATGAATATAAATGGCAGATGAATGCGGAACACTCTCTTAAATTCGACACGTTTGATGAAGGACTAGAAGAGTTTTACAGGATTTTGTATAAGGACAGAGTTGGAACATGGCGAGAATTTATTATAACAGAGCCGGTGCAAGAGCACACCGAAGATGGTAACATAATCTACTCTGTATACGCAGAAGACTCTTTCTATGAAACAATAGGCGACTTCTTAGAGGACAAACGACCACAAAACACCTCGGCGAGTGTGGCACTAATGCAAGCACTTGAGCCGAGTCGGTGGGAGGTTGGAATTGTTGAGAACCTTGGAACAGCGAGCACGAATTATTATAGAGAGTCGGTCAAGTCGGCTGTACAACAAAAACTGATACCAAAGTGGAAAGCAGAATTCGATACAAGGATTAAAATATTTGGAAACAAAGTAACAAACAGATATGTGGACCTCTACAAAGAAATGGGAACATTTCATGGAAAAAGATTCGTATACGACAAAGACATGATTCAAATTAAGAGAACGGTCGATATGTCTAACTTCTGTACAGCCTTATACGGATACGGAAAAGGCGAACAGCTCGAAAGTGGTGGGTTTGGTAGAAGAATAGATTTTGCGGATGTGAACAATGAGAAAGCCTATCTTGAAAACGAACAAGCAAGGCTTAAATATGGTAGAAACTCGAGCACGGGCAAAAAACACATATTCGACAAAATTGAGTTTGACGACTGCGAAGACAAAATAGAATTAAAGGAACTTACGCAAAAGGTGCTTGATGAAAGGTCAGTACCGAGAGTGACATACGAATGTAAAGTAATTGACCTCGGAGAAGATTTTGAAAACGTGGACAGAGGCGATACAGTAATCGTCAAAGACAACGACTTGGGAATAGCAATTAAAGCACGCATCATCGAATATACAGAAATAGAAAACGAGGAAACGCATATCGTTCTTGGTAATTATAAGAATTTAATCACAGATGAAATTAACAGAAATAAAGACTTTATCAGCAATTTCAGAGATAAATCCGGAATCTGGGACAGAGCGGAAATCATACAAGAAGGTGGTATCGATGCATCATTCTTGAAGAACCTTGTCGAGCAGTTGAACCTTGAAATGAATGAGCGAGGCGGATATGTGTATGTATCGAATGATGGGAAAGGTCTGACCACTTATGACAGACCAATAAATCAAAATCCCACAATGGCGATACAGATTTTAGGAGGTTCTTTCCGTATAGCAAACAGTAAATATGCTAATGGCGAATGGAGATGGAAGACGTTTGGAGATGGCGATGGTTTTGTCGCAGATTTCATAACGACTGGGACCTTGACAGCCAATCTAATCAAAGCTGGAATCCTAAGTGGCGGCAATGGCAAAGTATCAATCAACATGGAAACCGGAGCACTCAACATCGACAACGACATCGTATACGACCCGACCACAAGGAAAGTACAAATAAAAGGATGGACAGAAATAGACGCCGCTACGATTAAGAGCGGGACTATCAACAGTGCGAGAATTCCGGACCTGTCGGCGGACAAAATCACGTCGGGAACGATTAACGCTAATACAATTAATGTTGAAAATCTAAACGCAAGCAACCTGACGAGAGGAACAGTGGGAACGAGTATTAGCAATACCAGCGGGCATATGGCAAGTGGCTATCGCAGTGCAAGCATTGCGGGCTCGGCCACTGGAGTAAACGCAAACAGTTCTGTTATCAGGTTTGATTATGCAAATAATAGGCTTGAGGTTGACGGTAGGATTGACGCATACCCAGAGGGCCGACATCATACATTTGAATTGAACGGGATGAGCTTAAGAACGCCATATGGCTATTGCGAAATAAAGCCGTGGAGTGGAAATGTTATTCAATGCAACGGTGGAGCTTATTGGAAATTTTCCGAAATTCGAGTTGATAGGCTCTACGTAAATGATAAACAAATAACTGAATAAAAGGGAGGACATATGAGATTTGAAATTGTAGGAAAAAACCTGGAATTCTACGAAGGAAAGCCAGGAGAAATACAGAGGTGTAAAAGTCTACTATTGCAAACGCAGACAATAAAGCCGCCTCACAATGTAATAAGGGGCGAATTTATGATAGACGGTGCTGAATTAGACGAGTTTATTGAAAGCGGACAGACTTATGAAGAGCTGGCAGAGCGCAAGCTAAGAGCCATGCTAGAGGTCGACATTACACCAATCGACGCTCACATGGTTGAGAATATAGAGAGAAACTCCACCGGAGCAATAGCTAAAGTCAGAGACGCGATGGAAGAAATAGACGTCGCAAAAGCAGAAATTAAGAAAGACACAAAAGAGCTGCAGAAAGAGATTGAACGACAAACTAGCGTGATAATGGAGCTTGCACTAATGCTGTCACAGGTGGGAGTTTATGAAGAAACTGAAGAAACTGAAGAAACTAATAGCGAAAATACTAATCCAAATCCTGATGAGAATGGAGGGCAAGGAGGTGAATAAGATGTTAGTAATATTATTAGCTGAACAAGTACTAAGCGGGAAAATTAAAATCGAGCAAATCGGAAACGGATTCAATTTAAGAAAAAGAGTTGGAAGCGAAAATAAAAGAAATGCTTAACGAACAGGAAGAAGAAGCAGGGGAGTAAACCCTTGCTTCTTTCTTACCTACAAAGAAGGTGATTAAATGACCATTAAAAAAATGGGATTAAAGAAAATAACACTAAACTATGACCAACATCAATTGACAGGACTTGAACTCATGCAAGGTGACACACTGACAAGAGGCTACTCAATTCTTGTAACGGATGCGGACGGAAGAGTAATCAAAGCCAGTCCGGATTATGAGCTGCGAATGTACTGTGTAAACATGGCATATCCGGAACAAACCTACTACCGAATCGCTGAGATAAACGGAGACCGATACGATGTTATCGTACCGACAAGTGCACTAACCCAAAAAGGTCGCATCAAGGTTCAAGTCGGACTATACGAAGGCGATGACACGGCGATATATTCGCACGTATGGGAAGGAAATGTCGGCGAATCACTGCCACAGGGCGGAGCGACTGAGGGTAGTGATTTGGTCGTTGATTTTACGAAATTAACACTTGCGATAGAGAAGGTCGATGCCTTGCAAGCTGACTATGAGCAGAATCTTGCAGAGCAAAAGGTAATTAAAAAGGACATCGACACTAAGCATCAAGAAGTCACTACGATGCACGCAGCACTCGAAACCGTCTTCGACACAGAGAACGAACGAGTCGCAGCGGAACAAGCAAGAGCGACAGCCGAAACAGCAAGGCAGACAACAGAAGACGATCGCTTAAGCTCTGAAACGACTAGAAAAGCAAACGAAACAGACAGACAAGGCAAAGAAGCTGCAAGGCAGTCGACTGAGGCTGGTAGAGTTAGTGCAGAAAATACAAGGCTGACAAACGAAGATGCAAGGGTCGATGCTGAAAATGCAAGGAATACCGCAGAAAATTTAAGGGCAACAGAAGAGACTAAAAGGAGAAATAATGAAGTATCTAGACAAGATGCTGAAGTAATTCGAGAGCAGAACGAAGAAACAAGGGTGACAACGCAATCCCAGAGAGATAGTATATGGCAATCTTGGCAAGGCTTAATCGAGGAACAGACTTTACCGCCAGCGACAGATATGGTTGCGGGAGTTTTAAAGATTGATAAAGCAGGGCAAGATACGGCAACTTCAACAGACACGTTTAATGCATTAAAAAATTTGGTTCAAAATGGACAGATTCCTAAAAACGCTATTGAGTTTAATTTAAACGAGGATTTAAACAATTATATTGAGGTTGGGTTTTATTATACCGACAAGTCGGTAGTTGCAAACAGCTTAGCAAACAAGCCTACAGATATTGCGTTTGGGATGACAGTTCTTAAAACAGCGGGCATTGTTCAGATTGCATATGAATACTTACAAAATCCAGAAAAACGAAATAAAATGTTTATCCGAGCATATTATGATCACTCAAACAAATGGAACGATTGGTGGGAAGTTGCAAGTCTACAAGAAGTGCAAAACTTATTAAACAATAAAGTTGACAAAGCATCGGGAATGGGATTGTCTCAAAACTCCTACACCACGCTTGAAAAAGAAAAGCTTGCAACGATTGATAGAAATGCAAACAATTACACCCATCCAACAAGCCATGATGCAAGTATGATAACCGAATCTGAGACAAAGAGATTCGTAACCGACACAGAAAAAACGACTTGGAACGCAAAAGTGGGCAGTCACGGGAGCATCACGATTGAACAAATCGCTGTTATTAATGCGGGCGGAAGTACGGCGGAGATACCGAATAACACGCTTATATTGGAGTTGGAATAATGGCAAAATATTGGTATGAGAAGTGGAGCATTAAGACGAATGAGGTTACGCACAACACTGTAACCAATGAAGAAGTACAAGGGTATATTACTTATTTTAAGTTTCAGACAGGAACAAACGGCTTGAAATACACAACAAATGGAACGCACGACATGCTTCTTCAAAACCGAGTATTCTTATATCCATTAGTAGCCCATAATGCGGCAGCAACCAACAGTGATTATAAGATAGTAATAAGTAGTAAAGCAGGCAATGTGCCTAATCTAACTTTTGGCGGAACGGTCTACAGGCTTGAATATGTGAAAAATGCATTAATCGAAACCATTGTCGCCGACGAGTCGGAATATCCCGCTAATGGCATACAAGGCGATTATTGGTATATCCGAGGTGAAAAAGCATTCCCAAGCTTGAAAATAAATGGACAGACAATATGCGGTGCAAAAATTAAAGACAGCACCGGACAGGTGAGGACGGTCAGGAATGTGTATTATAAGGACAGTTCGGGGATTGTAAGGAATTTGAAATAGAAAGGATGAACACATGTGCATGGATGAAAGAATATGCAACGAAAGAATGAAGAAAACCGAAGAGCACCAAGCAAGGCAGGATTTAAGATTGGATAATCATTCATCAAGGTTAGACCAACTAGAGCAGTACCGAGCGGGATTTGAAATTCAAATCGGGCATTTATGCGAGAAAATCGACGGACTAATTAAAACAATTCAATGGGGAACAGGCTTACTGATTAGTGTTTCAGTAGGCTTTTTTGTTTGGTATATCCAGAGCATCAAATAGGAGGGTTAGAAAATGAACATTAAGCAATGGTTGCTACCCGAAAGCGATACAAGAAATTTTGGTAAAATGCAAGGAAAGTATCAATATATTACAATTCACAACACAGCTAATCGGATGCCTGCACAAGCAGAATCGCAGTATGTCCACTCCGGACAAGGAGAGGTAACGTATCATTTTGCAGTGGATGATAAAGAAATAATACAATTACTTCCACTTGACATGACTGCATGGCACGCTGGAGATGGTAGAGGGAATGGAAATCTAAAATCAATTGCAATAGAAATATGTTACAGCTTAGACAAGGGAGATAAGAGATATCCTAGAGCAGAAGAAAACGCAGCTTGGCTTGCTGCTAAATTGCTTGTAGAAGGTGGTCTCTCTATGGACAGATTAAAGAAACATCAAGATTGGAGCGGTAAGTATTGTCCTCATAGAATGCTGGACAACAAAGGTTGGGAGCCTTTTAAAAAGAGAGCAGGAGAATATATGAAAGAACTTCAAAACACTACAAAACTAAGTACAGAAGATTTTATCGAAAAAATAAAAGATGCAGCAGTTGACGGATGGAAAACGCATGAAATTTTACCATCGCTGACCATTGCACAAGCAATTCTTGAAAGCGCATCCGGAAATAGCGAACTTGCCACCAAAGCGAACGCATTGTTCGGAATCAAAGCACACACGGACCCGAGTTGGACGAATGTGTACAAGAAAGAAACTAAAGAATGGAGCGGTGGGAAGTACATCACGATTACAGCGGACTTCAAAGCATATAAAAGTTGGGATGAAAGCTTGAAAGACAGACTGACTTATCTAACCACACGAAAAATCAATGGGAAGTATATCTATCAAGGATTAATCGGCGAAACGGATTACAAAGTTGCTGCCCAAAAGATAAAAGATGCTGGATATGCAACTTCTCCGACTTATCCACAAAACTTAATAAACTTGATAGAAAAATATAATCTTCAAAAATATGATGAAGTGACAAAGGATGATGAAAAGTTGAATATCGATAAAATAGTGATAGCTTACTGGAATGATGGAGACCTTGCGAATGCTCTTGCACTGTTGAATGTGTTAGGAAATAGGGCAGTACTGACAAGGACACTGGATGCAACAGAATACAAATGGTCCGAGGTGGTCCAAGTAGGTGGAACAGAAATAAAAGGTGCAACTAAAATAATAAAGGGTGCAACTAGAAAAGAAACGTTGCAAAAAGTTGCAGAGTATGTAAAGGAGAAATAGAATGAATGAAGAATTAAAACTATTAGTAATTCCGGTCTTAATTGGAATCTTGGAAGTCTTTAAAAAGCTAGGCTTACCGGTGAAATACGTGCCGGTACTTTCCCTTTTATTAGGAGTATTGGCAAGTGTTTCTGTGTCCGGATTGGCGGTCGAGAATTTTATGCAAGGGTTGGTTTACGGACTAAGTGCATGCGGTCTATATTCCGGGACCAAAGCCACTTTGGAAGAGGTAGAATAGTATCAAGAGACATGCGAAAACGGCTTACAGGCGATTCTGTGAGCCGTTTTTTTGTTTGCAAAATGCAAAATTGTATGTTATACTATATTTAATTTCATAATGCTCTATGGAATAAAAGAATATGTAAAAAAGCAGCTAGAACACTTTAGTTGCTTTTTTATTTATCTATAGTTTTAAAATTGCTTTAATGTCTGCTGCTGTGACCTTTAAATCTAATTTCCAGTCTCCATTCGAATCAAAGTATTGTTCTTCATTCTTTTTTATGTGTTCAATTAAACCTTGCCATGCTACCTCTTTGTCATTTTTATTTAAATCTGCACTTGCTATCGCAAAGCCCAGCTTAGCTGCATTGTTCCAAGTTTCCATCCTGTCTTTTACTTCTAAGACCTTTCCGGCTTCTCTGTAGTTAGTAAAAAACATTGTAGGTTCACCGTCTCTGTAAATCCTTGCATTATATTCTATCCAGTTTTCCTTATTTGAGTAATCGTATATTTTTCTGTCGTTTATATTTACATAAACATCTCTACCTTGATCGTCTTTGATTAATACTAAATTTGTCATTGTCTCCCTCTCCTTTATTTTATCCTTGTATTTTTCTTCAAGCCATTCTCTGTCGATTAGCCACATGTTGCCTTTTTTGATTCGCTTGTTTTCTGGGATTACTTTATTTCTTGTGATGTATGAACCGAATGTGTTGTGCTTTACACCAGTCAGCTGTTCAGCTTCTTTTAGTGTTAGCCATTTATCCATTGTTTTTTCTCCTTGTAATTTTAAATTAAGTATCTAACTTCATAAATGTCAAAAATCTCTTCCGTCTCAACAAATAGGGTTTTAATTTTTATAGTTCCTCTAAAGTAATTAAATTGTTCAATTGACAACGCCGCTGTTTTAGCAAAAATGCTAAGCTCTTCTTTGGTTGCATTTCTGTACACGGTGTCTTCTTCAAAATAACCTTTGGCATCCATTTCCACCCAAGTTATTTTATCTAGTGTTTCTTGATTGAAATATTCATCCAGTCTGTCCTTGAATATTTTAGGAACGTAAATGTTTTTGATTTCACTTGGCTTAACTTCACCCACAACATATTCATCATACAGTCCTAAGTTTGCATCGTTTTCTATCATTTCATTTTTCCATGCATTAGTTTCTACTTCGAGGAGGACTAAACCATATTGTGTGAATGAATTTTGTAAGCCTAATGGTTTTGCTAGATAAACTAAGTCGAGAGAGTTGTTTCCTCTAAGTCCTTCATCCCAAACATTATTTCCAGTTTTTGAAATTGGGAGTATTCCTTCATATAAAATTCTTTCCAAGTATTCAATGTCTACATTTTTGTATAGTTTCATGGTTTATCCTCCTTTCTTTGTATCTCTTATCTTACTTACATTATACATGATATCTCATGTACTGTCAAGCTTTTTATAAAATTTTAAATGGCTTAAAATACACGTTTGCGAAAAAAGTTTAAAAAAAAGTTTTTATTTTTGAAGATTTTTTTAAAGTTAGTGGGATATTTTAACGAAATGTAAATAATCTCTAGTCAAAATCAAGTCAGAGAAAATGAAAAAGGCTAGATGGCAACACTTATAAGACTTTTAACGGAAACTCCTTGTCTCCACCAAAATAAAGGAAAGACCGGTTTTAAGCGGTCTTTCCTTTGTCATTTTTCTACATATTTTCATCGGGAATTAGAAACATCCAATAAAAACCGAATTTGTCTTTTACTTGACCATAGAGAGGACTGAAGAAAGCCGGTTCCATTGGCATAATTACTTCTCCATCAGCTGCAAGGGCATTGAAACTTTCTCTCAGTTTTTCTTCATCCTCTGAAGAAACAGAAATCCAAAAACTGGAATTCGGTTCAGTAACCACCCCTGGGTCATTATCACTCAAGGCAATTTGACCTGCAAAAGTATCGACCATCGCATAGGCTACTAAATCCTTGTAAGTTTCATCAAGTGGACAATCAGGGTCTTCAGGCATATCCGAATATTTCATCATATACGGTTCCTGTGCTCTAAAAGCACGGCTATAGTAATTTGCAGCTTCAGCTGCATTTCCATTTAATACCAAAAATACTTCTATCATTTGAAACCTCCTTAATAAATACGGTTAATCGTATTTATATAATATATACCCTAAACACATCTTTTCTAAGTAAATAAATAATGATATATTAAATTTCAGAATTAAAAGTTTTTGGATTACCGAAAATGCTTTTTTAAAATTCACATAGTCTGAAATGGATATTGAAGGATGAAGAAAATGAAAAATAATACAATGGGGGAAATATTAAAAATAGTTTTAAATTATCATTTCTTTAACATAAAAGTTATAATAATGTGATTAAATGGTATTAATACGTCATTGATACATAAGTCTATTTGCTTGTACACCATAATATATTAAAGTTTAAATGATTAAAGTATAAGGAATAAATCATTATATTATTGACATAAAGATACATGGTTGTTATAATTTTCATTAATACATTTTATATTAAGAGGTGCGGGGGTTTTTGCCGCACTTTTTAAATAATATTGGAGGATAATTATGATTTGGGCAAAAGAAGAAATGATGCCTAGAGCTGAGATTGAAGCTATACAATTGGAAAGGTTAAAGAAACAGGTTGAAATTGCATACAATAAGGTAAAACCTTATAGAGTAAAGATGGAAGAAGCTAAATTGAGACCTGAAGACATCAAATCTTTAAAGGATGTATCAAAACTACCATTTGTGACCAAAGAGGATTTTAGGGCGAATTATCCCTTCGGACTCTTTGCGGTTGATAGAAGTGATATCAGAAGGCTCCATGCATCATCAGGTACTACCGGGAAACCAACGGTGGTGGGTTATACTGAAAATGATATGAAAAGCTGGACTGAGACTGTCAGTAGAATTGCAGTAATGGGAGGAGCGAGTTCTAAGGATACTGCACAGATTTGCTTTGGTTACGGTATGTTTACGGGAGCTCTTGGTCTACACTACGGTCTTGAGAATATGGGGATAGATATAATTCCGTCTTCAGTAGGAAATACTAAAAAACAAATTATGTTTATGCAGGATTTTGGTACGACTATTTTAGTTGCAACGCCATCATATGCGCTACATATTGCAGAAGTTATTAAACAGGAAGGTTTTGTACCGGCTAAAGATTTCAAGTTAAGGATAGGCCTACTAGGTGGTGAAGCACTATCGGACAAGATGCGTTATGAACTGAACGAATTGTGGGAAGGCAGTGTATTATTTACTCAGAACTACGGTATGAGTGAGTTAAATGGTCCCGGGATATCGGGGGAATGCGAAGAGATTGCTGGTATGCATATTAACGAAGATCACTTTTTGGCCGAGATTATCGACCCTAATACTCTTGAAGTACTTCCTGAAGGAAGTGAAGGAGAACTGGTCATAACTTGCTTGACCAAGGAGACAATTCCGCTCCTAAGATATAGAACCAGGGATATTACTTCTCTAAACTATGAAAAATGCAGATGCGGAAGAACTACAGTCAGGATGGAGCCTTTGAAAGGCAGAAGTGATGATATGCTTCTCATAAGGGGAGTAAATGTATTTCCGTCTCAAATAGAAGAAGTGCTTTTGAGTATAGATGAGATAGGTTCGAATTACGAGATAGAAGTAAATCGTGATAAACATATGGACAATATGCTCGTAAGAGTAGAACTTACCGATTATGATTTATTGGATTCATTTTCACTACTGGAACAACTTGAAAAGAGAATCAAATTCGGTATTAGAGAGATCGTGGGTATTGATGCAACTATTAAAATTCTAGCTCCGAGATCCTTAAAGAGATTTGAAGGTAAAGCTAAAAGGGTATTGGATTTAAGAGATAAAAATTAGTTATCTGAATTTATATGTAAATTCATTTAAAATGCTAAGAGGTGTGATTATGAGTGAAAAGACAATAATGCTTGGAAACGAGGCTATCGCAAGAGGTGCTTATGAAGCCGGTGTGGTTGTTTCCAGTGCATATCCAGGAACGCCAAGTACGGAAATCAGCGAATACTTGGCCCAGTACAAAGATGAACTATACTGCGAATGGGCACCAAATGAAAAGGTTGCAGCTGAAGTTGCCATTGGAGCTTCTATCTCAGGTGTGAGGGCTATGGCTTCTATGAAACATGTAGGGTTGAATGTTGCTGCAGATCCGTTATTTACAGCTTCATATATTGGAGCATCGGGCGGACTGGTTTTCGTGGTTGCCGACGATCCGGGACTTTACAGTTCCCAAAATGAACAGGATACCAGGTCTGTGGGTATAGCTGCAAAAGTGCCGGTAATTGAACCTTCAGACAGTTCTGAAGCCAAGGAATTTATGAAAATTGCTTTTGATATAAGTGAGAGTTATGATACGCCGGTTATTTTTAGAACAACCACAAGGCTCTCTCATTCTCAGGGGGTAGTAAACTTAGAACCGAGAGTTGTGCCTGAGATAAAAGAATACGAAAGAAATCCTGCCAAAAATGTAATGATGCCGGGAAACGCGAGGTTGAGACATCCTTATGTAGAAGATAAACTTAGTGATTTGGCTGAAGATGCATCAAATATGACATATCTAAACAGTGTAGAGATAAATGATACCGGAATCGGTATTATAACTTCAGGCATACCATACCAGTATGTAAAAGAAGCTCTACCCAATGCATCAGTACTTAAGTTGGGTCTTGTGCATCCTCTACCGAGAAAGATGATAGAGGATTTTGCTGGCAGAGTAGATAGACTTGTGATTTTTGAAGAATTGGATCCTGTAATAGAAAGAGAAGTTAAGTCATGGGGTATAGATTGTGAAGGCAAGGAATTGTTTTCAATGATAGGAGAATACAATGCTGAAATGCTCAGAGCTGTTTTCGGCGACGAAACTCTTATAGATCAACCGGAAAAGGCACCGGTAAGACCTCCGATTCTATGTCCGGGATGTCCACATAGAGCTGTGTATTCCGTACTCAATAAACTCAAGATACATGGAGCAGGAGATATTGGCTGCTATACACTTGGAGCGGTTGAGCCTTTAAATGTAATAGATTCTTGTATTTGTATGGGAGCCAGCATCAGTTCGCTTCATGGCATGGAAAAGGCAAGGGGAAGTGAATACATTAAGAACTGGATTGCCATTATAGGGGATTCTACTTTCCTGCACACAGGGATTAATTCTCTAATGAATATGGTCTATAATGGTGGTACCGGTACTGTATTGATACTCGACAACTCGACCACTGCTATGACTGGTCATCAAGACAATCCTGCCACTGGGCTTACACTTATGGGTGAGCCTACAAACGAAGTAAATATTAAACAGCTTTGTGAATCCGTTGGGGTTAAGCATGTCGTAGAGATTAATTCCTTTGAAACGGTTGAACTGACGCGAATTTTTAAGGAAGAATTAAACAGAGATGAAGTATCGGTGATAATTGCCAAAGCTCCTTGTGTACTGCTCAAGGGTAAGCCAATAAAACATCAGTACTTGGTAAATAGAGAGCTTTGTAAAAAATGTAAGATTTGTATGAAACCCGGTTGTCCGGCTCTTACAGTCGATGAAGACGGAACAACTATGATTAATGATACCATGTGCAATGGATGCGGATTATGCTTTAGAAGCTGTCCGTTTGATGCCATAGAGATGGTAGATTCTATAATAGAAGAGATATAAGAGGTGCGATATGGAAACTAAAAACATAATGATAGTCGGTGTTGGTGGTCAAGGGACACTTCTTACCAGTAGAATCTTAGGCGGTATCATATTGGAATCGGGTTATGATGTTAAATTATCAGAGGTTCACGGCATGGCTCAAAGAGGTGGGAGTGTAACGACCTTTGTGAGATATGGAGATAAAGTCTTTGAACCTATAGTTGAAGAGGGCTGTGCTGATATTCTAATAGCTTTTGAAAAATTGGAAGCTCTTAGATATGCTCACTTCTTGAAAAAAGAGGGTATACTTATAGTGAACGATCAAAGAATTGATCCAATGCCTGTTGTCATTGGAAAAGAAGAGTATCCCAAAGATATTTTTGAAAGGCTTGAGGACAAGTATGATTTAGTTGTCGTGGATGCATTAAACGAGGCACGAAAACTTGGGAATGTCAGAGTTTTTAATGTAATAGTGCTCGGTATTGTATCCAGGTATTTAGGAATAGAAAAAGAAGTCTGGGAAAAGGTAATAAGAAACACTGTACCGGTTAAGACTGTGGAATTAAACTTAGCTGCATTCGAAATAGGAAGGAATATTTCTAAGGAGAAAAATTATGATTAGACAAATATCTGTATTGGTAGAAAACGAAGTAGGTACTCTTTCAGAGGTAACAGATGTACTGGCAAAAGAAAACATCAATATAAAGGCTTTTTCAGTATTTGATACTCAGTATTTTGGAATACTCAGACTAATCGTAGATAGACCGGATGATGCGGAGAGAACTTTGAAAGAAAATGGTTTCGGGTATAAGGTTGGAAATGTGGTTGCAATTGAACTTGAAAATGTACCCGGTGCACTTAATGGAGTTTTAAAATTGTTGGCAGCTGAAGGATTCTTTGTGAATTATATGTATTCGATGGTTTTAAACGGAGAGGAAGCACCTCTTATGGTAATACATTTAAATGATGAGGAAAAAGCTGAGCAGTTTCTTAAGGAAAAAGGGGTTGTTGTGGTATGATATGGAATGAATCAAAGGAATGTATGAGCAGAGATGAAATGCATCATATGCAGAGTGTAAGGCTTTCTAAACTGGTCAAAAGGATTTATCACAATGTACCTTATTATAGAAAGAAAATGCAGGAAGTCGGAATTGAACCATGGGATATTAAAACTGTAGAAGACATCTCAAAACTGCCCTTTACCACAAAAGAAGATCTTAGGGACAATTATCCTTTCGGATTATTTGCCGTGCCAATGACAGAAGTGGTTAGATTACATGCATCTTCAGGAACTACAGGTAAGGCAACAGTTGTAGGATACTCCAGAAGAGATATTGAAATATGGACAGAATGCGTGACCAGAGTTCTTGCTATGGCAGGGATTGGCAAAGATGATAAAATTCAGGTATCATATGGATATGGGCTGTTCACCGGTGGACTTGGACTTCACTATGGGGCCGAGAATGTAGGAGCTACAGTAGTTCCAATGTCAACATCGGGTACTAAGAAGCAGATAACTATGATGGAAGACTTTAAATGTACTGCGGTGGCATGCACGCCATCTTATCTACTCCATTTGATTGAGGAAATAAAGGAGAAAGGAAATCTTTCAGAAGTTCATCTAAAAGCTGCCATCTGTGGCGGGGAACCATGGACTGACAATATGAGAGAGAATATTGAAAATAACCTAAATAGCAAAGCTTATGATATATATGGTTTAAGTGAAATTATGGGACCGGGAGTTGCTGCCGATTGCAGGTATCACAAAGGCTTGCATATCTATGAAGACCATTTTCTTCCTGAAATAATCAACTCCGATACTCTCGAGCAAGTTCCTGAGGGAGAAGCAGGGGAACTGGTAATTACGACACTGACTAAAGAGGCATTTCCACTAATTAGATACAGGACTAAGGATTTGACTTCGATTAGTTATGATAAATGTGACTGCGGTAGAACACTTGCCAGAATTTCCAGATTCACAGGAAGATCTGACGACATGCTCGTTATAAGAGGAGTCAATGTATTCCCATCTCAAGTCGAAGCGGCACTTCTTGAACTGGGAGAAACTAAACCATATTATATGATAATCGTCGACAGGGTTGACAATATGGACACATTCGAAGTTTGGGTAGAAGTAGATGAGAAGTTCTTTAGTGACGAGATTAGAGAGCTTGAAAAATTAAGACAAAAAATAGCTCATGGACTAAGACAAGCTCTTGGACTGAATGTTAAGGTAAAACTGGTTGAACCGAAGACTATTGAAAGAACATCGGGTAAATCAACGAGAGTTATTGACAAGAGAATACTCGTATAAGGGGGATAATCAAATGATAAAACAACTTACAGTATTCATAGAGAACAGAAAAGGATCGCTGACCAGAGTTACTAAACTGATAAAAGATGCCGGGATAAATATTATAAGCTTCTCATTGGCCGATACCGAAAACTACGGACTTCTTCGAATGATGGTGTCCGAACCGGATAGAGCTTATAAAATACTTAAAGATGCAGAGATGTCGACGAGTCTGACAGATGTCACTGCAGTTGATATCAAAAATGTTCCTGGCGCATTACATGCATTATTATGCTTAATCGAGGATTTTGATATTCAGTATATGTATATGTTTTCCAATAGGGATGATATTGCAGGAGTAATACTTAAAATAACTGATAAGGAAGCTGCTGAAAAAGTAATTGTAGAAAATGGATTTAAGTTGATAGATAGAGAGTTTTTCAGGTTTTAATGAGATTAGAATAGTTTATAAAAAAATTTTAAAACAAGTAAAAAGGGGCTTTTGCAAAATAGCTCCTTTTGTGGTGCAATTAATTTAAAATAAGAATGGAGATAATAGAGTATCATTAATGAAATTAGTTAATCGATAAAAGGTCAATAAGTTAAGGCTGACCCCTTTAAAACAAAATAGGTAGTGTATCAGAAAATAGTTTATTCTGACACACTACCTTGATTAATTCATTCTAGGTTTAAAATGTGTATGGTTTAGTCTTTTTGATCCTTATATCCTTCTCTTATAACGTGGTATTCTCCTGTTTCAGTGTTTAGGTCATAGATATTGAAATTGGTCTTCATATCGATTCCTTCATGATGAGTTGCCAGGTTTATGGATGCCGATCCTTCTTCCGCACTAACTACTCTATGGAATACATGAGTTGGCCAAATGAGAACTGCACCGCCTTCTACAACGACTTCACCATTATGTTCAATATATTCAGGAGTTACAACAAAGTATTCTATCTTCCCATGTTCAACATTATAAAGTTCTACATATCGCTTACCATGAAGTACAAATAGATTGTCATCTTGGTGAGTGTGCATATACCATGGTCTTTCAACATCTCCTACAGGTCCAGGAGAAACTGCACTACTCATATGAAGAACTCTGTCAATAGCATCAACCTTCGGTACCATTGATTTCACCATTACATCAAAAGCAACACCTTTGGTCCTTCTAAACTCTTTCAGCTTTATTATTTGATACAATCCTTTAATTTCAGCTACAATATGATCCATATTTCCCTCCTAATATAATTTTACATAAAGAACGTTTATTTAGAAATGCTCACCATTAAATATATACCCTTAATTCGTGAAATAAAGCAGGATAAAACCCTTTAGGATTACAATAAAAAAACAATCGAACAAGAAAAGTTTACGTGCTTTGTAATAAACTGATATATCTGTTAAAATAAAAAGCAATGATAAGTGACGGGTGAAAAAATGAAAGACAAAATATATGAATTCGAGGCAGAAATAATAAAGGTTCAAGATATGGATGCGGCATATATAGTTTTTCCATATGATATAAGAGAAGAATTTGGCAAAGGAAGAGTAAAGGTACACGCTACTTTTGATGGGGAGCCTTATGACGGATCGGTAGTTAATATGGGTACGGGAAACTATATTATTGGGATTAGAAAAGATATAAGAAAAAAGATAGGAAAACAAGCCGGAGACATGATTCGTGTGACTATAAGAGAAAGAGTATAATCAAACTCTGAAAAATGAGCTTTAAACAAGAGATAACGATTCTATTAACAATGATATACTTGACCGTATAAGTTTATAGTTATATAATAAAAATAACCGAATAAAAATTGTACTTGCTATTAGCCGGCAATTGCCGAGGGAACCGGATGAGATTTCCGGACTATCCCAGTAACCGTGAAGTGGACGAAAGAGCGAATACCACTGTAGAAATGCAGGAAGGTGCTCCGGTAGAATGAAGCCAAGTCGGGAGACCTGAGTATAATTAACACCTCTGGGATTGGGTAGCAGTTTTTTGATGCTCACTTTCCATGGAGAGCATTTTTTTAATGGAGGGAAGTATGAAAAGTATATTTAATTGGAAGCGGTTTGTAGCTGTGTTCATGGCAATCATGTTATTGGCTGCATGTAAACCAGTAACCAAGGAAGAAAATGTAGAACCTAAAAAGGTAGAGACTTCTGAACAGGAAAGTAGTGAAAGTAAAGAAGAAAAGAAAGAAGATAAGAAAGAGGAAAAGAAGGAAGAGGATAAAGAAGAAAAGGGTGCTGAATCCGGTAAAATTGAGTTCACAGATATGGCCGGCAATCAGGTCAGTTTAGATGCTCCTATCAAAAAAATTGTAGTTTTGACACCTTCTGATTGTGAAATTCTATATGCAATCGGTGCAGGAGACAACGTCATTGGAAGAGGTACTTACTGTGATTATCCTGAAGAAGTTAAATCAGTAAAAGAGTTGACTTCCGGGAAAGACACAAATATTGAGGAAATAATCGCTTTAGAACCCGATGCTGTTGTGATGTCTATGATGAGTCAAACTGAAGATCATGTAAAAGCGCTCGAAAAAGCCGGAATTAAAGTGATAGTATCCGATGCAACCAGTATTGAACAGGTTTATCAGGCGATTCAAATGATAGGAAAAGCTACTGGAAAAGAAGGTGCTGCTGAAAACCTGATTAAAGAGATGCAATCCACCTTTGAAGAGTACAAGAAAAAAGCCGAAGGAAAAGAGGGAGGAAACATCTATTACGAGGTTTCACCACTTGAGTACGGTCTGTGGACTGCCGGTAATTCTACATTTATGGATGAGATAGGTAATATCATAGGTGTTAAAAATGTTTTTGCAGATGTTAAAGGATGGTCTGAAATTTCGGAAGAGCAGATTATCGAAAGGAATCCTGATCATATAGTTACGATTACCATGTATTTTGGGGAAGGTCCAAAACCGGATGAGGAAATACTTGGAAGAAATGGTTGGGGAGATATCACTGCAATAAAAAATAAATCTGTTTTTATGGCAAATGCTGATGAATTCTCAAGACCTGGACCTAGACTTAAAGAAGCTGTAAAAGTTCTTTATGATTTTATTTACAATGAATAATTAAAGGCGAGATTTAGGTCTCGCTTTTTTAATAGTGAGAATGAAAAATGGGAAATGAATTAATTAAAAACGGTAAAATTAAATATTTAATACTGTCATTACTTCTCTTTGCAACCATAGTATTTTGCATCTGTCTTGGTTCTGTAAATATACCATTAGCAGATGTATTTAATGCTTTTGTTAACAGATTAAAGGGACTTGAACCAAAGGGACCTTATGAGAGTATTATTATACATGTCAGAACGCCAAGAGTACTTTCAGTCGCACTTGTAGGCATGGCCTTGTCGCTTAGTGGCGCAGTAATGCAGGGCTTACTTAAAAACCCGCTAGCTGATGGATCGACGCTTGGTGTATCTACAGGAGCTTCCCTAGGGGCTGTGCTTGCGATTGTCCTTGGTATTAGATTTACTGCATTGCCTTTTGCAGGGACTATGATTATGGCGATAATCTTTGCCTTTTTATCGCTTATTTTCGTCTTATCTTTATCCTATAAACTGGATTATTCTCTATCTACAAATACTATAATCCTCATGGGAATAATTTTTTCGATGTTTGTAAACAGTTTAATCAGTTTATTACTGGTATTTTCGGGAGACAATATTAAATCTATCATATTCTGGAGCATGGGATCTCTACAGGGCTCTACTTATGAAAATGTAATTGTTCTACTCATAGCTGTAATTATATTTTCGATTATAATCATCTCCAAAAGCGACGAATTGAACGCTTTTGCTCTGGGTGAAGAGATAGCAAGCAATCTAGGCGTAGACACTAAAAAGATAAAATTGATACTTTTAATTACCTCATCTGCACTAATCGGTATTACTGTTTCGGTAGGAGGTACTATTGGATTTGTTGGACTTGTTATTCCACATATAACCAGACTTATTACAGGACCAAACCATATGAAGCTCTTACCATCATCTATGTTTATAGGATCGAGTTTTCTCATGGTAGCGGATTTGGTAGCCAGGACAATGTTTAAACCCTTGGAACTACCGATTGGTGTCGTTACATCCCTGATAGGATCGGTATTATTTGTGTATATATTTTCAAAGAATAGGATGGTGAGATAATGCTTAAAATATCAAACCTTTCTGTTGAGTATGGAACATTTAAAGCACTGGAAAATGTGAGTTTTGAAGTATCCGAAGGTCAATGGATTATGGTAATAGGGCCAAATGGAGCAGGGAAGAGTACAGTAGTAAAAGCAATATCGCAGTCCGTCAATTATACAGGTTCAATTATTTATCATAATAGAGATTTGAGCAAGATGAAATCGAAAGAAAGAGGAAAGTCTATAGCTGTCCTTTCTCAAAACTATTCAACCGGCTACGGGTTTACAGTTGAAGAAGTGGTTAGGCTTGGCAGATATTCCCATTCAAGTGGTTTTCTATCAAGACATAATGAAAAGGACTTTGAAATCGTAGATCAAATGCTTGAGTTAACCGGACTTTCAAAATTAAAAAACAAGAATATTTTAAAATTGTCAGGTGGTGAACTGCAAAGGACATTTCTAGCCCAAGTGCTCGTACAGGAGCCTAAGCTACTAATACTTGATGAACCTACAAATCATCTGGACTTAGTCTACCAAAAAGAAGTTTTTGAACTAATAAAAGAATGGATTAAAGTCAAAGGTAGAGCAGTGATTTCCGTTACTCATGATCTCAGTTTAGCAAAGACATTTGGCACTCATGCAGTACTGTTAAATGCAGGCTCATTGATTGAATGCGGCGAAACAAATGCTGTCATGTCACCGGAAAACTTAAACAGCGCCTATAAAATGAACGTCTCTGCATGGATGAAACAATTATGTGAAAATTGGTAAGAATTTAAATGTTGTATCAGAATTTCCTATATTCAGGTACAACATTTTTTTATGTAAACAGACATAAGCCTAAAATCATAGAATTATACATATTTTGATTTTATAAAAACCGAACATTTCAACGTTAGAATGGGGTCAGGCTTCCGATTCTACTATTTTATGGATAATTATAATAACAAAATCGTTATTAAAACTTGTTAAACAATACAATCAAGAGGATAAGCTCGCTGAGATATATACGCTATATAGTATATATATGCATAAAATAGAAAAATAGAAGCCTGACCCGCTTAATTTTTGGGGATAGATGGTTTAAATTAGAGGTTTAGTGTTTTTTGACATGATTTTATTGTACATAAAAAGGACCTGTCATTTTGGAAGGTCCTTTTGAGTTTTAGGAGCTGTTTTGCAGCTGCTTTTTATTATTTGACTATTTTTTCTATGAAGAGCATATTGTTAACTGTTATTATGCCTGCCCAGTCTCTTACGACATTCTCTGGCATTTCCATATCTTGCCAGTCCCAATTGATTTGCCAAAATCCGTAATCTGTAACGCTTTCTTCGATATAATCAGTATAAAAGCCGCAGATATCTTCATTTCCTATATACATAGGATCATTTTTTCCTGAGATATACATGGAAGGAGGTGTGTAATAGTTACTCTCCGTATAGTCTCCGGTATCTCTACTTATTGATTTATCGACCCTTTCTTTTATGAAAGCTTCAAAGTTATTTGGTAATAGATTTGTTTTATTGACCGCTTTTAAGTCTCGATATAAGTTTAGGACATTTACCAGTTCGTGTACCTCTATTTCGTAGTTATCATCGGTAATTATCGGAATCATTGTATTTAAGACTTTTAGTCCATATTCATAAACTTCAGATTTTTCGTCTGCAAATCTCAGTATAAATCCGACAAATTCGGCAGTAGGATTATAACCAAAGGTATTTTGTCCACTGTAAAAATACCATGGTGAATGAGGGTACTCGTTATTACTTGGTACCATTGCATCCCAAATTAGATTATCCCTATCAAGGCTATTTAGTAAATAGTCTAAAATTTTTTCTATCATATTTAAACTAAGCTCCGGAAAGTTTAGTTCTCTTAGAACTTGAATAGCCATCCAGGTAGACATAGGGTTTGAGTTTGGATTTTGCACATCAGGCTCCAGCCCATGTCCAAATCCACCGTCCATATTTTGATAAGTGGCAAGAGCTTTTAAAATCTCTGCCTCTTTTCCGTCTTCAAAGTGGTAATTCCATCTTGCTACATCCAGATATCTTCCGTTCCTAAATAAATACTCTCTGATATTTCTTAGTTTTTTACCAGCCATTTTTTTGATTCCTTTCATGTAGTAAAATAAGCTGAGATCTATTGGTTTTATGTTCTTTCCAATTTTAATCTCTTCTCCTTATACTAAGTATATCATATGGAGTCTCTTGATAAACATAATAATTTAACCAATTAGAAAAGAAAAGATTGCCATGTGCTCTCCAGTTGGCTTCAATTCCCTTATCCATGTCATCATCTACATAGTAATTTATGGGCATCTTGATATCCAATCCCTTGTCTAAATCTCGTACGTATTCTTTGTGAAGGGTATCATGGTCGTATTCCCAATGACCGGTTACAAATATTAAACGATTATCCTTGGTTGCAGCTATATTTACTCCTGTATGAGGATTGTCTGCTAGTATTTCAAGGTCTTCTATTTCCATCAGTTCCGAGGATAAATTATAAGTATGTCTTGACTGCGGCATATCAAATACATCGTCAAAGCCCCTGACAAGTGGTGAATTCCCCATAGGGGTATACTTATAGATTCCGAATATCTTTTCATTTGAATTGTATTTATCTACACCATAATAGTGGTAAAACGCCGCTTGAGCAGCCCAACAAATAAACATCGTAGAAAATACATTATCCTCGATATAATCAAAGATATTTTTTAATTCATTCCAGTATACTACTTCATCGTATTCCAAGTTCTCAACTGGTGCTCCCGTAATAATGAAAGCATCGTATTTATTGTTTTTTATTTGAGAAAAGGTCTTGTAAAATCTTTCCAAATGCACACTATCAGTGTTATTGGACTTATAGCTCTCGGTGTGAATCAAATCGACTTCTATTTGCAAAGGTGTATTCGAGAGTCTTCTCAATAATTGTATTTCAGTTGCTTCCTTAGTAGGCATTAAGTTTAAAATACCTACTTTAAGTGGTCTGATATCTTGAGTATGTGCCCTTTGTTCATTCATAGTAAATATTCTTTCACTTTTCAAAACTTCTTCTGCAGGTAGTCCTTTCGGTATAATGACCGGCATTAAATCGCCTCCAATGCTTTTTCAATATCCTCTAGTATATCTTCTATATTCTCCAAGCCGACTGAAAGCCTAATGAGATTAGGTGTAATGCCGGCTTTAATCTGATCTTCTTCAGATAATTGGCGATGAGTCATGCTCCCCGGGTGAAGAGCACAGGTTCTAATGTCGCCAACATGTACTATCAATGCTGTTAATTTAAGATTATCAATAAATTTTTTGCCTTCTTCAATACCGCCCTTGACTCCAAAGCTTATTACTCCACTGCCTGCTTTTAAATACTTAACGGCATTTTCATAAGAGGGAGAAGATTTTAAGAATGGATATTTAACCCATTCGACCTTGGGATGTGATTCTAAAAACTCTGCAACTGCAAGAGCATTTTCTGAATGTCTATCCATTCTAACCGGAAGCGTTTCTGTTCCGAGATTCATCAAAAAGGCGTTGAAAGGCGATAAACAGGTTCCCAAATCTCTCATAAACACTGCACGTGCTTTGACGATATAGGCAGCTTCGCCGAAAGTTTCAGTGTAACTTAGACCATGATAATTAGGATCCTTTTCAGTTAAGTGAGGAAACTTTCCATTAGTCCAATCAAAATTTCCACTATCAACTACAACTCCACCAACCGAGGTTGCATGCCCATCGATATACTTGGTCGATGAATGGATAACAATGTCCGCTCCATGTTCAATTGGTCTTAGAAGATAGGGAGTAGCAAGTGTATTGTCTACAATGAGAGGTAGACCGTTTTTATGTGCCAAGTTTACAAACCTCTCCAGATCCAATACATCTACACCCGGATTTGACAGTGATTCGGTAAAAATCAGTTTTGTTTCCGGTTTGATAAGGGATTCAATTTCTTCATCACTCGCATCTTTGGAAAAGAAAGATGCTGAAATTCCGAATTTTGCGAGAGTTGAAGAAAACAGTGTAAAACTTCCGCCATATATATTATTTGGGGCAATAAAATGTTCTCCATTATTACATATGGTTAAGATTGCAATCAAAGAAGCAGATTGGCCGGATGAAGTTGCAAGAGCTCCAACTCCTCCTTCTAAATCTGATATCTTTTCTTCAAATGCAGCAACCGTAGGATTTGAAATCCTGGAATACATATGGCCTTCTTTAGCTAAATCAAAAAGTGCAGCTACTTCATCTGCAGATTCATATCTAAAAGTAGTGGACTGAAAAATCGGCAATATCCTAGGTTCTCCATTCTTAGGATCGTATCCCGATTGTAGACATTTTGTGTTAAAACCGTATTTACTCATTTATTCCTCCTATTTATCGTATAATAAAAGCTCTCACCCTAAACAAGGGCGAGAGCTTAGCTTCGCGTTACCACCTTTTTTACATCATATCTCACGATACGATGCCTCTTCGAGTACCATCATACTCAAGCGCTATAACATGCACACATGTTTCAACCTAAATATCGATTGAAAAGCTCCGGGACCATATTCTGTAACTTTTCCACCTGTTCCTCTCACCAAACGGAACTCTCTGTAAGGTTTATCAGCACATACTCTTCCCATCAAAGCAACAATATTGCTATAATTATATAGTGCATTAAAGTAAATGTCAAGACATAATAAAAATCTATTTTAACAAATTCTATAATACAGCTAAATCCTCATCCATCGGGTCACAAATAAACATATACCCCGGTGAATGCGTAATCATAAGATCAGGTTTACTGGTCATCGCTATGGACTGAGGCGTAACTCCACAAGCCCAGAAGACCGGAACTTCTCCCTCTTTTATTACTGAAGCATCTCCAAAATCGGGTTTATCGATATCTTTAATCCCTATTATACTTGGGTCTCCGATATGCACAGGAGCTCCATGAACTTGAGGGAATCTTGACGTCGCTTGAACTGCTCTTACGATTTGTTGATGAGGTATCGGTCTCATACTGACTACCATCTTACCATGAAACTTGCCAGCCGGTTCAGTTTCTATATTTGTAATATACATGGGCACATTGTGATTATCTTCTATATGTCTGACAGGGATTGAAGCGTTTAGCATAGCTGATTCAAAAGAGAAGCTACAACCTAGTAAAAAAGCCACTAAATCATCTGTCCAGTATTTTTCGATATCGGTTACTTCATCAACCAGTTCACCATGCTTATACACTCTGTACTTTGGAATATCAAATCTCAAATCAGCACCTTTTGCCATCAGCTTAGGTTCAGGATCTCCAACATCCGTTACATCTAAAATCGGGCAAGGCTTAGGGTTGCGCTGAGCAAAAAGTAAGAAATCAAAAGCCAAATCCTTATGAACAATTACAAGATTTGCTTGAATATGCCCTTTACACATTCCCGATGTAGGCTGTACTAATTCACCTTTCCTAATCAAACTTCTAACTTCATTTGGTTTCATATTAGCTAAATCCATAATATCCTCCTTAAGATTAAGTTATTGCTATATTGGTTTAATTATATAGTGTAAGAAAGTTAATGGTCAAGAGGGATTTAATCTAGATTTAGTACAAAATAATCCCTAATTGAGTGATACTTTGGCAATGTTGCTTCAATTTGGTAACCACTTTTTATAAAATTTCTAGCACTATAATGATTTTTTGGTGAAACTGTCGAGATAACACGTTTTTTGTCATAACGGACAGCATAGTATTCTGCTAAGCTAATAGCGAATCTATGTATACCATAACCAACATAATTCTCATCGACTAGTGCTGCATCTAATAATACTGATTTTTCATCTTCGGAATCAGGGTACATATCTTTATATAGATCTTGTTCCGGTGTTGGATTTGGTACGACAAGTAGAGCTGCTACAATTTTGTTTTCATCAAAGAATCCTACAAAAATATCGTTATTAATCCCATAGATAGTTTCTTCTATAGTCATTGGTTCGTAAATATTATCGATATCGTTATTTGGAATCTTATCAACCACTTTTGCTTGCAAGTTCATGACCTTTGTTAAATCATCTTGATTAAGCTTTCGTAAGTTTAGTTCAATCTTTTCGAATTTATTATTAATGAATGTAATATTAACAGAGCTGTTTTTATCGTTAGCAAAGCAATATGCGCGATATCTTCTATGAAAATCATAGTCATACATATATATTGCATCACCAATATATATTTCTTGTTTTTCTTCGTGCAGCCTTTTTCTTATAGTTTCTAACCAAATATCATACAAGTCTATTATGAATGGATACATAAAACCATATGGGAGTAGTTCGATTCTTTGAATTTCGGGATTGTTACACAATGCAAAAAACCTAAATCTAAACATTTCGTCGATAAGAGATAAATCTATTGTTTCGGTAATTACCATTAGATAGATTGTCTCAAAGAAGGATAAGTATGCTGAAAAATCTGCAACAGAGTCACCATCATATGGTGGAGTTTCTCTAATTCCAATGTTTCTATAGGTTGTATCTAAATATCTATACACTCTTTGAGCAGGTGCTGAGGTTTGAAATTCATTATTGACTTCTAATAACAATCGCATATAATTCTGCTTGTTTTCTATTGGTAACTCTTTGAACCAGGCTAATGTATCTTGTTTATTGCTTCTATCTACAAATCTATCTTTTAACTTTGAAGATGAAACTAGAAACATACCGGAAGTTAATTTCTCAAACATGGCATCATAATACTCCATCCTACCGCGCAAACAGTTTACGTTGGGTAACTGTGCAATTGCATCGGGTAAGTATGTCGGGAAGCCATCAAAACCTGTAAGGACTATACCTGTAATTCTTTTGTTCTTTTCAAAAGCATATGCAATTTCTTTAAACATGACATCTTCTGGATTATAAATTCTTTCTGAAAGTGCATCCTTAGAAAGAAGAACTATGAAATCATTACAACTATCAATAGCATCCATGATATTTTTACGAAAGTCACCCGAACCTAATGTTTCCATATCGTAAAAAGTAGAAAAACCTGCAGCAGTTAAATCACGATATAGCATATGCGCTATAGCTTCTGCTCCTTGTCTCCTATAGCTTATGAAAATATCAAACTTCATACAATCACCTCCAAATTTAACCACAAATATTATGCAAACGTTTACTATATTGATTATATGGGATAGTCATGCATCTGTCAATTTTGATGCCGGCTCATAAATCAGTTTTTATTTGTTTATATGGGATAAAATTATGCTATAATTTATATGAATTGGTAAATGTCAAGGAATGAGGAATTCTCAGGAGGAGTATGATGGAAAAATCTAATAAAAATAGACGTGTTCAGAGAAATAGAATATATAGATACTTTATTGATGCTGCCGTCGATATCTTAAATGAAGATGGCTTGGATGCAATAACGATTAGGGCAGTTAGTGAGAGGGCAGGATATAATAGCGCAACTCTCTATAATTATTTTACAAATCTGGATCATTTAAAATTCTTTGCAGCTATCTCGGTTTTAGATAAATATGTAGAGAAATTAAATGGTGTAACCAATGATGACGATTCAAGTAGAGAAAAGTATATAAAGATATGGATGGCTTTTGCAGAAAACTCATTTGAGTATCCGGAGCATTACTATATAATTTTCTTTTCCGAGATGAAAAAGGATATGGATGAGTACTTAAACGATTACTATGATATCTTTATCGGAGAGGATACTAAAGTTGAGGACACCATACAGAGAATGTTAAAAGAAACAAGTCTTTCCAATAGGTCGATGGTACTTATGAATGAATGCATTAAGGATGGATTATTCAGTGAAGAAAAAGGAAAGATCATTGATGAGATAGTAATTTTAGTCTATCAAAGCATACTAATTCAAGTGAAAACCGGAGTTTTAGATCCGGAAGATGCATTGAATTCGTTTTCCAAGTATTTAAACAACCTACTATAATAAAGTATAAATAATAACTATATACCCAGATGCGATAAAGGTGTCTGGGTATTTTTTTATATGTTTTTCAGTGTAAAATGCATTAAATAGTTGATTTAATTTTTTGTTGAGTATATAATATGATTAAAAAGTAATCATGATTAGTTTATAAACGAAACTAATTGTATCTTATAATTTGCTGAAAACGATATTATTAGGAGGTAAGAAATGAAGCGACTTGAAATTGGCAATTTCCATGTAAAAGACGTAGTATTTGGAGAAGTTACTAAATTTGAAAATGGAATATTGACAATAAACAAAGAAGAGGCAGAGGCATTTATTAAAGAGGATGCACATATTACCAAGCTTGAACTTAAAATTGCTAGACCGGGAGAGAGAATCAGAATAGTGCCGGTTAAAGAGGCGGTTGAACCTAGAGTAAGACTAGACGGAAGAGCTGTATTCCCGGGAGTAACAGGAGAGCTTGCACCTACAGGTGAAGGTAGAGTACATGCATTAAAAGGTGTGTCTGTGCTTGGTGTAGGAATGCATATGGGTAGCTTTGGAGATGGTCTAATCGATATGTTCGGAGAAGGACAAAAATATACCATCTTTGGAGAACTAATAAATATTTGTATTATTGCAGACACTGACGAAGATTTTGAAAGATTTGAACAACAGAAAAAGAATAAAGCTATCAGATGGGCTACACACAAGTTCGCTGAGTACCTCGGGAAAACAGTTCTAGAACAAGAACCTGAAGAGGTTGAAACCTTTGATTTTGAAGCTGTAACAAAAAGAAGTGCTGAGTTAAACGAACTTCCAGGAGTGGTATTGGTTATGCAGCCGCAATCACAGATGGAAGAGATGGGTTATAATGATTTACTTTATGGTTGGGATTTAAATCACTTTGTTCCTACTTTTATGAATCCTAATGAAGTGCTTGACGGAGCAATAATCTCCGGTTCATTTATGCCTTCTTCATCAAAATGGGCAACATATGATATGCAAAACTTCCCTACAATAAAAGAGTTATACAATGCTCATGGTAAGACTATTAATTTCTTAGGAGTTATTATGTCAAACCTAAATGTATCATTGGAGCAAAAAGAAAGATCTGCTATTTTTGTAGCTAATATCGCAAAAGCACTTGGTGCAGATGGTGCGATAGTTACAGAAGAGGGCTATGGAAATCCGGATACGGATTATATAAGATGTATAGTGGCGTTGGAAGATGTTGGAGTTAAGGTAGTAGGAATTTCCAATGAGTGTACAGGTAGAGACGGTGCATCTCAGCCGCTAGTTGTACTTGATGAAAAAGCAAATGCACTTGTGTCTACAGGAAATGTTTCTCAAATGATAGAGCTTGAACCGGCTGATGAAGTATACGGTGAATTAATGGCTCTTGCCAGGGACGGACTGTCAGGTGGTTGGGCAGATGATGAGATACTAGGATCTTCAGTCAGAGAAGACGGATCAGTAATAATGGAAAATAATGCTATGTTCTGTGGAGATGCCATAGCCGGATGGTCTGTTAAGACTATGAAAGAATTTTAGAGGTGAAAAAAATGAAAAAATGTCTATACTATATTAATCAGTTTTTTGCCGGAGTCGGTGGAGAAGAGGAAGCTCATTTTAAGCCTGAACTTAGAGAAGGATTTTTCGGTCCCGGTTTGGCATTAAATGACGCATTGGAAGATTGTGAAATCACTCATACCATAGTTTGTGGTGATAATTATATCGGTGAGAATAAAGAAAAAGCAGTAGAGGAAATATTTGAGTTAATTGAAGGACTTGAATTTGATTTATTTGTTGCAGGACCGGCATTCCAAGCAGGAAGATACGGTGTTGCCTGTGGAATGATTTGTGGAAGCAGTAGAAAAGAAATACAATGTCCCTGCACTGACTTCAATGCATATTGAAAACCCCGGTGTTGAGATGTATCGTAAAAAAGTAATCGTATTTAAAGGCGGTAATTCTGCAGCTAAGATGCGTGAAGATGTTAAAAAAGTTGCTGCTTATGCCAATAAATTATTAAAAGGAGAAAAGACTCTTTCAGCTGAAGAAGAAGGATACTTCCCAAGAGGAGTTAGACATCAAGTATGGTTGGAAGAGCCTGTAACTGCAGCAAAAAGAGGCGTTGACATGCTGGTTAAAAAACTTAATGGTGAAGAGTTTGAAACTGAGCTTGTAATCGAAAAGAAAGAACTGGTTCCTGTAGCAGAACCAATTAAAGACTTAAAGAAAGCAAAAATTGCACTTCTTAACACCGGTGGAATTGTTCCGGTTGACAATCCCGATAGAATTCAATCAGCATCGGCTACCAGATGGGGAAGATATGATATCTCCAATATGGATAAGTTACTGGGCGGAGAATTTAAAACAATCCATGCCGGATTTGACCCTGCAGCTGCAGATGCAGATCCAAATGTAATTATGCCGGTCGATGTTATGAAGGATATGCTTAAAGAAGGAGTATATGGCGAACTTCATCCATACTTCTATTCAACAGTTGGTACTGGAACTACCCAGGCTGAAGCAGCCAGAATGGGAAGAGAAATGTTAAAATACCTTCAAGAAGATGGGGTTGACGGAGTACTTATGGTCTCCACCTGAGGTACTTGTACACGTTGCGGTGCAACGATAGTTAAAGAAATAGAAAAAGCCGGACTTCCGATAGTTCAGTTATGTAACTTGGTTCCTGTAGCTCTTACAGTTGGAACTAATAAGATAGTACCTACTATATCAATACCTTATCCATTTGGAGATCCTTCAACTTCTAAAGAGGAGCAATATGATCTTAGATATAAACTGGTAAGAAGAGCATTGGAGGCACTTACCGAAAACGTTGAAGAACAAACTGTTTTCAAAGCATAGAGTATTAAGCTTAGCTATAATCAAAGGTCGAAAGCTTACTTGAGGATTTCAAAATGCTTTCGACCTTAATCCTACAGTGAGACTGTAGAGAAGGTGGTGTGTATGAAAAAAGATAATTCCGTATTCAATATATCCTTGGTCATTGTAGCAATAATTGCAGGCTGGGGTATAGTCAGTCCCAAGGGATTTGGTAAAGTCGCTGATTCTGTTTTTAAAGGACTAACTCAATACTTCGGTTGGTTCTACCTCATGGTCATGTTTTGTTTTGTCCTATTCGTAGGATATTTAGCCTTTAGCAAATATGGGAATATTGTTTTGGGACCGGACGATTCTAAACCGGAATATTCAACTATATCTTGGTTTGCAATGCTTTTTTCAGCAGGTATGGGTATAGGTCTTGTATTCTGGGGAGTAGCAGAACCTTTAAATCATTTTATGGCACCTGGAAGAGGATTGGTTTCGGGGAGTCCTGAAGCAGCTGATTTTGCAATGTTTGCATCATTTATGCACTGGGGATTACATCCATGGGCAAATTACACAATAATAGCACTGCCCCTTGCATATATGCAGTTCAGAAAGAATAAACCGGGTCTTATCAGTAGTATATTGATTCCATTAATCGGGGAAGAAAGAGCGAGAGGACCAATTGGTAAATTCGTAGACATATTGGCAATATTTGCAACAGTGGCAGGTGTAGCTACATCACTTGGACTTGGGGTTCTACAGATAAATAGCGGTATGAATTATTTATTTGGAGTTCCAATTAATAATTTTGTGGCACTTATAATAATCATCGTCGTGACATTGGTATTCGTAGGAACAGCAGTGTTGGGAATTGAAAAAGGTATCAGTTTGATTTCCAATATAAATATAGTGATAGCAGGATTGATAATGCTGGTTTTATTCCTTGTAGGTCCTACATTAAAGATATTAAATTCATTTACAAACGGTCTCGGTCAGTATATATCTGGACTTGTGCAAGACAGCTTGGCAATTAGTACCTATGGAGATAATTCATGGCTTGCAGGTTGAAGAATATTCTACTGGGCTTGGTGGATTGCATGGGCACCTTTCGTTGGAGTATTTATTGCCAGAATATCAAAAGGCAGAAAGATTAGAGAATTTGTGCTAGGGGTTACATTGGTACCGGCGCTTGGATCTTTCATTTGGTTTGCAATATTCGGAACAACCGGAATAAACCTTGGACCAGAAGTTGCAGCTCAGGCAATTCAAAAAACTGAGACTGCATTATTTGTCGTCATGGAGCATGTTCCTCTTGGAAGCATCCTGTCGGCAGTGGCAATTGTGTTATTATACACATTCTTCGTCACAAGCGCCAATTCAGCGACATTCGTACTTGGTATGATGAGTAGGAATGGAACTCTAAATCCCGATGTAAAAACAAAAGTACTTTGGGGAATTATACAATCAGCATTGGCATATGCTCTAATGCTGGCAGGAGGACTACAAGTACTTCAAACTGCATCAATTACAGTAGCCTTCCCATTTGCAATAGTAATGATCTTTGCAATGGTAAGCATAATGAAAGCGTTAAAAACGGAGTTTTAATATAGAAAATACCGCAGCCTATGGATTGCGGTATTTTTATTTAAAAAATCTATACCAATCTATGCTGAAGTCACAAAATTTTAATTAGCAGACTAAATTATTTCTTTTCTGAGATTATAATTTCTTTTATATCTTTACAATTATTGATAACTAACTCAATATATGTTACTATGATTAAGACATTATAATACATACTATTCGGTTTGCGAATTTGCAATTAAATCTGGAAGTCGAGTGAAAATCTCGCGCGGTCTCGCCACTGTGATATTGATAATATCAATTAAGTCAGGTCTTTTGCCGAATATGTCCTGGTATTTCTACGATGTATAGAAGAGGGAGAAGTTTGTGTTACTCCATCTTTGAAGAGATTTATACATAATAACTTCAAGGAGTGAAAATGGAAATTAATAAAAATATTAGTAAATTGTTGGCTGTAATTATTGGTGAGTTGCTGTGCGCAATTGCCATCACTTATTTTTTTGTACCCCATAAACTGCTCAGTGGTGGTATCGGTGGTATTGCAATTATGATTCAGTATTTGACGAACTATTCGAGTGGTATTTTTATTTTCTTATTCAATATACCATTATTTATATTAGGATTTAAGAAACTTACCAAGAACTTTATGTTTTACACTTTTATCTCAGCGAATCTATTATCTATTTATTTGATGGTTTTAAAAGCAGTTAATTTTAATTTTCAGATAGATGATATAATACTCTCTGCGATATTTGGTGGCGTAATTAACGGGATAGGTATGGGAATCATGTTTAGGTTCGGTACAAGCCAAGGCGGTCTTGACATACTTGCTATTATTGCTAGAAAAGACTGGAATATGAATATTGGCTCAGCACTACTTGGAATGAATCTCATAATTGTTTTAATAGCATCCGTACTATTTGGATTGACAAGAGGACTTTATACAATTGTTGCCATGTACATCGGATACCAAGTTGTAGACAAGGTAATAAGTGGTTTTGATGTAAAGAAACAAATATTGATCGTATCCAAACACAGCCATGAAATAGCTCAAAAAATAATGGTAGACCCACATAGAGGTGTAACTTATTTTCAAGCTAAGGGAGCCTATACCGGCGACTCTAAAGATGTAATCTACTGCGTTGCGAACAATAGACAAGTAGTCAGGATAAAAGAAGTAGTCGATGAAATTGATCCAAGAGCATTTATGTCGATTTCTCCAATGACCGAAGTAAAAGGTAAAGGATTTGCAAATGCGGAAATATAAAAAAGGTAGATCAAAATATAATTAGTGTTTAAAAACATAGGTTCTTTGTCAAATAGTGTTGGTATATAAATTAATCACAAACTATTAATGTCAGGCAGCGTTAGCTGCCTGACGTTTTTTTACACTTACAGTGTCTTTTGGTACTATCATTTTCTTGCAAATTAATATTCGATTCCTAAAATGATAGTACGACCTGTATCCGAAAGCAACTCTTTTTAAACACTTAATAAAATTATTAATACCTTCTAAACATCCATTTGTAACATTGACTTCTAAGCAATTTTTTACGTACTCAAAGTCCTTTAAAAGCGTGTTAATACTAGTTTTCATAGCATCTGATACCTCATCTGAATAATATTCTAAATGTGCCTTTAAGGAGGCAATATCTCCGTTTTCTACATCCTTTAAAAGAATCTGATAACAATCATAAGTATTTAGAAGTGTTTTGTTGACACTAATACTATCCATAACCACATCTCTAGCACTTTTCCATCTTTCAAAATGTATCCACTTTCTAAAACGTGTAGAATTAAGCTTTAAATAAGGCTTTTGTATCAGCTTCCAATACCTTTTTAACCTTTTGTATTCCATTGAATACTTAGAAAAACTATTCATAACTTCTATTCTTGTTTTGTTCAATGCTCTAGATAAGTGGTTAACTATATGGAACTTATCAAATACTATCTTAGCATTAGGGAAAAGATCAGAAATTAGACTAATGTATGGCTGATACATATCTATACATATACTTTTAACCGATTCTCTAGCACATTCACTAAACCTAGAAAAATAGCGCTTAAGATAGTGTAATTGCCTGTTTTCAACAATATCGATAATATCATGAGTAATAGCATCACAGAAAATAAAGCTCATAGATCCTTTAGCAGTTTTTGTGGATTTAAACTCATCAAAACATAGATGTTCTGGTAAAAACTGATAATTAGGCTTAAACTGTTCAAAAGCTTGATCTACACATTTAGAAACCGTAGAATGAGAAACATAATGTAAACTAGCAACATCTTTTTCACTTACTTTCATGGTCAAATTAGTTGTAATATGAGCTTTTACTCTATTAGAAATAAAACAATTCTTTTTAACAATATCAGTTTCAGCTATAAAAGTAGAATTACACTCCTTACATAAAAATCTCTGCTTTTTAAGTCTCAAGAAAGTAGGTTCGCCATTAAAAGGAAGAAGTTTAATATCAGAAGACTTAGTGCCGTGTTTAATAATGCTTGGGCTATGCACGTTACCACAAACGGGACAAACAGAAGCATTATAGGTAAGCCGGCCAAAAATCAAATTGTAAGAGATATTCTTCTTTTTAATCTTCTCGACATTTTCAAAAATCTCAATATTTTCATCTTTTAAATCTAATAAATTTAAGATATAATTACTAATAGACATAGTGGCCTCCTTATTTTTTTGTTGTGGTGATTAAATTATAAAGGAAATTGGTCACTATGTCTTTATTTTTTAAAAAGAAAATAGTGCCCGCAAAGAAACTAATATTTCTTCACCAACACTATAAATTATAGAGCCAAAACATATCCAATATACCAAACGGCCCATCTTCATGATGAGCCGTTTTTTTAGTGAACCCGAAGATTTTAGATGCCTAAACAAAAGGTCAACCAATGTGGACTTTTGGTTGACCTTAAATATTTATTGATTCTTTTTCTTAAGTGCCAGCAGCGCTAAAAACTCAAACACTACATTTGCAGCGAGTAGTGAAGTAATATCTGCAATGTCATAGGGTGGTGCGACTTCTACGATATCAAATCCAACAAAATTAATATCTTTTAAGCCTCTAATAAACTGAAGACCTTCAAAAGATGTATAACCTCCTACTTCAGGCGTTCCTGTGGCAGGAGCATAAGCAGGATCAAAAAAGTCGATATCAAATGTTAAAAATGCTTTATTGTCTCCAACTACTTCACAGATTCGTTTAATCGTCTCAGGAATTCCGATTTCTCTGACCTCATGAGTGGGGATAAGAGTTAAGCCTAGTTCTTTTGCGAGTTTAAACTCGCCGGCATCATAAAGTGAACCTCTCATTCCAATTTGGACTGATTTATGCGGATCTATCAAACCTTCTTCTATAGCTCTTCTAAATGGTGTCCCATGATTATATTTTTCTCCAAATACTTCATAATTAATATCGGCATGGGAGTCAAAATGTATCAAGCTGACCTTGCCGTGTTTCTTATGAATAGCTCTAAGTTCACCAAGTGTTATTGAGTGATCTCCACCCAATGCTATTGGGACGGCACCGGCATTTAGTATTTCAGAAGTGAATTCTTCAATTCTTTCATACGTAGGATGAATATATCCTGGGACAATATTTACATCGCCTAAATCAGCGCCTGTCAGATAATCCAATAGATTTACTTCATGGATGGTATGATTGGTTTTCATCATTACTGAAATATTTCTGATTGCTTGAGGACCGAATCTAGCTCCAGTTCTGTATGAACAGGCAGTATCAAATGGAATCCCATAAATAGCAAAATCCAACCCTTCAGATTCTGAAACTCTCTCCATTCTCATAAAATTTCCCGTATTGCAAAATCTTGGAGAAGCAAAAGCCGTAGATGGCTGTTTAATTTGTTTTTCTTTCATCTTTACCTCCGTATACTTCATGGCTTAATTATACACATTTAAGACGAGGTCTTGCAAGGTAAAAAAATATCTTGATACCAGTAGACTTTACTACAATATAGCGATTAAGTAATTTTGCATAGGGTATATTACTAATAAGAAAACCGGGAAGGGGGTGAAGTTATGAATTTTATCATTTCCAAGAAAAAAATTGCGGGATGTATTTACTTATTGGCAATTATATTTTTAATGACCGGATGTAATCAGTATAATTTTAAAACAAAGGATGAAGCAAAGACAATCAATGTAGAGATAGAAAAAACTGAAGAACCAAAAGATGATGATAAAACGGAAGAAATTAGGCTTAATGCAGTAATTGAAAAAGAGAATATAGATATAGCAGAAGAAACTAAAGATGAAGTTTTGACTCATGATTCCCATGAGAAATCGGAAGAATTTAAAATAGAAGTCTACGAATTAAAATTACCAAGTATTGATGCTTTAAAACCGTATGTCACAGATACCGGGGATGAAGTAAGGCCTTATATATCCATACCACAAATCACGCCCGTTAATGATGAAATAAAGTATTATAATAGACAAATGGTTAGATTTGCAGAGTTTTTAGTAGATAACTTCAAGATGGATGAGCAGTACCAAGCTCAACATACCGGTACTGCGAGTTATGAATCTTATGTAAACAATGGTATCCTATCTGTTATTACTAAGCATAACAGCCGTTTAGATGGTAGAAAAGAACCTTTTATGAATTCTATAAATGTGGAGATGACTACCGGTCATGTATTAACCGCTGATGAAATGATGAAAAGAGCGGGTATTATAAACTTTGCGCCTAAGTTGGATTCTGTAATAATGAAAGAGCTAAAAAAATTTGAATATTACTTATCGAATGAACCCTATCAATATTTAAAAGCTATGATTCTTATGACAAATTGGAATCAGTACTTTCAATTGAAATCCGTATTTGAAGATAATCATAATAAGCATGAAAAGGAATACCGGCCATTAAAACCATATGAAATAGACTCCCAAATAGCTGCAACTTTCTTAGACGAAAATGGAGAACTTGCATACATTTTAAATGTTAACGCGCCTACCGGAGTCGGAGTGGATCAAGTTATATTTTATCCTAAAAATGAACAGGACTACGAACCCGGTTTAAATAAGGCTTACGAATATTTTGCTCAAAACCTGGAAATTGATCCAAAAAGTGAAGAATCACCAGTAGCTTTGATAGCTTATATAGGTGGACTCCCATCAAGTGAGCCTACTGAAAAATTAAATGAGATACTAATGAATTCACATTTAAAACTGACTCAGATTTCAAAAATAAAAGCAAATCTAGACAATGAAGATAAGGGGACGGAATTATATATAATAATACCCAAGTATGTAGATACATGTATGTACCTATATACCATGGTGTCAGAAGATCAACCAATTCCACTGGACGGAACTACTCAGATGATCTTAATGTCGACAAATAGTAATAGTTCGGATGGAATATTAATACGAATTCAACATAGAGGCAATTTGGTTTTTTATAGTACGAGGCAAAACGAAGAAGGTATACTTAATAATATACCTAAGGAGATAATGGATATTTCAGACTTTCTTGTAATAAAAAATGGTGAAGTACCTAAAGAAGTTAAAAACTTTATAGAAAGCTTTATAATGGGACTGGATTAAGTGGGGCATATTCACTTAATCCTGTTGATTATATTTAGACTGTTTTTATTATCTTTTTTCATTTGGTAAAGAATCAAACCGAGAGCTTTATTCTAATAACCTAAGAAGTGAGATTGTAATTCTATATATCCTCCGATTTTTATACGGTACATATCATTATCCAGAGATTTTATACTGGCATTTATACTTCCCCCTGGCTGTACTATATCAAATTCTGCATAATCAGCATCTTTCTCATTACAAAGATATATTGAGGCTGCTACTGTACCAGAACCACAGCTACCTTCACGAATCAATGTATCAGTTTGAGCAACGTAAACAAGTGGAACCATGGTAAGAGCGTTTGTGTCCAAGTACATAACTCCTGTAGCTTCAGGATTGTACAGAGTTTTAACTTTATGTAAAACCCTTGCAGTTAGGTCTTCATCCTCTTTCATATCAAGTGCTAATACATGCAAAATCCCATCCAAATGAACTACAGGGAAAATCACGCCATCTATTTCTAATTCTGTAATTTTCTTTTCTACCATTAGTTCAATTCCGGCAGTGCTTTCATTAGTATTTGTGAAAGCCAAGACCGGAGTTTCTGCGCCTGATACTTCTATTAAAAATTCCTTTTCACCTTGAAGCTCTTCAAAAGCTAGAAACATTGCAAAACTTCTGGAAGCATTAGCACAAAACTCTCCTCCCATCATCTCCAGTCTACCGATCGTATTATCCAGTTTAGGTTCTTGTATAAATCCGACTTGTTCAATATTATAACCCGGTATAGCCATTAAACTCTCAGCAATTTCAATATAATGTTCACTGTTAATATTTCCGGGGACTAATGCAGTTATATTTCCGGCAGGGTTGGCAATTATAACTTCTTTTCTCATTAAGTGACCTCCTTCTCCATCATTACATGTGGAATCCCCTTATAATCAAAAACTTGTGAAGTAGTTTCATATCCTAGGGATTCATAAAAACCCTTTGCGGTTGTTCTTCCTTTTAGGGACAGCTTTTTTATCCCCAGTTTTTTCGCAGATTCATGTATTTTATCCATCATTAGCTTGCCGTAACCAAGACCTCGAAACTGATCGAGTACAATTACGGCTCGAACTATTCCTTCATTGTTTTCTGTAGGTTTCAAGAATGCCATAGATATCATTCTCTCGCCTAGGAAGCCGGCATACATTTCAGATTCGAAATCATCTGATAAGTCATCATCATAAATACTTAATCCTTGAGGCCTTCTAAAAACCTCATCTCTTATTTCGAGAGAGATTTTATACTCTTGGCTATTGATATCAAATTTTCTAATTAAAAAATTCATATAATCCCCCTTAAAATGTATAATAAATGTACTTCATTATATATATACCTCAATTTTGTAAAAATAATTATTTTTATTAAAACTTAGACAAAAGTATCGATATACATCATTGAATATGGTCATAGTAATCACTTTTAATAATGATACTTTGATGCGAATGATTTAATACAATGCATAGATTAAGTATTGTAACAAAGGGTATATTAAATAAAAGAGATAATCTATATTACCTTAAAACAATTTGGGGAGTGATATTTATGAAAATCAAAAACAACATACTGAACTTACTGATTCCGGTTTTAGTACTTACGATTTTTTTGCTCGCCGGATGTAATGAGACTACAAAGAATGGTGGAAGGATAATTACGGATAATGAAAAGCAAAATGATAAAACTCTGGGTAAAGATAATGAAAATAATGAAAAAATCAATGATAATACGAAAACTAAACTAACTGAAGAATCTGATAAAACAAAAGATGATAAAGTGGAGAAGGAAGAAAAGTCTGAGACTGCGCCTGAAGAATTAAATATAGCAGTATACAATCTCAAAGATCCTGTTATCGATAGAATATTACCCTATACTGTAAATGATAAAACAATTAATCCAGAGATTATGATTCCACAAATTACTCCTATTAACGATGATATTGAAAATTTTAATTATCAGATGAAGGAACTAGCCATAGATTATGCTGAAACTTTTAGTTATGGAGAAGAATACCAAAACGAAACACCCGATTCAATAAATTATGAATCTTATAAAACAAATGGCGTACTAACAGTTATAATAAAGCATGATAGTAAAAATATGGGGTACATAAAACCACTTGAAAATGCAATCAGTATCGATGTATATACAGGTGAGGTTTTATCAAATAACGAATTAATTGAAAGAGCTAAGATACCCGAATTTATTGAAAAACTCGAATCCTCAATAAATGAAGATTTGAATGCTTTTAAAGAATTTCACACCCCTGAGGAGTATTCCTATTTAAGGGCTAATACCTTAGTAAAAAATTGGAATAAATACTATGGTATTGAACCAATTTATTCTTGGTCTACAGAAAATGGAAATAGGAACTATAAACCGACAGAGGTCTATGGCGATCAACATGAAGCTGTTTCATATCTTTCTGAATCAGGACAGTTGATATATACCAAAACGATAGAGACTCCGGCGGCAAGTGGTGAAGATTATAGAACCTTTCAACCGATAAATCAAAATAATCACAGGCCTGAAATAAATCCGGCTTATGAGCATTTTGCTAAAACACTAAAAATAGATTCCAGTAAAGAAAATGCGCCACTAGCATTTATTGGACACCTTGGAGAGACTGCAAGCACGACCGGAATCGAAAAAATTAACAGTCTTGTAGATGAATCAATACTTGCTCTTAAAGATATAATGAGAATTAATGAAAATGCTATGGATCCGTATAAATTCTCGACACTTTACTTAATCATCCCCAAATATAATGATACATGTATTTTCTTCTCAAATGCAAACAGTAAAGGTTATTCATTTCATATTAACATTGATACAATGAATACTCTATTTAACACATATCAAGATCACGAGCTTTCAAATTGTGAGGTGAGAGTCCAGCATAGGGATAAAATGGTTATATTTAAGCCTAAACTGGACGAGGGATACAACTTAACAGAACTACCTAAAGAAATAGTAGATATAAGTAAAAATATTGGTAGATCTAATTTTACTGAAGTAAGTAATGAAGTATTTAAGTTTTTTGAGTATTTTAATGATTAAAATAAAGCGGCCGTTAGGTCGCTTTTAAATTAGAGCCAAACCCTAATAAAGAACAAGGTTTTTTTGAGGTTATATTTTTCCGGCTCCATCTTTTGGCAGTCGAATTCTGGTAAATCACCTTGTTCTTCTAATGGCTCCATCTGACGAGGGAGCTGTCTGCGATAGCAGACTGAGGGAGAGATATACAAAGGAATTCGAAGAATTCTACTGCTATACTTGAACTCACTACGAACTACTTCCATACTTACAACCATCTTCACACTTCCACGTTTGTTACCATGACTAATCTAATGGAGAAAGAAACTTCTTTTTTGCAATTATCCAAAGTATTTATCATGAAAATCTAAAATACATTAAAGTAGAAGCTGTAAACTCCTAATCCGGTTGATGCTTTTTTATTTAAACTTTCGAAGTATAAATCTAAAATTTAAAAGAATTGACCATTATTTAATCTAATACTAAAAAATCTTCATTTAGAATGAGGATTTTTCTAATATTTAACGAGTATTTTAATATTTCCATACCAATATTTTTCGTTAATTCGATACAATACTTGTTTAAAGGGATAAATTGTGATAGAATAGGAGAAATTTATAAAAAAAGGAGGTACATATGCATACTAAACTATTTATACCCGGACCGGTAGATGTAAGGAAAGATGTATTAAATAAAATGGCGAATCCTCAAATCGGTCACAGAGGTAAAGAAGCATCTGAGCTTCAAGAAAGAATTGAAGAAAAACTGAAAGTAGTATTTAAGACGAAAAATCATGTTCTGATTTCAACATCTTCAGGATCAGGACTAATGGAAGGTGCAATCAGATCGTTTACAAAGAAAAGGGCAGCAGTTTTTTCGTGTGGTGCATTTGGAGATAAATTCTACAAAATATGTACCGCCAATGGTGTTCCAGCAGATGTATGTAAGATCGAAATGGGGAAAGGATTTTCTCCACAAGAGGTTATCGACTTTCTAAACAAGGGTGATTACGACTTACTTACATTACAGCATAACGAGACATCAACAGGTGTTACAAACCCCATAGGCGAAATAATTGCTTCGGTTAAAGAATGGCATCCCGAGATAATTATCGTTGTAGATGCGGTCAGTTCGCTTGGCGGTATGGATATCCCTGCTGATGATTGGGGAATTGATGTATTGATTACATCATCACAAAAATGTATTGGACTCCCTGCAGGTATTTCATTTGCATCTATTAGTGAGAGAGCTATCGAAAAGGCAAGAGGAATTGAAAATAGAGGGCTTTATTTTGACTATGTGACTCTCTATGATTTTAATTTAGAAAAACATCAATACCCTTCCACTCCTACTCTACCTCATATGTTTGCACTTGATTATCAATTGGATAGAATCCTTGAAGAAGGCCTTGAAAATAGATACGCTAGACATAGAGCTCTGGCAGACATGGTTAGAGAGTTTGCTGAAAAGTACTTTAAACTCTTTGTTGAAGATGAAAAGCTTAGATCAGACACGGTTACTTGTATAGCGAATACCAGAAATATCGATATTGGAGAGCTGAACAAAAAATTAACTGAAAGAGGATATATAATATCAAATGGCTACAAAGCACTTAAGGACATAACTTTTAGAATATCTCATATGGCAGATTATACTGAAGAAGATGTAAGAGGACTGCTCGATGCCATGATTGAAGTATTGGGATTAGAGGTGGATGATTAAAATGAAAAGAGTTCTGATTGCCGATGGGATGGATCCTCAAAAGATTGAAGAACTTATCGATAGAGGATTTGAAATAATAGATAAAAGAGTAGATAGTGAAGAGCTTCTAGATACAGTTAAAGTAGTCGATGCATTAGTAGTACGATCAAGAACAAAGGTGAATAAAAATGTTGTAGATGCGGCAGCAGAGGCCGGAAGACTTAAAGTCGTAATAAGAGCAGGTATTGGACTGGATAATATTGATTTAGAAGCATGTTCAAATGCCGGGATTGAAGTATATAATACACCGAATTCCAGTGCAAATGCTGTTGCAGAACTTGCCCTTGGACAGATGATTTCAATATCCAGAAATGTAGACCTAGCAAATATTGAACTGAAAAAGGGTCTATGGAATAAAGAAAAATATATGGGCGTGGAATTATCAGGAAAAACATTGGGGTTAATAGGATACGGGAGAATTGCCTGTGAACTAGCTAAGAAAGCGAATGCACTTGGCATGAATGTAATTTTTACCAGTAGAAGTGATAAAAAATGTGAAGAATTTAGACAAGTGGACTTGAACCAGCTTTTATCAGAGTCGGACTACATTTCAGTTCATATACCCGGTGGCAAGGCAAATCATTACTTTATAAATGAGCCTGAGTTTAACAAGATGAAGGATGGAGTTTATCTGATAGATCTTGCTAGAGGTGGAATAGTGTGCGAAAGAGCACTTATTGAAGCACTTAATTCCGGAAAAGTAAGAGCTGCCGCGGTGGATGTATTTGAGTGTGAGCCCTCAGATAATACGGAATTACTTTGTCATCCAAAAGTATCAGTGACACCTCATATAGGAGCTTCAACATATGAAGCTCAGAAAAATATAGGTACTGAAGTAGTGGAGAGGTTGGTGGATAGATTATATGGTTAAACTAAGATCGTTCAAAGCTTTTAGACCGAGCTTTGATGATGCAGAGATAATTGCGGAACTGCCATATGATGTTATGTCAACTGATGAAGCTCGGGAAATAATAAAAGTAAATCCAAGGTCTATAATAGGGATTGACAGAGCAGAAGCTCACTTTGACAATATAGAATATAATGACCCCGCAGTATATAAAAAAGCGAGAGAGCTTTTTAAAGAAATAATTAAAAGCGGTGAACTAAAACAGGACGAGGACTCATCCATATACCTATATGTCCAAGAATTTAAAGGGAAAACTCAAAAAGGCATAGTAGCTTTGTCCTCAGCCGAAGACTACTTAAATAAAAAGATAAAAGTCCATGAAAAGACGATTGCAGAAAAGGAAGTTGATAGAACAAACCATATAGACATAACGGGATATCATCTAGGTCCGATTTTCTTACTATACGAGACGAATAAAAAAATAGAAAATATCATAAATGAAACTATAAAAAATGATAATGTTTTATTTGACTTTGAAAAAAACGGAGTTAGAAATACCGGTTATAAAATTATCGATTCAGAAGGAATCATCGAAGCCTTTAACGAAATAGAAAACACCTATATAGCAGATGGTCATCACAGGTCAAAATCAGCTATTAATGTTTATCTAAAAGACAGGGAAAATAATACAAGAAGAGAATCGGATTATTTTCTCTCGGTGCTATTTTCTAAAGATGATATCAATGTCATGGCTTATAATAGATACCTTCGTTCTTTAAAAGGACTTAAGACAGAAGAGGTTTTTGATGCATTAAGAAAATATTACGAAGTAGAAGAGCTTAAAGAATTCACTGAACCTGGGCAAAAGTATGAACTTTCTGTGTACCATGATAAAAAATCTTATAAGCTTACACTCAAAGACGAATATAAAAACTCTGATGTCCTGAAAGACCTTGACGTATCCAGTTTGCAAAAATATGTACTGAACGGTATTTTCGGCATTGAAGATCCTACTGTTGAAGATGATCTAGAGTTTGTAGGAGGAATACGAGGAATTAACCATTTAAAAACATTAGTCGATAAAAACGGAGGCATTGCCTTTTCCATGTACCCAACTTCAGCAGAAGACTTACTGTCTGTTGCTGGAAGAGGGGATATGATGCCTGCCAAATCAACATGGTTTGAACCAAAGCTTTTAAATGGACTATTTGTGCACGAAATGTAGTAATGAGAATTAAATAGGAATCCATAATGAACTGAACCCATAAGTTATCACAGAACCACTACCTGGTAACAATATGGGTTCTTTTTTTGATTATTTAATACTTATAAAGAATTATTAATAATCCGGTAAAGGAAATTTTATGTGCTATTATTAAATATAATACAACGCTTGAAAGGAGTAAAACATGTTAGCTTTTATTAAAGTATTTCTCATTTATATATCAATAGTAGTAGCTGTGTGTTTTGCTATTGCCAGGATAGTCTATATAGTTTTAAAATTACTCGGAAAAGATACCAAGTATCCAATAATTGAGAAATTAGGAAAGTTTACAAATTTCATTTCTGGGGAAGATTTATAGTATAAAAAGTAAGTTGTAAAATCAGTATGGTTTTATAAGGAATGCTTGTGCCTATTTATATATAATACATCAAAAGAGCTATTGAAGTTACATATATCAATAATGAGAATTTAGTATTTGAAAGCCTCCATCTGACGAGGGAGGTGGGTCGCCTAAGCGACTCGGAGGGAGAGAAACACAAAGAGCGACATCTTCACGTCGCTACATTAAAAGTCTTATTTCTAACCTCAAACCTCGTACATCTTACATCTGCTTTTCAGGTAGGTTTCATATAAAGAATTCCCCAAATATAAGTAATTACAGGTAAAACAAGAGTGGATTATAATACACATAAATGTTCAATCCCAGGTAAGTTATTGAATGAATATATGGATGTTTTATGTACTAGGATGCAAAATACCTCAAGAATAAAGAAAAGGCTTTTGCTGCAAGTGACAAATATTTGCAGATGCACTGGCAATTGCTCCGGTAGCTTACATTAAATCAATGCCAATACTATTGGTTAAGAAAGATGAAGTACCTGAAGTAATAAAAACTGAGATTAGGGAAATGGATGAAATAGTTGTAATCGGAGGAGAAGGAACCATTTCTAAATCTGCTAAAGAGATCTTAGCTAAATAATATCACATATCCTTCCACCAAACCCGGCAAATTAACTTTGCCGGGTTTGTTTTTCATTTAAATGGTTTTACACTAAGATAATAAAGTATTAATAAATATGATAATATCATTTGGCAACTGTGATATACTCAAATTGGATTGGAGGGGAGTTAATGTTTGGAAAGACTAAAAAATATTTAAGGAAGATTTATGGGAAGCCTACTGACAATGTTTATAAACCTGATGTTAATGTCAATGTAAGGTATCATTATGACTATGTTAGAAGGCAGAGTCGTGATTTTATGATAGATGATATTACATGGGATGATTTGAATATGGACAGGATTTATGAGAAATCGAATCATTGTTTAACTACTTCAGGAGAGCAGTATTTGTACTATATGTTAAGGTCTCCAAGTAGGGAAGAAGTAGAGTATAGGGACAAGTGTGAACGAATCAAGTTTTTAGAAGAGAATGAAGATATTAGGGACAGTTTGAGGCAGAAATTGTATAAACTCGGTAGGAATAAGGTTGCCGACATCTTCAATTTCATAAAAGATGAAAAGACTAATTATGAGAAACTAATCTTTTATATTGCGATGGGGCTGACCTTTATCATCACGCTGATACTTGCGATTCTAAATTACAAAGTCTATCTTAAATACACTACTATGATTGCAATAATAAATATAATTCTATACGAGTCCATAACTAAGAAAAGTCAGGTAAGATATGTAACTATCAATTATGCCTTGGGAATAATAAGGACCTCAAGTAAACTGGTGGCAGAGCTTAAAAAGTCGGGTCAGACACCGAGTGAGGAGGTACTTAATGCTCTTGCAAAACTGAATCCTCTCAGAATATATGGAGGATTTTCGGCAGTTAAGACAGGAAGTCCTATGGAGTTAATCGATGCGCTTACACTTCTGGTCCTAATACGATTGGAACTTGTGGTAAGCAAGATAAGTAAGTTTAGGGATGAATTGTTTATACTTCACAGTTTTGTTGGAGAAATTGATGCCTCTATCGCAGTAGGATCATATAAAAAGTGTTGTGAGAACATAACTACTCCGCAAATAGAATTTAATGCAGATGCTAAACCATATATAAAATGTATCGACGCTTTTCATCCACTAGTGGAAAACTGTGTTTCCAATTCAATAGATACTGAAAAATCAATACTTATAACCGGCTCAAATGCCTCCGGAAAATCTACTTATCTTAAAACTATAGGATTAAATGTAATCCTGGCTCAGAGTCTTTGTTTTAATTTTGCAAAAGAATACTCGGCAACTTCATTTGATACCATGTCCTCAATGGCTATCTCAGACGACATAGTCGAAGGAGACAGTTATTATGTAGCCGAAATAAAATCTCTTAAGAGAATACTTGACTACTCGGCAGGTGGAAGTAGGATATTTTGTATACTGGATGAGTTGTTGAGAGGAACCAATACTGTAGAAAGAGTGGCTGCAGCAAGTACCATTCTTGAAGAACTCGCCGGCAATAATCTTATCTGTATAGCTGCTACTCATGATATCGAATTAACTAGATTATTGGCAAATAAATACAATCAATTCCATTTTAGGGAAGAGGTTGTAGAAGATGAGATGACTTTTGATTACAAGATACATGAAGGACCAACCAAGTCTCGTAATGCCATTAAACTGCTATCCATAATGGGATTCAAACCTGAGACTATTAAAAATTCAGAATCCAGGGCAGGAAGATTTATTACAACCGGGATTTGGAGTTAAAAATACTTTAAAGCTAAGTAAAATATTAAATTATTTATCAAAAGACTTGCATTAATTATCTAGATGATGTATAATCCAATAAACACTTTAGAGGAGTAATGAGATGAAGATGATAAATCTGCAAACTAGACTTAATAATAAAGTTCATAGCCATCATCATAACCATGTGATCATTTGGGATGTTATCAGATGGCATTGTTTGCGTGATTAATTACGTTTATTTTTGCTATTCTAACCATCCCTTGGCGGATGGTTTTTTTATTTATTAGGAGGGATTTTGATGAATTATGAAGTTGCCGGCTCCAGCACATTAATCGGAGATAGTATCAAGAGGTTGAGGGAAGTTACGGGGGCATTGATAGAAGAGTCAGAAAAATTAGGTTATGAGGAAATCATAATGCCTAACTTTGAAGATTATGATTTATACAAAAACCATAGAGGAATCGACAGACTTAAAATGGTCAAAACCATAGATAATGATGGTAGAGTATTGGTGTTAAGGCCTGATGCAACAATTGGGATAACGAGATATGTATGCAATAATTTCCCGATATCTGAAGCTCCTGTAAAACTCTTCTACATATCCACGATTTTCAGAGAATTTAAAGGAGTTAAAAAAACCGGCCGAGATTTTATCCAAGGTGGAGTTGAGTATTTTGGGGTGGATGATATATCTTGTGAAGAAGAAATCATTCAGCTGGCAGTGAATATTATCAGAAAGATCAACATAAACAATCTTCAACTAGGACTTGGAAGTGCAGCTTATTTAAGCGGTTTTTTATCCACTCTAAAGCTATCTAAAGAAGATGAAGATACCATAATGGAGCATTTAGAAATAAAGAACCTGAGTTCATTGGTTCCTTTCCTAGAATCTAAAGGCATTTACTTTAAAGACATAGAAGCATTGGTGAAACTGACTTCACTGGTAGGTAATGTGAATGAAGTACTTCCTAAAGCAAGAGAACTCGTGAGAAACATAGAAATGGACAAAGCGCTAAATAAACTCCAAGAACTTAGTAATCGTATAAACGAGTTTGATCCTAGAATACAGATAAAACTTGATTTTACCCTTACGAAAAGATTCAACTACTATACAGATACTATTTTCGAATTATATGCTGGCGGTATGCATGTCCCTATAGTTTCAGGAGGAAGGTACAATAAACTCGCAGAACAATACGGCGAACCAAGACCTGCAGTCGGATTCGGAATGAACTTAAGCCTGGTAATAGACTATAACGAAAGCACTGTCGAAGATATTGTAACCATTGCCGTTGCGAAGGGAAGAATTACAAAAGAAGTTGTAGAGAGACTTGTAGCAGGAGGTCTGAAATTTCCTGAATACGAAAGTGGAACGAGAAAGCTTCTTATCAATGACAGTGAGAATAAATTCAGATTAGTACTTGTTAAATCACCGGATGTACCGACATATGTTGAATCCGGTGCAGCTGATTTAGGAATAGTCGGTTCAGATATCCTGGATGAAGGTGAGTTTGACGGCTATATACTGAGAAATACTGATATCGGCAAATGCAGAATGTCATTCGCAAAACTTGCAGATAAAAAGATGCCAAAGGGAAATTCATTTACAGTAGCGAGCAAGTATCCCCGATTGACATCAGAATACCTGAAGAGTCAGGGGGTCAATGCCAATATAATAAAACTAAATGGATCAGTGGAACTTGGACCAATAGTCGGACTTTCGGATATCATAGTTGATATTGTAGAAAGCGGAAATACCCTAAGGGAAAACGGATTGGTAGAGATGGAAAGCTTTATGGATATTTCATCCAAGATTATTTGTAATAAAGTTGCGTTTAAGACGAAACAGGCTGCAGTAGAAGAGTTCCTGGAAAGATTTGACCAAAATATAGGAAATTAAACTAAGGAGGACAATTATGAAAATTATTAAAGTAAGTAGAGATTTGGACAAGAAAAAACTGGTAAAAGAGTATTTGGACAGAACGGATAACCCTGATCCTGAAATTGAATCAGCAGTTGCAGAAATTATCAGATCAGTTAAACAGTACGGAGATGAATCTTTAAGATATTATACCAAAGGATTCGACAGGGTTGAGATTGAGGATTTTAGAGTATCTGAATCTGAACTTAACGAAGCCGTCTCCATAGTGGGTGAAGATTTTATAAATGTACTTAAAAGGGCATATAAGAATATATACGAGTTTCACAGTAAGCAATTGGAATCAACTTGGTTTAATGATTTCAGACCGGGTGTAAAACTAGGACAGAAAATTACCCCTATAGAAAGAGTGGGAATATACGTGCCGGGAGGAACTGCAGGCTATCCTTCAACAGTATTAATGACCGCCATTCCTGCAGTGGTTGCGGGAGTGGGTTCTATTGCCATGGTGAGTCCACCGAACGACAAAGGTAAGATAGATCCATATATTCTGGCTGCAGCATATGTCTGTGGTGTAAAAGAGATATACAAAGTAGGAGGAGCACAAGCAATCGCTGCGCTTGCTTATGGAACCGAGAGTATCGAAGCAGTAAACAAAATAGTCGGCCCGGGAAATATCTTCGTTGCCACAGCTAAAAAACAGGTTTTCGGAACTGTCGGCATTGATATGATTGCAGGACCTAGTGAAATCGGAATACTTGCAGATAAAAACGCAAATCCTTCCTATATAGCTGCAGACCTACTTTCTCAAGCTGAACATGACACCAAAGCCGCACCTGTATTAGTGACAGATGATTTTGAATTTGCAGAGCTGGTTGTTAAAGAGGTCGGTATAATCAAAGATGAACTGTCACGAAATGAAATAATTGAGCAATCCTTAAAGAATTACGGTACAATATTTGTAACCGAATCAAAAGAAGAATCCATAGAACTGATGAACATTGTAGCTCCTGAACACTTAGAAATACTTTGGGATAATGCCGAAGATTATATTGATTCAATTGTAAATGCAGGAGCGATATTCTTAGGGCAATATACTCCTGAACCGCTTGGAGACTACTTTGCAGGACCTAACCATACACTTCCGACAGGTGGTACTGCAAGGTTTTCATCACCACTTGGAGTATATGATTACATTAAAAGATCCAGCTTAATCTCCTATAATAGGGAAGCTCTGATGAAAGAAGCCGACGATATCATGCAGTTTGCTAAAAATGAAAGGCTAACTGCTCATGCAAAGTCGATAGAGCTGAGAACAAAATAAAAATAATAAAAAGGTTGTGAGAAACATGATTGAAAAATTCCTTAATAAAAATCTACTTAACTTTGAAAGTTACTTGGCCAAGATGCCAAACGAGAAGATACTTCTGGCGTCAAATGAAAATCCATACAATTTAATTGAGGATGAAGAATTTAATAGTGGGTATATGGAAGTGCTAAATCAACTTAAACTAAACAGATACCCTGATCCGAATGCAGACGAGTTAAGGAACGAACTTGCAGTATATACAAATACGAAAGCGGAAAACATAATTGTAGGAAATGGTGCCGATGAAGTAATAGATATGATACTTGCAACCTTTATTAATCCCGGTGATGTTGTAATAACTCATAGTCCAAGCTTTGAAATGTACACAATCTCAGCAAAAGCAAAAGGTGCAAGATGTGTTGGTGTTTCGGACCTTGACCATAGAATCGATACCGATGGAATCATAGAAAACGCAAACTTTTTAAAAGCAAAACTTATTTTTCTATGTGTTCCAAACAATCCAACCGGATACTGTGTTCCGAAAAGTGAAGTTCAAAGGATAATAGACGAAACAAAAGCTCTCGTCGTCCTAGACATGGCATATATCGAATTTTCTGAAGAGGACTATGCTGATCTTGTATTAAATGACAGAGTGATTAGACTTCGAACTTTGTCTAAAGCATTTGGACTTGCATCACTCAGAGTTGGATACGGATTAGCATGTCCGGAGATAATAAAGGCTATAAACCTGGTAAAGCCACCTTACAATCTAAACCAACTCAGTCAAAACCTTGCCAAATATACACTTAAAAATAGAGTGAAATTGGAAGGTGTAATGAATATCCTAAAGGAAGAAAAGGAAAAACTGTACAGAGAAATAGTAAAACTGGAAAATGTAGAAACATTCCCGACAGGATCCAACTTCTTCCTTATAAAAATAAATGAAAGTAAAACAGAACTCTTTAATAAATTATTGGAAGAGGCAGATATAAGAGTTAGAATGTATCCGAAGGATTCAAACTTGGGCGGATATTATAGAATAAATGTAGGTAAACCGGAAGAAAATGAAGTGCTGTTAAGAGTGTTAAAGAATATTGGATAGATTTGGAAATAACAGGTTTAAATAAGTGTATTGCATACCATATAGCTTAGAGTTAAAAATGTTAAAACAGAAATTTAGGACAGTAGCAAGATCTTATCAAATCAGATTTTAAAATGTCATTAGGGAAATAGCACTTAGAAGAATACACTTAGTAAATTAATTAAGGGAGGAATACATTGCGCAATTCAGAGCTGAAAAGAATAACGACAGAAACCAATATAGATATGAAATTAAATATAGATGGAAACGGTGACTTTGTAGGAACGTGCAGGATGGGGTTTTTTGATCATATGATGGCGCTTTTTACAAGACATTCGGGATTCGACTTATACCTTGGAAGCAGTGGGGGACCTTGAAGTGGATACTCATCATTTAGTCGAAGATATCGGAATAGTGATGGGTACTTTATTTAAAAATGTCATTGGTGATTGCAGGGGTATTGCTAGATACGGATCTTTCTCCTGCCCCATGGATGAAGCCCTTACCAAAGTCGACCTTGATATAAGCGGAAGAGGATACCTGGTCTACAATGTGGAACTAAAAAGGGAAAGAGTTGGAGATTTTGAAACGGAAATGCTCAAAGAGTTCTTATACGCATTTGCAATAAATGGAGGAATCACACTTCATGTAAATAATCTATATGGAGAAAATGAACATCATATCATAGAATCAATATTCAAAGCACTTGGGCGAGCTCTTGGCATGGCATCTAGAATTACGGATTCATCTGGAAAGATACCGTCAACGAAAGGGAAAATAGGTGCATAATATGATAATACTTCCTGCAATAGATTTAATCGATAAAAAATGTGTGAGACTAACTAAAGGGGGTCTACACTGAACTTTCCGTTTATGAAGAAGATCCTGTAAAAATGGCTAAAACTTTGGTCGAAGGTGGTGCCAAATACATTCATATAATCGATTTAGATTCGGCAATCAAGGGAACAAAAGATAATTTTGAGGTAATAGAAAAAATAAGAAATGCAGTTGATGTACCCATACAGCTTGGCGGTGGAATAAGAAGCATAGAACGGGCAACTGAACTTATTGAAATGGGCATAGACAGATTGATAGTCAGTACTGCTGCGATTATGGACGATGAATTCTTAAACACATTAATCGAGAAATTCAAAAGTCAAATCGCCATATCTCTTGATGCAAAGGGAGATATCGTACTTATTAAAGGTTGGGTCGAAAAAACCGACAAAAACATATATGATTTAGCAAAAGAACTGGAAGAGCGTGGTGTAGAAAACATAATACACACCGACATAGATAGAGACGGAATGCTATGCGGACCGAATCTTGAAGTTTTAAAGAAATTAAATGAAATGGTAGATATAAACTTAATTGCAGCCGGAGGAGTCACAACGGTTGATGACCTAAATAAACTATCAGAACTTAATTTATATGGGGCAATAGTCGGTAAAGCTCTATATGAAGGAAAAATAAGTATGGAAGAAATTAGAGATTTCCAATCGAGGAGTTGACGGAATTGAAAAAGAATAAAATTGTAGCTTGCTTAGATGTCTCCGGAGGGATGCTGGTTAAGGGAGTTAAATTTGATGAAATAGTGAGTATAAAAGACCCGGTAGAAGCAGGACTTAAATATGCAGAAAACGGGATAGATGAGCTAGTATACTACGACATATCTGCAACAGTAGAGGATAGAGGAATCTTTGAAAAGCCAATCATTGAGCTTTCTAAAAGGATTGGCATACCTTTTACGGTAGGAGGAGGAATCAAAAACCTGGAAGATATAGAAAGAGTATTAAAACTTGGAGCAGATAAAGTCTCGATAAACTCAGCAGCAGTTTCAAATCCAGAGCTTATATCTCAGGCCGCATCTAAATTCGGCAGTAAGAAAATCGTAGGAAGCATGGATGTTAAAAAGAGTGGTGATTCTTGGGTAGTATACCTCGGTGCAGGCAAGGTAGAGACCGGTATTGATGCTGTTGAATGGGCTATTAAACTGGAAGAACTTGGAGCGGGAGAACTTTGCATCAATTCCATAGACAATGATGGAGTTAAAACCGGCTTTGACTTGGAACTGGTGAAGAAAATATCTTCATCTGTAAAAATACCGACAGTCGCATCAGGAGGAGCAGGTGAATACCAACACTTTATAGATGCCTATGAAGCGGGAGCAGTCAGTGCACTTGGAGCATCGGTGTTTCACTTCGGTATATTAGACATAGGAACCCTAAAGGAAAAGATAACAGAATATACCCTAGGCAAGTTAAAGTTCGACTCTTTAGGGCTAATACCAGCAATAGTACAAGATGCACTCTCTAAAAAGGTCCTCATGCAGGCCTATATGAATAGAGAATCTCTTGCCAAGACGATAGAAACGGGAAGCAGCTGGTTTTACAGTAGATCGAGACAAGAACTCTGGGAAAAAGGAGCTACATCCGGAAACACTCAAAGAGTAGTATCATTATCAGCAGATTGCGATTACGACTCATTATTAATGGAGGTTCTTCCTGACGGTCCTGCATGCCATACGGGAGAGGTATCCTGTTACTACAATGAAATTGTGAAATTCACTGACTCGGTCGACAGGAATGTACTTTTTGAAGAGTTTGATTTAATAAAGGATAGAGTAGTGAATCCAAAACCCGGAGCCTATACAGACTACTTGCTTAGTGAAGGCGTCGATAAAATCTGTAAAAAGATTGGTGAAGAAGCTGCAGAAACCATAATAGCTGCCAAGAATAACTCCAGAGAAGAGCTGATATATGAAGCAGCAGATTTACTGTATCATTTGAATGTTCTTTTGGTTGACAGGGGAATTGAACTCGATGATATAATGAGGGAAATAATGAAAAGGGGATCGAAAAGTTATTGAAAATCTCTTCCGTTCCAGGTTTTAAGAAAAAGCCGTTTATAGTTCTTCAGGAGATTACAATACCGCTTCGCTTAAAAGAATGTAATCTAAACCCTACAGAACAATAAACGGATTTTTCTACTAAAACCTTCCAAAGTCAGATAATTTCAAGAACATTTCGCTGGGGTACTGAAGGTAGCGACGAAGAGATGTCGCTTTTGTTTGTAAAAAAGATAAAAGAGGATAATTGGTTTACTTTAGTAGCGATCAAAAGATATCGCCGTAATTTACAGGGGATGGAAAAGTTAGGAAATTTCTTCTCCGTTCGCAACATGGTGAAAAGTCTCTATCTATAGATAAATTTTATTGAATACCACCAATGGAGGTTCATATGCGAATCAAAACCGACAGTCATACTCATACTGAATACTGTCCTCATGGCAGTGGGGAATATGCAGAAGAGATGATTAGGCGCGCCATAGAACTTGGCTACGAAAACTATAGTATTACGGAGCATGCACCGCTCCCTGAGGAATTTTTACCTAGTGATGTTTCCAAAATCTACGCCATGGATGAATTTAATATGAAGAGTTCCGAGGTGGAACATTACTTAAAGTCAATGCATAGACTGAAGGACAAATACAAATCTGAGATTAATATAAAAGTTGGATTTGAATTTGATTATATCGAAGGTTATGAAGAATACCTTAGGGATTTCCTGGATGAGTATCATGGATGCATAGACGATTCGATTATTTCAGTTCACTTTTTACGGGGCGCGGGGGGATTAAGAGCAATTGATTTTAGTCCATCTGATTTTAAAGAAGGAATCCTAGATTTTTATGGCAGCTTTAAAGAGGTTGAAAACGCCTACTTCAAGACTATAGCTGCGCTCATTAAAGCTGATTTAGGAGAGTACAAACCAAGACGAATCGGCCATATAACTATTTATAGAAAATTTGAAAAATACAATTTTGACGGGGGAGAAAGTATTCCAAAAGCAAGTATACCGGATTTTATCGCCCAAATGCTGCTTGAGAAAAATATTCAATTGGACTACAATTTAAGTGGATACAAAAAGCCTTATCTTAAAGATAGCTGTCCACCGGCTTATTTATTGGACAGTCTAACTAAAAAGGGGATAATCTTGGTTCCCGGTTCCGATGCTCATTCTTCAAAGGACTTATGGAGTGAAGAGGATTTGGCATTAATTAAGTAAAAATTAAAGGATGGATTATGGATCACGAATTTTTTATGAATATTGCAATCGAAGAAGCTATGAAAGCTGCTAGAATAGGAGAAGTACCGGTTGGAGCAGTCATTGTAAAAGACGGAGAAGTAATTGCAAGAGGATATAATAGAGTGGAAATAGACAATGATGCGACGGCTCATGCAGAACTGATTGCCATTAAAGAAGCTTCGAAAAAACTTGGAGTTTGGCGTCTTTCCGGATGCACTATATACGTTACTCTTGAGCCTTGTGCCATGTGTGCAGGGGCAATGGTTCATTCCCGAATTGATAAGTTAATTGTAGGAACTGATGATTATAAAAGAGGATGCGCTGGAACCGTAATCGATCTATTGAACTTTGAACCTTTTAACCATAAGGTGGAAGTAAAAAAAGGAGTGCTAGCCCATAAATGCAGTCAAATACTATCAGAATTCTTTGAAAATTTGAGAAGGAGTAGGAAAGAACTTTAGTTGACTAAAATTATTAATAATAATACTGGCAGGCTGAATTGAATGAGGATTAATTCAGTCTTTTTTTGTTCAAAAACTTACTAATTGCAACAAGCATAATAAATATTAAAAAAACGTAATAAATAGCCTTGAATGAATAAAAAAACATTTAAATTCATTAAATATACATCATTTTAGAATAAATGAATACAAAAAACAAAAAATGAAAAAGATTAGCTAATTTAAGACAATGAAATTCACGTATAGTCGAATAATTATACATATAATTATTACAAAATATCATGTAATTTGAATAAAACAGAACTAAGAAGGCCATAGAAATATATTAAAATAGAAAAAAATAGTGCTTTTATGCATGATATCGTTTACATAACTTTAAAATTTAGGGAAGACTTGCTATAATAGCTAATAAGTATTCGGATAAGGATACAAAATGAAATATAAGGAGAGATAATTATGAAAAAGTTTAGAGTTTTATGGCTTATAGTTGCAGCTATTTTACTTATAACCGCCTGTGGTGGAGGTGGAGAGAAAACCACGGCTCCGGATGATAAGAAAACTGAAGATGCAGGTAAGTCCGGAGACACTATTAAAGTAGGAGGACTTGCACCACTTACCGGTGATGTTGCAATTTACGGAGTTACTGCCACCAATGGAGTTAAGTTAGCGTTTGAGGAGATAAATGCTAATGGTGGAATACTTGGTAAGCAAGTTGAATATGTTGTATATGATGAAAAAGGAGATCCAACTGAGGCTGTTACTGCATATAATAGATTGGTAGATGAGGGAATTGTAGCATTAATCGGTGATGTTACTTCTAAACCTACACTTGCTGTTGCAGAAGTTGCTAAAAATGATGGAATCCCAATGATTACACCAACTGGAACTCAGAAGAATATAACTGAGGGTAAGGAAAATGTATTTAGAACTTGTTATATTGACCCATTCCAAGGCGTAATACTTGCGAAATTAGCTCAAAAAGATCTTAATGCAAAAACTGTTGCTATAATTTCAAATACATCAGACGATTACTCACAAGGTGTTAAGAATACTTTTGTTGAAGAAGCTAAGAAGTTGGGATTGGAAGTAGTAGCTGATGAATTCTACACCGTAGACGATACAGATTTTAAATCTCAGCTAACTAAAATGGTAGCACTTAAACCTGATGTACTGGTTATTTCCGATTATTATAAATATGTAGCACTTATTTCAGCACAAGCTAAAGAAGTTGGACTTGAATCTAAATTAATAGGTCCTGATGGATGGGATGGAGTACTTGAAACTCTTGACAAGTCAAATATGGATGCAGTTCAAGATGCACTGTTTACTAATCACTTCTCCGTTAAAGACACTGCTGAAAAAGTTAAAAACTTCGTTGATGCTTATAAGGCTAAGTACAACGAGAGTCCTTCAGCATTTGCAGCGCTTGGATACGATACTGCATATGTTCTAAAGCAAGCTATGGAAAGTGCCGGTAGCGTAGATAAGAAAGCTGTAGTAGATGCTATAAAAGCAATTGAATTTGAAGGGGTAACAGGAAAGTTTAAATACGATGAAGAAAACAATCCTATAAAAGCCGTAACAGTAATGAAGATAGATAATGGTGAATATGTATTTTATTCAGTAGAAGAATAAAATGAATTAAGGAGAGGAAAGAAGAAGGTTCAGCCTTTTTCTTTTCACTCCAAATTGTTTTTTATAGGTATATAAATTGAAAGGAAGAATATATGGAGCTGCTATTACAAATTATAAACGGATTATCTATAGGTAGTATCTATGCTCTGGTTTCACTTGGTTATACCATGGTTTACGGTATAGCTAAACTGATCAACTTTGCACATGGTGATATCATCATGATCGGAGCATATACTTCACTGATGATGATACCAGTATTTGCAAAATACAATTTACCGCTTTGGTTAACAGTGGTACCCGCAATTATTTTATGTGTTATTCTAGGAGTTCTAATTGAGAGAATATGTTATAGACCTTTAAGGAATTCACCTAGAATTGCAAACCTCATAACGGCAATAGGTGTAAGTTTGCTACTGCAAAATGTAGTAATGAAAATCTTTGGACCTGACTTTAAATCATATCCTAAACTATTTGACTTCCCTCCACTTGTCATTGGCAGGGTTAGATTAGGAATAAATGTAATAATAACCATTTTACTAACAGTTATACTGACCATCTTATTACAACTATTTATGCAAAAGACAAAATATGGTAAGGCAATGCTTGCGACAAGCGAGAATTACGAAGCATCTAAACTTGTAGGAATCAATATAGATTCTACAATTATGCTTACATTTGCCATTGGAAGTGGACTAGCTGCTGTAGCCTCAATACTATATGTTTCTTCCTATCCACAAGTACAGCCTCAAATGGGTTCCATGCTTGGAATCAAAGCGTTCGTAGCGGCTGTTTTGGGAGGAATAGGAATAATACCCGGAGCGGTTTTAGGTGGATTCATACTGGGGATAGCAGAGACTTTAACAAGAGCGTATATATCGTCTCAACTTGCTGATGCAATAGTGTTTGGTATACTGATACTCGTTCTATTGGTAAAACCGACAGGAATACTGGGCAAGGACTTAAAGGAGAAGGTATAGATGAATAAGACTAAGAAAATTTCGTATATAACTACGATTGTAATCGTATTAATTTTATATTTTATCCTTATAGGACTTATGCAAGCAGGCGTAATATCGAGATTTGCCAAGGGTATTCTCGTTATCATAGCGATTAATATCATTCTTGCAGTAAGTCTAAATGTTACCGTAGGATGTTTGGGACAGATAACACTGGGTCATGCAGGATTTATGTCAGTGGGTGCTTATTCTGCAGCACTATTTACTAAATCAGGTATAATACCGGGAATTCCAGGATACTTGATTGGAATCCTCGTAGGCGGAGCAGTAGCGGGGCTTGTAGGAATTATAGTAGGTGTACCTGCACTTAGGTTGAAAGGTGATTACCTTGCCATTATAACCTTGGCATTCGGTGAGATAATTCGTGTACTGATAGAGTATTTTGATTTTACCGGCGGTGCACAAGGACTTATAGGAATTCCAAGATATCAAAACTTCACTATAATATTTTTTGTAACTGTTTTATCAGTGGCTGCCATGTTTTCTATAATGACATCAAGGCATGGTAGAGCAGTACTGGCAATAAGAGAAGATGAAATTGCAAGTGATGCAGCAGGAATAGATACTACATTTTATAAAACATTTGCTTTTACAATCTCGGCAATATTTGCAGGAGTTGCAGGCGCACTATATGCACATCATATGGGAGTGCTTGGAGCAAAACAGTTCGATTATAACTATTCTATAGCCATCCTGGTAATGGTAGTACTTGGAGGAATGGGAAGCTTCACAGGAGCAACACTGTCAGCGGTAGTTCTTACAATCCTTCCTGAAGCACTAAGAGGATTTAATGACTATAGAATGATACTATATTCTCTAATTCTGATTATAATGATGTTATTCAGACCGATTGGTTTACTTGGCAGAAAGGAATTTGAGATTACTAAGATTATCGATAAACTTATTAAAAAACCCGGAGATAATGCGATATGACGGAGAAAATGATACAGGAGGTAAACATGGAAGCCATATTAAATGCAATGGATATAGGAATAAACTTTGGTGGGCTTAAAGCAGTTGACGAATTTAACATAACTGTAGATAAAGGAGAACTCGTAGGCCTTATTGGTCCAAATGGAGCAGGGAAAACTACGGTATTTAATATGCTTACAGGTGTTTATGAACCAACTGTTGGAAATATATATCTAAATGGAATGGGACTAAATAAAGTAAAAACTCATGAAATAGTTAAAAAGGGAATGGCTAGAACCTTCCAGAATATAAGACTATTTGGAAACCTTACAGTACTTCAAAACGTACTTATAGCAAATAATCATGAGATGAAATATGGATTCTTTTCCGGTATGTTTAGAACTCTAAAATATTGGCGCGAAGAAAAAGAAGCAGAACAAAAGGCTTTGGAACTGCTTAAGTTTTTTGACTTAGACAAAGCTGCAAATTGGAGAGCAAACTCTCTTCCTTATGGAGATCAGAGAAAACTGGAAATCGCCAGAGCTCTAGCCACAAATCCCAAATTGCTTTTATTGGACGAGCCTGCTGCGGGAATGAACCCCAATGAAACTCAAGAATTAATGGATACGATATCTAAGATTAGAAAGGAATTTGACATCGCCATACTACTCATAGAACACGACATGAAGCTGGTACTTGGTCTATGCGAAAGACTTATCGTACTGGATCACGGAAAGATAATAGCACAAGGGAATCCGGAAGAAGTTGTAAATGATAAGGCGGTAATCAAAGCGTATCTTGGAGAGGAAGTGGTGGCTTAATGTCAACTCCAATGCTGGAAGTAAAAGACTTGAATGTATACTATGGAAATATCCACGCATTAAAAGGAATCTCGCTGGAGGTTCATGAAGGAGAGATTATTTCTCTTATAGGAGCCAATGGTGCAGGTAAAACGACCACACTTCAGACCATCTCGGGAATAATAAGATCCAAATCCGGAAGCATACACTATAAAGGCGAAGATATCACTAAAACCAGAGCGCATAAAATACTAAGAATGGGAATAGCACAAGTTCCCGAAGGAAGGCAGATATTTGCAAATCTTTCAGTTTTGGATAATCTGGAATTAGGAGCATTTAGCATAAGAGGATCTAACGAAGAAAAAGTAGCACAAAGGGAACAGTTCTTTGATGGATTTCCAAGAATGAGGGAAAGAGCGAATCAAAGAGCAGGAACACTGTCAGGTGGAGAACAGCAGATGCTTGCCATGGGTAGAGCAATGGCTTCAAAACCAAAGCTTATGATACTGGATGAACCGTCTATGGGACTTTCACCAATCTTTGTAAAGGAGATATTCTCAACTATAAAGAGATTAAATGAAGAAGGAGTAACAATCCTTTTGGTAGAACAGAATGCAATGATGGCATTAGCTATATCGGACAGAGCATATGTACTGGAAACCGGAAAAATTGTTATGGAGGGCAATTCAAAAGAACTTGCCAATGATGAAAAAGTAAAACAAGCCTATCTCGGAGCGTAGGTTTAAAGTCGATACAGATGGATACTGTATCGGCTTTTTTCTTGATAAAATTCATTCAGCTTTACAAATGCATATATTTTTGTATATAGGGTATAGATATTACTGTAGGAATAGTCTGAGTAGCAGACTAAAAATAAAGGAGGAATAATATGAATAGATTTAAAAAGTTAACGGCACTGTTATTGGTATTTGTAATGATATTTGCGGTTATGCCATTAAGTATGGCGAAAGCCGATGAACCGGTTAAACTGACAATACTTCATACCAATGATGTTCACGGAAATGCAGTAGGTGATAAGGCGGATGACGAGAGAGGTTCCAAGATAGGATTTGCTAGATATAAGACCTATATCGATGAAGTCAAAAAGGAAAACCAAACTCTTGTACTGGATGCAGGTGATTTACTACATGGAACAACTTTAGCGACCATTGACAAAGGAAAGTCTATGGTAGAACTGGCTAATGAATTAGGCATTGATGCATTTGTTCCCGGAAACCATGATTTTAACTATGGATCGGATAGATTAGTTGAGCTAAGCGAGTTAGCTGACTTCCCATTCCTAGCTGTAAATGTTTTTAAAGCTTATGATTTACTAGTTAAAGGTACCCATATATTTGAACTGGAAGGTATAAAAGTTGGAGTATTTGGACTAGCTACTCCTGAAACCAAGACCAAGTCAAATCCATTAAATACTGAAGGTATCGATTTTAAAGATACAATAGAAAATGCTAAAAACGCAGTAGAAGCATTAAAAGGCAAGGTTGATGTAATCATAGCATTAAGCCACTTAGGCATGGATGAAGCATCTGAACCAAATTCCAAAAAAGTTGCAGAACAAGTTGAAGGAATTCACTTAATAGTAGACGGTCACAGTCACCATAAACTTGAAAAAGGTGAAATGGTTAATAAAACCCTAATAGTTCAAGCACATGAACATTTAAAGAATATAGGAAGAGTTGACATAACTAAAACTGGAGATGAAATAAAACTCGAAGCTTCTCTAATTCCTTTTGAAACTGCTAAAGAATTTAAAGAAGATGAAAAAGTTTTAGAAATTCTTGATAAGATAAAAGAAGAAAATAAACCGATACTTGAAGCAGTAGTAGGAAAAACTAAAACCGACTTAGTCGGAGAAAGAGCAGTAGTAAGAACAGGGGAATCAAACCTTGGTCAATTGCTAACAGATGCCATGATTAAAGAAACAGCAGCAGATGTTGCAATAACAAATGGTGGAGGAATCAGAGCAACAATAAAAGCTGGCGAAATAAAGAGACAAGACGTCTTGACTGCCTTCCCATTCACTAACTACCCTGTATTACTTGAAGCAACCGGACAAAATATCATTGATGCACTTGAGTACGGTCTGGATGCTTATCCTGAGCAAGCAGGAAAATTCCCTCATGTTGCAGGAATGACATTTGAGGTAGACTTAAGTGGAGAAGCTCCAAAGGTTCTTAACCTAATGATTGGTGATAAACCTGTAGATTTAGAAGCTAAATACAAACTGGTTACTAATGACTTTATGGCAATCGGTGGTGACGGATATGAAATGTTCAAGGGACTTAAGAAACTATCTGAGCACGGACTACTATCAGAAGTATTGGAAAAATATATTACTGAACTTACCGGTGAAGATGAGTTTGAATATCCGTTAGAGACCAGAATTAAAATGTTAGAACCGAAACTACTTGAAAGAATATCGGGACAAAACAGATACATTACTGCAATCGAAGTAAGTAAAAAAGCATTTGATAAAGCAGATACAGTAATAATAGCCAATGGATTCAAGTATCCTGACTCACTGGCAGCTGGACCATTAACAGCAGTTAAAAAAGCACCGATACTATTAGCAGCTGAGAAATCAATAACAGCAGAAACCCTAGCTGAAATTGAAAGACTGGAAGCTAAGAATGTAATAGTAGTTGGTGGTGTATCAACAGTTGGTGAAGAAGTTGTAGAAGCTCTAAAAGCTAAAGGATTAGAAGTTAAGAGACTAGGCGGAATCAATAGATATGAGACAGCAGTTCTAATAGCGAAAGAAGTTGTTGGTAATGAAGCCATCGAAAAGGCAATTCTTGCAAGTGGAGAAAACCCTGCAGACGCCTTAGCAATATCATCATTAGCTACTAAGGAAAAACTTCCAATACTATTGACCTCAAAAGCAGCTCTAGCTAAACCGGCTGAAGATGCAATTAAAGAATGGAAACTTAAAGAAGTTGTAATAGTAGGTGGAGAAAGCACCATTGCAAAAGAAATAGCAGAAGCTATCCAGAAATTGGAAATAAAGACTGTAAGACTAGCAGGTGGAAACAGATTTGGAACAGCAATAGAAATCGCAAAAGCTGTCTATCCTGAAGCCAAAACAGCCTTATTAGCAGATGGATACGGATATGCAGATGCATTAGCACTAGCACCACTATTAGAAAAACATCAAGCACCATTACTACTTGTCCAAAAAGACACAATTCCTGAAAACATCCTAGGATATGTTACTGAAAGTGAAATGGAAGATCTTATAATAGTAGGTGGACCAAATTCAGTATCTGACAAAGTATCAGCTATACTTTACAAATTGGTTAAATAATACTAGAGATTAAAACTTAATAAAGAACAAAAAGAGATGAGTACACAATTGTGCTCATCTCTTTTCTCGTAGGAAGGAATAAAATTTACCATCCAAGAGTTGGATAGTGGTTTGGGAATAATTTTAAGGCTTTGAGAGCCTCCCTATGACGAGGGAGGTGGGTTTGCGGAGCAAACTAGGAGGGAGAGAAAACCTAGGCTGTAATTACTTTAGCGATATTGTAATTCCTCCGATTGAAAATGCATATGATTAATTTGGTTTTGGAAACAAAACTGGAAGTGTGTGGATAGTTTTTAATTTAGGGGGAGGTTAATTTAAATATAAAGGAAGAATTCTTCGAATTCCTTTTTTGTATATCTCTCCCTCAGTCAACGGAGTTGACAGCTCCCTTTCCAACCTAATCAATTGAGATGCTTCTCGAAATTATGATAGGTTTCATGCAAAGAATTCCCAAGAACGAAGTGATTGGCTAGAATTCGACTGTCAAAAGATGGACCGGAAAAAACATTGTAATAAGCAAGGGTCCGATTGCAATAAATGAAGTGTGGCAACCGCTTAGCCTCCTTCTGACGAGGGAGGTGGGTCGCCTAAGCGACTCGGAGGGAGAGAAATACAAAAAGCGACATCTTCACGTCGATACATTAAAAGTCTAACCTCAAACCTCTAACTTCTAACATCTAAAACTGTGAGGAGGGTCGCTAAAGCGACTCGAAGGGAGAGAAAACTCCAATCAACTATTATTTCTGCTTAGAGGTAGAGGAGCTGCCTCAGCTCCATTTTAGTATCCATTTTACCTTTGTGTTATGAAAGCTATTTTTCATCTAATATATATTAACATACAAACGTGTGTGGGCACTTCCTCTACTTCTTTCATAGGTTTATCTATAAGTCTTTGAGAGCCTCCATATGACGAGGGAGGTGGGTCGCATAAGCGACTCGGAGGGAGAGATTTACAAAAAAGCGACATGTCTACGTCGCTATCATCATTAACCGTAGATGAGTTGGATAGTATTACGGGATAAGTCGTGAGCCTGAAAAACTTAAATATTAGAAAAACTTTGTTCAATATTAGATTTTATCAACAGTCTAAACTTCACAATTATGTGGAGTTATTTTTTTGGAGACATAAAAAGAAACTTCAATACTAAAACAGGCTTACATGAACTCTAATGTTAAATTTTAGTAAAATAATTATTGATAAACTGAGGTTATGATAAAATATAAGTGATTAAATTATTATGAATATAGAATCGTTGATTAAAAAAGATTAGTTATACTATTAGATATAGGAATGCTGCTATTAATTCAGAGAATTACGAATTTTATTTCTTGGATTACTATTAGGAAATCATGCTACTCTAGAATGGGTAAGGCATAGCGTTAAAATGGGAACATAAAAACAGAAATAGGTATCTGTATTTCTATAAGATCCTATTTAATATTGCTGTTTAAAAATATGATTATAAATTTTAACTAGTTATAATAGAAATATGATGAATATCATATATAGTAAAAGATGTACCATTTTAAATTTCATTACCTTGAATTATTGGTATAAAATCGGTTTAGTATGGGATGCTTTATGGAAAACGGGAGGATAGATTAAGTATGAATGATGAATTGCAAAACAATGGAATAAAAAAGCCCATAGTTTTTTCAGTTTTACTTACCATATTAATACTGGTATTTCCCGTTGTTTCAGGAGCAATAATAACTATTTTTAAATTTGGAGAACTGAGAAGTAGACTAATCCAAGCGCTAGCTTTCATAATTGCAGGGATTATTGGCTGTATTATTGCAAAGTTAAAATTCGGTTCTTTGAAAGATGTCGGACTTAAAATAGTCCATATATCTGATTTAAAGGATTATCTCTGGTTTGCACCTATTATATTAGTTGAAATACTGCCGTTTTTTGCAGGTTTAAAGAGTGGCTTAAATCAATCCCTTATTCTGGCATATGTGCTTTTTACGATAGCTGTAGGATTTGCGGAGGAACTATATTTTAGGGGATTAATAGCAAATAGCTTTAAAAAAACTATATCATTAGTCCTATTTTCTTCATTCTTATTCTCAATTGGACATATTATGAATCTCTTGGCAGGTGCAAGTATTTTTGATACAGCACTACAAATAGTATTTGCATTTTTATTTAGAATCGTAGCGGTAGAGATAAGCTTTACAACAAAAAGTTTAGTCATTCCAATATTATGGCATACCGCTCACAATTTTATTTCCTTAGTGACGGCGAGCAACGACGGTAAATGGTCATTAATCATTGCTATTGCCCAAGGGACGATTTTACTTATATACGGAATTTATCTCTGGGTGAAGAAGATTAATACTGCGAGCATTTTAAGAATAAAAAAGGAGATTTAATCAAATGAAAATAATAGTAATCTATAATTCAGAAACGGGATTCACAAAGCGATATGCCAAGTGGATTGCTGAAGCTTCAGGAGCGGACTGCATTGAATACTCGGTTGCTAAAGATAAAAGTATGGATGATTATGATGCAATTATTTTCGGGGGATGGGCAAGTGCCGGCGGCATCAGTAAGCTAAAATGGTTTAAAGACAATATCGACAGATGGACAGGTAAAAAGTTGATTGTGTTTTGCGTTGGGGCAAGCCCCATCGATAATCCCGATATTGACCCTGCACTCAAAAAGAATTTTACAGAATCTGAGTACGATAGAGTGAATGTATTCTACTGCCCGGGTGGACTGAATTATGAGAAAATGTCTTTTAAATCAAAGTTTTTAATGAAAATGTTTGTGAAAACACTCAGTCTTAAAAAGAACAAAAGCGAACAAGAAAAAGAGATGGTAAAAATAGTTTCGAATTCTTACGATATCTCAGATATTAAATATATTGAACCGATATTGGAATGTTTAAAAGATTAGTAAAAAGTTTTGAATAATACATTAATATTGTGCAGGGGGCAAGAAATGAAATTATCATTTAATGAGAAAACACTGGGTATAAAGATTGTACATAATAATGAAGAATGGATGACGGTATCTGATTTTAGGCCGTCTCTTTTAATAAATCAGGAAAAAATATATATTGATGAAGCCGGCTTGATTGAACACTTTTATGGTGAAAATAGTAAATCAATTAAATCAGTCTATACATTCGAAGATTTTAGTTTTGAGACAAATATATGGATCAGTGGTATTGACGAAGTATTCTTTAAATGGGAGCAGATTAGAGAAGATGTTGCTATAGACAAGGTTTGTTGGCCGGGTCCTTTTGAATTTAATAGTTATGACAAAAATTGGATTACATTACTAAACTTCCAACAAGGTCTACTCATACCGAACACTTGGAAAGTAGAATTAGGGAAAATATATTTTGAAGGACTATTTAATACTGCCGCGGCAACAATGCCTTGGTTTGCTCAAATAAGGAACACAAATGGTTACTTGGCTACCTGCCTAACACCATGGGATGCCGGATATGATGCAGTTCATCCTAAAGATGGACCATACACCCATGTATCCTTTTATATGAATAAAAGCTTGGGGTCTATGAGTTATCCAAGGGTTTTCCGATATACATTTATAAAAGATGCAAGTATCACAACAGTAACTAAGAGGTATAGAAAATATGCCGAGGAAGAGCAAAAATTTAAAACCTTAACCGAAAAATCAGCTTCTTTTAGCAAACTTGATTCGCTGATTGGCTCAATGGTCGTCCATACCTCGATTAAAACCAATATACAACCTGAGTCACGTTTGTATAATCACGAAGCTCCTGAACAAAATAGCTTTATAAGGTCTTTTCATCAAGTAAAAGATTATATAAAAGAGCTTAAAAAACTTGGACTTGAGAAGGTATATGTACACCTGGATGGGTGGGCTGAGCCCGGCTATGACAACCACCATCCCGACTATAATCATCCATGTGAAAAAGCCGGTGGAACCAAAGGGATGGTAGAGTTGGTAGATACCATCCAAGGATTTAACTATTTATTTGGAATACATGACCAATATCGTGATTATTATTTAAGAGCACCAAGCTTTACTTGGGATAAAGCCGTAATGCTTGAAGATGGAACCCATCCGGAGCATGCAAACTGGGCAGGAGGTAAACAAACCTACCTTTGCAGTGACTTTGCACTTGCTTATGTTAAGAGAAATTTTAAATGCTTAAAAGATATGGGAATTAATCTCGATGCAGCTTATCTGGATGTATTTACATGCAATGAAGCAGATGAATGCTTTAATGAAGACCATGTAGTATCAAGAAGGCAAGGCTATGAGAACAGATTGTCATGCTTTGAATATTTAAGAGAATCAGACATCCTATCAAGCTCAGAAGAGATGAACGAGTGGGCTTTAAATTCCTTGGTATTTTGTCACTATGCACCCTATGATTTTATGCTGAGAGAACCTGGAGCTCCAAAGTACGGAATTCCGGTCCCACTGTTTAATCTAGTCTATCATGACTGCGCTATAATACCATGGATGATGGAAAAACACGAAGAGGAAGATTATTTTCTTTATGCCATTTTAAATGGTGGAATTCCATACCTTAGAAGGGATGGAGCATATCAGAATATAGACGGATCCTTTGATTCTGACAACCTTCCTTTTAACGAGCATTTAGAAAGATGCAAAATCGTCAATAAGCTCCATGAAAGAGTTGCAATGAGTGAGATGACAGACTTTAAGATATTAGATGAAGATGGATTTAAGCAGCAGTCTACATTTGATGATAAGATTATTGTATCCATAGATTTAAAAACGGGCGAATATAGTATAAAAACAAATAGCTAGTAGCTACTAACGTATAAAGATATAAGATTTTAAGGGGCGATTATTGTGAATTTATGGTTAATCAGTTTGATTTTTTCAATTATCTTATTTATTTTTATTTTATTTAAAAAATTTCAGAAGAAGTGGATAAAAGGACTTCTCATATTAACATCACTATTATTGGTATTATTTATGGCTTTTAAATATACCATACCATTAAACTCCGCACCAAAACCGAGTGGAGATAGAGAAGTTCTCACCGACACGATTTACTACAGTCATAAATCAGCACTCCCTGAAATGTTGACAAGTGATAATGAAAGAGAAATCCCTGTAAGCGTATGGTACCCAAGTGATATAGGCGAAGAAAAACATCCACTGCTCTTGTTTTCACACGGTTCATTTGGTGTAGCTTCATCCAATGAGACTATGTTTTTAGAATTGGCATCACGTGGGTATATCGTAATGAGCTTAGATCATCCACACCATTCCTTTAAAACCACTTTATCTGATGGAAAAAGTGTGATGGTAGACTTCAAATTCATGCAAAATGTAATGGCAAGTCAAGGATCCGAAGACTTAGAAGGCACCTTAAAATCACTAAATAATTGGTTACAGATTAGGCTAGAAGACATCAACTATGTATTAGATAAATTACTGGATGATGAAAACGACAATGATTATGAACGAAATATCGATAAAAACCGTATAGTTTTATCCGGTCATTCACTTGGAGGATCAGCAGCACTTGCAATAGGTCGAGAAAGAAGCACGGAAATTTCATCACTAATTATTTTAGAGTCACCTTTTATTGCTGATATTGTAGGTATTGAAGGCAACGAATATATATTCACTGATGAAGAATATCCATTACCGATACTTCACTTCTATTCGGATTCACTTTATGAGAAAATTGATGAGATTACAACCTATACCATGAATTCCAGAATAATTAAAAGTAAAGACCCTAAATTTACCAATGTTCATATAAAGGGTGTCGGCCATATAGGTCTCACAGACATGGCACTAGTCTCACCAATTATTACCAATTTAATAGACGGAGGTCTAAACAAACGCCATGCACCGGAGACACTATTAGAAATGAATGAATATGTGCTGGAGTTTTTAAATAAGTACAATGATTAAGATCTATCTACTGAACGGGAGCAGACTACTGCTTCCGTTTGTTTTAATTGTGGTTGGCTGTAAATTCTTTGAGAGCCTCCCTATGACGAGGGAGGTGGATTTGTGAAACAAATTCGGAGGGAGAGAAAACTCCAATCAACTATTATTTCTGCTTAGAGGTAGAGGAGCTGCCTCAGCTCCATTTTAGTATCCATTTTACTTTTGTGTTATGAGAGCTATTGTTCCTCTAATATATCAACATACAAACGTGGAAGTGGGCGCACTTCCTCTACTTCTTTTATAGGTTTATCTATGATTCTTTGAAAGCCTCCCTATGACGAGGGAGGTGGATTTGTGAAACAAATTCGGAGGGAGAGAAATACAAAAAGCGACATCTTCAAGTCGCTACTATAAAATTCTAACCTCAAACCATGTACATCTGCTTCTTGGGTAAATTTCATGCAAAGATTTCCTAATATTTCAGCATTAAAATAAATAAATCCTATTAAATGTTTTTTTATATGGATAATGGGTAAATAGACAATATCACTAGTTAGTGATAATTATGTTTTCTCTAAAATATAATGACTTTAGACCTTGTGAGTTTTTAAGGCGGATTTAGGATGAATACAAAAAATAAAATACAATTATAAAATTAGGAGGATAAAATGAGTTTTAGAGCAATCGAAAAGGTGTTTAGGAATAATCATGCTCATTGGGTGGGAGATGGTTTTCGGGTAAAGCAGTATTTTCCATTAAATCAACCGGAAACTTTTTATCAGAGGTTTTCGCCATTCATTCTGTTAGATTATAACGAACCTTTCTTTTTTAGAGCGACTCCATTCGAAGTTGGTGTCGGACCTCATCCACATCGTGGATTTGAAACGGTAACTTTTGCTTTTGCAGGGAAAGTTGAACATGGTGATAATCTTGGGAATAGCGGGGTTATTGAACCGGGAGATATTCAGTGGATGACTGCAGGTGGTGGGATTTTGCACAAAGAGTATCATGAAAAGGAGTTCTCTAAGAAAGATAGAATTCTTCACATGATACAGTTATGGGTCAATCTGCCTAGGAAAGACAAGATGACCAATCCAAAATATCAAGCAATTACAGCAGATCAAATGGGAAAATACTTTTCAGAGGATGAAAGGTTTAAACTAATAGTATACGCCGGCGAAGTTAATGGCATCAATGGACCGGCTTCAACTTTCTCTCCGATGAATATATATAAAGTTGATATAGCCAAAGGGAGGACAGAAACATTCCTAGAGCCTGCAGATTATAATACTGGGCTACTAGTATTAGCTGGAGAAGTAAAAATAAACGGTGATTCTTCAGCTAAAGCCACAGATTTTGTCCTATTCGAAAATGATGGAAAACCATTTAACATCACCGGGGTCGAAGAACACTCGGAAGTTTTCATTCTAAGTGGGCAGCCATTAAATGAACCGGTTGTACAATCAGGGCCGTTTGTCATGAGCACTAGAGAGGAGCTTAGACAAGCTGCACATGATTTTAAGTCAGGTAAATTCGGAAGTCTGGACTTCTAAATAGTATTATTTAAGATAGTAATATTTACAGATTAATAAATAAATCTAACTAAATTGGAAATCAAAAAGAATAATTAATACTGTGAGGATGATAAAATATAATAAATTCAATCATAGACCGGAAGCTAAAAACTACCGGTCTTTTCTACTTTCATGAATTTATGTTTATTATTAAAACTAAATTAATAATTTACAATTGATAATAATTACCGATTAGTTTTGACTTTATACCTCGATTTCAATATAATAAACTCATAAAGTTAGTTTGCATTAACTAATTCAGCTAAAAACATTTTACAAGGAAAGAGAATATGATTAATAGTAGACTTATTAAAATAGTTGATAAAAGTGTGAAGTACATATTTGCAAATGTTGCATTTCAATGGTTTTCTCTGGTAAGTAATATCGCCATAATATTCATAATAACATCGCTACTAGAAGGATTATATAAGAACAGTTTAGAGAGTTCTAAGCTTATCTTGTCCTTAGTATCGCTGATAATCATTTTATTAATTCGATTTATATGTACTAAAATGGCAGCGCGCATGTCTTATCACTCGTCGCAATCTGTAAAGTCAATACTTAGGGATCGAATCTATGAAAAGGTGCTAAGACTCGGTTTGAACTATAGGGAGAAGGTATCTACGGCTGAAGTGGTGCAAATTGCAGTAGAGGGAGTTGAACAGCTGGAAACTTATTTTGGTGCTTATTTACCACAATTGATTTACAGTATGTTGGCACCACTGACCCTATTTATCGTTGTGTGTTTTATAAGTGTACCGATAGCATTAGTTCTTCTAGTATGTGTGCCACTGATTCCAATATCAATTGCAGTTATTCAAACAATTGCCAAAAAACTCTTTTCTAAATATTGGGGAGAGTATACCCAACTTGGTGACAGTTTTTTAGAGAATCTTCAAGGATTGACTACCTTGAAGATTTACTGTGCAGATGATTACAAACATAAAGAGATGAATGAGCATGCTGAGAGTTTTAGGAAAATTACCATGAGAGTTCTCACCATGCAGTTAAATTCCATAATATTAATGGATTTTTTTGCCTATGGGGGAGCAGCGCTGGGCATAATCCTGGTAGCTAATGGACTGAATAAGGATGCGATAACCCTATCAGGTGCAATTGCAATTATTCTCCTTTCAGCAGATTTTTATATTCCTATGAGATTACTGGGAAGCTTTTTTCATATTGCCATGAATGGTATGGCATCTGCTGACAAAATATTTAATCTATTGGATATGCCGGAAGGCAGAATTATAGGGACTAGAGAATTTCCGAAGGAAGCTTCCATTATGTGCCGAGGTATGTGCTTTTCTTATGATGGAAAGCGTGAGATTATAAAAGACCTGAATATTGATTTTTCAAGTGGTAGTTTTACTGCCATTGTAGGGGAATCAGGCTGTGGTAAATCCACCATTGCATCCATACTCATGGGAAGGAGTACCGGTTATAAGGGATCAATCACCATCGGGGGAATAGAATTAACTGATATTAAAGATGAAAGTCTTATGAAAAACATTACTTATATAGGTCATGAGAGCTACTTATTTAAAGGCAGCGTTAGGGATAATCTCTATATTGCCAATCCTAATGCAACTGATGAAGATAGATGGAAGGTGCTAGAGCAGGTAAAATTAGCGGATTTTCTAAGAGAAGAATCAGGACTTGATACAATGCTTTTAGAAAGGGCATGCAATTTATCCGGAGGACAAAGACAAAGGCTTGCTTTAGCAAGAGCACTTTTACATGACTCTCAAGTTTATATATTTGACGAAGCAACTTCAAATGTAGATGTAGAAAGTGAAAACGAAATAATGGAGCAGATATATGCACTGGCAGAGTTGAAAAAAACAGTGATTTTAATTACTCACAGACTGGCCAATGCAAATAGAGCGGAAGTGATTCACTCAATAGTGAATGGTGAAATCGTGGAGTCGGGGTCTCATAATGAGTTAGTAAACGCTAATGGTGTATATGCCAAACTTTGGCATACACAGCAGTCTTTAGGGAGATATGGAGATGGACAATATGAAATCTAACAGAACTATGTATAAGATAGGTTTGAATTTGATAGGTATTGTAAAGCCATTGATGGGACAAATGTTTTTTGCTATACTGCTTGGTACTTTAGGGCATATCAGCGCTACATTAATTCCCGTTCTAGGAGTCGTAATTATCACAGATATCCTGGGAATAGGGATAGGTATCGGTGGAAATCACCTTTTAGTATTCGTAATTATGCTGGCTCTCTTAAGGGGTATATTTCGTTATGGAGAACAATATCTGAATCACTACATAGCTTTTAAACTGCTGGCTTTAATTCGGGATAAAGTTTTCTATGCACTAAGACGTCTTTGCCCTGCAAAACTCGAAGGCAAAGACAAAGGAGACCTTATTTCTTTAATTACATCGGATATAGAACTACTGGAAGTTTTCTATGCACATACCATCTCTCCGATTGCTATAGCAATAGCCATGGCAATCATAGTTGCTTCAACGATGGCAAGTTTTCATCCACTTCTTGCATTAGCATCATTGACGGCTCACTTTATAGTGGGAGGATTAATTCCGGTTATTACAGCAAGGCTTGGAGGCGACAGTGGTATTAAATATCGTACCGGCGCAGGAGAATTAAGTGCATTTACACTCGACAGTCTACGTGGACTAAACGAAACATTGCAGTACTCAGCAAGTGAGAATCGTCAGAGTCAAATGAGAATGAAAACCGATGAGCTTTTGGCGACTGAAAAGAAGATGAAAGAATCAGGCGCTATCGCATCTGCAATAACTCAAACTACTATACTGGGTGCAGATCTTATATTCTTATTTATCGCAGCAGTATTGTATATCCAAGGGAATATCAGCTTTTCGGGACTGTTAATCAGTCAAATACTCATCATGAGTTCCTTCGGTCCTTTTATATCACTGGCAAATTTGGGAAGCGGTCTTCAAAATACTTTTGCAGCCGCAAATCGTATTCTAGATATCCTTGAAGAAGATCCTGTTTGCGAGGATATCGGTGGTTTAGACCATAGAACTTTTAATGGAGCAAAAGCTTTAGATATAAGTTTTTCTTATGATGATGAATTGATCCTAGATGGGATATCAGCGGATTTTCCAAAAGGAGAAATAATCGGAATACATGGCAAAAGCGGAAGTGGGAAGTCGACACTACTTAAATTACTTATGAGGTTTTGGAAAGTGGACGACGGAGAAATCGTCATTTCCGGAGAAACAATAGAAAATATCAACACTCAGGACTTACGGGATATGGAGAGCTACGTCACTCAAGAGACGCATCTTTTCAGCTCTAGTATCTCAGATAATCTACGCATTGCCAAAAGGAATGCAAGCCAAAGTGAACTCGAAGAGGCTTGTAAAAAAGCATCGGTTCATGACTTTATTGCAAAACTGCCGAGTGGTTACGAAACAAAAGTTGGAGAATTAGGAGACAGGCTATCCGGAGGAGAGAGACAGCGAATTGGTTTGGCACGCGCTTTTCTACACGGAGCTCCATTGGTCTTACTGGATGAACCAACCAGTAATCTAGACAGTTTGAACGAAGCAGTAATACTAAAGTCAGTCGTGGAAGAGAAGGAGAATCGTACAGTCATTTTGGTAACTCATAGAGAATCAACAATGAGCTTAGCTGATAGAGTATATAGTGTAGAACACGGAAGAGTGAGCTGATGGATATCGATAAAAAGCGCGAAAATGAAAAAGAAATCGTAAAAAAGATGATTGAGATTTACTGCTGTAAAAAACATCACACCAGCGGTGAAATATGCAAAAGCTGTGATGAACTATGGAGATATGCTGCCAGATCTACTGATAGATGTCCTTTTATGGAGACTAAAAGCTTTTGTTCAAATTGCAAGAGACCATGCTATTCAGAAGAAATGCTTAAAAGAATGAGAGAGGTCATGCGTTATTCCGGACCTCGTATGCTTTTTTATTATCCACTGGAAGTTATAAGGCATTTGTTACAAAGCAGGAAAAAATTTCGGAGGTGAAAAAATGCCAATCAAAAGAGTTATTTATATTACTATAGGTTGTGTTGGTCTTGGCTTGGGAGCAGTAGGAGCAACGATTCCTCTTTTGCCGTCGTTTCCGTTTCTAATGGTAGCTGCAGTATGCTTTGGCAAAAGTTCTGAAAGACTTAACAATTGGTTTACAGGAACTAATCTCTATAAGGATAATTTAGAATCTTTCGTTCATGGTAGAGGTATGACATTAAAAGCCAAAATTCGTATGATACTTGTAATTACAGCGACGATGGCACTTGGCTTTATTATGATGGGAAAGGTTCCTGTCGGAAGGATCATACTTTCAATTATATGGGTATTTCATATACTATACTTCATCTTTATAATTCCTACCATAAATGATGAAGAAAAAGAGGAAAAAAATAATTAGTAGTGAAGTGGTCGAATTATTTTTATTCAAGATAGAATCTATAGATTTTTAAACAAGTGAAAATTTAATTAAGGGGGTGATATCCAATTGAAAGACTCATTTAAAAAGCTACAAAAAAATAGTAGTTATGTGTGTTATTGGTTTGCAACAGCTTTTTCTATGGGGGCAAGTAATGTATTACAATTTGCATTAGCATTATATGTACTTGAAATGACGGGTTCATCCGGTGTTTATGCCTCGATACTATCAATTATTGTTTTTCCGCGAATTCTTCTAACACCTATTGCAGGGGTAATAGGTGACAGGAGAAGAAAAATAGAATTGATTAAATCACTCAATTTCATAACGGTAATCATAATGGCAATATTCTCTATATATTCATACTATATGCGTGATTTTCAACTTTTAATGGTATATTTATTAGTTATAATACTGGAGATAATAGAAGTATTCTATCAAGCAGCAGAAAGTTCAATACTTCCGGAAATTATTGATAAAGAATTATTAGGCGAAGCAGCTACTCTAGCTAAAATTGACGATGGTATAGTCTATGTAACAACACCATTATTAGGAGCATTACTTTATAAAAACTTTGGGATAACCGGATCATTCATAGCTGTTGCATGTTTATTAGCAGTAGCTACTTTTCTAAACATATTTATTAAAACACCAAACGAAGCTCCCCTGGTTAAACACGATAGCAGCGATGTAAAACAGTATTGGGTGGAGTTTAAAGAAGGCATTGAGGAACTTAAAAAGGATAAATTTATTAAAAATTTCGTCTTTATTTCTCCTGTAATCAATTTATCTTTTTCAGCTGTATTTAACGTAGTAATCACATTTCTACTCTTGGAGATATATGGAACATCAGAGTATATCTACGGTTTATATAGAGCGATAACTGCAAGTATGGTATTGATAGTTCCCTTATTGGTTTTACCAATTGTTAAAAAATGCAGAACAGAAGTACTACTTAAAAATTCGTCATTAATAATCTCTATATGTATATTTCTTATTGCAGTAGCCTCATATATTGGAATAAATGGAAATGAGAAAGTGCAAGTTATTACGATTTTTGTGATAGCATTCCTGGATTGTATTACGATTGCTAGTGTAATGCCACTTCATCTATCGATATCCGTATTTTATCAAAAAAATATTAAAGATGAATACCGAAGTAGAATAATGTCCGTTTCAAGAATGTTAAGCTTATCATCAATACCTATAGGTAGTATGTTCTACGGTTTACTAACAGACCGTATACCAATTTATTATTGCTTGGCAATAGGAGCATTAGGTGTATTTATAGTATATCCCTATATAAAACACCAGTTTAGAGAAGAAATTATATAGATTGAATTAATAAATATCTACTCTATAAAGAACTCATAAATATGATAAAATAAAGAGGAGGGAAATTTATGAAGAAGATTAAAATTGAAAAGAACACAGTGCAGGAGACTCTAATCGTACCTTTATATGGTAGAAAGATGTGTACAGAAAAATTCCCGACTCTGTATTCAGACAGCTTTGCAGTTGATTTTTGTAATAAACTGGATTATGACTTCTCTGACCTGGAGAAAAAAAGAGATAATGTACTATATGAATTCGGTGGCTTAGAAGCAGCCATGCGCCAACTGGCCATGAGATGGGAAATAGCAGAGTACTTAAAAATTCACCCCAAAGCTTCCGTAGTCAACTTAGGATGTGGACTTGATCAGACAGGAAGAGTCCTAGACAATGGAACTTGTAAAACTTACAATTTGGATTTTCCGGACATTATCAAAATACGAACAGATCTTATGCCGGTAGGTGACAGGGAAGAGAATATACAAACAGATTTAAGGGATTATTCCTGGATGTAAAAGGTTTATTTTATCTAAAAGATATAAGCATGCTCGAGAATTGGTCAAATAAGATTAAAGCATCCGACAAAGGATATATGCTTGGATACTACGATTTAAAAGAATATGGAATACCTAAAATTCATCGCTTCCTTTCTAAAATAGGAGATGGATTATTGGGCATGAGAATTATAAGAATGGAGTTTCTGGAATAAAGATATTTGAAGCAGCAATACCAAGTAAATACTGAATAAAACCTAAAGAGTACAGTATTTGAGAATATCTATAGTAAAATCCAAAAGAGGTATATGATGATATATAATGCAAAAAACGGAAATATAAAAATTGAGAATACCGAGATGGAGTATGTATCTTTCGGATCAGGGGACAAATACTTAGTAATCATACCTGGTTTAGGTGATGCACTAAAAACTGTTAAGGGAACAGCCGTACCATTTGCATGGATGTATAGAAAATTTTCTGATGAATATTCGGTCTACATATTCAGTAGAAAAAATCATTTAGAAATGGGATATTCAACATCAGATATGGCAGATGAAGTTTCATATGCAATGAATCAATTAGGGATAGACAATGCCGATATCATTGGAGTATCTCAAGGCGGAATGATAGCGCAGTATTTAGCCATTAATTATCCTGACAAGGTAGATAAACTCGTACTTGCTATAACAGCCTGTAGAAAAAATGAAACCCTGGTAAAGACTATAGATAAATGGATAGACTATGCTAGAAAAAATGATTATAAGAATTTAATCCAAAACATAAATGAGAAAACATATACGGAAAAACGCTTAAAATACAATGCTCTAATGTACCCAATCCTAGCAAAGTTTTTAAACCGTGAGAAAATGGAGAGATTTATTATTCAAGCAAATGCATGTAAGGAGCATAATGCATGGGATGAAATAAACAAAATCCAAGCAAAAACACTAATATTGGGTGGAGCTGAAGATAAAATAGTGGGAAAGGAAGCTGCAGCAGAGATGGCATCTAGAATTCCCGCAAATATCTTGAAAATCTATCCCAATCTAGGACATGGGGCTTACGATGAAGCAGCAGACTTTAATAAGGTGATTTTAGAATTTTTAAAAAGTAATGGACTTTAAGTAAAGCAAGTGTCAGAAACAAATCTATCCTGACACTTGCTTTTTTATTTTAGAAACCCTATAAAAGGGCAGTGTTTTAAACCGTCAATATCTTATCCTCATATTGCCCCGAAGTATGAATATAATAAACATAATCAATGCTCGCTGACTCATTTAATGAATTAGTTAAGCGAAAAGGACCTATCATTTCGACAGGTCCTTTGTGTTATATTACTACATCAGCTTTGTTATAGTACGATTTACTTAAATCTAAATCTAATGCATTAATCATTCATTATCTATACTCAAGAACAACCCCTGCATCAAATGCTTTCGGATCAACAACTGTTCCCGTCTTTAAACTAACCTTTGTCAATTTATTATTTGTAAAGGCATTAGCCTTAATTTCTGTCACTGAATCAGGAATTACAAGAGATTCTAACTCATTAACATTAAAAGTACCTACTTCAATGACTTTTAAATTATTTGGCAGTACCAGAGTTTTAATCTTATTAAGATCAAATGCTCTAGGTCCGATTTTTACAACACTGTTTGGAATAACAAGAGATGTTAACTTATTAGCTCCAAATCCACTTTCGTTGATAATCTCTATACCTTCATTAAGTACCAATTCTTCCATAGTATTTTCTGCAAATCCTCTATAATTGATTTCCTTAACATTTCCCGGGACTTCAAGTTTTTTTATTTTATTTCTGAAGAAACCATATTCTTCAATCTTCTCAACACCGGTTGAAATATTTAATGTACTGATATTATTAAATGCGAAAGCTCCCTTTTTAATCGTTTTAATTGAAGTTGGAATTGTAAGAGCTTTTATCTTATTTTTCTCAAAGGCATTGTTTCCAATTGTAGTTAGACTATTAGGGAGAATTAAATTTTCTATAATATTATCTCTAAATGCACTATTATGAATAGTATGAATATTCTTAGGTAGTACCAATTTACTAATCTTATTACCTCTAAAAGCTTCGCCATCTATTATCTTTATATTTCTGGTAAGGGTTATATCTGTTATTCAGCGTGATTTGAAAGTATTTCCTCCTATTCGTTCAACTTTCTCAAGATTTCCACCCCATTCCATTTTTTCAGGAATTACAACTGATTTAGGACCATTATCCCGATAAAAGTTTATGGCAAGGATGGAGTCTGTATTTCCTAAGAAGAAATTGAATGCATCGGTTTGTTTTCTCCAAATTGCATAAACATCAAGGTCCTTGTCATGAACTTTGGTTTCGAAGTCAATAACTTCTCCCGTATCGTCAGATTTGGTATTCCACTCTATAAATACATGTTCCTTAAACTCAACATATGGTTCATCTACTTTTTTACCGGCTTCAATCTCTTTGGTTAATATTCCACCACTTCCATCATTTAAATGCACAAAAACTGTAACGGTCTTATCTTTAATTGATATTTCAGATACAACTGCGTCGGAGACAGAATTTTTACCGCCAACGATTATAACCTTACTTACCTTGTTTCGGATAAATTCTTTTACTTCAGGATCAAGTGCATTCGGATGAGTTAATAGAATAGGTGCATGGTGTGAACTAGCTAAACTGATAGCAGATAAAGCATCGGGATAATTGGTACCGTCTACTAAGACTATCGTTTCGGATGTGAAGCTTGTACCAGGATAAGTATAATTCGCAAGATTCAATGCAGTCTTATACCTATTAGTACCGGCTATTCTTTCACCAAGGTAACCAGGTAGTGGCAAGGATGAGGTGCCACCTAGAACCACCTGTTTATCAGCTGTTACTTTAGGAAGCTCTTGTTTATCAGATAGTGCTAATGAGTATATACTAGCTGAAACTATAGTTCCTGCAGCCAATGCATCAGGATAATCAAAAGCATTAACATAAATAGTGTCATTTGTTATACCAAAAGTTCTAGCTTTTTCTATAATTTTTATAGCTGTTTCAATACGATTAGAACCACTTAGTCGTTCCACTTCGCAAATCTTCTTTACTTCATCTTCTACAGCCTTTGTGATTGTATTAGTTCCTCCTAGTATATAGACTTTACTAACATTCAAACGGTTTAGCTCCGCCTTTGTACTCGCATCAAGTTTATTTGAAGGAGTTAGTAAAATAGGAGATTGTAAAATTGTTGCCAACTGACTACCGGCCAGTGCATCAGCATATGTTTCTCCGCTAGCTAAAATTACGTTAAATGATGTTAAAAAATTACCTTTACTAATTTCAACAGCTGTTTCATACCTGTTAGCTCCGGATATACGTGTAATCGTCGGTGGTGCGGCTTGTGCTGTTATAGGTACAAGCACACTTAGTATCATCATCAAAGACAGCAATATTGCAATAAATTTCTTTTTAATAGTACCTCCTATTGGTTGTAGAAACCTTAATTTAATCCATCCCGATATTCGAAAGCAACATAGTAAAAATACTAAAAACACGTGCCATTTAGGATGGTTTCCTGCAGAGTTAAACTCTGAAATTCAACTTTTCAAAAGGGGTAATGCTATTGTCAACTTTTATAAGAGTATATCCGAAACAAACAGGATAATTATTAACGATAATGGAATTAGATGCGCATTTATAATGCGTTTACATGAACAAATATAAGATGGATCATTATCCGAAAAATGGAAAACGAAATTTCTAAGCAAATATCTATTAAACGGAATAAATGAATATTTAACATATTCCTTTACTCAACCATATTATAATAAATATACTTTCATGTGTCAATGTAAGATGTTAAAATCCTACAAAACCGAGATAAAAGAGACATTACTTTTTTATGATATAATATTATAAATAACTAAAGCAGAAATAAAGAAACATACTTAAATACAATCTAAAGAGATGTGATTTTATGAAAAGACAAGATGTTTTAAAGAAAGCGCATTCTGACCATAGAAAAGAATGTGAAGAAATATGGGCGAAAAACAAATATCTGGTACTTAGTAAATCTCAAAAAATCTATAAGGAGATTAGAGAATACTTAAAAAATGATAATATAGACATTTCACATTTAATTGAACAAATCGATGCAGCAAAAAGAATGAAAGAAAATAGAGGAGAATGCGTAAACGCATTTTATCATATTTGGGGTTATTTTAAAAAGGAAGCTACTACCAAGGAGAAGAATGATTTTTTTTATCTAATCGAAGCCTATTTAAAAAACGAAAAAAACAAGGCTGATATAATTAGCTTTATAAAATCACTATTGTTAAAGTATCCAAACGACTATATTAAAAATTCTACTTTAATGGAGAACGAGAATAATGAGACTATGGCATGAAAAATTAATTATACTATTACCAAGAAATCAGCTTTTAGGGCAACACAGAGAATGCTGTGCATTAAGAGGTAAGGGATGGGGTAAAAAACATTCAACGGTCGACTATGTTTTTACCTACTCTCCATATTTACTATATAAATACCATCAGCTAGTAATGAACGAGATGCAGTCCAGAGGATATAATGTAGCGAGCGATTGGCAGAATTAAGACTATAGAGGTAAAAACATTGAGGGATATGAAGATCTAATAATTGTAGAAACAAATACCCCAATATATAAAGAACATGATGATGAGTATCTTGAAGAATGCATCAGAAATTTGGAAGAGAAAAATATTTTTATAAAAATGGAATAATATCCAATCTAATTGAACTGATGTGATTATGAAGGGAAATATCGTGTAGTAGCAATATTAAAGATTTAGAGTTTTTTTTGAAAAACTTAATCCTAATTATAGAACAATATACAGTCCAGGCAGCGCATGCTGCCTGGATATTTTTATGCAATTAAAGCAGTATAAAAGCCCATTGTAATTCTCTATTTAAATCATTTTGTAAAGAGGAGAAATTCTCGAATAAAAGGGTATATAGTGTATAAGAATTAAAGTATATCGTCCATTTTATGTAAACATACTTTAGAGGGAAAAACCAAGTGATTAGAGATTACTAAAACTACTGTATAAAGAGGTGAGAACATGAAGTTGAGAGTCCTTATATTAATGCTACTTTCAGCATTATTACTACTTAATGGTTGCAATCCTAAAGAAGGAGACAAACAGATAGTAAATTCAAAGGAAGAAAACAAAGAAGAAGACAAAGAAAAAGACAAAGAGAAAGACAAAGAGAAAAAGAGTGGAGAAGAAAATATAAAAGACAAAGAAGAAGAAAAAGACAAAGAAGAAGAAAACGATAAAGAGGAAAAGACTGAAGATAAAAAGAAAGACATAGAAAAGAAAAACGACGAAAACAAGAAAAAAGAAGAAAACCAAGATGAGGATGAACCTGTGGAAGGGAGAATTCTGGAAATCGAGGAATACAGAGAATTACTTGAGAACTATTCCAAAATAATCTCAAAACGGGTTGAATCAATAAGTATGGAAGGGATTGCAGGTGTATTTGAGCAGATTTATAATAAAAAAGTCGATGAAGCTCTGGAAAGCATAGGATATTCAATACAAGACATCAGCGGTGACGGTGTTCCCGAATTATTAATTGTCATTGTAAGTGAGAAGGAAGATAATAAATTCAAAGGACATGAAACTATAGCAATATATACGATAAAGGATAAAAAGCCTCATTTAACTCAAGAAGGTTGGGCGAGAAGCAGGTTTATTTATCAGGGGGATGGGAAATACTATTACCAAGGATCTGCCGGTGCAATGTACTCTTTCTTCGGTAAATTCACGATATCCAAGACAGGGGATATTCTTGAATGTAACGACTTTTACTTTACCAGCGATAAAGATGATAACCCTGAAGAAAAAGCATATTATCGCAACACACTCGGAACGATGGACATTCCTAATTCAGAAGAAATTAATATAAGTGAAAATGAATTTTGGAACATAGCCAAAGAAATGAGTGAAAAACCGGTAAATATCGAGTTAATTCCATTCTCCAGATACGAGGAAAAACTAAAAGGCATAGACAGCTCACCTGAAATCAGAGTGAACTGGGCAGGTACGGAAGTTGAGAGTTATGAAAATCTCCACGAATTTGTCTTAGATAGAAATGAAAGCAGCGTAAGACTTTTATTCACAGCAAATAAGACAGTTAAAGATTTTAAGTTCCTAAACCTCGAAGTACTAGATACCAGTCAAGATGGTAAAATGAAATACAAAATAAAAGAAGTCTACGAACTGGAAAAACTCACACCTCAAAAACCGTTTCTTGCCACAGTAGTATACTATGGGGACCTAACAACCTATGGAATCTCATACCACGATGATAGCGGAGATAAAGTTGTATATGCAGTAAGAGTAAGTGGTGAAGATGGAGCGATATCGCTGCAGAAAATTGAACAGTAAGTATATAAGCTCTGTTTATGGAATATAGAATGAGTTAAACCAACTGTAGAAAAACCCTAATTTAGAATAGGGTTTTTCTGTTGCTTTATTTTTTAAAATTCTATCTGATGGCAGTTGAATTTAGGCTAATGACCTTATTCATTTAATGGCTCCATCTTTTGGCAGTCGAATTCTAGCCAATCACTTCGTTCTTGGGAATTCTTTGCATGAAACCTATCATAATTTCGAGAAGCATCTCAATTGATTAGGTTGGAAAGGGAGCTGTCTGCGATAGTTGACTGAGGGAGAGATATAAAAAAAGGAATTCGAAGAATTCTACTGCTTTATTTCAAACTCACGACTAATCCCACACAACTATCTAACTCCACCGGTGAGCTGTCAACTTGGTTGACTGAGGGAGAGACATACAATAAAGAATTCGAAGAATTCTACTGTTATATTTCGGACTCACTACAAACTACCACCAAACTAACAACTATTTCCACACTTCCACGTTTGTTTCCAAGATTAATTTAATTATACTCATTTTCAATCGGTGGTATTTCAATATAGCTCATGTAATTGCAGCCTAGGTTTTTCTCTCCCTCCGAATTTGTTTCACAAATCCACCTCCCTCGTCATATGGAGGCTCTCAAAGTCACAATGTAAAAAGCACATAAAAATGGAGCTGAGGCAGCTCCTCTACCTAAAAATTAGAAGTATAAAGCATTATGTGTTAAAGTAAGAAGTGAATAATTATAATTATACTAAATTTACCAGCTAAAAAGACAAGGTCTATTCTTTCAAAGATAATTTTTAGCTTGGTTTTGAATGATAAAAAGAAAGGGTGTAAATATGGACAATAAAGAAATCATAGAAAAGTATAAATATGTACCATCTAGACATGTAGATGATTTTCATCTTGCAGGATTTGCATACTATGATGGCTTAGAAGTTATAGAAGAATTGACTCTAGGGCAAAAGGTGGAACTGGTAAGAGAGCTTGATAATCCTTATGATGAAAAAGCTGTAGCAATATTTTATAAAGGTAAAAAGCTTGGATATATACCATCAAGTCATAACTCGTTTATATCAACACTATTATTCTATGGACATGGAGATATATTCGAGGCTCAAATACAAATGGTAAATACAGAGGTGCACCCGGAAAGACAATTTCGAATTGTTGTAAAAGTTAAAGATAATAGGTAGTTACTAACTATAATTTGGTTAGAATAATATTTTTGTGAGGTAATTAAAGTGATATGTGCTTTAGCATCTATGGGATTTATTAACGGGGATGTGCAATACAAGAAAAAGGTTATTATCGATACATTGATAATGTGTTCGAAGAAAGCGGATATTGTGATATTTGGAGAAGCATTTTTACAAGGTTTTTATGGGGCTACTTTTGATGTTGAACATGATTTTTAAATAGCGATTTCGCAGGATGACTCAATCATTAACGAAATTTGTTCAGTTGCAAAACAGTATGCGACTGCTGTATCCTTTGGATTTATAGAAAAAACAGAAACTTGCTTTTACAGTTCGCAAATTACAATTGGTTCAGATGGAAGAGTCATTGACCTATATCGTAGAGTTTCTCCAGGTTGGAAAGAACCTTTTGCTCCAGATATATATTGTGAAGGTAAGGGATTCCATACTTTTTCCTTTATGGGAAGAGACCTTTTGGTTGGCCTATGTGGTGACTTGTGGTTTGATAAAAACATCGACCAAGTGAAACAATTACGACCTGATGTAGTCTTATGGCCTGTGTATACCGATTTCAATTTCAACGAATGGAATAATTCAGTAAAATATGAGTATGCATCTCAAGCAAACAAATTCTGCGATACCGTATTGTATGTCAATTCCTTTTGTATAGATAAAGAAGGAGATGAATTTACAAAAGGAGGTTCGGCACTTTTTAGAAATGGCAACATCAGCCAAGAAATTCCTTCTGGTAGTGAAGGTATTCTTTTAGTTGAGATTTAATGTGATAGGTCAATTTAAGTTTGTAGCTCCCTATATCAAAAATAACCCTAAATCTGATATCGAGGAGAATGTTTGAGAACTAACCCTATGAGGAAGAAGTCGTATGCAAGGGATTGCTTGTTATTCAGAGGGTAAAACCAGTAATAAATAGGGTTTCATAGCTTCCACAAAATTTATTGAGTACATCAATATTAAAGTTTATTCAAAAGTCATGGCGAGAAGTAAATAAAAACAATCCTAAATTATTAAGTAGTGAACTGAATGATTTTTTGTTATTTAATTCCTATTTTATCGACCGATACTTAAAAATAAATAATAACATACAAGCGATTAGAAAACAAAAATCTAGTCGCTTTTTTTGGTCTTATTGACTAACGCTTTAATGCGAATACGTGTAAAAAACCATCAATTTGTGCTATAATATATGTACTGTTTTTACACACATAAGTACATAAATATACAAAAAAATAAATTAATATAGATATTCAGGGGGGAAATGCATGATTACGTCAGAAGAGATTAAAAGACGATTGTGGAATGGGGCAAATGAACTAAGGGGTTCGATGGATGCTAGTAGGTATAAGGACTATATGCTTGGGCTTATGTTCTATAAATTCTTAAGTGATAAAACGCTGGATACATTTAGAATAATTAGTAAAATGAATGGTGTGACTAATGATGAGCTCGTGGATGCGTATACCAATTCTGCGAATGAATTTGGAACTCAGTTTTTTGAAATGATTAAAAGTTCATTAGGATATTATGTTGAACCTGAATACCTTTACCAAACCTGGATTAGAGATATAAATTCAGGTGATTTTGAAGTTCAAAAAGTTACAGATAGTTTGAACAATTTCGAAAGAACAATTGCCATTTCTGATGAAAATAGTGATTTTGTTGGACTATTTGCGAGTTCTTCACTAGATTTAACAGATACTGCACTTGGAAGTAATTTAAATGAAAGAAGTAAAAATATTAAAGCGCTTATCTTACTATTTGCAGATCTTGACATGGTAAAGCTTCAAGATGGGGATATACTTGGCGATGCTTATGAATATTTAATTGGTATGTTTGCTATGGAATCCGGCAAAAAAGCCGGTGAATTCTACACGCCGAGACAGGTAAGTGAAGTTATGGCGCAGATTGTCGCCAAGAGTAATACTATAAGATCCATATATGATCCAACAGTTGGTTCAGGATCCCTACTACTAACAGTTAGGAAACATCTAGGAAAAGATGATCAAAGATTACTCGACTATTATGGACAGGAAAGAAATACTGCTACTTACAACTTAACCAGAATGAACTTACTATTACATGGAGTAAGACCAGAAAGGATGACTATCAAAAATGGCGACTCTTTAGCTGAAGACTGGCCAGAAGATCCTAAGAGACCAAATGAAGGAGTACTTTTTGATGCAGTAGTAATGAATCCTCCTTACTCAGTAAAAAACTGGAATAGATCTGAATTAAAAGTTAGTGATCCAAGATTTGAAATTGCTGGAGTTTTACCTCCAAATTCTAAAGGAGACTTCGCTTTTTTATTACACGGACTTTACCATCTCGGACAGAATGGCACCATGGCCATAGTACTACCTCATGGAGTTCTTTTTAGAGGTGCATCTGAAGGGGAGATCAGGAAGAGATTAATTGAGAAGAACTATATTGATACTATCATTGGACTTCCAAGCAATCTATTCACAAATACTGGAATCCCTGTAGTAGTCGTGATTCTTAAGAAAAATAGAGAACTTGGAGAACCGATATTAGTAATAGATGCATCACATGATTTTACAAAAGTTGGAAAGCAAAATGTATTACAAGAAAAAGACATAGCCAGAATTGTAGATGTCTATAGTGGTAGAATTGAAAAAAGAGGCTATAGTCACTTAGCGACTAGAGAAGAAATAATTGAAAATGAGTACAATCTTAATATTCCTAGATATATTGAATCAATAGATGAAGAGATTCCTCATGATGTAGATGCTCATATGCATGGAGGGATACCGAAGAAAAACATAGATGATTTAAAAGTTTTACAAGCCACTGCTCCTGATGTATTGTCAAATGGACTTAGAGCGATTAGAGATGGTTATGTAGAGCTCGTGAAATCAATCGATGAACTGACAAATGAAGTTCTTAGCGATGAAAAAGTAATTTCTAAATCAATAGATATGGAGAACAGAATAAATGAGTATATTGGCAAATACTGGGATTTATTAAGAGATATAGATGATAAATCTAATCTGTCGAATTATTCTAAAGAAATGCTTGAGGAGATTAAAAATATTCTATCTGATTTTAACTATATTGATGTATATGATGGATATCAAGTTATAGCAGAAGTTTGGGAAGAATCCCTTATAAAAGATACTGAACTAATCGCTGAGGGAGATTTCTATGCGGTTGCAAGACAGAGAGAACCTAATATGGTTACAAGAGGCTCTGGTAAAAACAAAAGAGAAGAACAGGATGGTTGGAATGGCACTTTAGTTCCAAATGATCTAGTAGAAAGATTCCTATTTAAACAAGAAGTTGAAGAGCTTGAGAGTAAGAGAACCGAATATGACGAAATAGAATCTGAATTAGCAGAACTTATCGAAGCTGCAAAAGAAGAAGATACTGACGAGAATATAGCTCTTTATGATGCGCTTAGAAAGAATGATGAAGACGAACCGATGGATTCATTTGAATTTAAAGCACTTAGGGAAGAAATTAAGAATGCTGAAAAAGGAAGCATGGAATATGAACTTTTAACAAAAGTAGATGATCTGTTGAAAAACCGAACAAGTATAAATAGGGAAATCAAGGATGCAGAAACTCAGCTTAAAAATGAAGTTCAAGACAGGATACTTTCTTTAACAAATGAAGAGATAGATATTATAATGTACGAAAAGTGGTTTGGAAATACTGTCTCTGAGATGATTAAACTCGTGGAAGAACCTTTAAAAGCTGAACTAGACATCTTAAAAGAACTTAATGAGAGATACTCAGAGACTCTTGAAGATATAGATGCTGAAATAGCAAAGCTTGAAGCAGAATTCGCAGAGATGGTCAGTCAGTTGGTGGTGACGAAATGAGCGAAGATAAAAAATTAATACCTAAAAGGCGGTTTAAAGAGTTTGAAAACGCTGGCGCTTGGGAACAGCGTAGGTTGGGCGAAGTTGTAGAAATTATTATGGGACAATCACCAAAAGGAGACACGTATTCATATACACCTAATAAATACATATTAGTTCAAGGAAACACTGATTTAAAGAATGGATGGGTCATGCCAAGAATTTGGACTACTCAGCAAACAAAAAAAGCTAGTAAAGGTGACTTAATCATGAGTGTAAGAGCACCAGCAGGAGTTGTAGGAAAAACAGATTATGATGTTGTTATTGGACGAGGTGTGGCTGCAATAAAAGGTAACGAATTCATATTTCAATATTTAACTAAATTAGACCTGGAAGGGTATTGGAATGAGTTGTTTACAGGTTCGACTTTCGAATCGCTAAATACAAATGATATTTATAATGCTAGAATTTCCTTACCCTCTTTAGACGAACAAATAAAAATTGGTCGGTTTTTTAATGAGAAAGACAACGAAATTACCCTTCATCAGCGTAAGTTAGAAAAGTTAAAAGCAGATAAAAAAGCTTATCTTTCTGAAATGTTTCCCGCTGAAGGTGAGCATAAGCCAAAGTTAAGATTTGAAGGATTTAATGACGATTGGGAACAGCGGAGGTTGCAAGAATTGGGTGTAATATTAACAGGAAGTACCCCTTCTACAAATATTGATTTATATTACTCTAATGATGGGATACCATGGGTAACTCCTACAGATATAACAAACAATATAACTTACTCGTCTGAGAGGAAATTGAGTAAAATCGGACAACTCGTCTCTAAAGTGGTCCCTAAAAATACTATATTAGTAACATGTATAGCTAGTATTGGGAAAAATACTATATTGGGGACTGCAGGAGCTTTTAATCAGCAAATTAATGGTTTGATACCAAATAAGGATATTGCATTACCATATTTTTTATACATCAGTAGTTATTTTTGGTCTAAAAATATGAAAAAATCAGCTTCTTCTGGAACAATGCAGATCGTAAATAAAAGAGAGTTTTCTGAAATTAATACAATGGTTCCAAAGATAGATGAACAAATAAAAATTCAATCATTCTTTAAGAACATAGACAACCAAATCACCCTTCATCAGCGTAGGCTAGAAAAGCTAAAAAATATTAAGAAAGCATATCTAAATGAAATGTTTATCTAGAAAGGAGCGTAAGTAATGACGGAAAGACAAAAAGATTCTTCGGAAAAGATCTTTCAAGAACGATTTGTACAAGGGCTAGTTAAGTATAAATGGTCAGCACCGGAACATTTAGACGGAAATCTTAAAAGGGTTACAGTCGATGATTTGATTGAAAATTGGAGACGAGAATTAAATAGACTCAATGCCGATCAACTAGAAGGAGTACCATTAACCGATAATGAGTTTAAACAGGTGATGGCCAAAGTCAGTCAGATTAATAATAGCTTTGAAGCAGCAAAACTACTGGCAATTGAAGAGTCAAAGGGGAAAATAGATGGGATATATAGAGATCCCAATCCCAAAGTTACTAGAGAACAAATAACGCTTACGATCTTTAAAAAAGCGCAAGTAAGTGGAGGAGACTCCAATTATCAAATAGCTAGAGAAGTTGTGACTAAAAATGGAAATAGATTTGATATAGTCCTATTAATCAATGGTCTACCACTAATAAATATAGAACAGAAAAGGACCGACAAGGATTTAATAGAAGCTTTTGGGCAGTTTAAAAGATACTATGCCGATGGTGAATACTCTAATAATTTCATGGCCTTTTCACAAATGATGGTTATCATTTCAGAGATTGCTACAAGGTATTTTGCAACTCCTAAATCACTAGATGAGTTCAATCTAAGTTTTGTCTTTAGATGGGCTGACAAAAACAACAATCCGGTAAATGATTGGAAAAAGGTTATTGAATATTTCCTGATGGTACCAATGGCTCATCAGATGGTGGGGGATTATTTGGTAATAGATGAGGCTTTAAATGAGGAAAACAAAAGACATATGCTTATGAGACCTTATCAGGTATATGCATTACAGGCTGTTGAGGGAGCTGCCTTCGGTTGGGATAATGATGGCGTTCCTCACGGTGGTTTCGTATGGCATACGACTGGTTCAGGCAAGACCATTACCAGTTTTAAAACTGCACTCTTTTTATCGACGAGAGCAGGTTTCGACAAGATCATCTTTCTTGTAGATAGAAGAGAACTCGACAATAAAACTAGTGAAAACTTTAAAGCCTATGCTCATTATGAAGCTGTTACAGTTGATGATACAAAACACACTTATGAATTGGGAAAACATCTAAAATCTCCTAAAAGTGGAATTGTAGTAACTACTACTTTTAAACTAGACTCCCTGATAAAAAATTTACTTGAAGCTTCGGATGATAGTATTCGTGATAAAAAATTTGTCTTTATAATAGATGAAGCTCATCGAACCACTATGGGTCATATGATGGGAGCGATTAAGAGATATTTTAAGAAGAATAGTTTGTTTTTTGGATTTACTGGGACTCCACTTTTTGAAGAAAATAAAAAAACGGGTATGATAAATGAGAAAAGTGAAGTTATAAACACGACTGAAAAACTATTTGGACCTTTACTACATCAGTATACTATTGATGAAGCCATATCAGATGGAAATGTACTCGGGTTTCATGTAGATTATATAAATACTGGCGAATTTAAGGGATATGAAGACCTTAGAGAACAATTGATTGATATAATCGCGATAGAAAAACCACATCTTAGTGATTATGAAATAGAAAGAATGGTAGCATCATGGGATGAACTAGAAGTGGAGAAAGAAGCTGCAAGTCTCCAGATTTTAAGATATGATGATAAAACTCATATTCCAAGAGTTGTAGAGTATATTTTAAAGAACTGGGATAGTCAATCTCAAGGTCGAGAATTTAATGCTATATTGACTGTAGCTTATAAAGATAGGGTTATAAAGTATTATGAGGAATTTAAGAAACAGCTAGCTGAGTCAGATCAAGTACTTAATTTAGCAATGACTTTTAGTTTTGGAAATGAGAACGATCCTGATAATGTAGCCAATGAAGTAGTTGAGAATATGTTTGAAGATTATGAGAAGTTTACTGGAATTAAGTTTATTCCTGGAAATAATAGAAATGGCGAGGCTGCTTATTTTGAGGATATAGTAGATAGAGCTACAAGAGGTGGAAGTGGTCGAAATCCTAAAAATATAGATTTGGTTATTGTTGCGGATCAATTACTAACAGGCTATGATTCTAAGAGATTGAACACTCTTTATGTGGATAGGGATTTGAAACTTCAGGGATTAATTCAGGCATACTCTAGAACGAACAGAATACTAAATAAAAATAAAGAATTTGGTACAATTGTCAATTTTCAATTTCCAAGGATAACTGAGGAAAAAGTTAAAAAGGCTCTTATACTCTATGGAAGTGGGGGAACAAGTTCAAAAGCAATTGTAGATAAATATGAAACAGCCGTTTATAAGTTGAGAGTGTTGATTGAAAAATTGATAGAAACACTTCCCAATCCTTCAGATTGGGAACTTATAAAGGATAACGAGGAAGCTAAGGAAGAATTTAATCTTGCATTTCTAAATGCTTCTGCTCAAATGAATCTTGTTCAGCAATACTATGAATATCGATGGAGTGATGCTGACTTTGGAATTGATGAACACACCTGGATGAAGTACATAGGTGCTTTTAAAAATCTAAATCCAAAAGAATCAGGTGACGATTTGATACCTGTTATTCAATTAAAAGGTAAAACAAAAATAGTAGGAACTCAAAAGATTACTGCTGCGCACATAATTTATTTAATAGGTGAAAAATCCAAACCAATTGATGGTAAACAAGTAATAGATGATGAAACTCGAAGACTGGTTTATGAACAAATAAAAGAACTATCTGATATGGGTGATTATATTGAAGCTGAGCTTTTAAAGGAGTTTGTTGAAACAGAGCTATTGGCAAGTCATATCCCGACCGGAATTAGTTTCGATAAAGCATTTACGAACTGGAAAATATCAAGAAAAAAACAGGAGACTATGGAGTATGGCATGAAATGGGGAGTTAAACCTGATCTTATTTATAAGTCTCTTTCGGAATACTCAACTTCTGAACCTGATATAATACCATTTCATGAAGATATCACTAAAGATATAAATATTGAAAAAGCAGTAGATAAATCTGCTGGAGATCACTTACTACATTATATGAAATTCAGTAATGATTATCCTAAATGGTTGGCAGAAACTGCTGAGAAGTACGGAGATAATTAAAAAAATATAATAATATTAAAATATACGAGAAAATGTATAATAATTAAAGCTAGGGAGTTGTTTTTCCTTAGCTTTTTTTAGTTCCCTTGGGAACAGCGAAAGTTAGGTGATATAGCTATTAAAGCTGTTGACAATAGAGGAAAAACACCACCATTAGATATAAATGGGAAACATCCGTTAATAGAAGTATCAGCACTTGGGCTAAAAAATCCAAACTATTCTATGATTGAAAAGTATGTATCTAATGAAACATTTAATGGATGGCTTAGAGATCACATAAAAAAAGATGATATTCTATTTTCAACCGTTGGTCAGACGGGAATAGTTAGTTTAATGGATGATAATGAAGATGCAGCTATCGCACAAAATATTGTAGCATTTAGAACAATTGGAGAGTTCATCCCTGGGTACATTTATACGGTACTATCTACTCCAATTAATCGAAGAAAATCTAAAAGTATAACAATGGGTGCAGTGCAACCAAGCATTAAAGTATCTCAGTTGGTTAATGTTGTGTATTTAGTTACTCTATGCAAAAAAGAACAATTACAAATTAGTGATTTTTTTGCTTTGCTTGACAACCTAATCACCCTTCATCAGTGTGAGCCAAAACAATAATGATAGGAGGGAAGGAAATGTTGAATGAAATTACAAAATCTGAACTATTTCATAGGTATTATAAGCAGTGGATAACTGTTTATAAGCAAGGGGCAATAAGAGAAGTGACAATGTCTAAGTATTTAATGACGCTGAAATGGCTTGAGGTATTAGTCCCGGAGTTAACTCTTTCAGAATTGACAAGGATAACTTATCAGCAATTACTGAATGATTATGCTCTTGAACATGAAAGGCAGACGACTATGGATTTTCACCATCAATTAAAAGGAGCGATTCTTGATGCTGTCGATGAGGGTTTTATAGACAGAGATCCCACCAGGAAAGCAATAATCAAAGGAAAGGCACCAAGGGAGAAAAAAACCAAATATTTAAATCAGTTTGAGTTACATGCCCTACTGACAAAGCTTAAACTTGGAACTGAAATAAACTGGGATTGGTTAATACTTCTAATTGCCAAGACAGGGATTCGATTTTCTGAAGCTTTGGCTCTTACTCCAAATGATTTTGATTTTTCCCATCAGATGCTTTCAATCAGTAAGACCTGGGATTATAAAGGAAATGGTGGATTTTTACCTACTAAAAATAAATCCTCTATAAGAAAGATACAGATTGATTGGCAGACCGTTATAAGGTTCTCTGAGCTGACAAAGGATCTTCCAAATGAGACTCCACTATTTGTTGGAGATAAAAAGGTTTATAATTCTACAGTGAATAATGTGATAACAAGAAGGTGTAAGGAAGCTAATGTTCCCATAATATCAATACATGGACTAAGACATACTCACGCTTCACTTTTACTCTTTGCTGGCGTTTCAATCGCTAGCGTTGCCAGAAGACTTGGACATTCTAGCATGACAACAACTCAAAAGACATATATTCATATAATTAGGGAATTAGAAAACCAAGATGTGGATCTAGTTATGAGATTATTATCTGGATTAAGTTAGATTTTAAAATTGGCTCACACTGATGAAGGGTGATTTGGTTATCAAGCATTTTAAAATGGTTCCCAATCTTTTTTTGCTCCTTTACTTCTGGAAGTGAAATAAATATATCCATAGCCTTCGTTTTAGAGATATTATATCGTGATATACCTTGAGCTAATAAGTTGAACTGTTTCCTTATATAATAGGATCTTAATGAATAAGCTAAAAAGTAAGGATCAATCGTAATAGTAGGCCTAAACCCAAAGCAAAAGCTATTTAGATAGATATTATCAAAATTATATAACCAGATAGATGACATACCAACCTCATCAGGAGTTTCAGACGACGTTGTAAAGAAGACATCTCCATATTTTATTGAATTTTGTGATTTATCGATAGTAATTGAGTCCAATTGATTTTTTTTGGCAATAGTATTATTAAAAACATTTAAATATGTTACATACTTTGCATCTCCAAAACCAAAGTCTTTTTTAGTTTTTCCAGATAATCCTGTATAAGTGTATCCTACTTCCCCCAACTTCCGCTGTTCCCAAGGGTATGTAAAAAACTCAACAAAGAAAATATAAAATCCTACATTATTTATCTTTTCCAATCATAACATATTAACATCAACTACGTCTAACACTCCCCATAAAAACCCCTTGACACCCACACTACCTTGTATTACAATATACACATACCTTGCAATACAAGATAGCGACAATAAATAAAGAAGGTGATAATATGATTCCTTCACAAATGCTTAAGGGAGTTTTAGAAGGGGCGATTCTTGAGATTATTCGAAGGGAAGAGACATATGGATATGAAATATCGAAGATACTTTTAGAGGCTGGATTTGGGGAGATATCGGAGGGGACTATTTATCCGGTTATTTTAAGACTTCAGAAGAATAGGTATGTCAAGGGCGTGCTTAGGGAGTCGAGTATTGGACCGAAGAGGAAATACTATAGTCTTACTGAAGAGGGTGAGGAGTATTTGAGAGAGTTTAGAGATAATTGGGGAGCTCTGGCGGATGCTATGGAAGAATTAATGGGAGATAAAAAATGAGCAAATTAGGTGAATTGAGGAAATTAAATAATAGAGATGAAGCGAAAATCTCAAATAAAAACAAAGAAAAATACGATAGCATGATTCTCTACTTAAGAGGATCAAAGATAAATGAATATCATCAAGAGCTTATAAGGCAGGATCCTATAAGCATGATTCTCGGAGCGGAGGAAAGAGGAGAAAGTTTAAAGCGTGTATTTAATGGAGATTATAAAGCTACCTTAGATGAGATTATTGCCTCGGCTCCGGTGCAAGATACTAAGGAGAGGTTTATTTACAATTTATCGATGCTGTTTTTTGTTGCATTTGTTCTACTTGGAGTTATTTTTGTGATGAAAACCATAGCTCAGTTTAGAGATAATGAACCTCTTAGGTATGTACTTCTATTGGGGGATCTAATCACTTTTCTAATTACAGGATTTGCCTCTGTTGTGGTTTTAAATGCGCTGACCAGTGGTGTAGTATTTTCAAAAAATCAAAGTCAAAAAAACAATATTATATTGTGGGTGGTGCTCGCAGTAACATTTGGAGTTGTTTATCTAATTCGTCAATATACACCTCGGATTGTATTAATTGATAGTTCAATTGTGGTGGGAATCATTATAATTGGTATCATTGGAGCATTGTATAAATTAATCGATAAATACTATACTGATAAATACCATACAGAACTTTAGTTTATGAAATTAAGAGATTTTTAAATAATGGACAATTACGGGAATACTCGAATTCTATAGGAAACATTAAAAACAGTTAATATAAAGCCTTTTAAGCAGTCATCTAGCATTTGTAGATGGCTGCTTTTTCTAATTATTTTCTAAACTATTCATTATCTAATCTTCATGATTAGTTTATTGATGCTTAATCTGAAGAGTTAATTTAACACGAATTCTTTATCTTATGAAATTAGGTTGTGTTATGTAGCTGAGATTTACAATAAAAGAGCAAGCAAATCTTACCATGCGTAATCTAAGGTGGATTTTTAAAGAATTTCATTAATCTACCATACAGCTAATCACTATTTATAACTATTTCATCCAATTATTCTTAATTAAATTCCCCAGTTCTAGTATAATAGTAATAGAGTTAATAATAAAAGTATGAAATCCAAGAGGTGATGTTTTGGATATTTTTCAAGGTTTGAGTCCTGAGATTAGGACATTTATTATGGCGATGATGCCTGTAATAGAATTAAGAGGAGCAATACCCTATGGGGTAAGCCAGGGACTGAGTCATCTGTCTGCTTATATAATAAGTGTAATTGGCAGTACAGCACCTGTACCACTTATAATTCTATTTTTTAGACCTATAACAAGTTTACTTGTTAAGAATAAGTATTTTAGTAAATTCGTTAAATTTGTAGTTGATAAAACTCTTAGAGAACAAAGTAAAATAAAGAAGTTTGGGCTTTTCGGTTTATTTGTTGTTGTGGCAATACCGCTTCCGGGGACCGGCGCTTATACGGGCAGTTTTTTAAGTTCGTTATTAAAATTTAGAATAGCTTATGCACTACCGATTATTGCGCTTGGGAATGCAGCTGCAGGACTTTTAGTCTTGGCTTTAACTTATGGAATAGGACAAGTTTTTTAATGAGGTGAAAAAAATGATAAGATTAGCAAATATAAAAGATTTAGATAGAATAATTGAAATTATAAATGATGGCAAAAAAACTCTTGCTGACAATAATATCGCTCAATGGAGCAATGATTATCCTAGTCGTGATGTAATCATGAAGGATATAGAGAATAGTGAGTTCTATGTAATGGAGCTTGAGCAAGAGCTTGTAGCTGTTATGTCCTTGATTTATGAACCCGACAGTTCTTATGATACTCTAAAAGGCGGACAGTGGCAAAAGAGCTCCTATACTGCGGTCCATAGACTTGCAGTAGCTAGTGAGCATATGGGAAATGGTTATGCATTCAAGATGCTCGAATTTGTCTTGGAAAAAACAGCTGAACTCGGCTTTGAATCAGTTAGGATTGATACGCATGAGGACAATCTGGCGATTATTAAAATTGCAGAGAAGCTTGGTTTTGAGTATAGGGGAATTATCAGTTTTGAGAGCAGCGGAACCGGAGTTGCTTATGAAAAGATAATAGATAGAAGATTTGGCGTTTACTTAAAGACTTTTGAAGAGTTCAGCATCTATGAGGTCTATGATATTCTAAAACTTAGACAAGATGTATTTATCGTCGAGCAAAAGTCAATTTTCCACGATATAGATGAGCAGGATTATGATTGTTTGCATTATTCTGCCTATAAAAAGGGCGAGTTAATCGGATATATAAGGATACTTCCTCCCGGTATGAGTTTTGATGAGCCTTCGATGGGTAGATACTGTGTAAGTGAGTCTGCAAGAGGACAAGGGGTAGGTAAAGTACTGTTTGAGAAGTCCATTTCGTATATACATGAGGTTATGAATGAACCTGTAATAAGGATAGAAGCTCAATCTTATCTTGCTGAACCTTATAAAAGAGCCGGTTTTAAAATAGTCGGGGAAGAGTATGATTTGGACGGAGTACCCCATATTGAAATGTTAAGAAATTGTAAAGAATTTTAAAATTACGCTTGCAATATAGCAAAGGAAGTAGTATAATATACGTAGGTCAAAGAAAGTCAGGAGGAAATTATGGAATATCAAGATTATTATAAAACGCTTGGCGTAGACAAAAAAGCTACAAATGCCGAGATTAAAAAGGCATTTAGAAAGCTTGCAAAAAAATATCATCCGGATATGAATGCAGGTGATGCTGAAGCCGAGAAAAAATTTAAAGAGGTAAACGAAGCCTATGAGGTTCTCGGCGATGAGGAAAAGAGAAAAAAATACGATATGTTTGGTTCCAGTACTCAGTTCACCGGTGGACAAAACTTTGACCCTAATCAATACGGTTTTGGTGGTTTCTCATACTCAACCGGAGAAAATACCGGAGATTTTTCTGACTTTTTCAACCTAATTTTTGGTAAAAATGGTTTTAGTGGTTTTGCATCGGGTGCAAAGAATTCTGCAAGAGATATCTTTGGGAATTTCGGTAGATCGAAGCCATCCAGAAGCAAGTACGAAACTTCAATGACTATCAAACTTGAAGAAGCTTACAAGGGAATAGAAAGAGTTTTAAATTTAGAGATAGATGGACAGTCAAAGCAGTTAACTGTTAAAGTCCCAAGTGGAATACTCCCGGGCAAAAAGATAAGGGTTAAAGGAGAAAAGATTGGACTTACCAATGCAGACATATATGTAAAGATTGATGTCCTACCAAGTGCCATTCAGTTGGATGGGATTAATACAAAGTCAGATTTGAGCATTGATCCTTGGGATGCTGCTCTTGGAACATCTGAAATAATAAGGACGCTGGCTGGTAAGGTCAAAGTCAATGTGCCTAAGGGCATCAGAAGTGGTAAGAGAATCAGGATACCCGGTAAGGGATTTAAAGATTTAAAAGGCAATGTGGGAGATCACTATATAAATATAGTAATCAACAATCCTACAAATCTTACCGATGAACAAACTAAGTTGTATGAAGAGTTAAAGAAATTGGAAGAGGAAAAAGTAACCAGTTAATACGGTATAACGTATTGGAGAATAAAGACTAATCTAGAAGCCTTAGTAATAGAGGCTTCTTAATACGTGAAATAGGAGGTTTATTATGGATACTAATAAATTCACAAAAAAAGCTGTAGATGTTATTCAAGAGTCTCAAAATATAGCTATTAAAAACGGAAATCCTGAATTAAGTGAAATCCATCTACATCTAGCTCTAATCAATAGTGCCGATTCTTATATAATGAAGATTCTTGCACTGATGGACGTAGATACCTCATTATATAGAGATGCAGTACAAAATAGAGTAAATCAGTTACCTGTACAGGAAGGTGGAGACAGTCTATATCCAACCACAGGTTATCAAAGAGCGCTTTTGAGAGCAGAAGATGAGATGAAGTCACTAGGTGACAGTTATATTTCTGTTGAGCATATTTATATGGCTATATTAAAAGACAGAAATACCGAAAGTGCCGAGATATTTAAAAAGTTTAGAGTTAATTATCAAGCATTTAAAGAAACTCTACTAAGTGTGAGAGGTGGACAGACGGTAGACTCTGAAAACCCAAATCTTTCCGGAGATTCAGCACTTAAGAAATATGGACGCGATTTAACGGAAGAAGCTAGAAGGGGAGATATCGATCCTGTAATTGGTAGAGATGATGAGATAAGACATACTATCAGAATTCTCTCCAGAAGGACCAAGAATAATCCGGTTCTTATCGGTGAACCGGGAGTAGGTAAAACTGCTATTGTCGAAGGACTTGCTCAGAGGATAGTCGACAATGATGTTCCGGAATCACTACAAGATAAGAGTATATTTGCACTCGACATGGGTTCCTTGATTGCAGGTGCAAAGTATAGAGGAGAGTTCGAAGAGAGATTAAAAGAAGTACTAAAGGAGATAGCAGACTCTAATGGCATGATAATTCTATTTATAGATGAGCTTCATACCATTGTAGGAGCCGGTAAGACAGATGGTGCACTCGATGCATCCAATATGCTAAAGCCGATGCTTGCAAGAGGCGAAATTCATACCATTGGAGCTACAACTCTAAATGAGTACAGAGAGTATATCGAAAAAGACGGAGCTCTTGAAAGAAGATTCCAAAAAGTTATGGTTTCAGAACCTACTGTAGAAGATACTATTTCCATCCTTAGAGGAATAAAAGAAAAATACGAGATACACCACGGAATCAGAATCTCTGACGGCGCTGTAATTGCTTGCGCTACTCTATCGGATAGGTATATCACAGATAGGTTTTTACCTGACAAGGCAATCGACTTAATGGACGAGGCTTCTTCAATGGTTAGAACTGAAATTGACTCCATGCCGGAAGACATGGATGAGATGAGAAGGAGAATCCTCCAATGTGAGATAGAAAAAGTTTCGCTTAAAAAGGAAACTGATGAGCAGTCTGAAGAAAGACTAGAGCTTTTGGAAAAAGAAATTGCCGAACTTAAAGAAGAATACGATGGTAAGGCGGCAGCTTGGGAAGAAGAGAAGAAGAGTATAAATAGAGTTAAAGAAATCAAAGAAGAAATTGACAATGTCAGAAAACAGATAGATGAGGCAAACAGAACTTACAATTTTGAGCTTTTATCTGAACTGAAATACGGTAAGCTAGCACCGCTTGAGCTTGAACTGGCAGAAGTAAATGAGAAAAATGCCCAGAGACAGAGCATGTTAAAAGAGGAAGTTACTGAAGAAGAGATTGCAGAAGTTGTCTCTAAATGGACCGGAATTCCGGTTAGAAAACTTGCCGAGACTGAAAGAGAAAGAATCTTAAATCTTGGAGACGAACTTCACAAGAGAGTCATAGGTCAAGAAGAGGCTGTAATTGCTGTTACAGAGGCGATTATAAGGGCCAAATCAGGACTAAAATCACTAAACAAACCAATCGGATCCTTCATCTTCTTAGGACCTACAGGAGTTGGTAAGACTGAGCTTGCAAAAACTCTTACAGAATCGCTATTTGATGATGAGAGAAATATGGTCAGAATCGACATGAGTGAATACATGGAAAAACACTCCGTTTCAAGACTGGTTGGAGCTCCTCCGGGATATGTAGGATACGATGAGGGCGGACAGTTAACAGAGGCCGTTAGAAGAAAGCCTTATTCAGTGATTCTCTTCGATGAGATTGAAAAAGCCCATCCCGATGTATTCAATATACTTCTACAAGTACTGGATGACGGTAGACTTACAGACAACCAAGGTAGAACAGTGGACTTTAAGAACACTGTAATTATCATGACTTCCAATATCGGTTCGCATTATCTGATGGAAGATATGGAAGATAGACATGAAATATCTGAAAATGCCAGAGAACAGGTTATGAGCGAAATGAAGATGACTTTCAGACCTGAGTTCTTAAACAGGATTGACGATATAGTGATGTTCAAGCCGCTTTCAAGAGAAGATATTATGAGTATTATAGATCTTCAAATGAGAAATATAACCGAGAAACTTGAAGACAGACAAATAAGCATTGAATTGTCTGAGGATGCAAAAGTACTAATCCTTAACAGAGCATACTCCGCACAATACGGAGCAAGACCTGTTAAGAGATACCTTCAAAAGCATATAGAAACAGAACTTGGAAAAGAACTGCTTTCAAACACCATTACTGAAAAAGATCATGTAGTCGTAGAAGTTGAAAACGGGGAATTAGTTCTTAGAGTAAAATAATATTTAAAGCCTTGAATTTCGAAAATGGAATTCAAGGCTTTTTTTATTTGAAATTCATTTTGGATGAAATTATTTTGGAGAACACAGATTTCGATATAATTGAATTTGTGGAATATGACAAGCTATTATTTTGGCGGGTTCACTGGTTTTGTTTTAAGAAGGATATAAATGGGTAATTATACACTATCATGATATAGGAGTGATGAAGGGTTGGTTGATTTTATATGCAATCTATCGAATCAGTTGATACTTTGAGAAGTATTAATGAAGAGTTAGAGTATTTAAGATTAGATACATTTGATATCAAAAAGAGCTTAATACTCGACACAGAGGAAGAAAATATAAGGAGTAGAATCAATGAAAGCAAAATTACAACTTTGGTATTCCAATCATAAAAACATAATCAATACTACGAAGTTTACAGTTCTAGGCAGTGCGAAATAATCTCTGTAAATTATTTATTTCCTATAATTAGTTAATGTTTATGAGGGTGGATTTTACTGCCCTCATTATTTATTTATATATCAAGCTTGATATATTGTCAATTTTTTCTTTGCAGAGCCTGAGGTAAATAATAAGAGGAGCCACCGAAGGGGACCATTGATAAGGGTTCTAAAAAATGGTACACTAAGCCGACGAAAGCAAAATACATACTTATCAGTCTTTGCTTCGCCTTCGGTATTTACCTTGCACCATTTTTTAGGTTCTTTGTCAATGGTGGCGGAGTGTGTTAGTTCTCTAAAACATGCATTATTCTTAATTCTCCTACTATTGATCCCCAACTTTTTAATGGAATATTCCATTTCTTTGCAATTATATTTGTAGCTAAGTATAGTGCTTTCATCAGTGACGTAGCACTTGGGAATACTGATCTATTACGGTTTAACCGTCTGTATGAGCTATTTAAACTCTCTATAGCATTCGTAGTATATATTATTTTTCTAACTTCCTTAGAATACTTAAAGATTGGCGTTATTGAATTCCACTCCCTTTCCCATCTATCCATTGATCCTGGATATTTTTTATCCCATGCTTCAGCTACTTTCAAACGATTCTTATTTGCTACTTCTTCGTCAGGTGCGTGATATATTGTTTTTAAATCATTTGCAAATTGTTTTCTATCTTTGTACGATACGTATTTTAATGTGTTTCTTACCATGTGAACTATACAGGTTTGCCACTCAGCTTTTGGATATGCCGCTGATATGGACTCTTCTATACCTATTAGTCCATCTGAACAGATAATGTAGATATCTTTTACTCCTCTGTTTTTTAGGCTATTTAGGACTCCTAACCAGTATTTACTACTTTCGTTTTGTCCTACATATATTCCTAATACTTCTTTAAGCCCATCTTCGTTTATTCCGAGTATTATATATGCTGCTTTCTTTGATATTAAACCCTCTTCTTTAACAGAAAAGTGAATAGCATCAATGAACACTACAGGATAAGTCTCTGACAGTGGTCTTTTTTGCCAGTCTTCTATTTCCGGCAGAATTTTGTCGGTTATGTCTGAAACCAGTCCATCACTAACTTCAAATCCATAGATATCATAGATTTGTTCAGATATTTGTCTAGTACTCAAACCTCTTGCATACATTCCTATTACCTTATTTTCTATCTCAGATATGTCTTTTTGTCTCTTTTTTACAATTTGAGGTTCAAAGCTTGAGTCTCTATCTTGAGGTACTGATATTTCAGATTCACCCATACTTGATCGTATTCTTTTAGTTTTGTATCCATTTCTAGAGTTTTCATTGTCACTTCTTTGGTTTGTTTCATATCCTAAATGGTGCTCCATTTCGGCTTCTAACATGCTTTCTATAGTATCTCCTAGTAAATCCTTAATAGCATCATGTATGTCCTTTGCCGACTCAATTTCATACTCATTGATTAGATAAGATATGATTTCTTTTTTTCCTTCACTTAATTTTTTTCTTCTTGCCATTTTAAAAAGCCTCCTATGTTATTTTTATTTTAACTAATCATAGGAAGCTATTCAATATTTACAGACTTTTTTTCGCAGTCTCGAATACCTGCACTTATCCAACCAAATATAGAATACATTAGTCTTTAATCACACCTACTTTAACTACATTATCAAGTTTTGCTATTCCATGAGGTGATTCGTTTTTTATCGCATCGGTTAAATCATTTCCTGCCTCAAAACCATTATGTTGTCCATCTTTCCAAGCTTTTGAATCGGTGACATCATATACTACACCATCAACTGCAACATATGCTCTTTTGCCGTCTTTACCATTGAATTCCTTTAGTTCTTCTAGAGTGAACTCTTTTTCTTCTATTTTTTCTTTAGTTTTATCAATTTCTTCTTTAGCTTTATCTGTTGCTTTATCTACTTCCTTCTTAGCATCTTCAGCAGCTTGTTTAGCATCTTCTTTCACTGCATCAGTAGCTTCCTTTACTTCTTTTTTAGTATCTTGACTACATGCAGTCACGGATAGGACTAATACAAGTCCTAAACTTATTGCTAATAAAAACTTTTTCATAAAATACCCCCTAAGGTTTATCATCTATTTTTGTAAGTTTAAACTGAAATAACATAATGAAATTCATGTAAAATCTTACAACTCATATTTACCCACAAAATAATATCATAAAACATAAATTATTTTATCCTTTGGACATATCTATTGATTAGTAATAGGATAAAAGATATAATACCCCTATAAGGGGGAGAATATGTTAAACAAAAATAAGGAATTTATAAAAGTCATAATTACAATTGCTGCAATAGTATTTATTTTTCTTATGAGAAATGTCTGGAATATTGGAATATTGGTTTCCGTATTTGCTTTTGTTCTAAACATCACGCTACTGATTTCAGTCAGAAGATACCTTGACGATTTAAAAGAGGACAAAGACGATAAAGATGAACTGGTATCCGATTTGTTAAGAATAACTTCATTCTATTGGGTGGCAAGTTTTTTAATTATAGAATTTAATATACTACTTATGTTGGCGTTTTTAATGGCGATAGGAATATTGATTTATTTAACGCTTCAATTACTTACTACATTTAAAACGGAAAAGAGCCTATCATTTTCAAAAACAATCTACACAGCCATATCTATGCTCGGGATAAATTTAATTTTTTACATGCTCGTACTCCCTGAATTGTTTGCAAAAATGATAAAATAATTGATTTTATAAGGGAAAATTGATTATTAATAATATAAATAACAATCAACTATTATAAACTATTTTATAGAATATGGACTAAGACTTGTGATTAACAGGTCTTAGTTCTTTTTTGAAAAAGATTATCACTTAGCCACAACATGTAGTTTTATCTTGCCACCGACCACAATAAGTAGTATAATAATTATAGTCACTTGTGAAATTTGTATATTCTGAAAACATGGATTTATTTGTACGATTTCACCAATGAAAATCAATTAATGTAATTATTATATAAAGGGGTAGGGAGTCATGATTCAAGTAATTAAAAGAAATGGGACGAAGGTAGATTTTGACAAGTCAAAAATTGCGATTGCAATTGAAAAGGCAATGCATAGCAGTAGTGGTGTATATCAAGCCAATATTGCAGAAAGAATAGCCACAGAAATAGAAGATTTTGCAAATGTACTTAATAGAGATATTACAATTTATCAAATCGAAGATCAAGTTTACTATAAGTTGCTTGAATACAATAATCCTGCGACAGCCAGAGCTTATGAGAACTATAAAGCAGTTCAAGCATTTAAAAGACGTGAAAACACAACAGATAATGACATAATAGGATTGCTTGACAGATCAAATAAAGAGCTTATAGACGAAAACTCCAATAAAGATGCTCATGTAGTCTCTACTCAAAGAGATCTTATCGCCGGAGAAGTTTCTAAAGATATAGCGAGACGTATGATAATACCTACAGATATAGTTCAAGCACATGACTCAGGAGCAATCCACTTCCACGATATGGATTATATCATTCAACCAATGTTCAACTGTTGCTTGATAAATATTGAGGATATGCTTAAAAACGGTACTGTAATCAATGGCAAGAAGATCGATACACCAAAATCATTCCAGGTAGCTTGTACAGTAACAACTCAAATAATAGCACAAATCGCAAGCGGTCAGTATGGTGGACAGAGTATTAACGGAATAGATAGAATACTTGCTCCTTATGTAAGAAAATCATACGATAAATACCTATCGGCAGTTGTAGAAGAGCAAAAGGAAGTCTACGGTATTGAACCTGACATGGAAAAAGCTCATGAAATAGCACTAAAGAGAACTAAAAAGGAAATTAAAGACGGCATTCAAACAATGCAGTATCAAATAAACACATTGATGACCACTAATGGACAAGCGCCTTTTGTAACATTATTTATGCATTTTATGCCGGGCTATGAATACGAGAAGGAAGCTGCTCTGATTACCGAAGAGATAATAAGACAGCGTATAGAGGGAATCAAAAATGAAGCTGATGTATATGTAACACCTGCATTCCCTAAACTAATCTATGTACTTGACGAACATAATGTGCATCCTGACAGCAAATATTATTATCTAACTGAACTGGCAGCTGAATGTACAACAAAGAGAATGTATCCTGATTATATTTCTGCAAAGAAAATGAGAGAACTATATCAAGGTAATGTATTTTCCCCAATGGGATGCAGATCATTCCTTGCACCTTGGAAAAACGAAGATGGTGAATACGTATTTGACGGAAGATTCAATATGGGCGTTGTGTCCCTAAACCTACCTCAAATAGGACTGTTATCAGAAGGTGATGAAGGCGGATTCTTCGCATTGCTTGAAAAAAGACTTGAACTTGCCAAAAAAGCACTTATGCTTAGATACAATCTGTTAAAAGACGTAACAAGTGATGTATCTCCAATCCACTGGCAATACGGTGGGATAGCAAGACTAGGCAAGGGCGAAAAAGTCAGAGAACTTCTAGATGGTGGCTATGCTACGATTTCTCTAGGATATATCGGAATTTATGGAAGCTACTAAACTAATTACAGGTAAATCTCATACAACTCCGGAAGGAAAAGAATTTGCTCTTAAATTAATGAGCAAACTCAACGCAGCAGTTAAGAGTTGGAAAGAAGAGACCGGTCTTGGATTTGCACTATACGGAACACCTGCAGAGAGCTTAACTCACAGATTATGTTCTATTGACAGAGCGAGATTTGGAGAAATCGAAGGAATAACAGATAAAGGATTCTATACTAACTCCTATCATGTATATGTAGGTGAAGAAATAGATGTATTTAATAAATTCAAGTTTGAATCAGAATTCCAAGAGATTTCAACCGGTGGAGCAATCTCCTATGCAGAGATACCTAATATGGCAAACAATGTCGAAGCGGTAATGACCATGATTAGATACATCTACGACAATATCACATACGCTGAATTCAATACTAAACTTGATTACTGCCATATTTGTGGTTATGACGGAGAAATAGTTATAAACAAAGACAATGAATGGGAATGTCCAAATTGTAAAAACCACGACAGAAAAGAACTTACTGTAATCAGAAGAACTTGTGGCTATCTTGGAGAAAACTTCTGGAATGAAGGAAGGACAAAGGAGATTACCGCAAGAGTAATGCATATATGAGATACGCACAGATAAGAAAATACGATGTTGCAAATGGTCCCGGAATAAGAACGAGCATATTTGTAACTGGATGTACTCATAGATGTCCAAACTGCTTTAATGCAGAGTACCAAGACTTTAACTTTGGAGATATCTGGACGGAAAAACAGACCGAAGAAATTATTGAGTACCTTAATGACGATGTAGTAACCGGTCTTACACTACTGGGCGGAGAACCGTTTCAAAACTCTCTTGAACTCACAAAGGTCTTAAATGAAGTAAAAAAACATACAGACAAGAGTATTTGGGCATATTCGGGATACACTTTCGAACAGATAATGAAGGACGAAGAAAAGAAGGAACTCCTAAAACTATGTGATGTACTCGTAGACGGACTTTATATAGATAGACTTAAGGATTTGAGATTAAAATTTAGAGGATCTTCAAATCAAAGGATAATAGATGTGAAAAAGTCTATCGATGAAGGCTCGGTGGTATTAATAGAGATATAAATTTAATAATGAAATAAACCAAATATAAAGCTCCAATGTAAAACCAAAAAGCTTCCTGCACCCAGGAAGCTTTTTGGTTTTTAGATAAAAAAACAGTCGAATCGACTGTTTTTCTCATTTAGAAGGTTGTTCATAACCACTGTAAAGTGTATTAAACAACTCTAGATCATAATCTTTAATATCTATAAGTTCCGCTTGCACGAAAATCCTCAAATCATCTTCTATGGGTCTTGCACAAGTCATTAGCGAGAGAACGGGTTTTCCTTTTTCCTCAGATACCCCATCTTCTATCAAATGAAATGCATCGGGTGCTGTGACTAAGTTGTCATAGGTCCTATAGTGATAGATTTTGACCTTATCAGTTATATAGATATCCTCGCCCGCAGGCAAATGTTCCAAACCTTGAAATAGCGAACCTTCAATCCTGTGATTGTGTCCGGCTATTGCATAATTGCCTTCACCTAGCACTTGATCCGTTTTCATCGTAGCGACGCCAACCCAAAGATTATCTACATTTATTCCCTTGGAAACAGCGAGATTTCGCTTCATACTTGGTATGATCAACTGAGCTACAACATATTCCGGAGTATCATTTTCTCCGATTCTCTTATAAGTTTCCATAGAATCAATATGGGTAATTGCTTCAAAGTCATTTTCAACCTCTTTTTCATTGTTTTCAGCCATTTGTTCATACGTGATTTCTTCGGTAATCTTCTCGGTAAATTCCGAGGTATGGCTTTGCTTAAAAAGATAATCTGAAATCAATTGGTATGAAATCAGTAGGATTCCGATTACTATCAAAGCTATTGAAATGAATTTTTTTATATTAATCACCCTTGGATTAAAAGACGTATATTAAGCTGATAGAGGACCTGCACTTTCAAAATCCTGATTATTAGCTATCATATAAGCAAGTAAATGTGGAATTCCACATCCGGTTGTCATAACCAAATCATTTGGCTCAACTGTATTGTATATATGGTCTTTAGCCTCTTCAAATGTAGGAATATACTTAGCATTAACGCCTTTTTCAACGAGCAATTTAACCAAGTCATTAGAATGAATGCTTGGATCAAAATGCTCTCTGGCAGCGTATATATCGGTTACAATAACTTCATCAGCATCGTAGAAAGAATCGGAAAACTCATTCAATAAAGCCTTTGTTCTACTGAAGGTATGAGGCTGGAACACACATACCAACCTGTTTTGCTTATGGGATCCAAGAGCTGATAAGGTATTTTTTATCTCGGTCGGATGATGACCGTAGTCTGTCATGATATTTGCGCCATTGTATTGCCCTACAATTTCCATTCTTCTATGAAGAGCTTTATAATTAGCAAGCTGTTTTATTATTAGCTCCTTATCTATTCCGGTTACAAGCATTGCAATTGCAGCAGAAGCTGCATTGTACATGTTAAAGTCACCGATTATAGGCAGTTTTATATCTATAGACTCTCCCTTTTTAGCCTTAAGAGTAAAAGAAGGTCTTCCGATTTCGTCATGCTCTATATTTTCTATACTATAATCGGCATTTGGATTGTGCATACCGAAAGTATGGACATGTCCTTTGATATGATCCAGAAGAGGAATGCAGTTTTTATCATCGATATTGATGATGGCATTTGAATCTTCGTCCAGATTTTTCATATATCCGATAAAAGTACTTACTATATGATCTATATTCTTGTAAAAATCCAAATGATCTTCACTTATGTTTAGAACTATAACGGTTGAAGGATAATAATTTAGAATATTTGCCTTGTATTCACATGCTTCGGTTACGAGATAATCTCTGTCACCAACCAAGACATTTCCTTCAATAGTATCTAAATCTCCACCTAGCAGTATAGATGGATTGTATTCGGAATTAACCAAAATCTCAGTAACCATACTGGTCACCGTGGACTTACCGTGAGAACCGGAGATAGCTATTGAATGTTTATAGTTTCTCATCAATGCTCCCAGGAAAACTCCTCTGGTAACAACCGGTATATCCAGTGATTTTGCGTATATCAACTCGTCGTTATCAGGAAGAATTGCATCTGTATAGACGATGATATCCGGATTATTAATATTTTCTGCCTTTTGACCATAGTAAACCTTCACACCCATTGACTCCAACTTTAGAGTGTGAGGATTTCTTTCTCTATCGGAACCGGTAACACTGAATCCGTTGTCGAGCAATAAATGTGCTATACCCGACATACTTACACCACCTATTCCGATAAAATGTATACTTTTTATGCTATGATCATCTAAATCAAATTTGAACACCTGTATCCCCCCATGAAATTAACTGCTAAAACAAAAATTACTATATAAAAGTACATTAACAAATAAACTTATGTAATATCCTATTTTAACATGCAAATATAGTCGCAATCCATGATTTTTATAAGTGCGACTTATTTATTTTATATTATTGTTTGGATAATAGCAAATAAAGGTATTTATTTTTGCAAATTATCTATCGCATAATATTATAATTCTTTCATATAAAACTTACAAGCTTTTTAAAAAACTATCGCTCTTGTCCATAACTTGTAGGGAGCTTGTAATATGTAGTATAATATATACGAATAATTTTAAAGGCAGGTGTTAATGTGATCGTATCAGTTATACTTGCAGCCGGAGAAGGTACCAGAATGAAGTCAAAACATTCAAAAGTTACCCAGACCTTGCTGAATAGACCGATGATAGACTACGTAGTTTCATCAAGCGAAGAAGCCGGAGTAGAAAAAAATATCGTAATAGTCGGAAAAAATATCGAACAAGTAAAAAATATATTTCAAAATAGAAACATAATCTATAAAACTCAGAATATTGGACCGGAATTTCCATACGGAACCGGGTATGCAGTGTCATTAGCTGTCGACGAAATAGCAGATGATGACGATGTATTAATTCTAAATGGCGATATACCACTACTGAGCTCAGATTCATTAAGCGCATTTATCAAATACCACAAGGAATCAGGTTTGGTAGGAACACTTTTAACGGCCATCATTGAAGATCCCACAAATTATGGTAGAATTATTAAGAATGAAAGTGGACATTTAATTAAAATCGTAGAGCATAGAGATGCGAACGAAGAAGAACTGAAAATCCATGAGTTCAATCCGGGTGTTTATATCTTTAGAGGATCACTATTAAAAGAATCCTTAAAAGAACTGGATACAGACAATGATCAAGGTGAACTGTATATAACCGATGTAGTAGAAATACTTGCAAAAAAAGGACATATACTGGGAACTTTCCTACTGGATGATGTGGATGAGGTTCATGGTATTAACTCTAAAGATCAGTTATCCGAAGCGGAAGAGATTTTAAGAAAGAGAATAAATACCAAGCATATGAAAAATGGAGTAATCATGGAAAATCCATCGAATATCTTTATCGAGCCCGGCGTAAAAATCGGCATGGATACCAGAATTTACTCTGGCGCAAAAATCCTTGGGAAGACCGTCATAGGTGAAGACTGTATAATTGACGGAGGCAGTACGATAATTGAGTCTGAAATAGAAGATAATGTTCAGATTAACAGATCGGTAATCGAATACTCCAAAGTATTTAAAGGAGCAACAATTGGACCATTTGCTCATCTTAGACCAAAATCCGAGATAGGTCAAAATGTCCATATAGGTAACTTTGTTGAAACCAAGAATACAAAACTGGGAGAAAATACTAAAGCCGGACATCTGGCTTATATCGGTGATGCAGACCTTGGTAAAAACATAAATATTGGATGCGGAGTTATATTCGTAAACTTTGACGGCAAGGATAAATTCCGATCCACAATTAAAGACGGGGCATTTATAGGCAGTAATTCGAATGTAATATCCCCTGTGACCATAGAAGAAGATGCATTTATTGCAGCCGGAACATCAGTAACAAAAGATGTTGAAAAAGGTGCGCTATTTATTTCGAGAGCTGAATCTAGAAGTATAGCCGACTGGGTCTATATTAAAAGAAAAAAGAACAGATAATGGGAGGACTGGAAATGTTTATAGGTGAAATGAAGGTATTTTCGGGAAATTCTAATCCGAAATTTGCGGAGGATATTTGTAAAAATCTAGGAATACCTGTGGGTAAAGTTACTATTGAAAAATTTAGAGACGGTGAGATTAACCTCGTAATAGAAGAAACCGTAAGGGGATTCGATATCTTTATAGTACAACCTACTTGTACTCCGGTAAATGATCATCTAATGGAACTGTTAATAATGATCGATGCTGCAAAGAGAGCATCAGCAGCTAGAATCAATGCAGTTGTACCTTACTACGGATATGCTAGACAAGACAGAAAGACTAGAGGTAGAGAGCCTATAAGTGCGAAACTTGTAGCTAACCTTCTGACAACTGCAGGAGCAGACAGGGTTATTACAATGGATCTACATGCCGGACAAATTCAAGGCTACTTTGACATCCCGGTAGACCATTTAACCGCAATGCCGACTCTTGCCAACTACTTTAAAGAGTTAATTAAAGGCAAAGATTATGTAGTAGTTTCACCGGATTTAGGTGGAGTTACCAGAGCTAGAACTTTTGCTCATCACTTAAATCTCCCATTAGCAATTATTGAAAAAAGAAGACCTAGACCAAATGAATCTGAAGTGTTAAACATCATTGGTGACATCAAAGATAAAAACGCAATCATCATCGATGATATTATAGATACAGCCGGAACAATAACAAATGCAGCTAAGGTATTAAAGGAAAAAGGAGCTAAAGACGTATATATCACAGCTACACATGGCGTACTTTCCGGTCCCGCAATGGAGAGAATTGCAAGCTCAGTAGTTGAAAAATGCGTAATCACAGACACAATTCCTCTAGCAGAAGGTATCAAAGCTGAAAAAATAGAGGTGGTTTCATGTGCTCCTGCATTTGCAGCTGCAATCAAAAACATCAACAATAACGAATCTGTCAGCTCACTATTCAACGCTACGGAGTGATAGTTTGAAAATAGTAATAGGACTTGGAAATCCGGGCTCAAAATATGAAGATACTAAACATAATGCCGGATTTAAAGTAATAGACTTACTTGCTAAAAGACATGGAATTAAAGTAAAAAAAATAAAATGGAAATCATTATACGAAAAAGCTCAGATAGGATCTGAACAAGTAGTACTTCTTAAACCCCAGACCTATATGAATAACTCAGGTATAGCTGTTAGAGAAGTCATAGACTTTTTTAAAGTTCCAATTGAGGACCTTATAGTTATCTATGATGATATCGACATAGAATTCGGCACGATACGAATTAAAAAGTCAGGATCTTCAGGAAGTCATAATGGTATGAAATCCATAATCTATCATTTAAGTGACGACTCTTTCCCCAGAGTGAGAATAAGCATTGGGAAAAAACCTGAATATATGGACTTGGCAGACTATGTACTGAGTAGATTTTCCAAGGATGAATTAAAAATATTTGATAATGAAATAGAAGCTGCAGCAGATGCAGTGGAGACCATACTCAAATATGGAGTAGACAGAGCCATGAACGAGTACAATGGGATGGAATTTAAATAAATGAACTACCTAACTGATGGATTAAAAAACTTAAATGAATTCAGTGAAATACTGGAAAAATTAAATAGAGGAAAAAGCTCGATCTACCTGCATGGCATGGTTAGGGAGAGCCTCCCTCATTTTGTCTATGCTCTTCAACATGAACTAGAGAAGAGCATTTTTGTCGTGGTTGAAGACGAATTAAGAGCAAAGGAAATCTATGAATCGGCACTCGGGTTGCCCGGTATCGATATCAAATTCTACCCAAAATCGGAGATAGCTTTTTACAATATCAAGCCTCTTGAAAGTAGCGCGGACATGCAGAGGATTGAGATAATGAATAAACTCTTGTCCGATGATAAATGCATAGTAATCACCTCAGTGGAAGCATTAAAAAAGAAAATCTCAACTCCGAAATTCTTTAAAAGTACCACCTTGTACATTAAAACTTCTGACGATATCGAAATAGATGAACTGACTCACAAACTTACAACCATGCAGTATGAAAGAGTTGAAATAGTTGAATCCAGGGGACAGTATGCTATCAGAGGAGGAATAATAGATATATATCCTATAGACATGCAAAACCCCGTCAGAATTGAATTATTCGATACTGAAGTAGATTCTATTAGAATCTTTAGCATTAACAACCAAAGATCGATAGAAAATATCGATGGATTTAAAATAACTCCTGCAAGAGAATTTCTATTAACTGAAAAGGACAAATCCAATATAATTGCAGGTATAGAAAAAGATATAGAAAAAACAGAGAACAGCTTTGTATATGGATTCGATAAACAGCAGCTAATTGATAAATTTACAGAGATAAAAGCGATGGTTGAAAGTGACCTTATACTTTCAAACCCGGATCTCGTAATGCCGTATATAAAGAAGAATTCCTATGCATCCATATTGGACTATATAGATAAGGAAAGTACCATAATATTTGAGGATCTGGCCAGAGTCTATGACAGAGCATCGGATATAGAGCAGAGATTTAGTGAAGATATGACATACCAACTTGAAAAGGGAGAAGTATTTGGTTCTCATGAGAAAATAGCATATAGTTTTACTGAGCTTTTAAAGCAGATAAAAGAATACTCTACCATAAATATTACGCAGCTAAAAAAGAGAACGAGACTTTTAAATCCTGAAGCGGAATTTAAAATCACAACGGTGGAGACTCAGGTTTACAATAGAAACTTTTCGTTATTCGTATCGGACTTAAAACAGCTCGCATATGCAGGTTATAAAACCGTAATAATGGCTCAAAGTCAGGAAAAAGCCATGGGTTTGGTAGAACTTTTAAATACTGAAGATATCTCTGCAAACTATATGGAAGAGATTGATTCAGAAATAAAGAGCTCTCAAATCTATATCACGCCCTTTACGATCAGCAAGGGCTTTGAATATAAAAACTTGAAAATGATATTTATTACCCATAATGAAATCTATGGGAAATCTCATGTCAAAGCCACCAAGAAAAGGTATAAGAAGATGTCGGGTCAGGACATAGTATCTTATTCTGACCTGGTCAGCGGAGATTATGTAGTACATGAAAATCACGGAATTGGTATCTACAAAGGAATAGAGCAAATAAAAGTATCCGATAAACTTAAAGACTATTTTATCGTAGAGTATAGAGGGACTGATAAATTATTTATACCTACAGACCAAATGAATCTAATCCAAAAGTATATCGGTGGTGAAAACAGGGCACCCAAACTAAATAAACTCGGTGCACCTGAGTGGACAAAGACTAAGCAGAGAGCAAAAAAAGCACTTTCTGAAATCGCGGATGATTTGATAGAAATATATGCCAGACGAATGAAAGAAAAAGGTTATGCATTTTCACCGGATACTCATTGGCAAAGGGAGTTTGAAGATTCCTTCATATATGAAGAAACCTCGGCGCAGCTTAGGAGTATCTCCGAAATAAAGGAAGACATGGAACTTGAAAAACCTATGGAAAGACTTCTTTGCGGGGATGTAGGATATGGTAAGACGGAAGTTGCATTAAGAGCTGCCTTTAAAGCGATTATGGATGGCAAACAGGTCGCATTCCTAGTGCCAACCACTATACTTGCTCAGCAGCACTATCACACCGCAATTGAGAGATTTAAAGAATTTCCGGTAAATGTCGAAATGATTTCAAGATTTAGAACAGCAGGACAACAAAAAGCAATATTAAAAGATGTTTCTAACGGCAATATAGACCTTATAATCGGGACACATAGACTATTGTCAAAGGACTTACAGTTTAAATCACTTGGACTTTTGATAATAGATGAGGAACAGAGATTTGGAGTAAGACACAAGGACAAATTAAAAGAACTTAGACAAAACATAGATGTACTCATGCTAAGCGCAACACCCATACCGAGAACACTGCAGATGGGATTGGTGGGGATAAGGGATATGAGTCTACTGGATGAAGCACCGGAAGAGAGATATCCTACGACTACCTATGTCCTCGAATATGAGCCTATGATAATAAGAGAAGCCATAATAAAAGAAATTGAAAGAGGCGGGCAGATATACTTCGTCTACAATAGAGTCTACGATATAGATGAGATGGCCTTTAAAATACAAGAACTCGTCCCTGAAGCGAGTATCGTAACGGCACATGGCAGAATGAGTGAAAGAATGCTTGAAAATGTCATGATCGACTTTACAAATGGAGAGTACGATATACTTTTATCTACATCAATTATTGAAACCGGACTGGATATCCATAATGTCAACACAATGATAATATATAATGCTGATTACATGGGTCTATCGCAACTATATCAATTAAAAGGCAGGATAGGTAGAGGTGAAAGAACTTCGTATGCATACTTTACATACGAAAAAGGTAAATCACTGAGCGAAATCTCAGAAAAGAGACTAAAAGCAATAAGAGACTTTACTGAATTCGGATCCGGATTCAAAATAGCCATGAGGGATTTAGAACTTAGAGGAGCCGGCAATCTTTTGGGAGAGAGCCAACATGGACATATAGACCAGATAGGATATGATCTATATGTGAAATTCCTTGAACAAGCCATCAAGCATGCAAAAGGAGAGGAAATGGATATAAGAGATAGAGAGGTCAACATAGACCTTGGAATAGACTCATATATCCCAAGCAATTATATACCATCGAGTTCAGATAAGATAGAAATCTATAAGAGGATTGCGAATATTTCAACTCTTGAAGAACTTGAAGATATGTTTGATGAACTTATCGACAGATTTGGAGATATACCAAATCCTGTATTAAATGTAATATATATCTCATTGCTTAAATCCATGGCACAAATCATCGGATTTATACAAATCTCCGGAGGAGATGAATATTTGAAATTTGAATATGAAGATGTAAATCTATTTAATCTCGAAGAATTCGAATTCTTGACAGGAAGATTTGAAAGTAAACTTGAACTAGGATTTACTACCCCTCCATCCATCACGATAAAAACCGGTAAAGATAGATTAAAAGCGGGGTATGAGCTTATGTCGGCGATAATGGATATAAAAAAACAATAAAAAACTTGAAAGATACCAGAAAAACTATATAATAGTTAGAGTAGATTGGTAAAATCTTTAAGTAGTGACCCATAACTACAAAAAATGAAATGGAGATGAACTAATGAAAAGATTAGCAAAAGTACTTGCGTTAGTAATGGCTGTAGCTATATTATTAACAGCATGTGGAGACAAGAAACCGGATGGTGCCGTAGCTAAGGTTAACGGTGAATATATTACAAAAGAAGCATATGATAAAGAATATGGTCTTTTTAAGAAGATGTTATACGGAAGTGTTTCTGAAGAAGACTTCAATAAAGTAAACGAGCAAGGTACATCACTTAAAGCAGACCTTGAAAAGAGAATTACTGATGTAATGATAATGGATAGAATTGTAGATGGTGAGATTAAAAAGAACAAAATAGAAATCACCGACGAACAAAAAACAGAAGAGAAAGCAAAGATGGCTGAAAGACTTGGTGGAGAAGAGAAATTTAAAGAACAAATGGAAAAAGAAGGTATAACTGAAGAAGAATTGGATTATATCGTAGCCAAAGGTCTAAAACAAACTAAACTTAAAGAATGGTATATGGAGCAAAACAAACCTTCCGATGAAGATGTTCAAAAATACTTTGAAGAGCATAGGGATGAACTTGTAAAGTATGATGTTGCTCATATCCTAGTAGACACTGAAGAAGAAGCAAATGAAATCAAAAAACAATTGGCAGAAGGTAAAGACTTCGGTGAAATTGCAAAAGAAAAGTCAAAAGATGAATCAAGTGCAGTTAATGGTGGAAACCTTGGTGAAATTAGCTTAAACGTACCATTTGTAGCAGAGTTTTTAGAAGCTATGAAAACCCTTAAAGCAGGAGAAATCTCAGAACCTGTAAAAACACAATTCGGATACCATATCATCTTCGTAAAATCAATATCTGATAATATAGAAGACTTAAAAGAAGGTATTGAAGCGAAAATTATGGAACCAAAATTCCAAGAATATGTGAACGAACTTTATAAAAATTCAGAAGTAGAAATCTACAAATCTAAAGAAACTGCTCCTACAGAACAAAAGTCTGAAGAGCAAAAAACCGATGAACAAAAATCTGAAGAACCAAAAACTGAAGAACCGAAATCTGAAGATCAAAAACCTGAAACCGAAAAAGATAAACCGGTAGAAGGAGAAAAGCCTGAAGATAAAAAAGATAATAAATAAGAAAAACGAAAAGAGCAATTCATGGTCAATTGCTCTTTTCATTTTATAAAGTAAATTGACTGACGCAATACTATGAAATACATGGTTTAAAGAAGGTTGTGATGATTCATCTCAAAGATAATGTTTTTCACTAAAATAATAAAAAAATAGTATAAAACATAAAAAAAAGCTTGTAAAATAGCGTTTTATAGTTGATATTTTGTTTAAACTCGGTTATAATCAAAGATAATGGAGTATAATTTATTTGCGGCTTAATAGAACGTTGAAAACAACAGAGTGATATCGTTTAGCAAATAATTGACTTCTGGTTAAAATTGGCAGTTATTTTTAGATAGATATGGCGCATACTATAAAGGAGGAGATAAACTAATGAATAAAGCTGAATTATTAGCTAGCATTGCTGAAAAGAGTAACTTAACTAAAGTTGAATCTGAAAGAGCTCTTAATGCATTCCTTGAAACAGTACAAGAAACACTTGCAAAAGGTGAAAAAGTACAATTAGTAGGCTTTGGAACTTTTGGAAGCTAGAGAAAGAAAAGCTAGAGAAGGTAGAAATCCTAGAGATCCTAAAGAAGTTATAAAGATTCCTGCATCAGTAGCACCTGTATTCAAAGCAGGAAAAACACTTAAAGAAGCAGTAAATGTAAAACCTAAGAAAAAGAAAAAGTAAGATCTTAAAATTTGTTTACTGAGGTGGACTACTTTAAGTAAAACAAAACTATTTGAAAAGCAGCTCCTAGGAGCTGCTTTTCATGCTTATACAATAATGGAGGAGAAAATTTGAGAATAGATTTATTTTTAAAAAATTCCAGAATAATAAAGAGAAGAACAATAGCTAAACAGGCTTGTCAATCGGGGAGAGTTCTTATAAATGATAAGGTATGCAAACCGGGTGACGAGGTTGCAGTGGGTGATATTATAGAAATTAGATTTGGTTCATCAAGTCCCAGATTTAGAGTTAAGGAGTTAATAGACAACTCCAATAAGGATAATGCAGAGCGCATGTTGGAAGTATTGGAGGACTAAATAAGGGATAGTACAAGTGGCAAATGGTTCATATACAGAGAAAGACTTACACTTTTGCCCTATAGAAAATTAAAGATTAGTATTCGGGATACTAACAAAAAAGCTTAATAAAGCCAGAAATCTATTTGAGAACATAAGACAATAAAATCAAAAAAACCTAATAAAATCCTTGATTTAAGCGTTTTTACATTGTATAATAAATACAAGTATACTCAAATGGAGGAATTCAAGATGAAAGGGAAAAAAACAAGTAAAAAAGCGACCATAAAAAACGCAAATAAAAGATTCCTTATATTTATATCCGCAGTAGTCTTGATTTTTGCGACCTATTTTATATACACTCTAACAGAGCAGAGTATGCGAATGACAGGTATTAATGCTGAAATTGAAAGAAAGAAAGCAGAATTGGAAGAAATAAATAACGAGATAAAAATTCTTGAAGAAGAGCTGACTATGGTTGACGAACCTGAATTTATAGAGAGAATAGCCAGAGAAAAGCTAAAAATGGTAAGTCCTAAGGATATCATCTATGTAGATAGTAATAAGCCTGACAGAACCGAAGAACAAAAGCTTAATAATAAAAGATAATAAATTTGACACTTTGAATGCTTTTGTGTATAATTTAGCACGAATACAGTTTTAATATTTCGGCTGTATTTTATAAAAAATCACTGAAATATACCACAATTTTAGGAAAGGTAATTACTTTCCAAATAATATTTAGGAGGATTTGGGTTTAAATGTCGATCGCTGTTGGTGACATAGTAGAAGGTAAGGTAACAGGTATAACAAATTTTGGGGCATTTGTTGCTTTGCCTGAAGGTAAAAATGGATTAATACATATTTCGGAAATATCTAGAGATTATGTGGAAAAGGTAGAAGATTATCTTAAAAGAGATGATGTAGTAAAGGTAAAGATTCTTACGATTTCAGGTGATGGCAAAATAAGTCTGTCCATCAGACAAGCTGAGAAACCTAAGAAAAAAGAGATTATAAAGCAACCTGCAGAGGTTTCTTTTGAAAAGCCTGAAGAAGAACTCTCTTTTGAAGATATGATGAACAAGTTTCTAAAAGATAGCAATGACAGATTTGATGACATTAAATCCAGAGATGGGAAAAGGGGAGCAGGGCAAAGGTATAGAGCCAGAAATGCTAACTATTAAAGCTTAAATAATGACCGAATATAATTCGGCAAAAAGTAACCGGCTGAAAGCCGGTTATTAATTTTATTGGAGAAAAAATGAAATCAAAAGTACTGGATAATATAATAAAACACAAATTAATAAAAAGTGAGGACACGGTAATAGTCGGTGTATCAGGCGGTTATGACTCAATGGTGCTACTGGATATACTTGTCGACTTAAAAAATGCTTTGGATATAGAAATAGTAGTTGCACATGTAAACCATATGCTAAGAGGTGCTGAGGCAGACGGTGACGACGAAGCTCATGTAAGAAGTTATGCTATTGAACATGGTCTTGATTTTGTGCTTGAAAGAAGGAACATGGAAGAACTTGCAGAAAGAGAAGGCATAAGTTCAGAAGATGCCGGGAGAAGAATAAGATACGAATTTTTCTACAGTCTAGCAGAAAAACACGAAAATGCGGTAATAGCCGTTGCACATAATAAGAACGACCAAGTGGAGACAATACTTTTAAATCTGCTCAGAGGAACCGGACTTAAAGGACTCACCGGTATGAAGTACAAATCCGACGATATCATTAGGCCCTTATTAAATGTATCTCGGGCAGAAATAGAAGAGTATGCTGAAGAGAATGGAATCATTCACAGAGAAGATAGAACAAATCAAGAGAATATCTACAGGCGTAACTCTATTAGAAACGAGCTGATCCCCTTTATAACAAGAGAATACAATCCGGACTTTAACAACACGATTTTTAGAATGACGGAAATCCTTTCTGATCAAGAGGAAATCATAGAAAATATAACTGAAAAAAGCCTTAATCAAATATTAATAGTAAATGATGATGACAGTTATACCATAATAAAATCAGATTTTAATAAAATGGAAGCTGCCATAAGAAAAAATATCATCAGATTAATAATTAACAAAATTTTAGGCTCTCTTGACGGATTTGAAAGCTCTCATATAGAACAATTTATTAATACTGCACTAAGACCAACCGGAAAGACAATGAAGATAGGTGGTATTCAGTTATCGGTTCAGTATGAAAATCTAGTTATAGAGAGAATTCGCCATAAAGACAAGCTTAAAAATTATCATGAAATCATGATTAATAAAGGTGAATCAGGGGTATATAAATTTGGTGAATATCTAATTGAAGTTGATTATTGTAAAAACGATAAAAAAGTCTTCAAATCCAAAAAAGATACGGTATATTTTGATGCAGATAAAATCGAGTATCCTTTGATAATCAGGACCAGAAAACCGGGAGATTATTTTACTCCTTATGGTATGGAAGGAACTAAGAAGTTAAAAAACCTTATGATAGATCTAAAAATAAAAACAGAACTTAGAAATAAAATTCCCATACTTACCACTAATAATGGTGATATAATATGGGTTGGTACAATTAGAAGATCGGATAAATATAAAGTTGAAGAGATGACAGAAAACATTATAAGATTAAAAATCAGAGGAGAATTAGCATGAGACAAATGAGAGATGACATCAAAGAAGTACTTATAAGTGAAGAAGATATTGCTAAACGCGTAAAAGAGCTGGGAAGCCAAATAACTGAAGACTACAGAGGAATCGACGATGATCTGATTTTAGTCGGTATCTTAAAAGGCGCAGTAGTTTTCCTTGCGGATCTTATAAAAGAAATTGAAATACCGGTAATGATTGATTTTATGTCCGTATCAAGTTACGGCAAAGGAAGAACTGAATCAAGTGGTGTTGTAAGAATACTTAAAGACCTGGATGAAGATATTCACGACAAGCATGTTTTATTGGTAGAAGACATAATAGACTCAGGTCTCACTCTTTCTTATCTAAGTGATATTATGATTAGAAGAGGAGCAAAAAGCGTAAAAGTAGCTACTCTGCTCAATAAACCTGCAAGAAGAGAAAAAGAAGTAAGTATCGATTATTGCGGATTTGAAGTACCGAATGAATTTATAGTTGGTTACGGAATCGATTACTCCGAAATGTATCGAAATCTAACATTTATAGCAGCGCTAGACGAAAAGGCTTATTCATAAGAACGAATAGATGTTTTAATTGGTATTAAATCGATGTTATTTACGCTAAAGCTTCAATATTGATTAAAAATGCTATTAATGTTACAATTATAAAATGTAAGTTTATTCGGCCTTTAAGTGGTATTATAATAGAGTGAAGCCATTTAAAGGTCGAATTCATAATCTGAAAGGAGGATAAATTTGAACAAAAGATTCAGAGGCACACCTATATATATTGTCCTTCTGTTATTACTGGCACTCCTTTTATCCAGACTGGGAAGAAATGTTCCTCAAGTTGAAGATATAAGTATGACAAAATTTGTCGAATACCTTGAAACAAACCAGGTATCAAAAGTCAGTAAGCAGGGTAACCATTATGTCGGTGAGTTAAAAGATAAAACAGAATTTAAACTATTCAGTTCCGATAGTGACTTTTACAATAATTATTTAAAAGAAAAAGTCGATAGTAAGGCGATAGAAATGAAGGAAGAAGAACCGCCGCAAAGGGCTTGGTGGGTAGAACTCTTGCCCACATTATTCGTCGTCGTCATTGTGATAGGAGCATGGTACTTGTTCATGTCCCAGACTCAGGGCGGCAATAACCGGGTCATGAGCTTTGGAAAGAGTAAAGCCAAGCTGCATCGGGAAGACGGTGAAATGATAAACTTCAGCGATGTCGCCGGCTTGGTCGAAGAAAAGGAAGAACTGGGTGAAATTGTAGACTTCTTAAAAGACCCAAGAAAGTTTACCGAACTTGGAGCCAGAATTCCAAAAGGAGTACTCCTTGTAGGTCCTCCGGGAACCGGTAAAACCTATCTTTCAAAGGCAGTAGCGGGAGAAGCAAAAGTTCCATTTTATAGTATAAGTGGTTCCGATTTCGTTGAGATGTTCGTCGGAGTCGGTGCATCAAGAGTTAGAGACCTATTCAATGAAGCAAAGAAAAATGCTCCATGTATTATATTTATAGACGAGATTGACGCCGTAGGTAGAAGAAGGGGAGCAGGTCTTGGCGGAGGTCATGACGAAAGAGAACAGACCTTGAACCAACTGTTAGTCGAAATGGATGGCTTTAGTACAAATGAAGGAATAATAGTCATGGCTGCAACAAACAGACCTGACATTCTGGACCCTGCAATCCTTAGACCGGGTAGATTTGACAGACAGGTCTATGTCGGACTTCCGGATGTAAAGGGTAGAGAAGCAATCCTACTTGTACACACCAGAAACAAGAGGCTTGAGCCTGATGTAGACTTAAAAGCAATCGCTAAGACAACTTCAGGATTTACTCCGGCAGATCTTGAAAACCTATGTAATGAAGCTGCATTGCTGACCGCAAGACATAATCTTAAAGCAATAACAAGAGAAATCTTCGAAGAAGCTGCAATAAAAGTTGTAGCCGGACCTGAGAAGAAGAGTAAAGTAGTAGTAGAAAAGGAAAGAGTTCTAACCGCATATCATGAAGCAGGACATGCAATTGTATCCAGACTATTACCGGATACAGATCCCGTTCACATGATAACCATCATTCCAAGGGGAATGGCGGGAGGATTTACAGCATATATTCCTGAAGAAGATACCAATTATCATACCAAGAAAGGTATGGAGCACAGGCTGGTATCTCTATTGGGTGGTAGAGCTGCTGAAGACCTTGTACTCGACGATATATCCACCGGAGCATCAAATGATATAGAGAGAGCAACAAAGATTGCCAGAGCCATGGTAACTATTTACGGTATGAGTGAAAAACTCGGACCTATGAAATACGGTACTGACGAAGAGGATGTATTCCTCGGCAGAGACTTTGGAAGGTCTAGAAACTATTCAGAAGAAGTTGCAGCTGAAATTGATACCGAGATGAGAAAACTAATCGGAGAAGCCTATGATTTAGCTTTAAATCTTCTTAAAGACAATATCAGAGCGCTACATGCACTTGCAAAAGAACTTCTCGATAAAGAAACTCTTAACTCAGATGAATTTGAAGCAATATTCCAAAAAAATACCGAGCCAAATGGTGAGGTAATCGTTCATGAAGAACTTCAAAAAGTTAAAGACATGGACAAAAAGATAGAAGAAAATCTATCTCAAGGTGAACCGACTGAAGAAGCGGAAGAACCACCTGAGATGGACTTTGAACCTGAAGAAGATTAAAAACCCGTAAGGGTTTTTTAATCTTCTACATATTTAATGTAGATATGTAAGTGATAAAGACGATTTTAAAGGGAGCCAAAAATGAAAAGCGATGAAATGATACTTGCCCTCTATACAATAATGTTTGCATTTGTAGTATACATGTCGTACAAGACCTTTACGATAAGGAAAGACATCAAAGGTGAACAGATTACATTCAATCAAAAACCCAAGATTTTACAATATATACTCGTAGGACTCCTATTGGCTATGATATTTATGGTACAAGGAATCTATTTGAAAATCATCCTTTTGGGTATCTCGACATATTTTGTATACAATTCAACAGAAAAAATATCATTTTCTGAACATGGTATTTACCATAATGGTAGATTGGAGGCTTGGGATGATATTAAGCAGTGGCAATTTGACGATAAAAAAGATGCGCTTATTATTCACACTTCTAAACAAAAGCCAAACAATGTAAGGATTTATCCTACGAGAAAAGAAGATAAAGACGAAATCAACAAGACGATAAGAAAGTTTAAACAAAAGAAAAACAGGAAAAAATAATGGATGGAAATATAGTAATTCCCGCGGGAATCAAAATAGGACATTATACCGATGAGAGCGCTAAAACAGGCTGCACCGTACTTGTATTCGAAGACGGTGCAACTTGCAGTGTAGATGTAAGGGGGGGAGCACCAGGTACAAGAGAAACCGATTTACTCGAACCGGGCAATCTTGTAAATATGGTCCATGCCATCCTACTTAGTGGAGGATCTGCTTTCGGCCTGGATGCAGCTACAGGAGTAATGCAGGAACTGGAATCAAGAGGTATCGGATTTATGACACCTGATGCCGTCGTTCCGATAGTACCGGCTGCGGTAATTTACGACTTGAGTATAGGAAATCCCGGAATAAGACCGGATGCAAAAGCAGGAAGAACTGCAACTCAAAATGCTTTGGATTCTAGTGAAAAACCCGAACTCTCAGGTAGTATTGGAGCCGGAACGGGAGCCACGGTAGCAAAGATGCTCGGTATGGAAGCTTCAACTAAATCCGGTATCGGATCTGCAAGTGTAATCAGTGGAGAAACCGAAGTATTTGCTTTAGTTGTAGTCAATGCGGTTGGTGATATCTACGATGAGACAAATGGTCAAATAATTGCAATGCCTAAAAATCCTGTAAGTGGCGAATCGTATCCATCTGAACAATTAATTCTAAATTACAATAATCCAACACCTCTTCAAAATACCACAATAGGAGTCATTGCTACAAATGCAAGGCTCACCAAAGCTGAACTGAAGAGGCTATGCATATCAGGACATGATGCCTATGCACAATGTATAAAACCCGTTCACAGTCTAAGTGACGGAGATACAGTATTTGCCGTCTCTACAGCCAAAATCGAGGACAACCTGGACAAACTTATGGTTATGGCATCGAAAGCTGTCAGAGAGGCTATAAAAAATTCAATTAGATGATAATTAACTCCGTTTGCTAAGGCGGAAGTGATTTATCAAATATGACCGGTATCCAAAGAGAACCGGATCGGAGGTATAAAATGAAAAATAAAATTAGCACAAGAGAACTATCCATAATGGGACTACTTATAGGAATAATGATAGTCCTTACATCGACACCACTGGGATTCATTCCGGTAGGACCGATTTTTGCAACAACAATCCACATACCCGTATTAATAGCTGCAATACTATTAGGAAGAAAAGGCGGAACGATAATGGGGTTGGTATTTGGTCTATTATCACTGATAAGGGCATATACGAATCCAACCGCAACGAGTTTCATATTCATGGATCCATTAGTATCCCTTTTCCCTAGAATTGCAATGGGCTATTTAACGGGCTTATTTTATGATAAGGTAAAAGACAAAAATCCTGGCAAAATCAAGACGGCTGCATTTGTAATAGCAGGCATACTGATGATTTATACAGCTTATAATCTGTTCAAGAGGCTTTCTGAAGGTTTTTCAGCCTCTGTTATAAGCTATATCATATTCATAATCTTGACCATAGGAATTATGCTCATACTGAATAATTCCAAGGATAAAAACAAATTCAGCTTCTACATCACAGCTGCTTTCGGTACTGCCTTTAATACATTTTCAGTACTGTCAATGGTCTATTTTTTACATGCCAAAGGATTTATGGAAGCAATCGGAAAAACTCCAGATATTGCACTCAACACCATACTTTCAATAGCAGTAATAAACGGACTGCCTGAAATACTTGTAGCCGGAATTTTAGTAGCAGCAGTCGTCGGTGTAATTAAGAAAAAATAAGAAATGCTAAATAGGAGAAAAATATGTTATTAGTAATAGATATCGGAAACACAAATATAGTTTTTGGGGTTTATGACGGAGATGAGTTGACGCACTACTGGAGAATATCATCCGATACCGACAGAGCATCAGATGAATACGGTTTGATATTGATACAACTTTTAAATGTCAATGACCTTGAATATGGTGATATTGACGATGTCATAATTGCCTCAGTAGTACCGAAACTTACTCATACCATTCCAACCATGTGTGAGAGATATCTGAATATTACTCCAATTATAGTTGGAACCGGAACAAAAACGGGAATCAATATAAGATACGATAATCCTAAAGAAGTCGGAGCAGATAGGATTGTAAACTCTGTAGCAGGCTATGAGCACTATGGTGGACCATTGATAATAGTAGACATCGGTACTGCCATAAGCTTTGATGTAATTAATGAAAAAGGCGATTATCTAGGTGGAGCAATAGCACCCGGCATTGGAATAGCAAGTGATGCGCTATTTATGCGAACATCAAAACTTCCAAAAGTAGAACTGACCGATCCTAGTAGAGTAATAGGCAGAACTACAATACAGAGTATGCAGTCCGGAATTATCTTCGGATATATAGGACTTATAGACGGAATGATAGAGAGAATACTTGAAGAAATGGGAACCACTGTAGAAAACACCAAAGTATTGGGAACAGGAGGTTTCAGTAGACTTATAATCCAACAGAGTAAATACATAAACGAATTGGATATAATGCTTACATTAAAAGGGCTTAAACTGATATATGAAAAAAATAGAAAGTAGTAATTCAAAAAAAACACCAAAAATCTACATGGCGCCCATGGCAGGGATTACAGATAGGGCCTTTAGGGAAATGTGCACTGAATTCGGTGCGGATATATGCTTTACAGAAATGGTAAATGTCAAAGGACTCTATTATGGAGATGAAGGAACTGACAGACTCCTTGACATGGGACCAGAAGAGACAAATGTAGGAATACAGATTTTCGGTAGAGATGTAGAAATTATAGAAAAAGTAATCTACTACAAAACAAATAAACTCGAAAATATTAAAATTCTCGATTTTAATATCGGATGTCCTGCTCCTAAGATATTCAAAAACAGGGAAGGATCATACCTTATGAGTGAACCTGAACTGGTTGGCAAGATACTTGAAACCATGGTAAAGACATCCAAGGTACCGGTATCCGCCAAGATAAGACTGGGAACAGACCCTAAAAACATCAACTACAAGGAAATAGCCAAAATTGCTGAAGAAGCCGGTGTTTGTCAATTGACATTACATGGAAGAACCAGAGACAGTTATTATTCGGGTGAAGTCAATATAGAAGCAATAAAAGAGTTAGTAGAACTTTTGGACATCCCCGTAATTGGAAATGGAGATATATTTTCTGCAGAAGATGCTGTCCATATGCTGGAGTATACAAGATGTGACTCCATCATGATAGCAAGAGGTGCACTCGGCAATCCTTTTATATTCAGTGAAATTAAAGAAGCTCTTAAAGGTAATGAGTTTAGTAAACCAGACTTAGAGATGAGAAGAGAAGTACTACTCAGACATTACGAAAAGATAAGAGAATACAAGCCCGAACATATTGCAATCAGAGAGATGAGAAAACATGCAGCCTGGTATCTTAAAGGACTACCCGGATCAAATATCATAAAAAACAAGATAAACACAGCTCAAAGCATGGAGGAGGTTCTCACACATCTGGACTCTATGGAAACAAGTGCATAAAAGCTATAAATTTAATATGTATTGACATTATAATTTATAAAGTATAAAACTATTATGTGAAATCTTGACAAAAGTTAAAATATATTATAATATTCGCATTATTAGTAAAAATCACCAAGGAGAGAGATTATGGTACAGAAAGAAGTAATTTTGACAAAAGAAGGACTTCAAAAATTAGAAGAAGAATTAAACCTTCTTAGAACTACGAGAAGAAAAGAAATAGCTGAAAAAATAAAAATAGCTAGAGGATTCGGAGATTTATCTGAAAATGCTGAATACGACGAAGCCAAAACCGAGCAAGCACAAAATGAAGATAGAATCATGAAACTTGAAAATATGCTAAGAAATGCTCAAACCATAGATGAATCAGCAATATCAAAAGATAAAGTCAGTATTGGATCAAAAATCAAGATACTGGATATCGAATTTGACGAAGAGCTGGAGTATACCATTGTCGGTTCAGCAGAAGCGGATCCGATAAAAGGACTTATTTCAAATGTTTCACCCGTTGGAAGCGCGCTAATAGGAAAAAAAGCAGGAGAAACTGTATCTGTTAATGCACCCGGCGGCATAGTTGAGTACAAAATACTTGAACTTATAGTATAATATAAGAGTAAGGTATAACATTATTATTACAGTTAATCAACAGGAGGTATTATGTCAGAGATACAAGATTTAAATGAAATGTTACAGATAAAAAGAGATAAATTGGATGCCTTAATAGCTGAAGGTAAAGATCCGCATAAAATAGGGAAATTTACCGATAGACAATTTGCAGACGACATAATAAATAATTACGACGATTACGAAGGAAAGACAGTAAGAGTAGCCGGAAGAATTATGTCTAAAAGAGGTCATGGTAAGGTAAACTTCATGCATCTGCAAGACTCAACGGGCAGAATCCAACTCTTTAATAGATTAAATGACTTAGGTGAACAAGAATACGAAGAGGTTTTAAAATACGATATAGGGGATATAATTGGCGCTGAAGGTGAGGTATTTACAACAAAAACAGGTGAAATCTCAGTTAGAACCAAGAAAATAACCCTACTGACAAAATCACTTCAAATACTACCTGAAAAGTTCCATGGTCTTGTAGACCCTGACTTAAGATACAGACAGAGATATGTCGACTTAATAGTTAATCCTGAAGTAAAACAAACCTTCCTGATGAGAAACAAAATACTTAAATCAATCAGAAGATATCTTGACGATATAGGATTCTTAGAAGTTGAAACACCTGTTTTAAACACAATTGCCGGTGGAGCAGTAGCCAGACCATTTATAACACATCACAATACACTTGATATAGACATGTATCTAAGAATCGCAAACGAACTATACCTAAAGAGACTTATAGTCGGTGGATTCGAAAAAGTCTATGAGATGGGAAGAATGTTCAGAAACGAAGGAATGGATACCACTCATAATCCGGAATATACCGCAATCGAACTATATGCGGCATATGAAGACTACGAATACATGCTTAAACTTACAGAAGAACTGGTACACTATGTAGTTAAAGAAGTAAGGGGAACCTCAGTTATTGAATTTGCAGGAGTTGAACTGGACTTCACTCCGCCTTGGAACAGAATGAAGATGACCGAAGCCATCAAAAAATACACAGGCATCGACTTTGAAGACTATAAGACTGAAGAAGAAGCTATAGCACTTGCAAAAGAAAAGGGTATAGAACTGGAACCTCACTTTACAAGAGGACATATAATTGCTGAATTCTTTGAAGAATTCTGTGAGGACAAACTGGTTCAACCAACCTTTATCACTCACCACCCGGTAGAAGTCAGCCCGCTTGCTAAAAGAGATCCTGAAGATCCGAGATACACAGACAGATTTGAAGCATTTTGCAATACACATGAGATAGCAAATGCATTCTCGGAATTAAATGACGCAAGAGATCAAAGAGAGAGATTTGGAAGCACAAGTTGCAGCAAGAGAAAGTGGAGATAGTGAAGCGCATATGATGGATAATGACTTTATCAATGCACTTGAAGTAGGACTTCCGCCTACAGGCGGATTGGGTATCGGTGTAGACAGACTAGTAATGATAATTACAGGTAGAGAATCGATAAGAGACGTAATACTCTTCCCAACCATGAAGCCAATTGGTAAAAAAGACGAACATGAATTCGAAGAAGAAGCGAACCTTACAGAAGGTGGAAGCACCAAAAATAGATTTTTCCAAAGTAAAAGTTGAACCACTTTTCGAAGACATGCTTGACTTTGAAACTTTCTGTAAAGCAGACTATAGAGCTGTTAAAGTTCTGAACTGTGAAGAGGTGCCAAAATCCAATAAACTTCTTAAATTTACGCTCGACGACGGATCAAGCGAAGATAGAATCATACTAAGCGGTATCAAAGAATACTATAGTGCAGAAGAATTAATAGGAAAAACACTTCTTGCCATTTGTAATCTTCCACCACGTAAAATGATGGGAATTGACTCCGAAGGAATGATTATTTCAGCCGTCCACGATGAAGAAGGCCAGGAAAAACTAAACTTATTGATGTTGAGTCCAAGAATACCAGCAGGAGCAAAGATGTACTAAAATTATAGAACCGTAGTCAGTATTTAAATGCTGACTACGGTTTTTTTATGGGGGAGTTGTGAGTTTGAGGGAAGTTGGCAGTCATTGCCTCTCTCTGACGAGGGAGGTGGGGTTGCGAAGTAAACTTGGAGGGAGATTTATACATAAAGCGACATCTTCATGTCGCTACTATAAACTCTAACCTCAAAACTCCGGCATAATTATAAAACCTTAATCACCATACGCTTAAAATAGTAGAAATCCGTATTTCATTGACTTTATACCCTACAAATAATATAATATAAGTTAATGACAGGAAGATAGTGGTAATGATAAACTGTTATCACTTCATTTATTAAGGAAAGGAGTTCATATGAAAAGTAGAATAATGATTCTTATAATTACACTGCTACTGCTCTCGATGTTGACGGCATGCGTTCAGACATCGCTTCCGGATGATTTGTCAGGGAAGATAGACAGGAGCAGAACTGTGGAGTATGTAGTTATTAAAAAAGAACAAAAAGATGATATTCTCTATATATTTTCAGGAAAAGGAAAAGAAGCACCTGAGGAAAAGAAAGATGAAAAACCTGAAAAACAAGAGGATGTGAAAGATGAACTCGATGAAGTAAAACCTGAAGAACCGGTTGAAAATGAAAAACCGCCAGAAGAAACAACAGAACCCAAAACACCTGAGAGTGAAGTCAGAGAAATACCAACTCCGGCAACTCCCCCTGCGGACAACACAAACGATAATGATGGCGGAGATACTCAAAATGAAGATACAAACGACTACCAAATAGGGGATGAACCGGGAGCAGCCGTAATCCCTGATGATGGTGAATAAATCTGAAAGCTCGATCGAGCTTTCTTTTTTTGCTTTTAAATATGACGATAATTAAATAAATTGAATCATAATAACGTAATAATTGATTATTATTATCAATACAGGGTATAATAGATTATTGTAAAGCTAAAAATAGTTTTAGAACTGAGTTGGGTAATTTGGTAGTGTAATGGCTTTTTAAATCTTTAGTCAAATACTTTAGACTATCGATTGGATTATACAATCATAAGCACAGATTATTGAATGTACTTATGATAAATCAAGAATCAGGACCTAAGTTTTTTGGTTTTGATTTGGAGCTATTCTTATTACGACATTTTATGGATAAAATAAAAAAGGTACATTTTATACAAAATAGCCAGAATCATTTGGGAATGTGTTTATGTTTTATAATAAATCATAAGCATATTCAATCACGACCAACAGCCAAAACTTACAATTAACAAAAGGAGTAAATATGAGAAAAAATACAGGAAGATTTGTAATATTAGGGATTATACTACTCTCAATAGTGGGGATATGGTACTATAAAAACTCGAGCAAGACGGTAGATAATACTAAAACAGAAACAAAAGTAGAAGAGAAAGCAGTAACAGAAGATAAAAAGAACGAAAAACCGGAAGAACCTAAGGCTGATACAGCTGAAGTAAAAGAAGAAAATAAGAAACAGGAAACTGAAAAGAAAGAAGAAGCTGAAAATAAACAGGAGAACACTGAAACGAAACCTGAGGAAAAACCTCAAGAGACCGCTTCATCCGGCTCAGGACTTGAAGCTTATAAAACACTTCTTGAAAGTGAAGCACTAACCGAAACCACCGAGGGAGATTTCGATCTTTATAATGGAGATAATATAGATGTTGAAAGATATAAGGAGTACAAAAGACCGATGATGATAGTATTCGGTTCTGAAAGCTGTGTATATTGTAAACAAATGCAACCTGATTTAGTGAAACTGAACGAAGAACTAAACGGAAAAGCTCTAGTAAAATATATTGACATCAATAAATATCCCGAGTTCTCTGCTAAATGGCCAATTCAAGCAACTCCGGCAATAATACTTGTAGATTCGGAAGGTAAACCCTATGAACCGTCAGAAAAATATTCAAAGAATGTATATAAATTTAAGGCTCAGGGTTCTGAAGATCATGCACTTTCCATGGCATTCGGCAAACTGGAAAAACAGATGATGGAAGAAATCTTAGGTGAGATGAACCATGCTAGATAAGATACTATTAGATTTAAGTGCAGCTATAAGAGGGGGAGGAGTCATGCTTCCCCTTATTGCATTATTGGGAGGATTTTTGACATCGTTAACTCCCTGCTCACTATCTTCACTACCGATTATTATCGCCTACTTGGGGGCAGGTAAAAAACTTGATGCTTCCGGAGCATTTAAAATTTCACTGACTTACGCTTTAGGCAATGGTGTAACATTGGTGGCTCTTGGTGTAATTGCTGCATTACTCGGAAGGCTTGTTAACTTTGCAGGTAGATGGTGGTATTTATTCCTCGGATTTCTAATGATTATCATGGCTCTTCAGCTATTTGGGGTGATTGACATCTTTGGTAAACTCCAACAAAGTGGGCGAAGATTTGAACAAAAAAAGGGAGGAGCATTTGTTCTTGGACTACTCTCGGGCTTTTTCGCTTCCACCATGTGCAACACCGGTTATGATTGCACTTATGGCAATGATTGGAGGGACAGGTTCAGGTATCATGACCGGAATACTGCTGTTTTTACTTTATGCGATTGGACATGGGATAACGGTTGTAATAGTTGGTACCTCGCTTGGTAAATTCAGTTTTATACAATCAGGTAAAGGGTATCAGAAGTTCTCTGTAATAATAAATTATATCTTTGGAATACTCGTGCTTGTACTTGGACTTTATATGTTATATCTCGGGTTCTAAGTGTTTTATTCAAGCTTAAAAAAGTCGGATTTTTGAACTATAAATGCTAACTTTTCTAGTTTTATTTTCGAAAAAATATTGTTAAAAAAATTCATTTAATTAGATAAATATAGAATAACGTTTGCAATCCTCCTTTAATATGGTATTATATAGAAGAATGGTAGCAGTGCTACCAAATAATCTAAGGAGGAATATATGGAAGCATTATTAAACATTGTAAAGGCCATCAATGGTCAACTTTGGGGACCACCTATGATGATTATCTTAGGAGGATTCGGACTTATCTCTACACTATATCTAGGATTTCCTCAATTTACAAGACTAGGCACAGGTTTCAAAGAGAGTTTTGGTAAAATATTTGCCAGAGAAGAAGGAAGAGAAGGTTCCATGTCATCTTTCCAATCACTTGCAACAGCAATAGCTGCTCAGGTTGGTACTGGAAATATCGGTGGGGTTGCAACGGCAATCGTATCCGGTGGACCTGGAGCAATCTTCTGGATGTGGATTATAGCAATATTTGGTATGTCAACCATCTCTGTAGAGGCATTATTGGCTCAAAAATACAGAGAAACCAAAGGAGGGGAATTGGTTGGAGGACCTGCTTACTATATCCATAACGGTCTAAGAGAAAAAGGTATGGATGGACTTGGAAAATTCCTAGCTGCTTTCTTCGCAGTAACCATAATCTTAGCACTTGGAGTTATCGGAAACATGGTACAATCAAACTCAATAGCTCAGGTAGTAGGTAATGCATTCGGTATCCAACCAATCATAATTGGTGTAGTACTTGCAGTATTTGCAGGACTTATCTTTATGGGTGGTATGAGCCGTATAGCTAAATTTACCGAGCTTGTAGTTCCTATAATGGCAGCTGTTTACATCGTAGGATCAATTGCAATCCTAGTTAAATTTAGTAATATGATTGGACCGGTTATAAGCGCAATATTTACATCAGCATTTAGTTCCAAAGCAGTACTTGGTGGGGTTGCCGGTGTTGCAGTTAAAACAGCAATCAGATACGGAATTGCAAGAGGATTATTCTCAAACGAAGCAGGTATGGGATCTACACCTAACTCTCACGCCGTTGCTGACGTAGCACACCCGGTAGTACAAGGTACAGTTGCAATGGTTGGAGTATTTATAGACACTATTATCGTTTGTACTGCAACAGCAATGGTAGTCTTAGTTACAGGAGCAGACAAACTTGGTATACAAGGTCCTAGAGTTACTCAGGAAGCATTCATCGAAGCATTTGGCTCAGGTGGAGGTAAATTCCTTGCAGTAGCGCTAATGTTCTTCGCATTTACGACAATCGTTGGTTGGTACTACTTCGGTGAAGGTAATACAAAATACCTATTCAAATCACCTGCAGCAATAAGAGTTTACCAGATCATAGTACTTGCATTCGTAATACTTGGATCAGTACTTGAAGTAGAAATCGTATGGGAACTTGCAGACATGTTTAACGGAATAATGGTTATTCCGAACGTTATCGGACTTTTCATACTTCTTAACGAAGCTAAGAAAATGTACGCAGATTACGACGAACAAGTACGTAAGGGAGAAGCGCTTCACTTCGATTACAAATATCAATAAAAATCATAAAAAGCCATGCATGCATGGCTTTTTTTATTTGGAAAGCAGTTAAATTACGATTTTTTGTTAATAATTAACTAATTCGGGTAATATTATAAGTGTGAGAAAGACTAATAAACATCCGTGGAGGAAATAAAATGAATTTAGTAATGTTCCAAGGTTTTCAGTGGTATTTACCCGATGACGGAAACTATTATAAAAAAATGAAAAAATTGATACCTGAGTTAAAAGAAGTCGGGATAGATGCTATTTGGCTGCCACCATTTTGCAAAGCTACCGGATCAAATGATGTAGGATACGGTATCTATGACTTATATGATTTAGGAGAATTCGATCAAAAAGGCAGCATAAGAACAAAGTATGGAACAAAAGAAGAACTACTTGCATTAATTGAAGAAATGCATGATAATAATATATTGGTATATGCAGATATTGTAATGAATCATAAAGCCTCAGCAGATTATACTGAAAAATTTATGGCGGTAAAAGTAGATCCGAATGATCGAATCAGAGAAATATCAGAGCCGCATGAAATTGAAGGTTGGACGGGTTTTAACTTCCCGGGTAGGGGAAATAAATATTCTAAATTCAAATGGAACTATAATCATTTTAATGGAGTAGATATGGATGCATACACCGGAGAGCATGGAGTATTCAGAATACTGGGAGAAAATAAAGGTTGGTCTTTCGGTGTTTCTCCTGAAAAAGGTAATTTTGATTACCTGATGTTTTCCAATATAGACCACGCTCATCCCGATGTAGTAAAAGAGTTTAAAGCTTGGGCAAGATGGTTGGTTGACACGACCGGTGTTGATGGATTTAGAATAGATGCCGCAAAACACATAGATGGACTTTATATGAAAGAATTTACAGAATATGTAGAAAAGACCTTTGGTGATACATTTTATATATTTGGAGAATACTGGAACGCAGACCCAAACCAAACGAACCATTATCTATATGAAACCGGATACAAACTTGATATATTTGATGTAGGCCTTCACTTTAACATGGCTACCGCTTCTAATGCAGGTGGAGATTACGATCTTAGACAGATATTCGATAATACAGTCGTAAGCGAACACCCGATGATAGCTGTGACATTTGTCGACAATCACGACTCGCAGCCGGGACAAGCATTAAGCTCTTTTATACAATCTTGGTTTAAAAGTATAGCATATGGGCTTATTCTCTTAAGAAAAGACGGGTACCCTTGCATCTTTTATGGTGACTACTACGGAGTAGAAGCAGATGATGACAAGGCGATAGAACCACAAAAGGAAATTATAGATAAATTATTATATATAAGGAAAAACTACGCATACGGCGATCAATTCGACTACTTTGAAGATCCGCATACCATAGGATGGGTTAGAACGGGGGATGAAGAGCATCCAAGCGGCTTGGCAGTTGTGATGACAAATAGAGATCAGTCCTCAATCATAATGAACCTCGGTAAGGAGAGAGCAGGAAGTGTATACATCGATTTAACCGGACAAATAGCAGAAGAAATCATATTAGATGAAAATGGAAACGGTGAGTTCATTGCGCCCGCAGGTGGGATAGCCGCTTATGGAGTTAAAGAATAGCAGCGAGGATTAAGTGGCAAATGAATAAAATTAGATAAAATATATTAACACTAGAAATAAAGCAATAATTTATATAGATTTAACAGAAAACAGCAAATATTTTGATACTATAGATGACGTCTGTTGTTTAAATTAAAGCTTGCATTGTTAAGCTGAGTTAAATAGACTAAAAACTGAAAAAGGAGACACTATGACTTACAAAAAAAATCGTTATAAATATCCCGTTGAGGAATTGACGGTATACGCGAAAGAAGCACTTGAAAGAAGAGGAGTAAAACTTGAGCAGATAGCAGAAATAATCTACTCATTACAAAAAGACTATGTCAACGACTTAGACCTAGAAACATGTATGTACCATTTGGAAAAAGTGCTTGAAAAAAGAGAGGTCGTTCATGCAATTCTAACCGGAATAGCAATTGATGAAATTGCAGAAAAAGACCTTTTTGACGATCCAATTCTATCCATAATCAAATCAGACGAAGGACTTTACGGAATTGACGAAATCCTTCCACTATCCATAATAAATCTATACGGCTCAATAGGACTTACCAATTTTGGGTATTTAGATAAAGAGAAGACCGGTATTATAAGAGAGTTGGATTTGAGAAAAGACAATGTCGTAAATACCTTCCTGGACGATATTATAGCCGCACTTGCAGCTGCATCGGCAAGTAGGCTTGCTCACTCGTATCAAAAGCATGAAGACAAGTAAAAAATACTATGCCGTAAAAGTTGGAAAAACGCCCGGTATCTACGAAACATGGGAAGAATGTCAAAAACAAGTTAAAGGTTTTTCAGGAGCTGTCTTTAAGAGTTTTAAATTAAAAAGAGATGCAGAAAACTATATTTTGGAAGATGCACAGCAGAACAACCCTTTTAACATAACCGATTCGACTAAAAACGGCGGAGAGTTGGCAGAAGAAATTATCATGAGACTAAAAGAAGACGAAATGGTAGCCTATGTCGACGGTTCATTCAATTCTAAAAAACGCATTTTCGGATATGGTGTAGTAATTTTTACAAGCTCCGGAAAAAGTGAATACTCAGGAAGCTCTACCTGTGAAGACTGTGTGGACTTTCGTAATGTTGCCGGCGAAGTTTATGGTGCAGTATATGCAATGAAAAGAGCAGTACATCACAAAATACAAAAACTCTATTTACACTATGACTATACGGGAATCAAACACTGGGCAAAAGGAGAATGGAAGAGGAATAATCTCCTTACAAAAAAATACCACGATTACTACAATTCAATAGTAGATAAATTAGAAGTTCAGTTTATAAAAGTAGAAGCTCACACCGGAGATACTTTTAATGAAGAAGCTGACAGATTAGCAAAAGAAGCATGTGGCAACAGTTAATCTATCCGAAAGGATTGATATAATAGCCAAAAGGAGGAGAATATGTTAAAAGAGTTTAAAGAATTTGCAATGAGAGGCAATGTAGTCGACCTGGCTATAGGGGTAGTACTTGGGGGAGCATTTGGAGCAATCATAACCGGATTGGTAGAAGGAATCATAAATCCGATAATAGGAGCATTAACTGCCGGCATAACAATAGACGAATTATCAGCAAATATTGCAGGTGTAGATATGAAATACGGAATGGTATTATCTGCAATATTAAAGTTTATTATAATTGCATTCGTAATCTTCTTGGTAGTTAAAGCCATTAATAAAGCTAAAAAACCTGAAGCAGAACCGGATCCAACCACAAAAGTTTGTCCATTCTGCAAAACAGACATCCCAATAGAAGCAACCAGATGTCCTAATTGTACAAGTGAATTAAAAGCTTAATAAAAAAGTCCCCGATGGGGATTTTTTTATTGGGTTTATTAATGGGGAGTATGGGTTGGTCGTGAGTTTTAAATATAGCAGTAGAATTCTTCGAATTCTTTTATTTAGTAACTCCCCTGCGTCAGATGGAGCAGGCAAAAAACGACATCTCCGGACTGAAAATGTTATTAAACAAACGTAGGAGTATGGGCAACCGCTACCTATGACGTAAGTTTATGATTCTACGACCGAGGAAAAAGGTTGATTTAGCCATCTATGAAGCGAAGTAGAGGAGCTGCCCCTAGCTCCATCTTTGGTGATGAATTACCTTCGGATTGAAATTATGATTATACTAACGTGGAAGTGTGGGCACTTCCTCTACTTCTTGAATATTTTTTTGATTATACAAATGTGGAAGTGGGTGCAACCCCTACTTACTTCATATATTTATTTATGATTATACGAGCGTGGAAAGGGGTAATCAGCCTGTCATCATTAAACCTTCGGGGGTAGGGGAAAGTTCCCTATACATAGACTTACTAATCTTGGCGATGTCTTTAATTTTTAATGTTTTTACTATATAATGAATATGAGAATAATCACATGGGGGAATTTTCGTGCGAGATACTACAACCGTAATGGGTTTAATTTTAGATATAGCAAAAAACGACAATAGAATAAGAGCCGTATTTCAAACCGGGTCCAGAGTCAATCCTCTTGTCAATAGAGACATTATGCAGGACTATGACATCATTTACTGTGTTCAAGACGTAGAGGCATTTAAAACGGATGAAAGCTTCTTAGAGCCTATGGGAGAGCCTATACTGGTGCACAAACCTGATGCCATGAAGACACTTGGTAGAACCGCGTCAGAGACCTTTTTGTATAGCTGTCTTTTTGAAGATGGGGTTAAGGTCGACTTTAAATTTTATCCCGTAGAGAAAATAACGAATCTAATGACTACGGAAACCTTGCTTCTTCTACTTATGGACAAGGACAACCTCATTCAGCAGCTGGCAGTATCTTCAGATGTTGGATATAGAGCCGGAAGAGCGACTAAAAACGAATTTGAAGAAGTAACTGCCGAGTTTTTTTACAGAGTTGTGGAGATGACACCCTATCTATATAGGAAGCAAACCATCGGCGGTTTCTATGCTTATAGGGAGCTTATGGACATGCTGAATCGCATGCTATCGTGGTATATAGCCAATGAAAAGGACTACAAAGTCAACTTAGGCAAGAATTACAGAGATATTGCTAAAAATTTGGATGATGAGTATAGAAATATCTATATTGACGTATACCCGAGTATGGATTCGGAGGAATTCTGGAGAGCGCTCTTCGCTGCATGTACACTGTTTAGGAAACTTGGTCTAACTCTTGCGGAAAGACTAGGCTATAACTACCCAAGACAGACGGATGTGCGAGTTAGTGCCCATATCAGAAAGGTGTGGCAACAGGCGAAAAAGGCTAGAATTCAATAGATTAACAAAAAAGGTTACAAAGTGTTAACAAAACTTAATAAATTATTGAAATTCAAAATCTGATAAAAATTTAATGCTATATTTTAAAACGATTTAGAATAAAAACACCTTTAAAAGCTTGAAAACATCGGCTACTACCTCGAAATGGGGAATTTAAACTATTGAATTTTTATATTTTTCAAATTGTATCAAAAGTATAAAAATATTCTGGAAATGCATATATTAATTGCTTTATATGTAAATTCAATCAGAATCGCTTGAAATTCTTAAAACTTGCCCTTATAATATAGGTATCGAGGATGGACCTCGACTAAAACGCAACCCTGCAGTGAGATTTCAAAAAGCGCCATAAATAATAACTGCAATTATTATGTTGAAATCTCCTAGAGCACCTTGAAAATACTAAACACTGAAAATATGTCCGCACATACTACGTAGCGCATCGATGCTACAGAAAAGGATGTGTCCACCCATTCGTAGACGTCGATGTGGAGTGGATAAGAACAGTGGCTTTTTTCAGAATTTGCATATTATAGCTATGAGATTCAATTCATAGTATAAATGCAAAACTTGCACTAGGGTAATGCAAGGTAAGAGTTTTAGAATAATAATATTTACGGAGGAGTGAATAAAAGTATGAACAAAAACGTAAGAAAAATGTTGGCAATGATGCTGGCACTAATCATGGTTTTTGCAGCAGCAGTTCCTGTATTCGCAGATAACACTGACGATTCAAATGCTGCAAATAAACCGGACAACTTCACATTTGCTGATGACGGATTATGGTTAAACTTTGATGTTAACTATAAAAAATCAAAAGCATTTATAACTACCAAGTTCTATAAAGTTAATGAATTAGATACTTCAAACGAAGCTAATTGGGTAGAACTTGAAGGTGATGCTGATGGTAACTACAAGAAATTATTTAAGCCAGGAGAACTTGGTCTTGAAGATGTTGGAGTAATAACTTTCTATATCATTATTTCTGACAAAGACAATGCTCAACCAAGATACTGGAAAGTAGTTGCTAATCTTGATGAGCAAGAAATTATCTCAGATGATGAACTTAATGAAGATGGAACAACTAAAGATGCTGAAGGATGGAAATTCAGTGAACTAGACAGCACACAAAACATCCAACCAGTTAAGAAATCTCAAGTAGTTCCTGTAGTTGGAGACTTTGAATTCTGTATCAGATGGCAATATAGCGATCCTAATGCAGGACAAGATGCTTATGCACTTCCAACAAACCTTAGAGCACTTATGTTCTATGTAGATAAAGGTAAGGATCATACTGTTGAAGCTAACAGAACATATATACTAGGTCACTGGGCTGGCGATGCTTGGGTAAAACCTGGAACAGACGGAAAACTTTGCTATAAAGGTGAGATACTAAAAGGTAAGGACTACTATGTAGCTTATAACCATAACACAGAAGTATTCCAAAATGTACCTGACTACAATAAGAATGGAAACAAACTGGTTAAACTATTTACAGCTGAAACAGCAAACAAATGGGTAAATGGTGCTTGGGCATATGAAGTAGAAAGAAATCCTGACGGAAGCCACAAGGATCCATACGAATTCAAAATGGAACTTACACCGGTTGAACTAGGTCAATTCCTAATGAGAGCAATCGGAACAGCTAATCAGCCTGTAAGAAAAGTACACTTTGGAGTATTTATCCTAGACCAAACTGATGCTTTCCACTACAAGAAAGATCAAAATGGTAACTTAATTCCTAAGAATCCTGGAGTTCCTTTCTATGTAACAGATGCAACTAACTGGAATGGATATGCAGGAATTGCTAGAGAAGATATTAAAACTCATCCTGTAACAGGAGTAGTATCTATACTAGCTAACAATGGTCCACTAGCAGGACAATGGTTAAACCTAAGAACAGGTGAAATCCTAGGTGTTCAAGCTATGGATAATGAAGACTATCCATTCCCAGCACCTGGAAATGAAGATACAGGATACAAATACAATGATAAAGTTTATCCTCTAAACCTATGGAAGATAAAAGACATCTCAAGATACAATGAAGCTCTTAAAGGAACAGCAGTAGATCCAAAAGAAATCTACGAATTAAGAGATGACAAAGTAGTAGTAACAATTCCATTTGCAGATCTATTTGCAACAATCAGAGTTAAGATATTTAACGCTGGAAGAACTCCACAAGTTAGACAACCTGTAACAGGAGCAAAAGTAGGACTATATGAAAACGGAAACGACCATATAGGACAAGAAATCAAACTAGGAAAAGAACTACTAGTTAAGCAAACAGATGAATACGGAATCGTAGAATTCAAAGGCGTTCCGGTATCAAATGTTAAAACATTCTTCTGGCCAAATGAGTTACTAAGAGAAGAACAAAATCCTGCACACAATGTACCTGGTAGAGATAACCTTGATGAGAGCTTTAATTATGGAGACCATGTATACAACAATGCATATATGGGAATTTCAATGCCATACCTAATCAAGCAGCTTGATACAGGTAACCATGAAGGACTTACTCCATATCCAAACATTATCTCAACTAGAGGATACTTTGAAGATCATAACAATTCAAACTGGACATTCGAAGACCTAGCAATAACAAGATCAGATTACGGTTTTGTACTTGATATCGAAATCGAAAACCATGCAGATTTCTTCGGAATGGACAATAGAATTGCAGGAAAGAATAGATTTGACACAGCAGTAGCAATAGCTAAAGCACAATTCCCTAAAGGATTAACTGCAAAAGACGGTTACAAGAATGTAGTAGTAGCAGAAGTAAAAACATTTGCTGACGCATTAACTGCAGGAGTAGTAGCATTTGAATACAAAGCACCACTACTAATGGTACAAGGAAACGAACTACCAGACGATACAGCTAAGTATATCAAAGCTAATGCAGACAGAGTAATCATCGTAGGTGGATTCAGCACTGTATCAAATAAAGTAGCTGATGAGATAAGAGATCTTGGCGTAGTAGTTAAGAGAATCTCAGGCTCAAACAGATTTGGAACAGCAGTTGAAGTAGGAGAAGCATTCAGAGGATTAATCGCAGCATCTAACGAAAGACCGGCATTTAACCTTGGATACGATACTAAATCTACTGTATTCCTAGCAAACGCATACACATTTGCTGACGCATTAACAGCATCTGTACCTGCAGCATACTACGGAATTCCAATACTTCTAACTCACCAAGACAAGCTAGCTCCGGAAACAATCGAAGCATTAGCTAAGTGGGATATAGAAAAAGTAATAATCGTAGGTGGAGAAAAATCAGTTTCTAAAGCAGTAGAAAATGAATTAGCAAACCTAGGTAAAGGATATTCAGTAGAAAGATTCTCAGGAGCAACAAGACAATTAACTTCAATGAAACTAGCAAATGTATTCTTTGAAGATGTAACAAGAGTATTCTTCGCAAACGGAGATGCATTCTCAGATGCATTAGCAGCAGCACCATTTGGCGCAAGAGTAAAAGCACCAATAATCTTAGTAGAAAAAGACGTAGTTTCTGACGATGTAGTAAACTTCTTAAGAAGCAACAACATCTTAGAAGGAACAATCTTCGGTGGAACTGATCAAATCTCAACAGCAGTAAGAGATCAATTAGCAAATATCTTAAACTTAAGAATTGAGTACCCAGGAATCCACTAAAATCAAATAATTAAGAGCGATCGAAAGATCGCTCTTTTTTCGTTTTGGAATAAAGTAGAAGAGGTATTAGTTGTATGAGGTTATGGGGATGAGGAAGCAGGGTTAGTGATGGTTGGGGATAGTTGGTAGTGGGGTGGTCGTGAGTTTAAAATATAGCAGTAGAATTCTTCGAACTCCTCTATGTGTATCTCTCCCTCAGTCAACCAAGTTGACAGCTCCCTCGTCAGATGGAGCCGCAAAAAGAAACACATGATTGGTGTGAATTCGACTGCCAAAAGTTGGAGTCAAGAAAAAGCGACATTACTTTGTCGCTACATTAAAAGTCTAACCTCAAACCTCTAAAATCTCACATCTAAAACTGTGAGGTGGGTTTGAAAAGCTAACTCGGAGGGAGAGAAATAACAAAAGAGATATCTCTTCTTCGCTACTTTAAAAGTCTAATCTCAAATATTTACATCTGTTTTTTATTAGGTTTCATGCAAAGAATTCCCAAGAACGAAGTGATTGGATAGAATTCAACGGTTAAAAAGATTTATTTTTCAAAGAAGCCGGGCAGCTCATCAACTTAATAACACATTATTTGAATTGACACGGCCTTTTTATAGCTATCTAATAAAAGTTTTTAATAAACTTGAAATATTACGCTTGCAATACTATAATAGATGTATTGAGGATGGACCTCAACTAAAACGTTACCCTGCTGTGAGATTTCATAATCGCCATAAATAATAACTGCAATTATTATACTGAAGTCTCCTAGAGCACCTTGAAAATACTAAGCACTGAAAATATGTCCGCACATACTACGTAGCGCATCGATGCTACAGAAAAGGATGTGTCCACCCATTCGTAGACGTCGATGTGGAGTGGATAAGAACAGTGGCTTTTTTCAGAATTTGCATATTATAGCTATGAGATTCAATTCATAGTATAAATGCAAAACTTGCACTAGGGTAATGCAAGGTAAGAGTTTTAGAATAATAATATTTACGGAGGAGTGAATAAAAGTATGAACAAAAACGTAAGAAAAATGTTGGCAATGATGCTGGCTTTCATCATGGTTTTTGCTGCAGCTGTACCTGTATTTGCAGATAACACTGACGATTCAAATGCAGCTAATAATCCACCGATACTAAAATGGGTTGAAGGCGAAGGACTATGGATGAACTTTAGCGTTAACTATGAAAAATCTATAGCAAGACTATCAAGTGAATTTATCCATGCTAATGATTTTGACACAGCAGATAAAGAAGACTGGGTAAAACTTGAAGGCGATGCTGATGGAAACTTCAAAAAGTTAGTAAATAATGGTGACTTTGGCGTTCAATTGTTCTGTACAGGAGCATTGGGAGGAGAAGGTGAAGTAGCACCTGAACCTTCAGACTGTGGTCTATTTGTGACTATTACAGACAAAGACAATGGACAACCAAGATACTGGAGAATTTGGTTAGCTAGTTATGATGGTGTTAATTATGAAATCCATTCAGAAGAACTTAACGAAGACGGAACTTCTAAAATTAGAGAAGGATGGGAATTTGATAAATTAGATCCTGTTCACAATATCCAACCTGTTAAGAAATCTCAACAGGTAGATGTTAAACAGCCAGTTAAGTTCTGCGTCAGATTCCAGTACAATGATCCTAATGCAGGTCATGATACTTATAGTATCAGAACAGTACCTTTAGCTTTTATATTCCATGTTGCAAAAGGGGCTGACCCTAAAACTGCACCTCGTGTTAGTCACGATGTTGTTTTTGTAGGCTCTGATGGTTTGTTTTGCTTTGAAGATCATATAGTAGAAGGAAGAGATTACTATTTGGCTTATCATATAAATGGTCAATACTTTGATACAACTGCTGAACACTTAGAAGATGTGTTAGTTCATAGAAAACTATTTACAGCGGAAACTGAAGATAAATGGGTAAATGGTGCTTGGGCATATGAAGTTGAAAGAGATGAAAAAGGAAACCATACTAATCCACATACATTTATAGAAGAATTAATCGCGAAAGAATTAGGCCAATTCCTAATGAGAGCAATCGGAACAGCTAATCAGCCTGTAAGAAAAGTACACTTTGGAGTATTTATCCTAGACCAAACTGATGCTTTCCACTATAAGAAAGATCAAAATGGTAACTTAATTCCTAAGAATCCTGGAGTTCCTTTCTATGTAACAGATGCAACTAACTGGAATGGATATGCAGGAATCAAGAAAGATGATATTAAAACTCATCCTGTAACAGGAGTAGTATCAATCAAAGCTAACAATGGTCTACTAGCAGGACAATGGTTAAACCTAAGAACAGGTGAAATCCTAGGTGTTCAAGCTATGGATAATGAAGACTATCCATTCCCGGCACCTGGAAATGAAGATACAGGATACAAATACAATGATAAAGTTTATCCTCTAAACCTATGGAAGATAAAAGACATCTCAAGATACAATGAAGCTCTTAAAGGAACAGCAGTAGATCCAAAAGAAATCTACGAATTAAGAGATGACAAAGTAGTAGTAACAATTCCATTTGCAGATCTATTTGCAACAATCAGAGTTAAGATATTTAACGCTGGAAGAACTCCACAAGTTAGACAACCTGTAACAGGAGCAAAAGTAGGACTATATGAAAACGGAAACGATCATATAGGACAAGAAATCAAACTAGGAAAAGAACTACTAGTTAAGCAAACAGATGAATACGGAATCGTAGAATTCAAAGGCGTTCCGGTATCAAATGTTAAAACATTCTTCTGGCCAAATGAGTTACTAAGAGAAGAACAAAATCCTGCATTCAATGTACCTGGTAGAAAGAACCTTGATGAGAGCTTTAATTATGGAGACCATGTATACAACAATGCATATATGGGAATTTCAATGCCATACCTAATCAAACAGCTTGATACAGGTAACCATGAAGGACTTACTCCATATCCAAACATTATCTCAACTAGAGGATACTTTGAAGATCATAACAATTCAAACTGGACATTCGAAGACCTAGCAATAACAAGATCAGATTATGGTTTTGTACTTGATATCGAAATCGAAAACCATGCAGATTTCTTCGGAATGGACAATAGAATTGCAGGAAAGAATAGATTTGACACAGCAGTAGCAATAGCTAAAGCACAATTCCCTAAAGGATTGACTGCAAAAGACGGTTACAAGAATGTAGTAGTAGGAGAAGTAAAAACATTTGCTGACGCATTAACTGCAGGAGTAGTAGCATTTGAATACAAAGCACCACTACTAATGGTACAAGGAAACGAACTACCAGACGATACAGCTAAGTATATCAAAGCTAATGCAGACAGAGTAATCATCGTAGGTGGATTCAGCACTGTATCAAATAAAGTAGCTGATGAGATAAGAGATCTTGGCGTAGTAGTTAAGAGAATCTCAGGCTCAAACAGATTTGGAACAGCAGTTGAAGTAGGAGAAGCATTCAGAGGATTAATCGCAGCAACAAACGAAAGACCGGCATTTAACCTTGGATACGATACTAAATCAACAGTATTCCTAGCAAACGCATACACATTTGCTGACGCATTAACAGCATCTGTACCTGCAGCATACTACGGAATTCCAATACTTCTAACTCACCAAGACAAGCTAGCTCCGGAAACAATCGAAGCATTAGCTAAGTGGGATATAGAAAAAGTAATAATCGTAGGTGGAGAAAAATCAGTTTCTAAAGCAGTAGAAAATGAAATAGCAAACCTAGGTAAAGGATATTCAGTAGAAAGATTCTCAGGAGCAACAAGACAATTAACTTCAATGGTACTAGCTAAGACATTCTTTGAAGATGTAACAAGAGTATTCTTCGCAAACGGAGATGCATTCTCAGATGCATTAGCAGCAGCACCATTTGGAGCAAGAGTAAAAGCACCAATAATCTTAGTAGAAAAAGATAAAGTTTCTGACGATGTAGTAAACTTCTTAAGAAGCAACAACATCTTAGAAGGAACAATCTTCGGTGGAACTGATCAAATCTCAACAGCAGTAAGAGATCAATTAGCAAACATCTTAAACTTAAGAATTGAGTACCCAGGAATCCACTAAAAACAAATAATTAAGAGCGATCGAAAGATCGCTCTTTTTAAGTTTTGGAATATTGATGGGTCGCCCAATTTTGCGCGTTTGTACAATCAAAAAACCAAGGAAATAGGTAGAGGAAGTGCCCACACTTCCACGTTAGGCATAAAACTATTTCAGTCCGAAGGTAATTCATCACTAAAGATGGAGCTAGTGGCAGCTCCTCTACTTAATCGCATGGTTGACTAATTTAACCTAGTTTGTGTTGTTTATAAACATAAATAAACAATGTACGACTTAACAATCTAATATTGATGGATTATTTAACATAATATTCATCTAAATTCCATTTTATGGGGTTTTCATCTATATACTTAGCTAATTCAAAATACTCTTTGTCATTTCTTACTATCCTATCAAAAAATGATTTTTGCCATAAATTTGAACCGTGTTTGTTTAGGAATTCATCCGATACCGATTTTCTAGATATTGACTTAATAGCCTTAACAATATTTGAAATATTGTAATTAATCTTACAATTATTAATATCTGTCAAATCTACGATTAAATGTATATGATTCGGCATGATTACATAATGAGGAATGTATATGTCAAACTCATCGTTGTATCTTTGAATAACCTTATCGCATTCCAAACCTAGTTCTGATAATATAATCTTTGGCTTTTCCATTTTATTAAAATCATGGATTTGGGATAGAATACTTTTCTTTAAGTATGTACAAAAAGTGATGAAATAGATATTGGCAGTGCTATAATCATAATTTTGATATCTATTTCCTTTTCTATAAAAACTCACCATTCAACACCTCTTAGTTCTTATTCTTACATATACGCTATTAGTAATGCTATATACTATATTGATATTTACCCGATTACCCAAGTTCAACACAAGAACATCTTAGCACGAAGGTAATTCATCACCAAAAATGGAGCTAGGGGCAGCTCCTCTACCTCGCACCATAGATGGCTAAATCAACCTCTTTCCGTGGTCGTGGAATCATAAAATTATGTCATAGGTAGCGGAAGTGCCCACACTTCCACGTTTGACAAATGATAATTTAGCACAAAGGTAATTCATCACCAAAGATGGAGCTAGGGGCAGCTCCTCTACCTCGCACCATAGATGGCTAAATCAACCTCTTTCCGCGGTCGTAGAATCATAAACTTATGTCATAGGTAGCGGAAGTGCCCACACTTCCATGTTAAGCAAATGATAATTTCAACACGAAGGTAATTTATCGTCAAAGATGGAGCTAAGGCTCAATTAAAAGCACCTCCCCATTTATCCTTGATTTGAACTTATGATTATGTTATCCTATTCGTATATGTTTGGGAGGTTTAAATGAAAAAGATTATAAAAATATTTGCCCTATTACTTATTGCAGGAATGCTTTTTACTGCTTGTAATGGGAAAACAGAAAATACAGAGAAGAGTACTGAAACACAAACTGATAAAGCAGAGGGAAAAACTGAAACTGAGCCGAAGAAATTAAGCTCGCTTCAGGAAGTTATGGAGCAGATTTCATTTGCTAAGAATTTTGATGCGATAGCTTTCCTGGCTGAAAGTTATGCTTTCCACTTACCATTGATTCAACCTGAGGAGACAGACGAGGTTTATTCGAGAACTGAACTCAAAACCTTTAAAGTTGAGTTTGAAGGGGAAACCTTGAAGGAAGATCCGACCGGGAAGTTTATCTTAAGCAAACCTGTCGAGGGACTTCAGAAGTTAAAAATAATGTATTCAGACGGGACTGAGAGGGATATAAAGGTACTATTTGTGAGGTCTTATGATTTTGCAGTTCACCCTGACTCTTCAGATCTTATCAGCAGTCCTATTGTCGATGGGGTTTTTTCGTATTATAGAGTTCCTAATTTCATAATGAGCAAGCCTTTGGCAAATGCCCAACAGGCATGGTCTGTGTTGTTGACCGAGGCAGTTTCCGAGTCCGTTGTTCAAATAAAAGGGATGGCTGAAACCGGAAGCTCAGACTATATATCTACACTGGACTATGAACTTGCAAGTGATGGAAAAGTACTTTCGCTTATTTTAGTAAAAAATGATGGAATGGCAGGAATAATGGACCTGTCCAGCACTATCAAGGTAAGAAACGTGAATTTAAGCAATCTTGCGCCACTCAGCAATGAAGAATTTCTTGGAATGTACGAACTAAACAAGGAAGAGCTCGAGAAAACAGTGGATGAGTATTTGGCTAAAAATCCAAAAATCAAATTACATGAAAAAGAAGTAAGTTTACAAAAACCGGAATTTGAGAATTTGGAAAGTCTTGTGCTTTTCGTAAAAAATGGCGGTATCTATACTAATATGGCATATACCGATGAAACGGGAAATGGTGGAAGAATTCCGGTAAGAATTAAAGAATTAAACAAATAAATCGCAAAAATAAATGAGAATACTACAATCGGGCAGCACTCTTATATATAAGAGTGCTGCCCGATCTTATTTAGTTTTAAAACTATGTAATAAATGGTTTCAGTTATTAAGTTTATTTAACAATGACTGACTAACTCAAATAATAGGAAAATGATACAAATGGCTTAAAATCATAGTTTAACGATTTTACATACCATGCTTAAAATGGTATAATAATATCAAATATAATTCTGGGAGGGATTTTATGAAAAAAACAAGTACAAGAATTGTGGCATTTCTATTATTGTTTGCAATGCTACTAGGTAGTTTTGGGACTATTACTGCATTTGCAGATGGAGAAAAGGGAGATGAAGAGCCGAAGTTAGGCAGTATTATTGTCAAACTTAAGGATGGTGATAATAACGAGGTAACTTTAGCCGACGCTAAACTGGATGCTTACCTAGGAGTCGATGAAAATAATACAAATTTAAAACAGGTTAATGTAACCGAAGAACAAAACCTCACACTTAAGTTTAAAGACGAATCAAAATATGTATTTGCAGATGATCAAATGGAAAAGAAATTTACTATAGAAGCCTTTAATGAAAATAGTACAGAAGGTGATTCAAGTAAGATTAAATGGGTTAAGGAAGGAGAAGAATATACTGCAACCGTTGAAACAAAAATAAAGCTTAAGCCACTTAAAACAGGTACATTAAGTATTAAATTTACATCTAAGGAAGCTGGATTTAAACCTAGTGATGTTAAAGCATTATCGATTACACTTGATGGAGTACCTTTTACAGATGAAGAGATTACAGCACTAAAGAAAGAGAATGTTGAAATAAAAGACACAGTGCTTTTAGTTGTAAAGATGGAAGAAGGAAGAACTCATGTCTTCAGCGATGGAACAATATCTAAAGAAACTGGAATTAAGAAATCTCATTGGGGATCAGGAGAAGACTTAAAATATGAGTTTAGTGCAGAGGTAAAAAAAGCTGAAACTGATACTAACAAAATTAGAGCAAAATACTCTTTCCCAAAAGGTGTAGATAGACTAATGAATATCGGTGATCAAACTCTGCCTGTTTCAGGAAGATTAGTTGAAAAAGGTAAAGAATATGAAATTACCGGTTCAATGTTTACCGGTGAGAAACTGATTATCGACCCTATTAAAGGCGATGAAAACCTAAAAATTGTTGATGGCAAGATTATATTTAAAGCCCCAACAGATGTTGAAGACGGCAGTGAAGTGAAACTTAATCTAGCTATACAAAAAGATATCGGTGAGTATATAGTAAAAGCTGATGCTAGAGCAGGAAAAACTACCGTGGCTTTAGAATTAAAGGATACTCCTGAGAAACTTGGAATTGATTCAATTTATGGTAAATACAATGGTAAATTAGGTAGTAAAAAGTCTGACACAATAAATGGAAAAACTGAAATAGTATATTTAATTGACGAAATCCAGAAAGAAGGAGAGACCATCACACTCTATACCCAATTAACTGATGGAGCTTTCTTACCACTTAAAGATATAAAGTCAGAATTTATCAATATTAAATTAGAAGTAGATAAAGTAAAAGCCGGTGAGAAAAAAGTAACCGGTACAACTGCACCTGACGCAAAAGTCTTTATAACAAGAGAAGGTTTTGATGAACCAATAAAAGCTGATGCCGATAAAGAAGGTAAATTTGAAGCAAATGTAGTTACTACACTTAAGGGCAAAGAAGTTTTCCATGTACATGCCACTATAGGTGAAAAATATAAGAGTGACATAATAGAAGTTATAGTTCCAGAGGATGAAGTAATCAATAAGACTTCCAGAGTTGCAGGAAAAGACAGATATCTTACAGCAGTTGAAGTTTCTAAAGCATACTTCCCGGCCGATTCGGATATTAAGCCTAAGACTGTAATTGTTGCTGCAGGAGGAAATGAAGCAGATGCACTTGCTGCCGGTCCACTATCAATTAAGCATGGAGCACCAATACTTCTGGTTCAAAAAGATAAGATTACTACAGAAGTAATGACAGAAATAAACAGATTGAAACCCGAGAATATAATAATAGTCGGTGGTAAAAGCTCTGTTTCTGAAGCTGTAGAAAAAGTCCTTAAAGCTATGGATAGTACGACTACAAGACTTGCAGGTAAAAACAGATTTGAAACTTCACTGGAAGTTGCTAAATCATTAAAAGCCGGATTCCCAATGAAGGGGATAATCCTGGCTAATGGATATAATAGTGTAGATGCTCTTGCAGTTAGTGGTTATGCTGCTAAGAACAATCTGGCTGTAGTACTCACTGCTAAAGAAGCTCTACCTCAAGAAGTTAAGGCTTATATTGATTCTGCAAAGATTGATCATGTTGAGATAGTCGGTGGAAATAGCTCTGTTGATACTGCTATTGAAACTGAACTGGGAGATTTATTCAAAGTAAGGACCAAGGGTAGTGACAGATATATGACAGCTCTTGAACTTGCCAAAAAAGCATATCCCGAAGCTAAGAAAGCCATCTTCGTAAACGCATTTAAATCTGTAGATGCACTTTCGGCAGCTCCATACGCATTTAATAATGATATGCCTATACTGCTTGTAAATGAAGCTAAAATTCCTGAAGGAACTCTTAAACATGTTAAAGACAATGGAATAAACGAAGTAGTAGCAATAGGTGGAACAGGCTCGATCGCTGAATCTGTACTAAAAGAGTTTGAAGCATTAAATCCACCAAAAGAAGAAGCTCCAAAAGAAGAGGCACCAAAAGAAACAAACTAATTAGTTTAAATAAGAGGCTATTTTATAGCCTCTTTTACATTTATATAGAAGATTTTCTGCGATATGTTTTATAATTGTACAGCACATATTTTAGTAATTGTTGATTTTACATATTCAGTTTATGTATTATAATATACTAGAGGTGAGTTTATGGAAGTCATGATTTTAAAAGATGATAAAGACTTTATTATGCTTGAGAATGCCTGGAGAGGATTAGAGGAAAAAGACAGCGAGATACCTGTATACAGCACATATGATTTTAATAAATGTTGGTGGGATGCCTACAGTAAAGATAACAATAATTCACTATTTATAATATATGTAATGAAAAATGAGGAAGTATTGGGAATTGCTCCTCTTTATTTAAAGAGAAGGAAGAAAGGATTTCTAGAGTGGAAAGAACTTCATTTTATAGGACAAGGCGATTATTTCAATTTTATAATTGATAGGACTAAAAATAATACGCAAACCATTATTAAGTATCTATTTGATGCGATTTATGAGAATGAAGAGGAATGGGATAGATTGGTTCTTTCCTATATTTCTTCTAAATCAGAACTCGCTCATTATTTGCTCAAGGATGATAGATATAATGAAAAAACAAAGTACTTGGTGGAGATTCCACATTTGGATTTTAAGGAGATAAAAAGTATTGACGATATAAGCTTACCAAGCAAAATCAGAAAGTATAGAAATAAGCTGGACAGGGAAGTCGGATATGAATTTAAAGCTTTAAGTTCTATAGATGATGAGATGTATGAAAGAATAACGAATTTACATAAAAAGCAGCAGGAGTATCTTAGAGAGGAAGCCGACAGAAAAGATAGAAGAAGTCTGTTTGATAATAAACTAAATGATGAATATATCAATAGTTTAAGAAAGGTATCGGATAAGACATTATTATTTGTGTTAATGGATGGAAAAGGTGAAATAATTAGCTATAGAAATACTTACTTGCATAATGGGACTATCTACTCTTGGAATACCGCTTATAATATAGATTTTATAGAATATAGGACAAATGGAACTATGTTTTATGAAATTTTTAACTATATTATCAAAAACAGGGATATAGAAAAATTTGATTTCGGTTCGGGGAGATATCCTTGGAAGTTTAGATGGACAAATGATTTCGTCTTGTCTTATAGATATGAAGATTGGAATCTATCAAGTACTCGAATGAAACTGATAAATAAGTTATTTAGTTTAAGATAGTAATGGAACTATTGAGAATAGTATGTGCTTTCGTGAACTGAATTTAATATCGCAATATAGTTAGATAAAAAATATCTGAGGGGTGTAATATGGGGTTTAAAGATAATTTAGCAAGGGTCTTGTATAGACCTATATGTATGTATAATATTATTAAAATTAATGCGTTTTACTCAAAATACAAGCTGGATGCTAAGGAAATTTCAGAACCTTTAGAGCATGACAGGATATTGATTATTGCACCTCATGTGGATGATGAAACCATTGGTATGGGAGGTTATCTGGCTGCATATGGAAATAAACAGATAGATATAATCTATCTCACCGATAGCGGAAAGAGTGAAAGCGATGTAAGTAATATCGATGAGGTGAGGAAAGAGGAAGCAAGAAGTTTGCTGGGAAGCTTTAGGATTAAATAGTTTAAAAACTCTTCCGATACCTAATGGAAATGTTGCTGGTCACGAAAAATACGCTGAAGAGGAGCTTGAAAAAACGATAAAAACCGGTGGGTATAATAAAATTTTTACGGTCTCACCATTCGATGCTCACAACGAACATAGATGGACGACGCAAAGATTGGCCGGGATTGTAGATAGATTAGAGGGAGTTGATAGTATTTACTTATATGAGGTTAGCAATCTACTCCCGACGGGGTTAATAAATACTTATTTTTCTATGAATAGTAAGATATTAGAATCCAAATCGCAATTATATAAGCTTTTTGAATCTCAATTTAAAACTATGGATTTTAAGGTTTTTGAGTTATTAAATAAAGGTAAGGGAAAGGCTATAGATGAATATAGTGCTGAATTCTTTGTGGACTTAAAGCCAAGCGAATTCAAAGTGATGATGGATGCGCTTGAAAATTTTAATATGGATAATGTACTACCATATAGGATTGGAAATAATAGATCCTTTTATAAAGTCATTGGAAATGAGGACAGAGCCCAAAGAGAATTTAGGGAGATTTTTAAGAAGTAGTTGGTAAAAGTCATTAAACAATTAAAAACTATGAAAACTATGGATTTAGGGTTAAATTATAAGATTCTTAGTTAGGAGTTTATGAGTCTGAAAATTGTTGTATAATATGGGGGTAATTTTGAAAAAAATCGCATTAATTCTATGTATTCTTATGGGGCTCATAGGATGCTCCAATCAAAGAACAATTGAAAAAAAAGAAAAACCTATTAGCATGAAAGAGGTTTTTAAAAAATCCGATGTAAATCTACCTGATGCAGAGGTAGAGAGTGATGGTGAGAAAAAGATATCAGTTGCCGAACTAAAGGCTGATTTTGAAGTTTTTAGTGCTGCTTTAAAGCAAGTTAATGAATTATCGGATGCAAGCATTTCGGATATTGACGAAAAACTGAATGCACTTGAAGGCGAGATAATAGATGGAATGACTGAGTCAGAGTTTTATCATCTCCTTCAAAAAGCTGTTGCTAATATACCTAATTCGGACATAGACATCGCTCCTTCAATATCGAGGGAGCATGCTATAGGGAGAGGTGAAAAGCTCTTTCCTATGGATGTAGTGGTCGAAGGTGGCAAAATCTATGCAGATCAGGAAGAGAGTGTAGAGGAAATCCTCGAGATAAATGGCGTTTCAAGTATTGAGATATTAAATGCAATGCGAGAAAGAGTTACGAGCAATATGGAGCAAGGTAGTGATTATAAAATATCAGCGCAGTTTCCGCTGCTATATTTTGATATATATGGTTCCTGCGATGAATTTACAATAAAATCGATGGTGGACGGAGTGGAAAGTAAAAATAAATTACAGGGAGCAAGTAAAAGCGGTATTGCACTGAGTACAATTTCAAAAAATGCTCCAACCGAAAGTCCTGTAGAGTTTACATATGGTACAGAGAATAAATTTTCTTTTGGTTATCTGGTGATTAAAACTGTTCAGAGTGGTCATGAAGAAGCTTTTTTTTCACAGCTGGACTCTGCATTTGAAGAAATGGCAAATAAAAAACCTTGGATGGTAGTTCTGGACATGAGAGGTAATCATACGTCAAATCCTGAGGTAATTAAGTATATATATTCTAAATTCATCAAAACGAGTGGTGAATTTTATGAAAGTGCAAGTGATACCGATTTGCTGGGAGCGATAGAATCCAAAATAGTTTATGAAGTTCCCAGACTCTACATTTTAACCGATGCTTCAATGGGGTCTTTAGTCAACCAATTGATAATTAAACTAAGACAAAATCCCGATACGAAATGCGTTGGAACGAATACCTCATCCGGTTCAGTAGGCTTTTATGACGGAGATGTCAGAACGCTTGAAAATACGAAGATAAGAATCAGATGCCCGGGAAAAAGGGCTGACATCTCTGTTGTCGAGAATTTCCCTAAGGGATTATTTCCCGATACCGTAGATTCTAAAATTAATTATAAAAACAGACAAACCCCTTTCTTAGAGTCAATCTTTGGCGAAGAATGTAACACCTGAGGTGAACCTTAAGCTTCGGAGAAGCTAAAAAAGAGATGAGATGGGGGGAGTCAGTTTGACGGTGGTTTGTAGTGAGTCCTCGAGAGCCTCCCTCTGACGAGGGAGGTGGGTCGCAAAAGCGACTCGGAGGGAGAGAAATACAAAATGCGACATCTCTTCGTTGCTACCATAAAAGTCTAACTTGTTAGTTCTAATTACTACTTCTAAAACCGTGATTTGGGTCGTTGTTTATACGAGAAATTGTTGTTAAACAAACGTGGAAGTGTGGATTAGTCGTGAGTTTGGCGGTAGTTGGTCGTGGGGTTAGTCGTGAGTTTGGCAGTAGTTAGTCGTGAGTTTGAAATATAGCAGTAGAATTCTTCGAATTCTTTTATTTAACAACTCCCCTACGTCAGATGGAGCAGGCAAAAAGCGACATCTCCAGACTGAAATTATTTTATGCCTAACGTGGAAGTGAGGGCACTTCCTCTACTTCTTGAAATGTTTTATTGATTATACGACCGAGGAAAGAGATTTTTACCATCATATTTGGACAAAAACCAACTCCCCTAAAAGATGCAAAAACATCTTTTAGGGGAGTTTTTATAATTTTACTTTTTCTTTTTATCTTCTTTTAACAAATATCCACCTAATCCCATTGTTGCCAGTCCCAAATATAGTGCAAACGCAGCATCGCTACCTGTTTTTGGTAGAGTCTTTACAGGTTTAGGTTTATCCGGTTTAGGCTCCGGCTTAGGCTCTGGCTTAGGCTCGGGTTTAGGGTCCGGCTTAGGTTCTGGTTTTGGGTCAGGATCCGGGTCGGGGTCAGGTTTAGGTTCAGGATCCGGGTCAGGATTAGGATCTGGGTCTGGGTCTGGATCTGGGTCTGGATCAGGATCTGGGTCCGGGTCAGGATCAGGATCCGGTGTTGTATTTATTACTGTAAGCCCATCTTCTAATTTTTCGTATCCTTCAGGCACCCAAGGATTGCCACTACCGTCAACTTCAGTGACGAATTGTCCCGTATAAGGCTGGCCGTATTCATCGAGAATTGGTACATCATCCCAGGTGACAGAGGTCATACCCGGCTCCAGCTTTTTAAAATCTGAATGGCTGATTAGATTGCCCTTGGAGTCGTATCCAGAAAGTTTAAACCAGATTGCAGGTCTTTGACTTGGGTCATCATCTAGACCATCTACCCAAATCTTGTTTGCAGTAATACTTGTACAATTATCTTTCTTTTTATTGGTTACAGTAAGTCCGTCTTCAGTCTTTTCATATCCTTCAGGAACCCAAGAATTACCGTCTTCGTCAACTTCTGTGATAAATAATCCTGTATAAGGCTGGCCGTATTCATCGAGAATTGGTACATTATCCCAGGTAGCAGAGGTCATGCCGGGTTCTAATTTCTTAATATCCGGATGGTTAATTAGGTTTCCTCTAGAGTCGTATCCTGAAAGTTTAAACCAGATAGTAGGTCTCTGACTTGGGTCATTATCTAGTTCATCTTCCCAAATCTTATAGGCAGTAATTATTCTGTATTGAGATTTCTTTTTATTAGTTACCGTAAGTCCATCTTCAGTTTTCTCATAACCTTCAGGCACCCAAGGATTACCCTGTTCGTCAACTTCAGTTACAAATAGATTATTGTAAGGCTTACCGTATTCATCGAGAATGGGCAGATCATCCCAATTCACCAAACTTATGCCGGGATCCAGTTTTTTAATATCCGGATGAATCATTAGATTGCCCCTTGAGTCGTATCCGGATAGTTCTAACCAGATTGTTGGCCTTTGATTCGGATTATTAGCTAAATCATCTATCCAAACTTTAGTTGCAGTTACTAGCTGTTTTTTTGGTTTAAGTGTGTTTACGACTGTTAATCCGTGTTCAATTTTAGTATAGCCCGGTGGAGTCCATGGCAAGCCGTGCGCGTTGACTTCCCGAACTGAGTAGGCAATTACATTGCCATCTTTATCTTTATACGGAATATTGTCCCAAGTGTATTTTGTTTCGTGAGGATTTAATAATGTGTGATGGCCTACATTATATTCTACTCCATCAATGGTGGCTACAAGCTGTAGATATATCTTCGGTCTGCCGGTTGCGTTATTATCATTCCAGATTTTGTTTGCCGTTACTTTTGTCGTATTGCTAAGACTGCCGGTATAGACTAATGTTACTTTAAAACCGTCGATAAAGACTTCATAATTCAAAGGGACTTTGACAACACTTATATAGTAACTTATTTCCGTGCCGTAATATGAGTACACATCCAGATCGGATTTTGTTTGTTGTGGATTTTCTTCTGTTAGGTTGAAAGAACCTACCTGGTAGGTATAATCTGCACTACCTATATTATGAAAATATCGTCCACGTAGAGCTACTGAAATAGGGGGTCTAGGTCCTTCTCCGCCTATCCACTCAACTGAGGCCGTAATACTGCGTTTGTGAATATTAGGGTCTATTTTGTTGTGTATAGTAACTTTTTGATCAGGTTCACTTTCACTAATCAGAACAGTCCCATTTTCTGGATTGTATACCGGTGTATATCCGGTACTTCCCGGATATTCAGTAACCTTATAAGTTCCAAAAGGAAGATTTTTTAAAGTTATAGGGTCTTCAAATCCGATATAGAGTTCAATAGAATATCCGTTAGGACCTTCTACTGTGACTTTGAATTTAAGCGGCTGAGAAATGCTTGCTGAAATATTAGCATTCTTAGCATCCAGTTTGTGCTTACTTATAGTCAGTGTTCCCGTGTTATTATTAGTCTTGTAGTTGGTCACACTTAGATTATTTTCAAACTTAGTAAATCCTTCCGGGACATAGTCTTTACCACTTGAGTCAACTTGCTTAACCCAGTATTTAAATTCATGACCATCAGCATCATTTTTTTCAACAGATAAATCATGAGAAGATGTGGTCATCCTTATTGGCATTATGACCTGTTCTTCTTTTTGAAAAGCACTACTTCTATATACAGTGAAGAAAACTTCCGGAGGATCTTCACCATTTGCGAGACCTATCCAATTTAAATATAATCTAATTGTCTGCATATTATTATCTTGGTTTAGAGTATTTAAATCCTTATCGTCTTTTATTTCAGTTTCATCTTTCTCGTCTTCAACGATGAGAGATTCAATAATTGGTAGGTCTGTATTTTCTTCTTTGATTTCATCTAGAGGTTCTAGATTTGTGTCATCTATTATATCTTCGAGGATGTCTTTGTCAGCATCTTCGTTTTGTTCAGTTATCTCTTCCAGTCCTACATCATCTGCTAATGATTCTGAATTACCTTCTAATGTCTCTATGATTTTAACGTTAATTTTATCGTTTTCCGAATTTTCCGGTACTAATTCGCTGGTCTCGTCTATTAGGTTTTTTCATCTAGGTTTATATCTTGAGAGGTTAAAGATATATTTTCTTCTGACTGTTGAGTAGGGGTCTCAGAAACAATACTAGTATCGTTTACTGGAAGTGGATTAATGTTTTCCAATGACATTACATCATTCTCCGGTACTGTAAATGCTGCTTCATCGGCAAAGGCCATAATGGGCAATACCACTTGGAGAATCATCATGATTCCGACAAAAAGTGCTAAGTGTTTCTTTGGTGATTTCATTTATTCCTCCTTCATGTAATGGACAGTATATCAGTCAATCATATTGATATATCTTGATATCGCATTACAGTGATATTTTAATTATACCCGATCGAGAACAATATAAACAAATAACACACAATATATTTAATTGAATGTATAACATTGACATTCATTTAAATAAGTGATATTAACCTGTGTTTTAATAAAAAAACCGGTATTTGATTAAACGGAATAAGATTTATATATTTATGCTTTAGGATGAATTATTCTACTGTTTTTAATTACAAAACCGGATATATATTATATAATGTTTATATGAGTATTTTTATTAGATTATAAAGGAGCAATTATGGAAAATAAAAAATTTTATATTACTACACCTATTTACTATCCAAATGACAATCTTCATTTGGGGCATACTTATACTACTATAGTAGCCGATGTGCTAAAGAGGTTTAAGAGAATTCAAGGTTTTGATGCTTTTTTAGTAACCGGAACTGATGAGCATGGTCAGAAGATTCAGGAGGCCGCTGCTGCAGCCGGAAAACAACCGAAAGAGTATGTAGACGAGATTGTGGCTTCTGCCAAAAAACTTTGGAAGAGTTTAGATATTGAATACGATAAATTTATAAGATCTACGGACCCAAGTCATGAAAAGGCTGTTGCAGGCATATTTACAAAGCTTTATGAAAAGGGCGAGATATACAAGGATATCTATAAGGGACACTACTGTACTCCATGCGAGGCTTTTTGGACTGATACTCAATTGGAAGAGGGGAAATGTCCTGACTGCGGTAGAGAAGTAGACTATAGAGAAGAGGAGAGTTATTTCTTTAGACTTTCCAAGTATAGAGATAAGCTTTTGGAGCATTATGAAAATCATCCTGAGTATATTCTTCCTGTTTCTAGAAAGAATGAAATGGTAAATAATTTTCTAAAAGATGGACTTGAGGATCTTTCTGTATCAAGATCTAATTTTGACTGGGGAGTTAAGGTTCCTTTCGATGAAAAGCATGTCATCTATGTTTGGATAGATGCATTATCTTGCTATTTGACGGCTCTTGGATATGGTTCTGATAATGAAGAACTTTTTGAAAAATTTTGGCCTGCCAATGTGCATCTAATGGCTAAGGAGATTATTAGATTTCACGTAATTATTTGGCCGGCACTGTTGATGGCGCTTGATTTGCCATTGCCGGAACAGACTTTTGCTCATGGATGGATATTATTTGACGATGACAAAATGAGCAAATCAAAAGGAAATATAGTGTATGCTGAACCAATCATTGAAAGATATGGAGTAGATGCACTTAAGTATTTTGTGCTTAGAGAGTTTACTTTTGGACAAGACGGATCTTTCACTAATGAGAAGTTCTTACAAAGACTTAATTCCGATCTAGCCAATGATTTGGGTAATCTTATTTCCAGAACTATTCAGATGGTAGTTAAATACAATGCCGGTATAGTTCCGGGTGTGGGTGAGATTGAGACTGTAGACGGAGACTTAATCGATAAGGCGGTAAATACCGTGGGTGCAGTGGAAGCCGAGATGGAAAAGCTAAGTTTCAGTACTGCTTTAGAAGAGATATGGAAATTAATCAGAAGAACCAATAAATATATAGATGAGACGACACCTTGGATATTAGGGAAAGAAGGCAATACGGAGAGATTAAATACCGTACTTTACAATTTAATCGAGTCTATTAGAATTATAGCTCAACTTATAGAGCCTTTTATGCCTCATACATCTATGAAGATAAATGAGCAGCTTGGAATTGCACCAATGGGTTGGAACAGTACATCCGAGTTCGGTTTATACCTACCGGGTACTGAAGTTTCAAGAGGCGAGAATCTATTCCAAAGACTTGATTTGGAAGAGGAAAAAGAGATTTTAGCAAAGCTTAATCAGGAACTGGTGGATAGTAGAAAGGCAGAAAAAATGAGTTTAGAGAATGCCAAAGAAACAGAGGCAAGTGAAGCTAAAACTGAAATTACAATAGATGATTTCGAAAAATGCGAGTTTAAAGTTGCAGAAGTACTGGATTGTAATTTCCATCCTAATGCTGACAAGTTATTGGTTTTCAAGCTTAAAATCGGAGATGAAGTAAGACAGATAGTTTCAGGGATTAGAAAACACTATGAACCGGAAGAGTTAATAGGCAAGAAGGTCATTGCTATTACCAATTTAAAGCCTGTTGTGCTTAGGGGCGTAGAATCAAACGGAATGTTGTTGTCTGCAGCAAATGGAGAGGATCTTACTCTTTTAACAACGATGGCCGATATTGAGAGTGGAGCTGAGATATCGTAATGGCACTTATAATAGACAGTCATGCACATTTGGATGATCCAAAGTTTGATGAAGACAGAGTTCAAATTATAGAGAGTTTAAAAGAATCGGGGATTGAACTTGTCATCAATCCGGGTGCAGATAGACCAACAAGTGAGGCTGCTTTTGAATTGGCAAATCTATATGACAATATATACGCTGCTGTGGGTACTCATCCACATTCTGCTGATGAACTAACGGATAAGGATTTAGATAGATATAGGGAAATGGCAAAGTCTGAAAGAGTTATAGCAATTGGAGAGATCGGATTAGACTACTACTATGACAATAGTCCAAGAGACCTACAAAAAGAGGCGTTTATCAAGCAAATGAAACTGGCTGAGGAGTTAAATCTTCCGGTCGTAATCCACACTAGAGAGGCTAGTGGTGATACCTATGATATTCTTGAATCTTTTAAAGACAAGGTCTATGGCGTTATGCACTGCTATTCCGGTTCTGTTGAGATGGCAAAAAGGTATCTGGATTTAGGGTACTATATCTCTCTGGCCGGTCCAGTTACTTTTAAGAATTCCAGAGTGGCTAAAGAAGTGGCTGCAGCTGTTCCGATAGATAAGCTTTTGATAGAGACGGACTCCCCATACTTAAGTCCTGAGCCAAAAAGAGGTAGACGTAATGAGCCAAAGCATACATTATATGTTGCAGAGTGTATTGCAGAGATTAGAAATATGGATTTGGATGAACTGATAGAAGTTACAAATGAAAATACTAAGAGAGTTTTTAATTTACAATGAAGATAAAAGAAGTAATTGTAGTTGAAGGTAAAGACGATATAACAGCTGTAAAAGCTGCTCTTGATTGTGAGGTTATTGCTACGGGGGGGTCTCATATAAATGCTGAACTCCTCAAGAGTATAGCTAATATTCACGAAAGAGTTGGTATCATAGTGCTGACAGATCCTGATTATTCGGGTAAAAAGATAAGACGACAGATACAGAAAATTGCACCGGGATGTAAGCATGCTTTTATTAGAAGAGACGATGCTACAAAGGATGGCGATATCGGTGTTGAAAATGCAAGCCCTGAAGATATAAGGGCAGCAATTGCTGCAGCGAAACCCGAGATAGTAGAAAAGGGAATTGTTTACTCCAAAAGCGATTTGATAGATTATGGTCTTATAGGTATGCCTGATTCCAAAATAAGACGTGAGATTTTCTGCGATATTTTAGGGATTGGGTATTGTAATGGTAAGCAGCTTTTAAAAAGGCTTACAGCATTTAATATAAGTCCGGAAGAATTTGAAAAAGCCGGTGATGAGATGTGTGAAAGGGTTGATGGATAATGGCTGAAAGATTGTATATGCCTTGTTATCTGGGTCAAATACTTAAGCGTTTTAATTTTTCGTTTTCAAAGGCTCTTGGCCAGAATTTTTTAATAGACGGCAATGTTGTGAGATCAATAGTTGCCGGAGCCGGAGTGGAGAAGGAAGACTTGGTAATTGAAATTGGACCCGGCGTAGGGACTTTGACCGAAGAGTTATCCAGAAGAGCTAAGAAGGTAATATCCATCGAGATAGATAAGAGATTGATTCCAATATTGGAATATACGATGATGGCTTATGACAATGTTGAGATTATAAATGCAGATGCGATGGAAGTTGATTTTGTGGAATTACTAAATCAAAATCCGGGATATAGCAGTGTGAAACTGGTAGCAAATCTACCTTATAATGTTGGAACTGCAATCGTGGCAAATATACTCGAGACTAATATAAAATTTGATTCGATGACCGTCATGCTTCAAAAAGAAGTATCAGACAGAATGGTTGCCGAACCCGGGAATAAACAGTATGGAGCTCTTTCCGTTTTAGTTGGTTATAAAGCGAATGCTTCAGCTGTTCTTAGAGTTCCCAAAACGGTATTTATTCCTAAACCGAAGATTGACTCGATGGTTGTTAGGCTTGACCTTAAACATGGTAAAGTTGAGCCGTATGAAGCCTTGATGTTTAAGCTGGTAAGAGCAGGTTTTAATCAAAGAAGAAAGACCATCATGAACTCTCTGACCTCAGGAGATGTGGAGATAAGCAAGGATGAATTAAGGGAAGTGCTCAGCAAATTATCCATCCCGGAGAATGCCAGAGCTGAAAACCTCAGTATTGATGACTTTTCGAGTATTGCTAAGGAGTTGAATGGGTAGAGTCTTCGGGTGCTTTTTGTAGTTTCTTTTATATGAATCAAAAGTGGAGCTGACTGGCTCCACTTTTTAAGTTGTTCGTTGAACTGGACAGTCATAAATTATGAGGTAGTGTGTTGATCCACTCATCTGTGCAATGAAGTAGAGGAGCTGCCCTAGCACCATTTTTGATAATAAATTACTTTTGTGGTGAAATTATTTTTGTCGAACATGTTGGCAATCATATTTTTTATCTATGTTTGTAAATATACAAACGTGGAAGTGGGGCACTTCCTCTACTTCTTGAAATGTTTTTGATTGTATAAACATGGAAGTGTGGGCACTTCCGCTACCTATGACATAAGTTTATGATTCTACGACCGAGGAAAGAGGTTGATTTAGCCATCTATGGTGCGAGGTAGAGGAGCTGCCCCTAGCTCTATTTTTGGTGATGGATTACTTTTGTGGTGAAATTATTTTTGTCGAACATGTTGGCAATCATATTTTTTATCTATGTTTGTAAGTATACAAACGTGGAAGTGGGGGCACTTCCTCTACTTCTTAAATGTTTTTGATTGTATAAACATGGAAGTGTGGGCACTTCCGCTACCTGTTTCCTTGGTTTTATGATGGAAATGCTGATATTAACATATTCTTAGCGACAAGGTAGAGGAGCTGCCCCTAGCTCCATTTTTGGTGATGAATTACCTTCGGACTGAAATTATCATTACACTAACGTTGAAGTGTAGGCACTTCCTCTACTTCTTGAAATGTTTTTTTGATTATACAAACGTGGGAGTGGAGCAATGATTTATTCGTTCCAAAAGAATAAACTAAATAATTCAAATAATTTAATTTATTGTTATTATTCAAATAATATGGGTATATTGTATTTATAGAGAAATTAATAATGAAAGGAGATTTTTAGATGACTGATATTATTGTTTATTCTAGTGACACCTGTCCATATTGTACGGCATTAAAGGATTACTTGAAAGAGAAAAATGTTGCTTTCACTGAAAAAAATATTACAACAGACATGGAAGCAAGAAAAGAGTTAATGAATATGGGACATATGGGAGTACCTATTACCATAATCGACAATCAAGAGATTGTCGGTTTTGATCAACCTAAGTTAGATCAATTATTAAAACTATAAAAAAGAAGCCGGAGCGTATGCTCCGGCTGTTTTCTTTCATTATGCAAGATTTGCATTCAGTTTTTCCATTAAATCATTTAAATCTAGATTGTGTACTTGTGCAGCTTCTTCCAATGTTTCCATTTGACTTGCCGGACAACCTACACATCCAAGACCTGCGGCAAATAATATGTCTATTGCTCCCGGTACTTCTCTGATAACGTCAGCGATAATCATGTCTTTACTTATTTTCATAGTATACCTCCTTGGTAATGATAATCATATTATACTATTGTACTAGGGATTAATCAATATCATATTCTTCATCAGTTATAAAACAAGCATTTAAACTACTTTCTATGGGTGTAACTTTAAACCCTTGACTTAGTCCTTCTGTTTCATAGTCCACTTTTATTCTGTCAAAAAGTGTTAATTCCTCTTCAGACATTAAGAAGTTATAACCTTCAGATTTGATTACTACATTGTCGTCTATTTTAGATGTCAGTGACATAGATAAGACGGGACCATGACAATCGTATTTTACCATTTTTATAAAAAGAAACTTGCTGTCCTTATCTTCGATACTTTGTTCCAAGATATTTTTTGCATTTTCCGTTAATTCAAGAATCACACAATCACTCCTTATATCCATATATCATAGTTTTATAATATACATCATAATATAGATACCCTAATAATTAGTTAATAATCATCGGTTGATATCTTTTTTAAAACTTGGATGTATGATAGAATTTAGGTAGTTATATTTTAGTTATTCGCAAAGGATGCGAGGTGTTTAATTTGATAGATGAAGTAATGCAGATGATTGCTGACAGGTCATATGTCCTGTTAAAACGTAGATTAAATGAAATGAATGATGTTGATATAGCGGATTTGATTAATCAGCTTAATCCTACTGATGCCCTTATTATCTTTAGGTTGTTAGGGAAGGATCAAGCTGCTATGGTTTTTACCGAGCTTGATTCTGATATGCAGATGCGGATAGTAGAGACTTCTACTGATGCTGAAGTCAGTAGGATTATCAATGAGATGTTTATGGATGATATGGTGGATTTCATTGAAGAGATGCCTGCAAATGCTGTAAAGAAAATACTAAGAAATACTAGTCCTCAAAACAGGGCGACTATTAATCAAATATTAAATTATCCTGAAAAGAGTGCCGGTACTATAATGACTACGGAGTACGTGGTACTTAAACAGTATTTAACTGTAAGACAGGCGCTTGAATACATTAATAAAAACGGTGTTGACAAGGTAACTATTTATACCTGTTATGTTACTGATGCTGAAAGAAAACTTCTGGGTTTTGTTTCGCTTAGAATGATACTGACTTCAGACCTTGACGCTCGAATTGGAGATATCATGGATGAGGATGTAGTATATGTTCATACTTTAGATGACCAGGAAGAAGTTTCTGATGTGTTTATCAAGTATGGTTATACTGTAATCCCTGTAGTGGACGAAGAAACCAGGATGGTTGGTATTATAACCGTTGACGATATCATCGACGTAATAGAAGAAGAGGATACGGAAGACTTCCATAAGATGGCGGGTATTGCACCTACTGAAGAGAAGTATCTCAGCACGAGTTTTTTTGCTTTGAGCAAGCACAGGATAACTTGGCTATTTATTTTGATGGTCACCTCGATGATCACGGGAAATATAATCGACAGTTTTGAAGAGGTTTTAATTACTTATGGAGCTCTGAGGACTTTTATTCCAATGCTAATGGGTACCGGAGGTAACTCCGGAAACCAGTCGTCCACTCTTATAATAAGGGGTATGGCGACAGGAGAGATACAATTAATGGACTGGAGACGAGTTTTCAAAAAGGAGTTATACGTGTCCCTGCTTGTAGGATCTCTTTTAGCTGTAGTCAATCTGGTACGTGTAATGGTCTTTAACAAGGTTGGTTTCGATGTTGCCTTTGTCGTTTCTTCTACTATGATGTTAACTGTTATGGCTGCTATGGTGGTTGGTGGAATGCTACCTCTTATGGCTGCGAAGTTAAAGCTCGACCCGGCGATAATGGCTGCACCACTGATAACTACAATTGTTGACGCCAGTTGTCTGGTTATATATTTTAATATTGCTTCGAGATTACTTTCGAAATAAAAAAGTTTTAAAATAGTGTTGACAAGGACTTTATATTATTGTATAATATTTTATTTTGCTTGACGAAAGTCCCGTTTTGTAATATAATGATAGCGTGTAAAGTGTATTTACAATACGGAAGGTGTGATAACTTGAAGCATACGGATTGTTTGGACAATATTAAAACCGAAGTTCAAGAAAATATCGGGAAAAAAGTGATACTTAGATCCGATAAAGGAAGAAGGCGTATAGTTACAAACGAAGGTGTTATAGTTGATGCCTATCCTAATATTTTCATAGTTAGGGTAAACAACAAGTTTGATGTTGAAAGGACGGTATCATATTCATATTCCGATATTTTAACGTCGACAGTAGAAGTGAAATTTTGTTAAAATAAACGCATAAAGAAACCGAGGGAACTCCTTCGGTTTCTTTATGCGTTTATTTGATATCTCAACTTTTTATAAGATTTGTGATATAATTAATTAGATAGGCTTATAGTAATTATTAGTAGAGTTATTCATTGTTAAAATTTACGAATGGTTGATATTAGAAAGACTTTAATTTTTCACAATGGAAGGGGAAAATAGATGAAAGAGCTAATACTTGATTCATATGCAAAGATCAATCTGGCATTAGAAATATTGGGTAAAAGAGACGACGGTTATCACAATATACATACAGTTTTTCAAGAGATAGATATTAGGGACGGACTTTATTTAAGGCAAGAGCCCGGAGGTTCCTTGGAGTTAAGTTGTGACTATAAATTACTACCATTGGGTAAAGAGAATATAGTCTACGTAGTTTGGGAATTGATGAAGGATATGTATGACGGGGATCCCGGTGTAAGGGCTCATATTGAAAAGAATATTCCAATTGCTGCTGGACTTGCCGGAGGAAGCTCTAATGCTGCAAGTATGATTAAAGGCTTAAATGAGTTATGGGATTTAAATCTTGAGACCGAAGAACTTATGGCAATTGGTGCCAAAGTAGGTGCCGATGTACCGTTTTTCTTTATGGGAGGAACTGCTCTTGGGGTAGGAAAAGGCGATGATTTATCAAGGATCAGCAGCTTTGCAGGACAGAAGATTCTCATAGTAAATACCGGCTATGGCGTAAGCACAAAGTATGTCTACGAAAAATATAAAGAGATCCCGGATTACTATGTGGATTTCAACAATATCATTAAGACTTTGAATAATAAAGATTACGAATCGCTTTATCCATTACTTAAAAATGAGCTTGAATCAGTAACTATAGCTCTTCAACCTGATGTTGGGGAGATTAAGAGTGATATGATGAGACTTGGAGCAAGAGCTTCCTTAATGTGTGGAAGCGGTCCGACTGTATTCGGTATTTTTGATAATGATTCAAAATTGGAAAATGCATTTTTCTTTTTTAAAGATAAGTTTGATTTAGTTTTTAGTACGGAAACGAGGTAATTTATGGATACAAGACCAATTGGTGTTTTTGACTCCGGGATTGGAGGAGTCACGGTTCTTAAAGAGATCCGAAAACTACTTCCTAAGGAAAATATTGTATATTATGCTGATACTGCAAGGGTTCCCTATGGACCTAGACCTGCAAGTGAAATACAAGAGTTTTCTTTGGATGCAGTTAATTTTTTGATGAAAAAAGATATAAAATTATTGGTTATTGCTTGTAATACTGTTACAGCTGTAGCTTTTGACTATATTGTAAGAAATGTGGATATACCTGTAATTGGTGTTATCGAGCCCGGAGTAAGGGCGGTACGAAACACTAAAGACATTAAAAGATTGGGGCTTATTGCGACCAAAGCAACGGTAGACTCAAATGCTTATCAAAATAGACTTAAAAGTCAAAATAATGATTTGATTATAAATGCTAAGGCATGCCCTATGCTTGTTTCAATAGTTGAAGAGGGATGGGCAGATACTGAGATTTCAAAGCTGATAGTAGAGAGATACTTGGAAAATATGAAAAAGGACAATATAGATGCACTAATTTTAGCATGCACTCATTTTCCGGTCCTTAGAAATCAGATTGAGGAATATGTGGAAGATGTTAGGATAATAGATCCTGCTGAAGAGACAGCACTTGAACTGGAGAAGGTTCTTAAAGCCTATAATATACTCAATGAATCTGAAGCTGATGGTGAAGTGGAGTTTTATGTCAGCGACAGTGCTGAGAAGTTTAAATCAATTGCAAAAAATTTAGTTGAGATAGATAGGGTAGATGAAGTAGAGATAGGATATTAATCTTCTACATTTTGGCTGGGGTATGGTTGGATTTTAAAAGCCCGCTATCTTGCATAAGAAGTAAATTAATATACTATTCTTCCACTATTATTTAGGGGGATTTGTATGGATAAAAAGAATATTGCGCGAGCATCGATTATGATTGCACTAGCCGGAATTTTATCCAAGGCCATGGGAGCCTTACGTGTTATGGTTATTGGATGGAAATTCGGGCAAGGGCTTGAAACAGATGCATATAATGCAGCAATACAGGTTACATCTATAAGTATGGGTATTATTGCAGCTGCAATACTGACTGTTTTAGTACCGGTACTTGCTCAAATAAAAGAGCGTCATGGTGTAAGGGGAAAGTTTAAATTTTTTAATAATATAAGTAATATTGTAATTGTACTGGCAATTCTTATAGCTGCCGGAGTATTTGTTTTTGCACCTGTATTTATTAAGATAATGTTTACCAAATTTGACGGGGAGAAGTTTGATTTGGCAGTTAAGCTTACTAGACTCGGCACTCCGATTATAGTGGCACTGGCTCTTCAAAACCTCGCAACGGGATACCTGCACTCTTTTAATATCTATGGACCCTATGCATTTATGGGGATTCCATATAATCTAAGCTTCTTTGTGTATTTGTTCTTTATGCCACTTAGCATTGAGGGACTTATTGTAACTACTATTATTGCAACACTGTCTCAATTCCTAATTCAGGTACCGGCAACTTTTAAAACCGGTTATAGATGGAGACCATTAATAGATGTCAAGGATCCTTATATGGGAAGGACCATGGAGCTGGTTATTCCAATAGCGATTGGACAGGCCGTTCAGCAGATTAATGTCATAGTAGACAGGAACCTGGCATCAGGTTTGGCTGATGGTGTTATTTCGGGTATGGACAATGCTACAAAGGTAAATGATGCTATTTTGGCTATATTTATAGCAGGTTTTACAACTGTCATGTTTCCTCTTCTAGCGGAGGCTTTTGAGAAGAACGACAATGAGAGAATTGTTGACTTAATAGACGATGCGATTGGAGCTGTTTTTATTATAACCATCCCGGCTACAATAGGAATAATGCTTATGGCTACCGATTTGATTCAGGTGATGTTCGAGCGAAATATGTTTACTCACGAAGATACGATTGTTGCTGCGGGGGCTTTCTTCTTCTATAGTTTAGGACTTACCGGTATGGGACTTAGAATGTTGTTTGCTAAAGTTTACTATAGTCTACATGACACCAAGACTCCGATGATTAACGGTGCTATAGCAGTTGCTATGAATATCGTATTGAACTTTATACTCGTCAGATTTATGCAGCATAGAGGTCTGGCTCTGGCAACTTCAATATCAATGACTGTCGCAACCTTTATATTGATTGTCCGTCTTAAGAGAAAATTACCGGATATGAATTTCAAGTCTTATGCCATAGAATTTTTAAAGGTGCTTGTTTCAGCTTTGGTGATGGGAGTAGTTGTGTTTTTTGGGAATATGACACTTAAGTCTATGGATATTTCACCTTTGATAAGGATTGGACTTGTAGTAGGATCAGCATGTATAGTTTATGCTGTAATGATAATTTTAGTTAGAGTTAAAGCTGTAAATGTCTATTTAGCAAGATTTTTAAAGAGATAAAAAAGGAACTGTATTATTTTATAAGGGGGAAGAGATGAAAATAAAATTTTCACCACCGGATATCTCACAAATGGAGATAGATGAAGTTATTGATACTTTAAAGTCGGGTTGGATTACTACCGGACCTAAGACAAAGGAGCTTGAAAAGTTAATAAGTAAATATGTTTATACAAATTCTGCAGTTTGCTTAAATTCAGCAACTGCTGCTATGGAGATGTCACTTAGATATCTTGGGATAGGTCCGGGCGATGAAGTCATTACCACTCCCTATACTTATAGTGCATCAGCATCGGTTATTACACATGTAGGTGCTAAAGTAGTAATGGTGGATATAACGGAAGACGGTTTTGAAATGGATTATGATAGAGTGGCCGCTGCTATCACTACCAAGACAAAAGCTATTATCCCTGTTGATATAGGGGGTGTTCCTTGTAATTATGATAAAGTTATAGAGGCGATTGAGTCTAAAAAAAGTCTCTTCAAGCCAGAAAATGAAATCCAGGAAAGAGTCGGTAGAGTTGCCATAATAGCTGATGCAGCACATTCTTTCGGGGCTTCATTCAAGGGTAAAACCGTGGCAGAATGGGCAGATTTGACATGTTACTCCTTCCATGCAGTAAAAAACTTAACTACTGCTGAAGGTGGGGCTGTAACTTGGAGAAAGGGACTTTTTGATGATGCTCAAACCTATGAGGAGTTTCAACTGCTTTCCCTTCATGGACAAAACAAGGATGCCCTTGCGAAGATGCAGCTTGGAGCATGGGAATATGATATAGTAGCTCCAAATTATAAATGCAATATGACTGATATAATGGCTGCACTAGGTCTAGCACAGTTAAAGAGATATCCTAAGCTTTTAAATAGAAGAAGAGAAATCATTCAAAGATATGACAATGGATTTAAAGGGTCTGAAGTTGTGCCTATGATTCACTTTACAACAGACAAGATAGGCACGGGACATTTATATATTGTAAATATAGATGATTATGATGAGCAAGGTAGAAACAATCTAATCATTGAAATGGCTGAGAGAGGAATCTCTACAAATGTTCACTATAAACCGCTGCCCATGCACACTGCATATAAGAATCTAGGTTTTAAGATTTCTGATTTTCCAAACGCATATAAGAGATACGAAAATGCACTGACACTACCTCTTCACACGCTTCTAAGCGATATGGATGTAGATTTTGTAATTGCCAGTCTTTTAGATATAGTTAAATAACGGGTGTGGATTATGGATGTTGAGAAAATTTTAGAGAGAAAAAAGTTTCAGCTTGCGGTTAAAAGATTGTTTGACATTTTTGCTTCAGGTTTAGGACTTGTTGTTTTAGCAATCCCTATGCTTATTATCTCTCTTATTATCAAACTTGACTCCGAAGGAGAGGTGCTTTTTAAGCAAGAGAGGGTAGGACTTAACGGTGTTCCCTTCAAGATTTTTAAGTTCCGTACAATGGTCGCAGATGCACCATCAAAAGGAAGAGAAATCACTGTCGGTGCAGATAGCAGGATTACTAAGGTTGGAAATGTGCTAAGAAAGGCTAAGCTGGACGAACTTCCTCAGCTTATCAATGTTTTCACCGGGGATATGAGCTTAGTGGGTCCAAGGCCTGAAGTTCCGAGATATGTAGCTATGTATTCTCCCGAACAAAGATCGGTTCTGATGATAAGACCGGGTATTACTGACCTGGCTTCTATAGAATACAGGGATGAATCCAAAGTCTTGGCGGAATCCTCAGATCCGGAAAAGACTTATATTGAAGAAATAATGCCGCATAAGTTAAAACTAAATGCTGAATATATAAAAAACTTGGGATTGTTTTATGATATTGGTCTTATATTCAGGACTTTCTTGGCTATATTAAAGTAAAAAAGATTTATTTAGAGTTAGAAGATTTTTAGTTATAAATTATAAAGGGGTTTTTTATGAAAATTCAATTAATTGATTTAAAAAGACAGTATGGTACCATTAGTGAAGAAGCAGATAAAGCCATAGTCGATGTGCTTCATTCTGCACAGTATATTATGGGAGAGAATGTAAAGAGTTTCGAAGCTGAGTTCGCGAATTATGTAGGAGTAAATCATGCTATTTCTTGTGGTAACGGAACAGATGCACTCGTAATTGCTCTTAGGGCTCTTGGGATAGGCGAGGGTGATGAAGTTATTACCACACCATTTACTTTCTTTGCAACTGCTGAGAGTATTTCATTCGTGGGAGCTACTCCGGTATTTGTAGATGTTGAACTGGACAGCTATAATATAGATCCTGAAAAAATCGAGGCTGCCATCAATGAAAAGACAAAGGCAATAATGCCTGTTCATATTTTTGGACAATGTGCTAAGATGGATAGGATTATGGAGATTGCTAAGAAACATAATCTCTATGTTATCGAGGATGTGGCTCAAGCTGCAGGTGCCAGTTATAAAGGGAAGATGGCAGGTAGCTTTGGAGACATAAATACTTTTTCGTTTTTCCCTACAAAGAATCTTGGTTGCGCCGGAGATGGTGGGATGATTGTAACTGATGATGAAAATCTAGCTACTGTCTTAAAGGCTCTAAGAGCCCATGGCAGTGGAGAGGTTGGTCAGAGAGCTTACAATTATCTGAATGATATTGAAGAAGAGATTGTAGCGGATGAAGGTGCTGATAATACCGTATATAATCCACTTAAATACTATAATTACTTGATAGGTCATAATTCCAGATTAGATGAATTGCAAGCTGCCCTTTTAAGAGTTAAATTACCGAAACTTGATGGCTGGAACAAAAGACGTGCAGAGATTTCCAAGATGTATATTGATGCTCTCGTGGATACCGATTTAGTAACTCCGGTGACTACTGAAGGTTCTAATCATATATACCATCTGTTTATTTTACAATCAGAGAAAAGGGATGAATTGATTAAATTTTTGTCAGATGCCGGAATAGCAACAGGTGTTTATTATCCGGTGCCAATGCATTTACAAAAGGTCTATAAGGGTTTAGGCTACTCAATAGGCGATCTACCAAATGCCGAGTATCTTTCTGAAAGAACTTTTGCAATTCCTCTCTTTGCAGAGTTGACAGATGAAGAGATTAGATATATAATTAGCAAGTTATTGGAGTTTTAGATGATGGATTATTTTGTACATGAATCTGTATATGTCGACGAAAATGTTAAAATAGGACGTGGAACTAAGATTTGGCATTTTTCTCATATTATGTCAAATTCTGTAATTGGAGAAGATTGCTCCTTGGGACAAAATGTTGTTGTATCGCCGGGAGTAGTTTTAGGAAAAGGAGTAAAGGTACAAAATAACGTATCTATTTACACCGGAGTAATCTGTGAGGATTACAGTTTTCTGGGACCATCTTGTGTGTTTACAAATGTTATAAACCCAAGAAGTTTTATAGAAAGAAAAGATGAATATAAGCAGACCATTGTAGGATACGGTGCCAGTATTGGCGCAAATGCAACTATTGTATGTGGTAATAATATTGGAAAGTATGCTCTAATCGGGGCAGGTGCAGTTGTTACCAAAGATGTTGGAGATCACGAGATAATCGTGGGAAATCCCGGTAGACCGATAGGTTATATTTGCAGCTGCGGTATAAGGCTTGAAGTATCCAAAGAGGACGAGTACAGATGTCCGGAGTGTGGAAATGAATATATTCATACGGGAAATGAATTTCTTTTAAAGGAGTAAAAAATGGGATTAAAAGAAGAATTATTAAAGAAGATTAATGAAAAGACTCTTCAAGTAGGAGTAGTAGGACTTGGTTATGTAGGTTTACCACTTGCTGTAGAAAAAGCAATGGCAGGATATACTACAATAGGATTTGATGTCCAAGCTGAGAAGGTTAAAATGGTTAATGAAGGCCATAATTACATCGGTGACGTTGTGGATGAGCAATTGAAAGATGTAGTAGAATCAGGCAAGCTTACAGCAACAACTAATTTTGCAGATGTTGCAACACTTGATTTTATAGCTATTGCGGTACCAACTCCACTTGATCTATATCAACAACCTGATATTTCTTATGTAAGAAAATCTACTGAAGATGTTGCGAAGTACTTAAAAAAAGGCTCAATCGTAGTTCTTGAGTCAACAACTTATCCGGGAACTACCGAGGAGTTAATGAGACCGATTCTTGAAGAGATTTCGGGCTTAAAATGCGGTGAAGATTTCTTCCTTGCATTCTCACCTGAAAGAGTGGATCCGGGTAATAAAAAGTTTAAAACCAAGAATACACCAAAAGTAGTTGGTGGTGTTGGCCAAGATGCAACAGATGTAGCTGCAGCTCTTTATGAAAATGTTCTTGATGCAGATATATTTAAAGCTTCCAAGCCCTAAAGTGGCTGAAATGGAAAAAATCCTTGAAAACACATATAGAAATGTAAATATAGGTCTTGTCAATGAGTTTGCAATACTTGCTCACAAAATGGGAATTGATATTTGGGAAGTTGTAGACGCTGCTAAGACTAAACCTTATGGTTTCCAAGCTTTCTATCCGGGACCTGGTGTTGGCGGTCACTGTATACCCCTTGATCCTTTCTATTTAACATGGAAAGCCAGAGAGTTCGATATGCATATGCCAATGATAGAAGCATCCGGTACTATCAACGATAGAATGCCTAGCTATGTGGTTGACAGAAGTATGAGAATACTTTCAAGAAAATTCCAAAAAGCATTAAATGGTGCTAAGGTCCTTATACTGGGCATAGCGTATAAAAATGACATCGACGATCTTAGAGACAGTCCAGCATTGGTAGTTATTGAGGAGTTCTTAAGTGAGGGTGCAGAAGTAGATTATTATGATGCTTTAAATCCTAAGTACAAAGACGATAATGGCGAATTTGTTGAATCGTTAAAGGAAATCAATCCTGAAATAATAAGCAAATATGACTTAGTCGTTATTACAACAAACCATAGCAATGTAGATTATAGAATGGTTGTAGATAATGCAAAATATGTATTTGACACAAGATATGCTACTAAAGGTATTAAAGAAGATAATCTAGAATTATTATAAAATGTAGCCCGAGCATTTAATTGCCCGGGCTTTTTTTATAAAGATATGGTAATTATCTGGTATAATCTATATAATAGAGGATGGGCAATAATTAATTTTAGATATATGATTAAATACATAAATCATAAGGAGTGAATGAAAATGAGCAAATTGAAGTTTGCGATACTTGGATGTGGAAGAATTTCTTATAAACATATTGAAGCAATGATAAATAATGAGGCTGATTGTGTGCCTGTTGCATTATGCGATCTTAAAGAAGAAAGGGCAGAGGATAGAAAAAAGCAGTACTTAGAGTCTTTCCCTAATACTATAATAAATGTCTACACTGATTATAAAAAGATGCTTGAAGAGGAAGATATAGATGTTGTAGTTATTGCCACTGAAAGTGGGTATCATGGAAAGCACGCAATTGATGTATTAAATTCCGGTGCTCATGTAATGATTGAAAAGCCAATGGCCTTAAATTTAGATGAAATAGATGAAATCAACAAACTTGCAGATGAGAAAAATTTAAAGGTTTGCGTATCTCATCAAAACAGATTTAACAGACCAATTCAAAAGCTGAAAAGAGCTTTGGAAGAAGGTAGATTTGGAAAGTTAATCAACGGAACTGCAAGAATATTATGGACCAGAGATCAACATTACTATGAGCTTGCGCCATGGAGAGGCACTAAGGCACTTGATGGCGGTACTCTTATGAATCAATGTATCCACAATATAGATTTGCTTCAGTGGATGATGAATTCGAAAGTCGTAAGTGTAAAATCAGAACTTGGAACTTTCTTAAGGGATATTGAAATGGAAGACTTCGGTGCGATTTTACTAAGATTTGAAAATGGAGCTGTAGGCTTAATAGAAGGTTCTGCTTGTGTATATCCTAAAAATCTCGAAGAAACTTTGAGTATTTTCGGTGAAACCGGTACTGCGGTTATTGGTGGACTGGCAGTTAATGAGATTAAAACCTGGGATTTTGCAGATAAAAAATACTATGACAATCCAGAGACAAAAGATGATATCGACAATGTCTATGGAAATGGGCATACACCGCTTTATCATGATTTTATAGAGGCTATCAATAACGACGGTAAGCCGTTAATAGATGGATATGAAGGCAAGAAAGCCGTTGAGATAATACTTAGAGCATATGAGGAGAGTGGATTTTAATGACTGTAAAAAAAGTAAGAAAAGCTGTTATCCCTGCTGCCGGTATGGGGACGAGATTTCTTCCGGCAACTAAAGCTATACCAAAAGAGATGCTGCCAATTTTGGACATACCCACACTTCAATATATCGTTGAAGAAGCCTATAAATCAGGAATTACAGATATACTTATCATTATAGGTAGAGATAAGGAGAGCATAGTAGATCATTTTGATTATTCAATAGAACTTGAAAACCACCTTGAAAAGCAAGGAAAACTCGAAGAACTTGCAGAAATGAGAGCAATAGCTGAAAAAGTTAATATATTCTATGTAAGACAAAAAGAGGCAAAAGGTCTTGGTCATGCCGTGCTTTGTGCTGAATCATTCGTTGGAGATGAACCATTTGTAGTCTTATTGGGCGACGATGTAATTGAGGCAGAAAAGCCTGCAACAAAGCAGCTGATTGAAAAGTATTATGAATATGAAAATACTGTAGTTGCACTGATAAATGTTGACGATACCGATGTTTCAAAATACGGTATAATTACAGGCGATGAAGTAGAAAAGGGTGTTTTCAAGATAAACGATATGGTTGAAAAACCAAGCTTGGAAGAAGCTCCTTCCAGACAAGCTGTGATAGGAAGATATGTTATAAGTCCTAAGATTTTTGAAGTACTTAAAAACACACCACCGGGAAAAGGAAATGAAATACAATTAACAGATGCTCTTCTTGGGCTGACTAAAGAAGAATCTGTCTATGGTTATGAGTTTTCAGGGGATAGATACGATATTGGAAATAAAATGGGTTTTGTCCATGCTAATATTGAGTTTGGACTTAGAGATCCTGAAATAAAAAATGAATTGAAAGAATATCTAAAGGGACTTGATTTAGATAAGTTTTAGAGAGGTCTTTATGAGAGATAAAAAACTTTGGCTATTGTTACTTCTGGATGCCTTCATAATTAATGCGAATTATATTATAGCATTATTGCTTAGATTTGAGATGCAATTGCCGCAATTCTATGTTGAAGTGTATACGAAGGAAGTTTTGATAATAACGGCAATCAAGATAATAGCTTTTATTTTGTTTAAGTTATACAGTGCTATATGGAGATATGCCTCCGTTAACGAACTCCTAAATATATTGGGAGCAGTTTTGTTGTCCAATTTATTATCAACACTTTATCTATTAGGAACTGCATCCACACTTCCAAGAAGTATATATCCTATAGTTTTAATCCTTGATACGATACTCATAGGTGGTATAAGATTGGTGCCCAAGATTATAAGAGCTAAAGAGGTAGGCTCCAAACTCGATGCCAATCTTAAGAGAACTCTTATAGTCGGTGCAGGAGAATCCGGACTAATGGTTCTTAGGGAGTTAAAAAAACATCCTGAACTTGGAAATGTGACAATTGCCTTTGTAGATGATGATCCTGCTAAGTATAAGAGAACTATTGACGGAGTTCAGGTTGCAGGAAACAGAAATGATATTCCTGAACTTACTAAAAAACTAAAGATAGATGAAATAATAGTAGCAATGCCATCGGCGAAAAACGAAGATCAAAAAAAGATATTGGACATATGCTCTAGGACTTCCACAAAGGTCAGGATTGTTCCGGGAGTCTATGAGATGATTGACGATAAGATAGAGCTTAAAGATATTAGAGATATAGAGATAGACGACCTTTTAGGCAGAGATGAAATCAAGCTTAATACCTCGGAACTCAGTGAATTCATAAATGGCAAGGTAGTTCTGGTCACGGGTGGAGGAGGCTCAATCGGTTCTGAGTTATGCCGTCAGGTAGTAAAGTATAATCCTAAACAGTTATTAATCCTGGACATTTACGAAAATACGACTTATGATATCCAAAACGAAATACGCAGAGAGTATCCGGAACTGGATATGAGGGTATTTATTGAGTCTGTAAGGGACAGGCAGAGACTGGATGCAATATTTAGTGAGTATAGGCCACAAATAATCTTTCATGCCGCGGCTCACAAGCATGTCCCTCTAATGGAAGGCAGTCCTGAATCGGCTGTAAAGAATAATGTATTTGGTACTTTGAATGTCGTTTTGGAAGCGGACCATTATGATGTCGAGAAGTTTGTATTGATATCGACTGATAAGGCTGTAAATCCAACGAATATTATGGGAGCAACAAAGAGAATCTGTGAGATGATAATCCAGTCATTCAACAGGATTTCCAAAACCGATTATGTTGCTGTTAGATTTGGCAATGTTCTTGGTTCTCATGGATCGGTTATACCGCTGTTTTTAAATCAAATAAATAAGGGCGGTCCTGTAACTGTAACTGATGAGAGAATTATAAGGTATTTCATGTCTATTCCTGAAGCGACTCAGCTTGTTCTTCAAGCCGGGGCAATCGCAAAGGGTGGAGAGATTTTTGTCCTGGACATGGGAGAACCTGTCAAGATTATTGATTTAGCCGAAAAGCTTATTAGACTTCACGGTCATGAACCTTACAAAGAGATAGATATTGAGATTATTGGGCTTAGACCGGGGGAGAAGCTATTCGAAGAGCTGCTTCTAAATATGGATCTAGTAGACAAGACTGAATACGAAAGGATTTTTGTTGAGAAACCGACTATTATTGATTTCCATGAGTTGGAGGCGAAGCTAGTTCCTCTAATGGATTCAACTAAGACGAATGATAGGGATAAGATCGTTGAGGAACTGAGGAAGATAGTTCCGACATTTGATAATTATGTACCATAGATGCTCAAAGTTTTAAATTTTTCTTCCGTTCCTGGTTTTAAGAAAAAGCCGTTTATAGTTCTTCCGGAGATTACAATACCGCTTCGCTTAAAAGACTGTAATCTAAACCCTACAGAACAATAAACGGATTTTTCTACTAAAACCTTCCAAAGTCAGACAATTTCAAGAACATTTCGTTGGGGGTACTGGAGGTAGCGACGAAGAGATGTCGCTTTTTTTCTTTTAGAACCCTTCAACTCCTACAACGATTTTTCTTAGCCAAATCCTTCCAAGTCGAATAAATTTAAAATCTTTTCTTTGGATTTACTGAAGGTAGCGACGAAGAGATGTCGCTTTTTCCGGCTCCATCTTTTGGCAGTCGAATTCACGCCAATCACTACGTTCTTGGGAATTCTTTGCATGAAACCTACCTAAATTTCGAAGAGCATCTCAATTGGTTAGGTTGGTAAGGGAGCTGTCAACTCGGTTGACTGAGGGAGAGATATACAATAAAAAATTCGAAGAATTCTACTGCTATATTTTGAACTCACAACTGAACCCACACGACCATCCAACTCACCCACACGACCATCCAACTCACCCCACACGACTATCTGTAAATGATACAATTAAAATGTACATTAATGATTAAATAAAAATGTACAATTTAAACAAAGTTAGTAAATTGGAAAAAGAGAAGAAAAATATATGACATATACACAAATTTTTTAGAGCTAAGATTTTACAAACAGTTAATAATTGTTATGATAAGATTTAACATGAATAATCCAATTCATGATACTTTATAAACAATATTATGACGTATTACTATTAAAGTACAATATAATAAAATAAGTGGTGAATGTTAAAATTATAAGGTTTATTACATTATTGTGAAATATTTAAAACTCATATAAAATTTCAACAATTATCGAAAAAACTGTAACCTTTTTGTAAATAATTCGGTTTATGGTATTCAAATATACTGTTCTTTGTGGTAGAATATAGGTAGTCAACAAACATAACATTTAAAATTTACTTAATTATTACTTAATTATATAGAGGAGTTGTAAGATGAGCAGGAGAAGGGTTGTTAATAGGAGAAGACGTGCGGCTATTAGACGAAGAAACAGAAATAGGATAGTCGTATTTTCTTTGGTCATGGTTTTATCGGTTGTTGGGGTTTTTTCAATGGTCAAGAAGCTTCCATTTTTCAAGAAGGATGTAGCTGTTCTTGAACAGAGAAAAGATGTTGGTGGAGACGCAACTGTCAAGACGGAGAATCAAGAGACAGTCGAGAAAGTTTCTGAAGAAGATAAAACGGATATTACTAAAAAACTTAATAATAATAACTCTGAAGATTTAAAGCAAGTCGTTAAGATGACTGAGTCAACAAAGGATAGATTTACTGATAAGCTTCAAAAGATTTACAAGACAGTAGGGGCTACAGTTGTTTACAGCTCAACTAATGAAAGTAGTACTGTGGTTACCGAAATCCCGATGGGAGATTACTTAGAGTCTTATGGTAGTGAAAATGGTTGGGTAAAGGTAAATTATCAAAATCAAGACGGTTATGTAAAGCTTGAAAATGTAACAAAAATTGAAGATGAAAAGATGTTTAAAGTAGTAGACGGTGTTCTTATAGTTAATAGAGAATACAGAGTTCCAGAAGATTTTAATCCTGGTCTTAAGTTAGAGGCTAAGCAGTCTTATGAACTAATGAGAGATGAGATGAGAAGAGACGGTCTGGATATTAAGATTATCTCCGATTATAGAAGCTATGACGAGCAAAGAAGAGTCTATGATTCAAGCGTTGAAGGTTATGGAAAAGAGGCCGCTGATGAGATGACTTCTCTACCGGGACACAGTGAACATCAAACCGGTTATGCATTTGATTTTTGGACAAATGATGATACAGTTACTATAGATGATTCTTTTGACGATACTGCGGAGGCTGAATGGCTAGCTAAAAATGCTTACAAATATGGTTTCATTTTAAGATATCCAAGAGGTAAGGAAGCTATTACAGGATATAAGTATGAATCATGGCATTATAGATTTGTTGGACCTGAGCTTGCTAAAAAAGTTTTTGAGTCAGGTTTAACATTAGAAGAATATTTTGGTCTATAAGAATACAAAATCGTTGTGAAGTAATTCGCAGCGATTTTTTTTATTTAAGTCTCTTTTTTCATTTCCTAGATTTCTTTTTTAGTTCACAATCTCTTATTCAAGACAATAGAGTTAATTCTTTTGAATTAATTTAATAGATTAAGGATTTTTCTAATAAGGTCTCTAAAACTAAAGTCAAATTTTCAGATATGTGCAAAAGAATGAATACATGTGATATTACTTTTTTTATTTATGATATAATGGTATAGATTTTAAAAGGAGTTTTTATGGAGAATATTATTAGGATTTCCGTCAGAAACCTAATTGAGTTCGTAATGAGAAGTGGAGATATTGATACTTCATATGTTTCTCAAGATAGAGCTGTCCAAGGGATTATGGCGCATAAAAAGTTGCAAAGTGAATATGAAGGAAATTACGATAGTGAGTTCTTTTTAAGAAATGAGACAGAGATTGAGGGGATGAAGTTTATCGTCGAAGGTAGGGCTGATGGAGTAATAACAGAGGACGATTTTATAATTTTAGACGAGATAAAGAGTACTACCAGAGATCTTGAGACTTTGACAGAGGATTTCAGTCAGCTTCATTGGGCTCAGGTTATGTGCTACGCCTATTTTTATACAAAAGCTTATAATGTGGACATGCTTGGTGTTCAGTTGTCTTATTACAATATTGAAGATGAGGAAACTAAAAGGTTTAGAAAGACTTTCACTTCTATTGAGCTTTGGGATTTTTACAGTAGATTACTGCTCGAGTACTTGGATTTCAGTAAGAAGCTATTGGAATGGAGAAATGCAAGAAATGATTCGATAACTGATTTAGGGTTTCCCTTCGGTTCATATAGAAAAGGTCAAAGAGAGATGGCTGTTGCAGTTTATAAGACGATTATCGACTCCGAAAAACTCTTTATAGAAGCTCCTACGGGTATCGGCAAGACTATGTCTGCGGTGTTTCCATCAGTTAAAGCCATTGGAGAATCACTGGTGGATAAATTGTTTTATCTGACAGCGAGATCTACTACCAAGGCTGCTTGTAATAATGCACTCGATTTACTGATAGATGCCGGTTTGAAAATTAAAGCGGTAACTTTTACGGCTAAAGAAAAGTCCTGTATAAATGATGTGGTTAAGTGTAATCCTAAGGATTGTCCATATGCAAAGGGTCACTTTGATAGAGTTAATGATGCAATTATTGATATATTGGATAATGAACAGCTTATCGATTTTGAAATTATTAGAAAATATAGTTTAAAGCATGAAGTTTGCCCGTTTGAGACTCAGCTCGATTTGGGAATATACTCCGATGTGGTGGTTTGTGACTACAATTATGCTTTTGATCCAAGGGTCTATTTAAGGAGGTTTTTCGACAGTCCGACTGATAGAGTTCTATTTTTAGTAGATGAAGCGCATAATCTGATAGACAGAGGAAGAGAGATGTTTTCTCAGGAGTTACAATCTGCGAAACTGCTTGAGATAATTGAATCTTTTACAGGTGAGTACTTGCCAATAAGGAAAGCTATATCCAGATTATTAAATAAAATTGAGAGTTATAGGCCTTATTTGGATGATTTGGGAAATTATTGCAAGACGGAAGAGCCTGAGGATATCTATTTTAGTATAAAAACTTTAACTTCCAGAATGGATGCATTTTTAGCGGAGGAGAAGGATGCGGAGCATTATGAAACCATCCTAAATCTTTATTTTGAATTGCAGTCCTATCTTAGAATTTCGGAGTTATATGATGAGTCCTTCAGAGCGGTGTTCACATTGGATGATACTGAGATGATGGTTGTAAAATTACTATGCATCGATACTTCATCTCTTTTTAAGGAGATTTTAAAAAGGGCAAGGTCATCTGTTTTCTTTTCTGCTACACTTACTCCCATGGATTTTTATGCTGAGCTATTAGGTGGAGATGAAAATTCCTATAAGTATCATTTGGACTCTCCATTTGCTAAAGAAAATCTTTTTATTGGGGCCATGGCTACTATTTCGACCAAGTATAAAGACAGACAAAGATCAGTTGAACAGATCTCAGAAACTATTAGAAGATTTATAAGCAAAAAGAAAGGAAATTATTTAATCTTCTTTCCTTCTTATATCTATATGGATATGGTATATACTGATTTCGCAGGCAAGAATGAGGATTTGGATATTATAGCTCAAAACAGAAGCATGACTGAGGATGATCGAGATGAATTTATTGCAAGTTTCGACGATGCCGAAAATAGAATCGGGTTCGCAGTACTTGGCGGAGTTTTTACGGAGGGAATAGATTTAGCAGGTGACAGGTTAATAGGTTCAATTATAGTATCAGTAGGACTTCCCGGAATTGGATTTGAAAGGGATGTAATTAAAGAATATTTCAATGAGATAAAGGGTATGGGTTTTGAGTACGCGTACCAGTATCCGGGGATGAATAAAGTTCTACAGGCTGCCGGTAGGGTTATCAGGACGGAAGATGATAGAGGGGCTGTTCTACTGATAGATGACAGGTTTACCAAAAAGTATTATAGAAAATTAATGCCAAAACATTGGTCGCATATTATTAATTACTATGATTTGGATTCTGTCGATGAAAATTTAAGTGAGTTTTGGATCAAGAATTCAAAAATAAGTAAAGAAGTTTGAATTAGGGTGAATGAATGTTAGTTTTTTATACAGGTATGCTATTACTCTAATTGATAAATTGACAATTTAACTATAAACTGATATTATTATTTTAAAATTATAGAAAGGGGGTATAAAAATGATAGTACTAAATAAATATGAATCAATAAAATACCTCCTCAATTCAAATATATAATAGAGTTGAGGGAATCTATCCCTTTGTCAGCAACACACCCTGCATTGGGTGTGTTTTTTGGTGTGTAAAAGTGAGGTTATATGTTAAGTATATTTAAAAAAATAAAATGGTTTATTGAAACCTATAAGAAGGAGTACGCTATTGGGATGATACTCATTCTTATAAATTATGTCTTGATAATAATTCCCCCTTGGTTATTGGGAAGGGCTGCAGATTCTATAAGACAAGAGGCAATAGGCTTGACGGAACTATACAGGTATGTGCTTTTAATGGTTCTGGTAATCGCGTTACTATATGCAACTGCCTATGGTTGGGGTTATTTGCTGTTTAAAGGTTCAGATAGGATTGGTAGAGCTGCTAGGAGGAATGTTGTCAATAAACTTCTAGGTCAGACACCGGTTTTTTATGAGATAAACAGTACCGGATCTTTAATGGGCAAGGCTACAAATGATGTAAGATCACTACAAGATTTTGCCGGATTTGGAATGATGGCACTTTTAGATGCTACTATATACCCGATTGCACTGGTGATAATTATGAGCATAACTGTTTCTTGGAAGCTCACTGCATTAGCTGTTTTGCCACTTCCGCTGGTAGTGGTAACGAGTAAATTTATAGGGAATAAGCTCTATAAAGTCTATAATAAAGTGCAGAAGGCATTTGACGGGATGAACGAAGCTGTACTTGAAAATGTCTTGGGTGTCAGAGTTATCAGGGCTTTTGTTAGGGAACCAAGTGAGGAAAACAGGTTTTCGGAAAAAGCTAAAACTCTATATAAAAGCAATATGGAGCAAGTCAAATGGGTGGCATTTTTCCCGTTTATTAGTAGAATATTTCCCGGGATAAGCTATGTAATAACATTTCTTTATGGTGCTTATCTTATAAAAACCGGAGCAATAACGATAGGTGGTTTAATATCATTTACGGTATATCTAAATATGATTACTTGGCCGATGTTTGCTTTAGGTGATTTTATTAATGTATCGGAGCAAGCATCCGCATCCATGGATAGAATTCAGGAATTGCTGGATTATAAAGAGGACATGGTCGATGCCGCAGAAGCTGTGCCATACTCGGGGAATGGGGATATAGTATTTAAGAATTTTAATTTCAAATATCCCGGATCCACGGATTTGAATCTTTCTGATATTAATCTGGTTATCAAAAATGGAAAAACTCTGGGAGTGGTTGGGAAAATTGGAAGTGGTAAAACCACACTTTTAAAACAGATACTCAGATTTTATCCAATCGAAAAGGAAACTCTTTTTATCGATGATATCCCTGTAGAAAATTTAAAAACAGAGTCGATTAGAGAAAAAGTCGGATATGTTCCGCAGCAACATATATTATTCTCGAAATCTGTTAAAGAAAATATTGAACTCGGTAGGGATGACGATTCCGATAATGATGTGTTGACTGCAGTGGAAAGTGCAGACTTTAAAAAGGATTTGGAAATTCTTCCAAATGGTTTGGATACCATGGTCGGTGAAAAAGGTGTTGCTCTTTCGGGAGGTCAAAAACAGAGACTTTCAATCGCAAGAGCTCTTATCAGAGATCCGGAAATCTTGATAATGGATGACTCATTGTCTGCTGTAGATGCAAATACAGAGGAAAAAATAATCGAGAATATTAAAAGAGATAGAGTTGGGAGAACAACTATAATTGCTGCCCATAGGCTTTCAGGAATTATGCATGCTGATGAAATAATAGTTCTTGAAGAAGGCAAGATAGTAGAAAGAGGTACTCATGAAGAGTTAATTGCTCAAAATGGTTGGTACCATGAACAATTTACAATTCAGCAGCTGGAGGATCATAATGGAAAGTAGTACGTATCAAAAGAAATTCAGAACAGCTAAGCTGATGGAATACAGTAAAAAGACGTGGACGACATTGGCATTCGGTTTATTATTGTCTATGTTAGCGGTACTAACGGATCTTGCAGGTCCTTATATTATCTCTAAACTTCTGGACGGCGAATTAGTGGAAGGAATAGGTCCAAAGAATCCAAGTTTTTATTTTCTATTACTCGGAGTATTTCTTGTGACTATAATATTAGCTTCAATATTTAGATATCTAAATGTATATTATTTTAACAAGACCGCTAATAAGGTAGCAATGTTTATGCAGGAAGATGTATTTAGACATGTTCAGAAGATGCCTATTCCATTCTTTGACAAATTACCTGCAGGGAAAGTGGTCTCAAGGATTACAAATGACACAAAGGATGTTAGGGTACTATTCCAAGTCGTTTTATCACAGCTAATTACCGCTTTTGTCTATGCAACAGGAATTTTCATAAGCTTGGCATTGATAGATTATAAATTGGCGCTTATGGCTCTCGTACCAATGCCATTTGTAGCTATAATTTTCGTAGACTTTAAGAACAAATCAAAGAAATATAATTATGCCTATAGAAGGTATTTGAGTGACTTGAATGCCAATTTAAACGAAAATATACAAGGTATAGAAATCATTCATGCCTTTAATAGAGAAGACAGGATATACGAAGAGTTTGATGAGGTTAATAATAATGTCTATAAAGAGGGGCTAAACTTCACTAAACTATTTGCATATTCAGGTTTTAATGCAATGGGAACTCTTCAGTTTCTAAGCTTGGCAGGTGCATTGCTGTTTTTCGGATATGGTTCTATTATAAAAGCGTATCCGGTAACAGTTGGTATGCTCTACATTTTTATAGACTATATGACAAAGATATTTGACCATCTGACTAATGTGGTCTTAAGAGTTGGAGAGCTTGAAAAGGCAAGAGGGGCCGCAGATCACGTGTTTGAGCTCCTTCATATGGAAGCAATAGAATACGGTGGAGAGAAGTGCGATGAAATCAATGGTGTTGTAGATTATAATGATGTCAGTTTTGCATACAATGACGAAGATTATGTTCTCTCAAATGTCAGCTTTAAAGTAAATGAAGGTGAATCTGCTGCTTTTGTAGGGCATACCGGATCGGGCAAAAGTACGATAATGAATCTTTTATTAGGTTACTATAAACCTCAGTCGGGCAGCATCACAATTGATGGGGTGGATTTAAATAAAGTAGATTTAAGGGAACTGAGAAAGCATATGTCTATTGTTCTTCAGGATCCTTATCTATTCACAGGGGATTTAAAATCAAATATTACACTTTTTGATGACAGCATTTCAGATGAGGATGCCGAAAAAGCTCTAAGAGAGGTCGGAGGAGCCGGGCTTTTAAACAAACATTCTGATGGGATAAAGACAGAAGTTAAGGAAAAGGGCAGTACCTTCTCTGCCGGTGAAAGACAGCTTATCTCGTTTGCCAGAGCTCTTGTGAGGGATCCGAAGATTTTAGTTCTGGACGAGGCGACTTCTAATATAGATTCCGAGACAGAGGAGTTTATCCAGACCGGGATTGAGAGGCTGAAAAGAGGACGTACTACTTTTATAATTGCTCACAGATTGTCTACAATTAAGAATGTCGACACGATCTACGTTCTAGATAAGGGAAGGATTGTAGAGTCGGGAAGTCATGATGAGTTGATAGAAAAAGGCGGGATATATAGGAGGATGTATCTAGCACAGAGCTCAAAGTTTTAAATTTGTTTTCCGTTCGCAACTTGAATAAAATGCAGCTTTAGTTTTTCCGGAGATTTCAATACCGCTTCGCTTGAAAGAATGAAATCTAAGCCCTCCAAAACTAAAGCTGAATTTTATGGTCAAGAGCTCAAAGTCAAATAAATTTAAAATCTTTTCGCCTGGTGTACTAAAGGTAGCGACGTGAAGATGTCGCTTTTTTTAGTTTTTTTAGGCTCCATCTTTTGGCAGTCGAATTCACGCCAATCACTTCGTTCTTGGGAATTCTTTGCATGAAACCTACCTAAATTTCGAAGAGCATCTCAATTGGTTAGGTTGGTAAGGGAGCTGTCAACTGTGTTGACTGAGGGAGAGATATACAAAAGAGGAATTCGGAGAATTCTACTGCTATATTTAGAATTTCAACTAATCTCACATGATAATTTAACACATCTGATGAACTTTCAATTACGCTGAATGAGAGAATAACTTAAAGTTATTGAAATTCTCTTCTGTTCCAGGTTTTAAGAAAAACCGTTTATTATTCTTCCGGAGATTACAATACCGCTTTGCTTAAAGGGCGAAAAGTTTTAAATTTCTTCTCCGTTCATGATTTGGAGAAAAATTCGTTTCGGAGTTTCCGGTGATTCCAATACCGCTTCGCTTGAAAGAATAGAATCTAAACCCTACAGAACCATAAACGGATTTTTCTACTAAAACCTTCCAAAGTCAGATAATTTCAAGAACATTTCGTTGGGGTACTGGATGTAGCGACGAGGAGATGTCGCTTTTTTCTTTCTAAACCCTACAGAACATTAAACGGATTTTTCTACTAAAACCTTCCAAAGTCAGATAATTTCAAAAACATTTCGTTGGGTGTACTAGAGGTAGCGACGAAGAGATGTCGCTTTTTTAGTTAGAGCCTTACAGAACAATAAACGTGTTTTTCTAATAAAACTTCTAAAACAAGATAATTTCATAATCTTTTTGCCGTTGTAATGCAGGTAGAGAATAAGAGATATTGCATTTTTATTGTTTTTTCTTCTAGTATTTTTCCAGCCATTTTTATAAAATAATGATTGGGGACCTCACATTTTTTACAATTAAGTGTTATAATCAATATATGACAAAAAAATTTGATAATAATAATGTATACAATTTAATAGCTACTGTGAATTTTGGCCTTGAGGCTGTTGTTAAGAGGGAGCTTATTAAGCTTGGGTTTGAGGATTTGAAGGTTTCTGATCGGAAGATTGAGTTTTCAGGGACTGCGGAGGATATTGCGAGATGCAATATTTGGCTTAGGTCTGCTGAGAGGGTTTATATTAAGCTTGCTGAGTTTGAAGCGCTTACTTTTGAGGAGCTCTTTGATAAGACGAAGGCTTTGCCTTGGGCGGATTTACTGCCTGTAGATGCTGAGTTTCCGGTGCAGGGAAGGACGCATAAGTCAAAACTCTTTAGTATTTCGGATTCCCAGTCTATTGTGAAAAAGGCGATAGTGGAGAAACTTAAGGAGAGTTATGATGTCGAGTGGTTTTCTGAAAAGGGACCGAGGTACAAGCTTGAAATCCAGATGCTTAACGATATGGCGATAATTACCTTGGATACATCGGGAGATGGGCTTCACAAACGGGGATATAGGAATAGGGCAGGAGATGCTCCACTAAAGGAGACTATTGCTGCTGCTATGATTCAATTGTCGTACTGGAACCCGGACAGGATTTTGTATGATCCTTTCTGCGGCTCAGGGACTATTCCGATAGAGGCTGCGATGATTGGTAGAAATATTGCGCCGGGGCTTGATAGGGATTTTGATTCTGCGCATTGGAGTATTGTCGGCGAAGAAGTGTACAAGTCGGTCAAGCAGGATGCGATGTCCGTTATCGATAATGATATAAGGCTTGAAATCCTTGGCTCTGATATTGACAAGAGATCTATTCTCAGGGCGCGTGATAATGCGGCAAATATAGGATTGTCTGACGATATCCAGTTTTTTATGAAGGATATGAGGGATGTCGATCTGACCAATGATTATGGAGTTGTTATAACCAATCCGCCTTATGGAGAGAGAATGGGCGAGATTGAAGAGATAAAGAAATTATACAGGGATTTAGGTGCTAAGTTTAAGGAACTCGATACTTGGTCAATATATGTAATAACTGCTTTCGATCAGTTTGAGAAGTACTATGGCAAGAGAGCCGATAGAAAGAGGAAATTATATAATGCTAAGCTGAAGGTGGATTATTACCAGTTTTATGGACCTAGACCGGAGTAGATGAGTGTTGGATTTACGGATAATTATTTAATTATTAGCCAAAGGAGTACGAGATGAATATGGGGAAAACACCTGAAGAATTACTTACAATTGAATTATGTGAATTGAATGTTCAGGTTTTAGAATCTATGGACGACTGGGTTAGGGTTATAGACAGGAATGGTAGAATTCTATTCATTAACAAGTCGATGAAAACCAGTTGTAAGACGCATGATCCTAATATTGCATGCTCTTTTGAAGAGGATATTATCATGGGTGATTCGGTGGTGCCTAGATCTGTTTCACTCATTACTCTACTTACCAGGAAGACTTATAATAAAGAGATAATTTTTATGGGTAAGGAGTATTCTGTGAAGAGTTCTCCCGTCATCGGTGAAGATGGGGAGGTAGTCGCTGCCGTTGAAGTTTTTAGAGATATAAGCTCTGAAATACATATACGAAGAGAACTTTTCAATGCAAATAAGATGATGTCGGATGATATTAAATTCGCAAGGAGTATTCAGGCTCAATTATTGCCTGAAAAGGGAAGGGTTGGAGACTTGGATGTGGACTATTATTATCAGCCTTCAAAGCAATTATCCGGAGATTTATTTGATATAATAAAGATTGATGACGATAAAGTTGGAATCTATATTTGTGATGTAGTCGGACATGGGGTTGGAGCTTCTATGCTCACTATGTTTATAAAACAGACTACAAGAGCTATTGTTACTGAACTGGGCGGTGCCAGTCCGTCGACTACTCTTTACGAGCTAAGAGCGAGGTTTGGTGAGATGAATTTGGCAGAGAATCTCTACTTTACTATGTTCTATGGGGTTTATTCCAGAAAAGAAAGATCTTTCAGTTATTCGAATGCCGGACATAATTGTTGTCCGATTGTAAAACTTGATGACAGATACAAGGTTTTGGAAATAACCGGTGTGCCAATATGTGATTTATTTAGGGAAATGACCTATAAAGAGGATAAAATAAGGCTTGAAAAAGGTGATAAACTCATCTTTTATACCGATGGATTTACGGAATCCAAAAATTATGACAGAGAAGAGTTTGGGCATGAAAGGTTTACAGAGGCAATAATGAAACCCGGAGATATAATTGAGAATGTGGTAGGAGAGGTAACTAAGTTTAGTTGGGGCGAAGTTTTTGACGATATGGCTATTATGGTTGCTACTCTAATCGATTAAGGAGGATTACTATGGGCGAACTAAAATTGGATTTGAAATACTCAGGCGTTTTGGAGAATTTAACGGGTGTAGAAACTAAGGCTCTTGCAGCATTGAAATCTCTACAAACCGGTGATAGACCTGGAAATGATTTTCTTGGTTGGGTTGAGTTACCTACCAAGTATGACAAAGAAGAATTTGACAGAATAAAAAGAGTTACAGCTAAAATTAGAAATGACAGTGAAGTTCTTGTAGTAATAGGCATAGGTGGTTCTTATCTGGGAGCAAGGGCTGTTATTGAGGCATTATCTAAAAGATACAGAAAAGAAAAGGAATTAGAGGTATTGTTTGCAGGAAATCATTTAAGCTCAACAGAATTACTGGAATTATTGGAATATATACAAGATAAGCAGGTCAGTTTAAATGTTATCTCTAAATCAGGAACTACTACAGAACCTGCAATTGCTTTTAGATTCTTAAAGAAGTTCATGGAAGACAAGTATGGTAAGATTGAGGCTGCCGATAGAATCTACGTAACCACTGACAAGTCTAAAGGTGCTTTAAAACAGCTCGCCGAAGATGAAGGTTATGAGAGTTTTGTCGTGCCTGATGATGTTGGAGGAAGATACTCAGTGCTTACCGCAGTTGGACTTCTACCGATAGCTGCTGCGGGCATCGATATAGATGAACTTATGAAAGGTGCAAAAGTTGCTCAAACTGAGTACCTGGTTGAAGATCCTGATAATAATGCAGTTAGATATGCAATTGCAAGAAAGCTATTATATGATGGAGGCAAAGATATAGAGATACTGGTTAATTATGAACCGGGACTTCATTATATTGCAGAGTGGTGGAAACAGTTGTTTGGGGAATCAGAGGGTAAGGATGGGAAGGGAATTTACCCTGCGTCTGCCGGATTTACAACTGATTTACACTCTCTAGGTCAGCTGATTCAAGATGGTAAACGTAATTTGTTTGAAACAGTTATCAATATAGAAAAACCAAGATTTGATTTAAAGATTTTGGAAGATTCTGAAAATTTAGATGGTCTTAATTATCTTGCCGGAAAAACTGTTGATTATGTAAACAAAAAAGCCATTGAAGGAACTCTTATGGCTCATGTGGACGGTGGCGTGCCAAATTTAAGGATTACAATACCTGAACTCAATGAGTATAATCTAGGAAAATTACTATACTTCTTTATGGTTAGTTGCGGTATCTCAGGATACCTAAATGAAGTAAATCCTTTCGATCAACCGGGAGTTGAAGCATATAAGAAGAATATGTTTAAACTTTTAGGTAAACCGGGAGTTAATTAATAGTGAAGAGATTAATATTAGCAAGTAAATCACCCCGCAGAAAAGAGCTGTTAGCTCTCTGCGGGTTTGATTTTAGTACTGTACCGGCAGACATAGATGAAGAAAAAATAACCGATAGCATCTTAAGAGATATTAATAATGAAAACAGGTTTAGTGAACTGGTGATGGAGCTTTCGTATCAAAAAGCTAAACATGTGTTTAAAGAAAATGGGGATGCTATAGTCATAGGTTCGGATACTGTCGTCGTTTGCGATGGAAAGGTATTTGGTAAACCAAAATCGAAAGATGATGCTAAAAAGATGCTCACCGACTTATCGGGAGCTGAACATATTGTATACACAGGCGTTGCAATTCTATCGAATGGATTAAAGGATGTATTTTATGATGCGACTGTGGTTAAGTTTCATGAATATAATGATTACATGAAAAACTTAATAGACGAGTATATTGCTTCAGGCGACCCGTTCGACAAAGCCGGTTCATATGGAATACAAGGGGCTGGATCACTTTTAATCGAATCTATAAAGGGTGATTTTTATTCAGTCATGGGTCTACCTGTCAGTCGTGTCAGTAGAGCATTAGATGCATTTAAATAATTAATTTACCCTAAATAATCGGATACTCAATTGCTAAATTAGAGTATTTATTATAAAATTTAGGCATGAGCGTTAATACGGAGGTCTTATGAAAGTAGTAGTTGTAGGTGCAGGAAAAGTTGGGGAAACTATATGTCAGGAATTGTATGAAAATACCGATATAGTTTTAATAGATACAAATCCAAGAGTAATAGATAATATTTTTTCAATGTATGATATCCAAGCTGTCGTTGGCAATGGTGCAAATGTTAATGTTCAGAATGAGGCGATGGTTGGAGAGTCCGATATATTTTTAGCTGTGACAAATTCTGATGAGCTAAATATAGTTTCCTGTATCATTGCAAAAAAACTAGGAGCTAAATATACGATAGCCAGGGTTAGAAATCCTGAGTATCATGAGAGTGTCGATTTTATTATGAGTTCTCTCGGAATCACCGGACTTATCAATCCCGAAGAGGAGTCAGCTGCGGTACTTTCCGAGATACTAAAGTACCCTAATGCTTTAAGTATAGAGTCTTTTGCAAATGGGAAAGTTAATATGGTTGAGGTTGCGATAGATGAGGATAATTATCTAGTAGATATGACTCTAAAGGACTTCAGCTCTTCTTTTGATGGTAAGCTGCTAGTTTGTATAATAGAGCGTCATGACGAGGTTATAATTCCGACCGGAGATACCGTAATAAATTCAGGAGATAATATTCATGTAACCGGAAGCATGGAGGACTTGCACAAGTTTTACAATAGTTTGGGGAAAATAGATTCCCAAATTAAGTCAACTATGATTATCGGTGGAGGAAAACTGACTTATTATTTAATAACCAAGTTGTTAAAAAGAGGTATGGATATTAAATTGATTGAAGTTAATATGGATAGAGCTTTAGAGTTTGCTAATGATTTTCCTGAAATCATCGTTATAAATGCCGATGGTACCGATCAAGAGGTGCTTGAAGAAGAGGGGATATCTGAGTATGATTCCTGTATTGCACTAACGGGTATAGATGAAGAAAATATAATGATTTCATTATTTGCTAAGTACATGAATGTTAAAAAATGCGTTGCCAAGGTCAATAGGACGTCAATATTAAAACTGCTTCCTCAAGTCGGACTGGATACCATTATAACTCCAAAGAGGATAATAGCTGATAAGATTGTAAGATTTGCAAGAAGTAGATTGGCAGCAGGTGAATCTGAAATGGAAAGATTGTACAAACTTGCAGATAGAAAAGTAGAGGCAATGGAGTTTACTGCTAAAGAAAATTCGGAAGTAATTGGAATTCCTCTGATGGATTTAAATATTAAAGAGAATACACTGGTAACTATAATTCATAGAAATGGTGATTTGATATTTCCCGGAGGTCGCGATTCAGTTAATGTAGGAGATAGAGTTGCAATCGTCACTACACAGGAAAATATAGTTACACTGGATGACATTATAAAAAAGTAGGTATATAGATGAACATTCGATTGGTTAAAGTTACGCTTGGAAGAATATTAATGCTTGAGGCATTTTTTATGGTTCTTCCGCTAGCTGTAGCGATTTATTTTGGTGAGGATTTTCAGAATATCATGTCCTTTCTCTTGGTAATTGCGACTCTTTTGATACTGGGGAGCATTGCTAAAAGAGAAAATATTGAAGGACTTAGCTTCGGAGTTAAGGACGGTTTTGGCATAGTTGCACTGTCGTGGATTCTTATGTCTTTTTTTGGGAGCTTACCATTCATAATAAGTGGACAAATACCAAGCCTTATTAATGCAGTCTTTGAAACTGCATCGGGTTTTACGACAACAGGAGCAAGCATTCTGGTCGATGTAGAAGCATTGTCGCCTTCGATGCTATTTTGGAGGAGTTTTACGCACTTTATCGGTGGTATGGGGATACTGGTTTTTGCTTTGGCTGTACTGCCCAAGTCCTCGAAAGGTTCAGTGCATATTATGAGAGCTGAAGTTCCCGGACCTTCGTTTGGTAAACTCGTTTCTAAAATAGATATAACTGCAAAGATACTCTATAAGATTTATGTCGTAATGACGGCTGTACTCATAATTATATTGATAATAGCCGGAATGAAACCATTTGATGCAATGATTCATGCATTTGGAGCTGCAGGAACCGGCGGGTTCAGTAATAAAGCTGCCAGTGTAGGTCATTATAATAGTGCTGCAATAGATTATATCCTCGGAATAGCGATGTTATTGTTCGGTGTAAACTTCAATCTGTATTATTTAATACTCATAGGAAGATTAAAGGATGTATTTAGAAGTGAAGAGTTAAAAGTGTATTTAGCAATTTATTTTGGAGCAGTCATCGCCATATGTGTCAATATAAGCGGGTCTTATACTTCCTTAACTAAAATGTTCAGAGATGTATTCTTTACAGCATCTTCAATTATGTCAACCACAGGATACGCAACCGCAGACTTTGCCAAATGGCCATTATTTTCACACTATATACTCCTAATGCTAATGTTTATCGGATCATGCGCAGGGTCAACGGCAGGAGGATTAAAAATTTCCAGGGTTATAATACTCTTTAAATCCGGATTAAATGAGCTAAAAAGGGCACTGAACCCAAATAGGGTTATTGCAGTAGTAGAAGATGGAAGATCACTCCCTAATAGTATTGTTAAAGGTGCACATATGTATCTTATACTATATATTGGAATATTTGTAAGCATATTATTTATAATATCGATTAAAGAACATGACTTTGCAACTGCATTTAGTGCCGTTGCAGCCACACTTAATAATATAGGACCTGGACTTGCATCAGTCGGACCAACTGAAAGTTATGCTTATTTCGGTAAGTTTTCAAAAGTAGTGCTTACTTTTGCAATGATAATCGGAAGACTTGAGATATTCCCGGTACTGGTTTTATTTAGCCCAAATACTTGGAGTAAAAAGTAATAGATTTAAATAATAAATCGGAGAAATCATGAGAAAAAAGAAAGATATTGTTTTAAAAGTTGAAAAGTTAATATTTCCCAATCTAGCAGAGGGGATTTATAATGATAAAAAAGTCCGGGTAAAAAATGCAATACCCGGACAAACTTTGAGAGTGGTTCTAGGCAAGAATAGAAAGTCATATAGAGATGCTAAGCAGATTGAAATCATCGAAAGGTCGATTCTTGAAACCAATGAACCATGCAAGGCATATGAAAAGTGTGGAGGTTGTAATTATCAAACTCTACCACTGGATGTAGAATTAGAGATGAAGAAACAAGCCATCAGTGAATTATTCTATGACAATGCTGGAAATTATGAAATCAAAGTACATGAAAATCCTAAACCTATAGGTTATAGAAATAAAATGGAATACACCTTTGGTGATGAAGTGAAAGATGGCCCGCTAATCCTTGGATTGCACAGAAAAGGAAGATACTACGAGATTGTAGATACGAGCGGATGTAATATCGTCCATTCGGATTTTGAAATCATCAGAGCGGCTGTGATGGATTACTTCAGCAGAATAGGGAAAAAACACTATAGAAAAATGTCGGCACAAGGATTTTTAAGACATTTAGTAATCAGATGCGGTTTTAACACCAAGGAATTAATGGTAAACCTGGTGACAACGACTCAAGATTCATTAGACTATGAAGAGTTTAATGAAGTACTATTAAATTTAGAGCTGGAAAATGAGATAGTCAGTATTCTCCACACTAAAAATGACGATCCGGCAGATGCAGTAAAATCTGATGAAACTATAGTTTTACATGGAAGAGATTATATATATGAAGAGATACTTGGACTAAGATTTAAAATATCAGCTTTTTCTTTTTTTCAACCAAATGTATTCGGAATCGAAAAACTGTACTCCAGAGTTCTTGAAATGGCAGGAAACTTAGAAGAAATCACAGCTTATGATTTATATTCCGGTACCGGAACAATAAGCCAAATTCTAGCCAAAAAAGCAAAGAAGGTAATCGGAGTAGAAATAGTTGAAGAGGCTGTAGAAGCTGCAAAGAATAATGCAGAACTAAATGGCATCACAAATGTCGAATTCAGAGCAAATGATGTCCTAAAAGAACTTGAAAACCTAAAAGGTGCGCCTCAGTTAATAGTTCTAGATCCGCCAAGATCCGGGATTAATCCTAAGGCATTAGAAAAAATACTCGACTTTAATCCCTTAAAATTTATATACATTTCATGTAATCCAAAGACTCTGGCGGCAGATTTTAACAGCTTTATAGATAGAGGCTACAAGCTCGTAAATCTGGAATTATATGACCAGTTTACCAGAACTTATCATGTGGAGATGGTGGGGGTTTTTGAGAAAATTTGAGATTAAGGATTTTAAAATTTATGAGGAAGAGATAGATTTTTAAATTTCAAGTAAAGATTAAAAAACGTATACCATGTAGTCATGTAGCGATTGCATTTCTACTCTCATAGGATATTATTAATAGAATTAAAGAGTTCTAATCCATACATTTAAAATATAAGATGTATGGATTTTTATATTAAAGATTTCTGTTTTGTAATAAAACAAACACATTTCATACAAAAGTTCTCGGTAAAATGTAGTTGTAATAAGGAAACAGTATTACAATACAAACAAAACCAAAAGAGAGAAGGAAAATAGAATGTTAAAGAAAAAAATATTACCAATCGGAGCAGCAGCTCTAGTACTTATAGGAATGACAGCTTGTGGTCAAAAAACAGACAAGAAAAAAGCGGCAGCTACAGATGTAAACAAAAAGCCTGCCATCGTTCAAAATAAAAATCAAAAATCAGCTCCAAAGGCTGAAATTAAGAAAGCAGCTCCTGAAACTAAAAAAGTAGCTCCTGTTAAAAAAGCAGCACCAAAAGCTAAAAAAGCAGTTCCTGTAAAAAAGGCTGCACCGGCTAAAAAAGCACCGGAAGTAAAAAAAGATGAAAAGAAATCAGATCCTAAAGCCGGAGTAAAAACACCAGCTCCAAAAACTAAAAATAAGAAAAATAATTAATAATACTCAGAGATAATTAATTAAATAAGTAAATTAGTTTACGTATACACCGCACGTAAGTGAGGGCAGAGGTCTTCCTCTCGCGGGCGGACAATTAAAAGAATTAAACTTACATATAAGCAATCATACTTAAATTCATACTCCCTAAAAATTGCTCACCATTAGGGGCTTTTTTATTTGTGTGAATACTCTTAATAATATCTAAAATTAAAAACTACTACTAATATATTGGTCACGAAAGTTTAGGATATAGTGAATTATTTTGGGTGAAATAGATTTAGGATTTTCAACAGATGTAAAATAGCCTTCATAATATGAAATTCGAATTTGGTTACTATTAAGCAAAGATCAACTATAAATATTATAAGCTTACGACTTTGTAATAAAACAAACACATTTCATACAAAAGTTCTCGGTAAAATGTAGTTGTAATAAGGAAACAGTATTACAATACAAACAAAACCAAAAGAGAGAAGGAAAATAGAATGTTAAAGAAAAAAATATTACCAATCGGAGCAGCAGCTCTAGTACTTATAGGAATGACAGCTTGTGGTCAAAAAACAGACAAGAAAAAAGCGGCAGCTACAGATGTAAACAAAAAGCCTGCCATCGTTCAAAATAAAAATCAAAAATCAGCTCCAAAGGCTGAAATTAAGAAAGCAGCTCCTGAAACTAAAAAAGTAGCTTCTGCAAAAAAAGCGGCACCTACGAAAAAAGCTGCCCCTGCTAAAAAAGCACCGGAAGTAAAAAAAGAGGAAAAGAAAGCAGCTCCTAAAGCCGGAGTAAAAACACCAGCTCCAAAAACTGAAAACAAGAAAAACAACTAATACATACTTGTATTTTGGTATGTTTAAATAAACTTTAATAAATTCACCGCACGTAAGTAGGGAGAGCAGAAGCTTTCCCTTCGCGGGCGGACAATTAGCAAATGAGATAATAGCAATCATCACAATATAAATCATACTCTCCTTTAAAGGCATATGTAAACCATATGTCTTTTTGCTTTATAAGAGTATGGATTTATAGATAATTACAAAGATTTTGGTTTATATTGTAAGCTTTCGGGATTATTAATAGATTTTGCAGAGCATAAAAAATGAGGTTAAGAAATCGGAATCAAATCAAAGACTATTAACTTGCTGTCCAGGTTAAGTAATTGATAAGAATGGAGACATTTTGAAAAGCAAATAATGATTAAAGTGTAGGTGAACTCCTAGCAGTTTAATGTCGTGAATCTAATGATTTGTTATTTATTCAATCGCAGGAACGATACCGGATTTTATCTTACTAAACTGTAACTTGTATAATGAGGGCTTTTATAATACCATATACTTAAGATAAAGTATAAACAATGAATAGGTAAACTCGTAATTACGTAATGAATCTTACCATGATAGTCAAAAAAATAACGAAAAATCACACTTAGACTATCTATAAGTGTTGGTATCAAAAGGAGGAAGACATGAAAAAAATTATATTGTTAGTAGCTGCTGTTTTTATTTTAGTAGCTTGTAAGGGACCTATGAGCATGGTAAATCTGGGTAAGCGTACAGAATCTGTTGGATTAAATCCAGATGTACGTGCAAAAGAGCATGTTATGAAGCTCAAGGAATTTAAAATTGAAGATATCACTAAGAATTTAGAAGTTGGTGTACCGCATCATAAGGATGATATTCTTGAATACGGTATGAGATACGTATTTGATAATGGCGCAGAAGCAACCATTGGGGATGGGATGCTATATTATTATAATGCTAGTGCAAAATATCACGTTGATTACTTGAACTCACTAATAGACTATACTTCAGTAGTGGATGAGGAAGGTCTTAGAATTTGTAATGGCTTTTTTACTAAAATTGGAGTTTCAAATTTGAAACTCGTAGGTACTCACTTTGCAGATGTTGACACCATAATAGATAAGATCAATGGTGGTGAAGATATCATGATCGGTAAAGATGGTAGTGGAGTGAATATTAGAGAAAAACTTATGGATATAAAAATCTTTAAGTTCGCGAAATCTCTTGGAGGTTTAAACATTGCAGGAGATGGTGTGAATTTAGATAATGACAAAAGACTTTTAGAATCGGAAGTATATATTATCATAAATGGTGATTCTATAATCTTTGCTCGTATGGAGTTCTTACCTGAGGAAATAATAAAAAGTAGAGATGCCAATATTATCACTGAAGAAGTTGCCAGGGAAATATTGACGAAAGAATATGCAAAAACCGATGGAAATAATGACTTAAAGATAGAAAATACAGAACTTACATTAATAACTAAACCGGAAAAAATAATGAATCACTTAAAAAAATCAAATATAGAATATTCTCCGGCATATAAATTTGTAATAGATGATAGCTATGAAAAGGGCGGAGAAGTCTATAAATACTCTAAAACCATCTATATAGATGCTTTAAAAGGAAAAGTGCTAGGTCTTTAATTATGGAATAACTTGATTTAAGATAGCAGTATTTCTTGTATTTACTAAAAAATAAATAATAAGCAAATGAAACATATATAAAGAGCCGAGTTGGAAACCAATTAGGCTCTTTTATAGTGGAGTAATACTAAACAGAGTTTATGACGAATGAGTCAGGATAAAATTAAAACTGAAGGAATAATGTGAATCAAAATCAAATTTTTGTTAAGAAATTTTAATAATATCTTTTTAATTAAATTTTATATAGATTTTTAATTGAGTTTATATGCGTATATTTATTTGAGTTTTAATACATATGAAAAAGACTAGATTATACGTAATCCGTCGTTGTTAAAAAGTTAAATAAAAATCATTATATTACAAAAATTTGCGACATTTGATATAAATCTAACTGATAATATTTATCAAATGTGATAAAATGCGTATTTATAGAATAATTCAGTTCGTAAGTTGCATGAAATGATGGTATAATATATATCAAATAATGTTCTTTTTTAGAGCTGAGGAGGGAGATTTATGGAAATGGGTATTAGCTTAAATATTTACCAAACCACAGGATTTGCCATTATCATTCTGTTAATTGGTAGGTTTTTAAGAAAAAAAGTAAGCTTTTTTCAGAAGTTTGCAATTCCCGCTCCGGTTATTGGTGGTTTAATATTTGCTATTATTAATACAACTTTGAGAATGACCGGAACCTTGAATATTGAGTTTGACTCAACACTTCAAGAATTTTTTATGGTTCTCTTTTTTACCAGTATAGGATTTAATGCGAGTATAATGGTATTAAAGAAAGGTGGGAAGAAGGTAGTTATCTTTCTAGGAGTAGCAGTGCTGCTTTGTATTTTACAAAATGCTGTTGCAGTAGGTTTATCAGGTGTGGTTGGAATGGATCCAAAACTGGCTCTTATGACGGGTTCAACACCTATGACCGGTGGACATGGAACAGCTGCTGCAATGGCTAAAGAAGTCGAGGGTGCAGGAATACAAGGTGCTGAGGCTATGGCTATAGCTGCAGCCACTTTTGGACTAATTGCAGGTTCACTTATGGGAGGACCTGTTGGGAACTGGTTAATCACAAAAAATAATCTGTTGACCGAAAAGCTTAAAGAACAAAGGGGAGATCCGGATGTTGACGAATCCCTTATAAAGGAAGAAAAATTACCACTTGACGGTGGTAGGATTGCTATGGCGCTATTTATGTTACTTATAGCAATTGGTGTAGGTACTTATTTAACTAATTTATTAAATTATTTACTTAAATTGGTTATGCCATTAGGTAAATTCCCAATCTATATTGGACCGATAATCGTAGGTATAATACTTAGAAATGTCTCAGAAGGCAAGAAAAATTTTGTACCTATTGAAGAAGTCCAGGTAATAGGAGATGCAGCTCTTAATGTGTTCCTAGCTATGGCTCTAATGTCTGTTAGACTTTGGGAACTTGCTGCAGTTGCGGGACCTATGGTTGTTTTATTACTGGGACAAGCGCTTTTAATGGTATTATTTGCAATGCTTATAACTTACAATCTGATGGGAAGAAATTACGATGCGGCAGTTATGGCTGCAGGTCACTGTGGATTCGGTCTTGGAGCGACACCAAATGGAGTTGCGAATATGGACTCTGTATGTGATAAGTTCGTATATTCTAAATTGGCATTCTTTGTAATACCGATAGTTGGAGGAATGTTCATAGACTTATTTAATGTATTTATCATTACATTCTTTTTAAATATCGTATAATTAAAAGAATAAAGGCAGCCTCGAGGTTGTCTTTATTCTTTTGTTTTTTTAAATATTAAATAAAACATAAAAAGTTTCCATACAGTTTATTTTATGGTATAATTCTCTAATGTTATTTGTTTAATTATGGCTTATTATCAAGTCTTACAAATCTGTAAGACTATTTCAAGCCATATGGGATATAATAACTGATGGGAGTTGGTTATGTGTTAGATATTAAAAAGCTTAGCTTTGAAGAAAAACTTGTATTTATTACTTCAATTAGTTTAATGCTGCCTTATTATGTTGGAGCAACTGTATTAATACTAAACTTTATATATATTGTAAAATCTCAAAAACTGGATTCTTTAATTGTAAACAGTGAAGAAAATAAGTGGCTAATGGGGTTTATACTCTACAGTTTTGTCGTAAGTATTATTTTTCAGAATTACTTAGGCCTTTTGGCTACTTTTGGAATTTTGGTATTTTTTGTGTTTTTCATCTATAATACCAGATACCTCAGTCAAAAATTGGTAGAGTCAATATTGACGACCATGATACTGATTAGTTCAGTATGGTTTTTAAATACTATTTTCAAAGCTGCATTTGTGTTTTTCCTTTCAGGCGAAGGGATTGACGGATTTTTGAAATTCATATCTTTTAATAGAGCGGATTCAGTATTTTTTAATCCAAATTACTATGGTATGGTTGGGGATTTTATGTTCTTGATAGGACTTAAAAGGTATATAGACAATCATGAAAAGAGAATCAAATTCCTATATGGGACATATTTAGTAATAGCAGCTATGGCGGTCTACCTTTCAGGATCGAGAGGAGCACAAATCGCGTTGATTTTTGGTGCATTGGCTCTTTCTATTAATCTTAAGGATTACAAGACTACGAATCTTCTAATTCTTGGAATTACCGTCGGTTTAGGACTGGTGATTATAACAGGAAATATGGCAAATACAAGACTTGCAACAGTTACTCAGGATTATGGTTTGAGAAGAAGTATCTGGGGATCTTCTATTAGATTTATTAATAAGCATATGCTGATAGGGGCAGGTCCATTAGGCATACAGGCCGTGTATGATTTAATCAGGTCCAGAGAAGTAATACACTCTCACAATATTTTACTGGATTTTTTAGTAAATTATGGATTGACAGGAATGGTCTTGATTTATCCATTTGCTCAAGCTATTATAGACAGGATAAACAAGATAAAAAATAGTGAGCAGTTTGGATTGATATTTGCTTTAACAGTGACAATATTGATTCATGGGATTGTAGATGTAACAATTTTTTGGCATCAAACGGCTTTTATCTATTTCCTTCTCGTTTTTTCTGCAGCAGGAAGTCCGGTGGCTGAGTTCAGCACAATTAAGGTATCGGAACTAAAGCCTGTAGTTAGGGCAAGTGCATCGGGAAATTTTAGAAATATAGGATAAAAAAAGCGAACCTGCTTGGGTTCGCTTATTCTTTACATTAGGGTTTGTTCAAAATCATATACATATTCTCTTAAGACGAACATCATTTTGATTAAATCATTTAAGTAGTAGTTAAAAGCCGATTCAAAATCGGGATTCGTGATATCAACCAATACTTCAATCGGTTCTTGAAAATATTTTTCCAGCTCAATCATATTCTCATTATCTATCTTAGGAACATGTCCATTTTCTCTAAGTTGGGTTATTAGTCCAAAAGCGGAGAAAAACTGTGTGTTAATTCTCGAAATGTGAGAGATTTTGTATTTCTGATCTGCTCCCATCTTTAGATCATTTTTTATGGATTTTAATTCGGTGTTGATTTCATTTATGTCATCAATTAATTTCCCTATTTCAACTTCCTTTTCTGTTGTCAATACTGACTTAAAAGCATCTTCAAATTCTCTTAGAGTCTTCTTGTATGTTTTAAGCAGAAACATCGATCTATTAGGCGGAAATACAAGATAATTAACAGTAAATCCAACAAATAATCCTACAAAAGTATCCAGGGTTCTGTTTATACCATATTTCCAGTAAGGTACTTGATTAGGTATATTCTTGTCGTATAACATAATTATTATAAATACAACACAGGCAAGGGTTATTGATTTTTTCCATTTGAAGTAATTACAAATATTTATAACAAGAACAACGCCTATTCCTATAGGGATATAGCCTGTGAAACCAATAAACTGGAAAAATGACGCTATAAGCGCACCTAAGACGGTAGATAGTAATCTGTTTAAGCTTACTGTGTATGAATCAAATACAGATGAGGTCATAGACACTATTGCAGATATACCTGCCATTAAAGGTGTTTTTAAATTAAAGAGCTCAGCTATTGCAATTGCTAAGCTCGTTGCAATTGCTGTTTTTAAAATTCTCAAACCAAAGATTCTACGAAAGTATCTCTTATAGTTTAAACTATTATGTTTCGGATTATTCATATTTTGCTCCATTTCAATTTAAATGTAGTTAGATGAATAATGGGATGGAAGATGAAAAAAATCATCTTCCACTTTTTATAAGTCGTCTTCTATAACGGTTGACTTGGCATATGCCGAAACTTTTGCTTCGAAAAAGTCTGTCTTTATTGCATTGGGATCCGAATATTCAGCAACCCATGCCATTGACTCAGGTTCCTTTTCAAAACCCGGGAATATTATATCCAGACCTAAACCTTTAGATCTTAGATTACCCAAGTATTTAAGATAAGCATCGACATTGGTCTTGGATAATCCGGAAATCCTGTCGCCTAAGACATAATCAGCCCATTTTATTTCTTCTTCTACACCTTGAATAATCATGTTTCTGTAAAATTGAATATTTTCTTCATTAAATAATTCAGGTTCTTCTTTTTTTAGATCCAATAAAATCGATCTAAATAACCAAAGGTGAGTATTTTCGTCTCTATTAATATATCTTATTTCCTGTACTGTTCCAGGCATCTTACCATTTCTACCCAGTGCATAGAAGAACATAAAGCCTGAATAAAAATAAATACCCTCCAAGATATAGTTAGCTATAAGTGTTTTTGCAAGGTTTAACTTAGTTCTTTCATAATAAAAGTCGTTGTATTTATCGCCAATGAACTTGTTTCTAGCCAAAAGGAAAGGATCGTCTTTCCACTGATATAGTATTTCAGATCTTTCTTCAGGAGAACATATGGTATCCAGTATATAGCCGTAACTTTGTGAGTGGATGGCTTCCTGATACGCTTGTATCGTCAAACAGAGATTGACTTCATTTGCAGTTATAAATTCGCTTAAGTTGGGTAGATTTGCCATTTGCAAACTATCTAAAAATATAAGAAATGAAAGTATTTTGTCATAAGCAGTCTTTTCATCTTCAGATAGATTTCTATAATCTTTTATATCCTGATTTAAGTTTATTTCTTCAGGAATCCAGAAGTTATTCATGGCTTGTCTGTACCAGTCACTAACCCAAGTGTATTTTAAATTGTTAAAATCGTTAAGATTGGTTGTATTACCATTCATCAACTTTCTCTTATTAAGTTCAATATCGCCATGTTCATTAAACAGTGCTTTTCTTTCTAATTTCATTTTTCCTCCTTATGCGGAACAACTGTCACATTCTTCTATTTCCAAGGCTTGACTTCTAACATAGTAAATGGTTTTAACCTCTTCCTCCCATGCTTTTATATAAAGTCCAAGGATTCTACTCATGGTATAGTCTGTGGTTACATAAAGATTTAGGGACTGTCCTTGATCTATATGTCTTTGTCTTATGCCTGCAGCTTTGATTACCCAGTTTTGGTCTATTTCATGAGCATTTTCATATAACCAGAATGTCCTAGGTGTTAGGGAAGGAGCAACTCTCGGAACTATAGATCCTTTCTTTTCTTCCAAGTAGTATCTCTTCATAACAGGGTCTATGGCTGCTGTAGTTCCGGCAATTATTGAGGTTGAACCGGTTGGTGCAACTGCCATCAAATATCCGTTTCTTATACCATTGTTTTGTACTTCGTTTTTTAAGTCAATCCATCTACTACTATTATATGCTCTTTTCTCAAAATAGTCACCATTTTGCCAGTCGGAACCTTCAAAGAAGTGGTAAGATCCTTTTTCTTTTGCAATCTCCATACTTGCTTTTATGGCATAGTAGTTGATATCTTCATATAGTTTGTCGGCAAAATCCAAGTGTTCATCGCTTTGGAAGTTTAAATCATTTTTTACAAGGACATGATGGTATCCGCTTGTACCAAGTCCGATAGATCTATATTTTTTATTTGTGATTTTTGCGTAGGGGATAGGATAATAGTTTAATTCGATAACATTATCAAGTGCCCTAACGACTGTTGTAACCACTCTTTTCAGTTCTTCACTATCATTAACTTCGATATTTCCCAAGACCAGGGAAGCCAGGTTGCAAACTACAAAATCACCAGCTTTGGTTTTAGTTGTTACAATATCACCATCATCATTTGACTCCACATCGATAGATACAGATTCTATACCGCTCATGTTTTGAGCAATTTCAGTACATAAGTTAGATGAATAAATCATCCCCTTATGGTTATTTGGATTGTATTTATTAACTATATCTCTATTGAAAACAAAAGGCGTTCCAGTTTCTACTGCAGACTTTAAGAATAGTCTTACTATATCCTTTATAGACATGGCTCTTTTATCAAGTTTTGGATTGTTTACGCACTCCTCGTATCTTTTTTTCCATTCATCGCCATAGTAATCTTCCAGACTGTATCCCATTGTGGTCTTTATTTCGTGAGGGCACATCAAGTACCAATTATTATCGAGGCTTTCTTTTGCCAATTCCCAGAAATAGTTTGGGAAGCATATCCCAGGAAAGACATCATGTGCCTTCATTCTATCATCACCACTATTGGTTTTCAGTTGTAAAAATTCAGGCAGATCTTTATGCCATGCATCCAGATATACTGCTACAGCGCCTTGTCTAACTCCGAGCTGATCTACGGCAACGGCAGTGTCATTTGCCAGTTTTATCCATCTGTTTACCCCACCGGCTACGCCTTTAAATCCTCTTATATCAGAACCCATGGCTCTTACCTTACCGAAGTATAATCCCATACCCCCACCATGCTTTGATACTTGTGCAAAATTATCAATACTCCTATAGATTCCATCCAGTGAGTCCGGTACTGTATCGATAAAGCATGACGATAATTGATGGAACGGCTTTCTGGCATTTGACATCGTAGGTGTTGCCATGGTTACTTTTAAAGTACTTAAAATATCGTAGATTTTTTTAGCCCATTCGACTTTTTTATCAGCTTCCGGGATGGCAAGGTGCATAGAGATACCCATAAACATCTCTTGGGGACTTTCAAGGATTCTTCCGTTAGGGTCCTTAATGAGATATCTCTTATATACCAGGTCAAGCCCACTAAAATTGAAAAGATGATCTCTGGAATTATCAATGTAAGCTTCGAGTTCGTCTATATCTTCTCTTGAATAATTGTCTAAAATATACTTGCCGTATAGTGAATTGTCTGTTAAGAATACAATCTTACTATAAAAATCACTTATATCATATTTTACGATTTCATTTCTAATCAGTCTTGTTATATTGAGAGATAAGAATCTAGCAGCAATAAATTCCCAATTTGGAGCTTCTTTAGATGTCAGTTCAGAGGCGGATCTGGTTAATAGTTCCAGAAGCTGATCTTCATTCATATTTTCGGTCACGAAAGAAGAGAATTTAGTTCTTAGGAAACTTAAATTGTACATATCTTCGGTAAATTCACGTTGAACACTCTTTAATTCTTCTATTATTTCTTCATCTGTGAAATATTTAGAAAAATCTTCTATGGTCTTTCTCATGGTATGATGAGAAGCTCTGTATAAAATATAGGATTTGACTACTGCATAGTAGGAATTCTCTATAAGTGTAATTTCAACCAGGTCTTGAACTTCTTCAACTGTAATCATATGGGATTTTGGAAAATTACTTTCAATTTTAGATACAATCTCACCCGACATCTTCTCTAAAATCTCTTGAGTTACGGGCTGACATACACTATTGAAAGCTTTTTGGATTGCAAGTTCAATCTTTTTTCTGTCGAATTCTACGATGGAACCATTTCTCTTTATTATATTCATAATACCTCCTATGGTATAAAAACTTGTTTAATACATTATGAATATACCATATATAGTGTTTAATGTATATATAAAAACAACGATATATTGTAAAAATTGAATAAATAGAAAGTTTAATACTCCTTTACTCGGGTATAATTAGCTTAGAAAGGTGGGATTTACATGGATAAATTTAAAAAAGATTTAAAAGACTTAAAGGAAAATGTAGAAGAAAAATTTGATAAAGTAAAAGACCAGGCTGAAAAGAAAGCTGAAGATGTAAAAAAAGACGCTGAAAAGGGAGCCGATAAGGTAAAAGACAAAGCTAAAGAAATTGTAGACGACATAAAAGATAAAGCTGAAGAGATTAAGAAAAAACTTTAATTTATGAGAAAGACTTCTAAATGCAGAAGTCTTTTTTATTTTTGTGTAAAATAGGTTATAATTATATATATGCTTTTTTTAAAACATTAACGATAATATAAATATTGTTAATGATATTAATGAGTGGAGGAAGTTAAATGAACAGAAAAATATTAAAAACTACATTTATAGTGGTATTGGCACTATTTTTGATGCTGCCGCTCACTGCAGTCGCAGATGATAATGTGAAATTTGAAATTGTAAGAATTGCTGATAAAGGTAGGATTGAGACATCTATTCAAGTTAGTAGCAATGCTTTCGAAACTTCCGATTATGTAATCATTACCAATGGTTTCAATTTTCCCGATGCACTAGCCGGTGGACCTTTGGCATCAGCGCTTAATGCACCGATATTACTAACTGAAAAAGAGAGTCTGTCTGATGCAGTCCTCAAAGAGATAATAGAATTAGGAGCTTCAAAAGCTATAATTTTAGGCAGTGAAGGATCTGTTTCTAAAAGAGTGGCAGAGCAATTAAATGTCGTAGCGGATGTTGAAAGAATCGGAGGAGATGACAGGTATGAAACCGCAGCTCTAATCGCTGAAAGGGTTATGAATATTACCGGAACTACATCAGTAGCAGTAACCAATGGACATAAGTATCCCGATGCATTATCAGCGAGTGCTTATCTAGGTGCTAACGGAATACCGATAGTTCTAGTTGCAGAGAATAATATCCCGATTGCTACACAAAGATTTTTAGACCACATGGACATCAATAAAACAATTGTAGTCGGAGGAGTAAAAACTGTTTCTAGCGATGTAATGAATAATCTTAAAAATCCTGAAAGAATTGCAGGAAGTAATAGGTTTGAAACTTCTATAGCGCTGTCAAAAAAGGCTTATAAAAATCCAAGCAATGTAATACTTGTAAATGCTTATAATTTTCCTGATGCCCTGTCAGCAGTTGGATTGACGTCAAAATATAAAGCTCCTGTACTACTTACTGCTCAGGAAGCATTACCTAGAAATATTAAGAATTATTTAGAACAAATTAAGCCTAGAAGAGTATTGATGGTTGGGGGCAAGGGGTCTATATCAACTGAAATTGCGGGTGAATTACTAGATAGTTTTGGTGAGTTGAATGGAAAGCCTGAGGTTCCTGAGTTTGCACCTCTGGAATATAATGAAGAATTTGCAAAAGAAATGGCTGAGATTATCAATAGATTGAGAACAGAACAAGGACTTGAGCCATTTGCTTGGGATGATGGACTTGAAGCAGCAGCTAAGATTAGGGCAAAAGAAATAGTAGAAAATCTATCTCATACCAGACCAAATGGTGAAAATTTCTCAACTGTTAACAAAGAACAGGTTAGAGGAGAAAACCTTGCAATCTTAAATGCATATCCTAAAGATGTAATAGATATTATGATGTCGGCTTCAGGACAAAGTAGTAATCTTTTGAGAAAAGAACCATATTTTAAATCAATAGGTATAGCTTGTTGGGCTGATTCAGAAGGTAAGGCTCACTGGGTACAAATGTTTGGGGTTCCAAAACAATAGAAGAAAATCCGGATTCAGCTCAGCGGCTAATCCGGATTTTTTATGTTTTTTTTATAGATTTACACCAGTTTATGTGTTTCAACATCCGGTGTGATTTTATATATTACATCTTTCCTTTCTACAATTATCGTTACTTTCTTTTTTAAACTGTCATTATTTTTAATATACTCAAGAAGAGTATTTGTAGGGTTAATCGCCACTGCCGTACCGACCCTTTCAAGCATTGAGATATCACCATTGGTGTCTCCATAAGCATAGGATTTTCCAAAGTCTATTCCATACATCTTATCGAATTGAGTCATCATGCTGAGTTTACTCTTACTGTCCCACATCTTTATGAAATTGCCGGTGAAAACATCGTCTTCATCCAAACAATAAATGGTTCCCCTATAATCAGTAACTCCATATTTCTTTGCAATATGTTTTACCAGAAAGTTTGGACTTCCCGAAATGAAAAAAACTAGATGACCTTGCTCGAGATGCCATTTTATTTGAGATCTTGTATAAGTATATACTATATCTGCATTATGTTTTATAACTTGCTGCGCTATAAAGTCTATAAAGTCATATTTAATACCCTTTAGCGTATCCATATATACACTGGCTACTACGTCCAGATAATTATCATAATCAACATATCTTCTATTATAGTCGTCATAAAGTGGTTTTATTTCATTAATCCATGTATGTTCTTCTATGACATCATTTTTTACCAATCGCAAAAAATGATCTATCATAAGTGAAGTTCTGGTCAATGTACCGTCGATGTCGAAAAAAGCTGCTATATGTTTATTTTTCATGGTTTTTTCTCTTAAAGATAGATTTGAAAGGATTATTTCTATTAGGTGAATTCACTCTTGATTTATTAATAATTCCGAGTATAAGTGCATAACATAGAGCTACAAAACCTGAGACAAAGAAAATTCCAAATCGTAAAATCATATTTAATCCGGTTTCATCGGTTATTTTAGGCAAACCCTCTACTAGATTATAAATCCCTATAGAGATTAGAATTAAACCCGGCACATACTTAATGTATTTATTCCTATTTGAAATCCAATAGATGAGATAAACACCTAAGATTGCAAACAAGGAAGCCAGAGGAAAAATAGTAGTCTTACTTTGATGGTCCAAAACCAAATTTAAAATACTTCTCATATATACTCCTTAGTAATTAATATAATTAATTCTTATTTTACATTAAAATAATTGCAATTAAATTACAAAAAACGATGGTTTTATATGTATTCTAACCTTTATTATAGCACAAAAGACTAGTGCATGCTAATATATAGCCATTGTTTTAGCAAGTAGTAAATGGATAATATAATTAAATATAGGAATTATTTAGGTTAAAGGACAGATGGGAAAAATCTTTTCTTAACAATATAGTATGATAATTTTACAAGGTCTATTTACTGATTCTGTAAATACTTGATTTTTTAAAATAAAATTGATAGAATATGTTTAATGTTAGTTGTTTAGGGTATATCTTATCTTTGACACCTAAAACAGCAAAAAACCTCTGTAAACATTAACAAATCAATGCTTTCAGGGGTTTTGATTTTGACTTTTTCCTGTAGTTCTACAAACCCTTTTTTACACCCGAAATAAGGGAATCTATTTCTGCGACGGTTATAAATCTTTTCGAAAAATCAACTCCAACTGTTTGACCTAGTTTCTCAATTATCTCATTAAAACAATCGAACATATAGTAGTTTTCGTCTAAATGAGTTCCTGTAATTTCACGCATTTCTTCTATAGCCTTCTCAATGCTGATATTTGATCCATCTAAATCTTTTTCTAAAAGTCTTAGTAAAACCAAAGTCACAAAACATATTAGAAAATGAGATTCTATTCTGTCTTTTCTCGATAAATATACCGGTCTTGCTTCTAATTGAGACTTTGTAATTTTAAACGACTCTTCTATCTTCCACAATCCGTGATATGCTTGGACTATATCCATATCCTTCATATCTAGTTCACTGGTATTTATGATGTAGTATCCATCATACTTTTCTTCTTCTTTAATTTTTTGAATGTCTAAAAAATCATTCTTCTTAGTCTTTAATATTTCACCGGTTTCTAGATCAATGAACTCCTTCTTAATATACTTGTAAGCGCTGGAATTTGGTCTATCAATACCTTTCTCAATTAACTTTAATGTCTTAAGAATAGTTCTTTCTCTATCCATCCTAGACTTCTTAGCATATTTTTCTGAATAAAATACAACTTGTTTCTGATCTATAGGAACCTTTTTTCTTTTGTTATGAATATCTGTAACCCAAATATCTTGAGGCACAATCCTTGATTTAATTTTGAACTCATCTGAATTATCAGAATAACCAGTTTGATCTAAAACAAAATCTTTCAGTTCTCTTGACGCACCTCTAACAGACCCGGAAAATATATAGCCATTCCCTTTAATGATATTGTAAGCCATGTTTTCACCACTATTCATAGCCTTATCCGCAACAACAATGACCTTACCAAGATTAAAATGTTTTTTCAACTTATTCAATGAAGGCATGAGAGTGATACTATCATTTGTATTACCTTCAAAAAGTTCATAGGAGATAGGAATCCCTGAATTATCCATTAAAAGACCCATTTGAATAATAGGATTAGGTCTATGCTCTTTAGAAACACCTCTTTTTCTAAAATCATCCTCATAAGGAATCTCAAAATAGTAATTAGTAACATCATAGTAGACTTTAGAAAGATCTCTACCATAGTATTGAATAATATTTTGATGAATCCATAGAATTAAATCATCCTTGTAAGGATAAAACTTAGATAAAGCTCTATAGACATCGTGAAGACTAAAATCGAATTTAGTAAAAAAGGAATTGATATAGTCAAAAGAAGCCTTTTTAGATGATGGATATAGAGATCTAGTAAAAACAAGTAATTGGAATACATGGTTAAGCAAAAAATCAGTACCGGAAGTTTTTTGTCTATTATTCCAAAACTCATGAATTTTAAGATTGTGGTAGAAATGAGATAATACAACATATCCTAAGTTTTTTCGATTAACCACATTAGACTTAATTACCTCTTTAGAATCAAAAGTGAAACTAAGCGGCAGATTAGCTAATCTCTCTTCTTCCGTTAGTCTAGCAGCAACTTCTTCAAAATGAGCAATAGGATCTTCATATTGGTCTAATAAATCCTCTAAATACCCAACTTTCATAACAGATTTATTTCTAGATTTTTTAGTAACAGGGTCACGATAGCCTTTAATAATGGTGAGATAAGTCTTACCATTGGCTCTTTTATCCTTTTTAAGAAACATCCAAATCACCACGCTTTTTTATTTAATTATACCACAAATCCCAACATATAACAACCCCAAAAAGTATTAAATTTGACATAAAAAAATCGCTGCACACATTGCAACGTCTAAGATATATAGGTTTAAAATTTTAAATTAGGTGTCAAACAACAGAATACTTGATTTTTTAAAATAAAATTGATAGAATATGTTTAATGTTAGTTGTTTAGGGTATATAGAATTCATAAATTTAATATCGAGCTATGAAGGATCGAGTAATAAAAAAGGTACATACAGAGAGGATATGTTGGCTGAGATTTATCCATGAAAACCGTTTATGAAAACTAATCCGGAGCTGTTATTTTAATTAAGAAGCAACTAGGGTGGAACCACGAGCCTCTCGTCCCTACTAATTATAGTAGGATGGGGGGATTTTTTATTTTATAAGGAGGAAAAATGATAAAAGTTAAATTTCCGGATAATTCGGTAAAAGAATACGATGAAGGCGTACTATTAAGTGAGGTAGCTTCAGGTATTTCTGAGGGGCTTTTAAGAAACTCACTTGGAGCTGTAGTTAATGGAGAAATCAAAGGACTACAAGAACCTCTGAAGGAGGATTCAGAGGTAAGATTCGTGAATTTTGATGATGAAGAGGGTAGAGAGGTATTTAGGCATACTTCAGCGCACCTTATGGCACTGGCTGTAAAAAGACTATATCCTGATACTAAGTTTGCAATAGGACCTGCTATTAAAGATGGTTTTTACTATGATTTCGATACTGAGCACAGATTTGCACCTGAAGATCTTGAAAAAATAGAAGCGGAAATGAAAAATATAGTAAAAGAAAATCCTATTATGGAAAGATTTGAAATGTCAAGAGATGAAGCATTAAGATACTTCCAAGAAAAAGGAGAAGAATTCAAAGTAGATTTGATTGAAAATCTACCCGATGATGAAGATATATCTTTCTATAAACTTGGAGATTTTACTGACCTATGTAGAGGACCGCATCTATATGATTTGAAAAAAATCAAAGCTTTTAAACTTCTAAATATTGCCGGAGCATATTGGAGAGGCGACGAAAACAACAAGATGCTTCAAAGGATCTATGGAACTTCTTTTGAAAAGAAAAAACAATTGGATGAACATCTTGAAAGACTTGAAGAAGCTAAGAAAAGAGACCATAGGAAAATTGGTAAAGAAATGGATCTTTTCAGTTTCCATGATGAAGGACCGGGATTCCCGTTTTATCATCCGAATGGAATGGTGCTTAGGAATACACTGATTGATTGGTGGAGAAAAGTCTTAGAGAAAAATGGATATGGAGAAATTTTAACTCCATATATACTAAATGAAGCTCTATGGCATAGATCAGGTCACTGGGATCACTATCAGGACAATATGTATTTTACTCAAATAGATGGAGAAGACTATGCGGTAAAACCGATGAACTGTCCGGGTTCTATTATAGTATACAGTTCTAAACTCCATTCATATAGAGACCTACCTATTAGATTCTCAGAGTTTGGATTAGTTCATCGTCACGAACTCTCAGGAGCTCTTCATGGTTTGTTTAGAGTTAGAGCATTTACTCAAGATGATGCCCATGTATATTGTCTACCTGAACAGGTAAAAGATGAAGTATTCAAGATGATCGATTTAGCCGATTATCTATATTCTACTTTTGGATTTAAGTACGATGTAGAATTATCAACTAGACCGGATGATTTCATGGGAGATCCAAAGTCTTGGGATTATGCTGAGGAAAGTCTGGAAGCTGCATTAAAAGAAAGAGGAATTGAATACAGAATAAATGAAGGAGACGGAGCTTTCTATGGACCGAAGATAGACTTCCATCTTGAGGATGCCATAGGAAGAACCTGGCAATGTGGAACTATACAATTAGATTTCCAAATGCCTGAGAGATTTGAACTATACTATATCGATGAAAACAATGAGAAACAAAGACCGGTTATGCTTCACAGAGCTCTACTCGGATCACTTGAGAGATTTATCGGTAGTTTGGTAGAACACTATGCAGGCAAGTTCCCGGCTTGGTTAGCGCCAGTTCAAGTAAAAATTCTTCCTATATCAGACAAGTATAACGAGTATGCACTTAAAGTAAAAGATATGCTCATGGATGAGGATATTAGGGTAGAAGTTGATACCAGAGCTGAGAAGATAGGATTTAAGATTAGAGCAGCTCAAATGGAAAAGGTACCATATAGCTTGATTATAGGAGAGAAAGAGGCCGAATCAAATACAGTATCCGTTCGTAAACGTGATATTGGAGATGAAGGATCGCTGGGTACTGAAGAATTCATCGTGAAGATTAAAGAAGAGATAAAAAATAAAATAAACTAATAATTAAGAGCCTTATTTGGTCCAAATAAGGCTCTTTTAAAATGTAAATTAATCGATTTTCTCAATAAAAGCTTTTACGACGGCAGGTAAATCGGCAGGGGTTCTACCGGTTATTAAGTGATCTGAAACTACTACTTCTCTGTCCACATAGTTTGCACCTGCATTTATTAAATCATCCTTTATGCTATAGAAGGATGTGATTTCTTTTCCCTTTATATCACAAGCGCTTGCCATTAACCAAGGTCCATGACAGATTGCGGCGATGGGCTTCTTAGCTTTGTCAAACTCTCTAACAAGGTTTACCGTTTGTTCACATCTTCTCATAAAGTCGGGTGAAAATCCACCAGGTATGAAGATTCCGTCATAATCTTCAACTTTGACCTCTGCAGATGATAGTGTAGATTTGAAACTTACACCAGACTTTGATTTGTAAACCTCATCTCTATTTGATCCCACCAGCTCTACTTCATAGTTCTCTCTAAATCTATGGTAGGGATAGATAAGTTCCTGTTCGTCAAATTGATTTTCTATCAGTATTATGATTTTTTTCAAGTCTGTTCTCCTTTCAGATAATTGTTGACATAAAAAAAGGTTCTAATTGAACCAATCTAGTAAAATAGTGGTTATGACAACTAAAACGGTTTAATGTTATTTTTAATAATGTTTTTTCTCCTTAAACTTGATTTTATTTTGAAACTTTTTCTTAAATCTTTTTATTAAGCTATTTTACTTCTATTAAACTTCTTTGAAGTTTTAAATCAAGAAACTATTTTATTCTTCTTAACTGTCTATATTAAATATATTAAATATAAAATATATATATAAAGGGTTTTAACCTCTTTTTCTTTATCCGCTTTAGTTGTCAAGGTCCACTTAACACGATTTCTCGTGGTATTATATATATACCACAGAAATCATTGTTCAAACATAAAATTTACAAAAATTATAAAATAACTTGGATAATATTATAAAATTACATAAACGCTGTAAAATCAATAAGCTCTTTGATATTATAAGTTTAAATATTGTCAGTGTTTAACATTGTATGAAAATGACATCTCATGATATAATGATTTAAATTAGAGAATTTATAATGATTAAATCATAAGTTTGGTTCAAATGGACTTTATTCAATTCATAAAAAGTGAATCGTTTTATTAATGGCAAGGAGGCGAAATCATGTTAAAATACTTAATATTTTTTTTGATAGGTGGAATAGTTGGACGTGTTTTTAAGCTGAAAGATGCAAAAATGAAAAAAGTCCAGATTCTGCAGTCGTTGTCAGTATTGTTAATCCTTTTTATTATGGGAATTAATCTTGGTAAAAACAAAGAACTATTTTCCAATATAGGAAAAATTGGCTTTAGATCTGCCGCCTTTGCTATTTCTTCAATACTTATAAGCATATTATTTGTTTACATATATGAGAAATACGTCTATAAAAGAAGAAAGGGGGAAGGAGCAAATGATTAGTATTATTATCTCCATAGTTCTAGGAATTCTATTAGGTAGATATTCAGGTTTACCGTTTACATATACCAGTGAGTTTATACAAATCGGTCTATACTTATTATTGTTTTTCGTAGGTCTAGATATCGGACGAAGTGATGATTTGTTAAGAATATTTAGAAGGATGGGATCCGAAGCTGTTATAGTGCCATTGTTGATAATAGTAGGAAGTATATTTGGTGGTATATTGGCGGGTTTTGTCTTTGGATATAATTGGAATGAAGGTGCAGCGCTTGGTTCAGGAATGGGATGGTATTCACTTTCAGGAGTGATAATTGAACCATATTCGACTGAATTATCAGCAATTGCATTTTTAAGTAATATATTCAGAGAGGTTATAGCAATTGCTACGGTACCAATCATTGCTTCAAAAATAGGCTTTCTTCCATCTATTGCAGCACCAGCAGCAGGTGCAATGGACACGGTATTGCCGATAATATCAAAAGCCACTGATCAAACTACGACGATTATTGCATTTTTTACGGGGACCATACTTTCATTTTCAATCCCAATTTTAGTAAAATTTTTTATAGCATTATAGATTATTTTTTAGTGAGAACCAGAACAATTTCGTTTTGGTTTTTTTATTTGAATTATTTTGAGAGAATAAGAAAATAATAAAGTTTCAAAAAAATTCGTTCTAATGTGATATATTTAGTACATTATAAATTGAATTTTATATATAAGGAGGAATAGTAATGAATCCTATTATTAATATTGAAAACCTAAGAAAATCTTACGATGATGTTGAGGTCCTTAAGGGAATTAATCTTAAGGTCTATCCGGGGGAAATAATAGGCTATATCGGGCCAAATGGAGCAGGGAAATCAACTACTATTAAAATACTCTTGGGTTTGATAGATGATTATAGTGGAAATATAGAGATATGCGGAAGTAAAATAGGTTCAGATGAATTTGTATATAAAAAACATCTTGGATATGTTCCGGAGAAGGCAATGCTTTATGAAAATCTGACATGTAGTGAATACTTCAGTTTTATTGGAGCTATGTATGGTATCGATGAAGAATTAATTGAAGCAAAGGCCAGAAAAATGGCAGAAGTATTCGGAATAAAAGAGAGTTTTGATAATAGAATCAATATTTTCTCAAAGGGCTCAAAGCAAAAAATTATGATTATTTCTGCACTGATGCACAACCCAGATATTTATTTTTTGGATGAGCCATTAAGTGGCATGGATGCAAACTCTGCTTTGATAGTCAAAGAGTTACTTAATGAATTAACCAAGATGGGAAAGACCATATTTTATTCTTCTCATATTATGGAAGTCGTAGAAAAGCTAAGCTCAAGAATTGTACTTATTAATGATGGAGAAATAGTTATTGACGCCAATGCAGAAGAGGTTAGAAAAAACAAGGATGTGGGTCTGGAAGGTATATTTGCTGAAGTCACCGGTTTTGAAAACTCGAAAGAAATAGCTAAAAATCTCGTAAAGGTGATGGAATATGTTCACTATTAGATTATTTTTTTTAGATTTATTTAGTTGGATATATAAAGCAATTGGAGTTGATTATAAATTATTCAGACGAATTATGGAGCTAAAGTTCAGACTGGACGAGCGAGTTGATTATAGGGCATTTGATGGCAATAAGAATAGATTTGCATCATATACAGGCTATCTGTTTACTAATTTAATGACAGGAATTTTAATGTCTATATTCTTATGGTATAAACCACTCGTAGAAGCCTTGATGCTTTGTTTCACTATAATAATTACAATAATAGTTGCTCAAACCTTAACTGATTTTGAAAGGGCATTTTTCGATACGAAGGATACAATGATGCTAAAAGCACTTCCGGTAGACTCCAAGACTCTAAATGCAGCTAAAATAACCCATATTATAAACTATACATTCTTTATATCAATTTCATTAGCGATTCCTATTATGGTGACAGGATATTTGAAATACGGTATAGAATTTGTGTTCTTAATGCTTGGATGCTCAATACTTGCAGCCATTTTTTCAGTATGTATTGCACTATTGATTTACCTAGTTCTTTTCAAGTTTATAAATGCCGATGTTTTGAAATACTTAATAACTTATATCCAAGCTGTCATAGTTGCTGTTTTACCATCATTATCTCAAATTTTGATAAGGTTAGAGAGTTTAAATATAGGGATGAGTAAAGATTTTAAGCTCATTCACTTATTTCTTCCTCAGATTTGGTTTACAGCGCCCTTTGGGATTTTTTATAATGAATTTACAGATTATATGTTTTACTTGCCGGCTTTAATGGGGATAGTTTTACCATTAGTTCTTTTTGTTATAACTATAATAAATTATGCCAATATTGAGAATGTGATTTTAAAACTAAATAGATCCCAGATTGCCAATACGAGAGTAGGATTATTCAGTAAATTAGGGAACTTTGTTTCTAAACCGGGGCTTGAGAGAGCTTCTTATAGATTTACACTGGATATGATAAGAACTGACAGGATTGCTATAAATGAGGTATTGCCCAATACACTTACAACTATAGCACTCTGCATGGTATTATTAATTGGGATAGAGGCAGGTACAGGAGATTTCAATAATTACTTCTATTTCATATACTGGTTTACCCTTGCAAATCTTTTACAAGGCTTTTATAATATTTCTTATTCAGAAAACTATGAGGCATCGTGGATATTCGATATGCTTGGATATCGTGATAAGGTAAATGTAGCTAAAGGTGTAACCAAGGCATTTATGATAAAATATATTGCCGTCCCGCATATCGTCATCACAATTATTTTAATGGCTTATTTTAAGGTGAATTTAGTAAAACTTTTTTTGATACAGTTTCTTTTTATGTTGATATTATCACCTTTAATATACACTGCCTCAGTTATTAAACCATTTTCATGTGACAAATCCAAACCAGCTGCCACTTCATTAGGAAGTTTGGGGACTCTAATTTTGGTAGTTACAGTACTGGGTTTTTCAGGTTACTTTATTCATAGGTATATTGATTTTAATGACAATTATTATTACTTTATAGGAATATTGATCGTATTAACCATATTTTTATGGAAATACGGAATAAGTTTAATGCTTAAAAGCAAAGAGAAAAAACCGTCTAATTAGATGGTTTTTTTCTTGTCAATGATTTAGTAAAAACTCAGTAATATAATTCTATTTAATAAATAATGTTAATCCATAAGTATTATCTATTGGATAATTAAAGTGGGTTAAAATATAATTGTATATGAAGTATAAATTAAGGATGTGATAATTTGGAAAGAATAGCAATAATTGGAATGGGGACTAGCGGAATGGCAGTTGCAGCAGCATATGCCAAGGAAACAAATCCTGGTGATTATACAATTGATTGTTATGACAGTAAAGACAGTTTCGGTAAGGGTTACCCGTATAGAGATGATTCACAAGAAATCATATTGAATTTAAAATCAGGTAAAATAAGTTATGATTATCAAGATAATGAGGATCTGATTAATTGGCATAAAGAAAAGGGACTTACCGTTAATGAATATACGTCGAGATCGACTTTTGGTGAATATACTTTAGATAGACTTAATGAGACAATTGATAAGATTAAAGCCAATAAAATATATGAGAGAATCAGTTCTGTTCAGTATCTACCTGAAACTAAAACATGGGAGATAAGAACAGAATCGGGAAGCAATATTGAGTACGATAGAGTTCATTTGTGTTGTGGTGAATTAGGTCAGCATGATGTTTATAAACTGGGTGGCAGTCCGGGATACTATAATGAAGTTTATCCTTGCGAGCTAAAACTGGCTGATATAGAATCAGATCAGTCTGTATGCATTATAGGGGCAGGACTGACCGCTGTGGATGTGGCAATTTATCTGCTTACAAAAAGGAATGTTCAGAAGCTGTATATGTTCTCCAGGACTAATATGGTGCCGACGGTTAGAGTTGATCCCGTTCAAATAAATATTAAGCATATCAATTTGGATATAGTAGAATCAATAATTAAAAAAGGCAATGGAATAATAAAATTTGAAGAATTTGATGAATTGTTTGAAAAGGAATTAGTATACCAAAATATAAATTATACCGAGTTCTTAAAAAATCATATGCAAGGAGGAATAGAGGGATTAAAAAGGAATATAGCTGAGCCAGATGATTTGGCTGTCGTCCAAGCACTACTCCCTCCGTTAAATATGGTGTTTAATAGAGTTTGGGATTCCATGACCAATGAGGATAGATTTAATTTTAGAAGCAAATATCATCCTTTCATGTGTTTAAATAGAAGCCCGCTTCCTCAGCCATCAGCTGAAATTCTCATTGATGCAGTGGAAGTAGGAAGACTTAAGTTCATTGAAGGTGTTGATTTTGTAGAGTATGGATGTGGAGTATTCGATATTATTAAAAAAAGTACAGACACTGATGAAGTATTGGCTCAATCAGACTTAGTTGTAAATGCAACAGGTTTGGATATGTACATGACAGATATAGAGAAACAAAATCCATTACTTGCTCAAATGCTAAATAAAAGGTATATTGCTATTGATAAATATGGAGGATTAATTTTAAGACCTGAAGATCAAACTTCGATATCACCAAGGTATGGTAGTTTGGAAAATCTTCATATACATGGAGTACTTGCTTCTGGAGTTCAATACAGAAATAACTCGACCATGATGATTCAGACCATGGCTCATAAGTTGATAAAAAAACTATATGCATGAAAAAAGTAATTATATAATTGTTTGAACCAATTCCCGGGTATGTCGACCCTAACCTGTTTTTGTGACCTCTACTTAGTTACAGGGTCGACTTACCAACAAGTATTAAAAAATATTTAGGATTCAAAAAGTAAAGGTAACTCAAAATTTAGAGTTACCATGTTTTTTTATAGTAAGTGAATTCCGGCATTTTCACATGCACGCATCATAGTCTCAGGCCAAATACTAGCTTGAACTTCACCGATATGTGCTTTTTGCATAAATAACATACACATTCTGGATTGTCCGATTCCTCCACCAATTGTAAGAGGGAGTTTACCGTCTGCGAGCATAGAATGATATTCCAGTTCCAGTCTTCTCATCTCATTTTTTTCTTTTAATTGCCTTATAAGAGAACTTGGATCTACTCTAATTCCCATTGAACTCATTTCTAAACCTGAATCCAGTATAGGGTTATATATTATTATGTCTCCGTTTAGATTCCAGTCATCGTAGTCGGGAGCCCTTCCGTCATGCGGTTTACCACTAGATAACTTATGACCTATCTGAGATACGAAGATTGCTCCTTTTTCTTTCACGTATGCATTTTCTCTTTCTTCAGATGTAAGGTTCGGGTATAAATCATACAATTCCTGGGATGTAATAAAGGATATTTCAGGTGGTAAAAAGTGACTGTATTGCGGATAGTGGTATGCAATGAAATCATCGGTTTGAACGAAAACCCCATAGATTTTCTTTACGACCATTTCCAAATATTCCATTGTTCTCATATCTTTGGTGATTACTTTTTCCCAATCCCATTGGTCTACATAGTATGAGTGAGTATTATCGCATATTTCATCACGTCTTATGGCATTCATATCTGCATATAGTCCCGTATTCGGCTTAAAGTCATATTTTAATAGAGCCATTCTCTTCCATTTAGCTAGTGATTGCACAATTTCCAGTTCAGAATCCTGTTCTTCCAATGTATTAAATGAAACAGGTCTTTCAACTCCACTAAGATTATCGTTTAAACCTGAAGACCTTTTTACAAAAAGAGGTGCAGAAACCCTACTAAGGTTTAGTGCATAAGCTAAATTTGTTTGAAAAAAGTCCTTTATTTCTTTTATTGCCTTTTGTGTTTTTACTACGTCCAGACTACTTTTATAGCCATCCGGTATTATTAATCTTTCCATCATAACTCCTTTCCCGGGTAAAGCTCAATAAAAACTATCTATAAAAATGTTAATAAAATTAATTTTTTTCATCATAAAAAATAATATAATTGCATTTTTTATCAGCTTTAAGACCGTAGCTTAATTATACACAATTCAATCAATAAAAGTAAAGCAGTAATATAATGTGTTATTCAAATTAATGTTATATAATAGTGAATAAGAAGATAAAATATATTGAATTATTATATTGTATACTTGAGTATTTAAACAAAGGTAAAGGAGTAAGTATGAATTACTATATATATGAAAATTATTTAGGGAAGTTTTATATTTTAGAAATGGATGGTTTTATCACCGGACTGTCTACAGATGAGAAAGATATTCCGAGTGACTCTAAAGAGTATCTATCGGAACCGATTAAAGACTGCATAGCAGAATTAGAAATGTACTTTAAAGGAGAGTTAAAGCGTTTTACTGTACCGATTGTTTATAATGGAACTAAATTTCAGGAGAGTGTTTGGAATGCATTATTAAATATTCCTTATGGTGAGACTAGGTCTTATCAAGAGGTCGCGGAAGAGGTTGGCTCTGAAAAAGCTGTGCGTGCAGTAGGCGGAGCTAATAATAAAAACCCATTGATGATTTTAATACCATGTCATAGGGTAATCGGCAAAGATGGTAGTCTTGTCGGATTTGGTGGGGGCTTAGAATTAAAGAGTGAACTACTCAATCTTGAATCGTTAAATAAAGGAGAAAAATGATGAATATTAATTGGATGATACTATTTCCCGGTGCATTTATGGCAGCTTTTGTTGACGCTATTGCCGGCGGTGGAGGAATAATAAGCATACCGGCATTTATAATGTCTGGTTTTCCTATGCATTATGCTCTAGGGACAAATAAATTCGGTATGAGCACAGGTACTTTTATTAGTACATGGAGGTTTTATAAAAATGGTAAGGTTGATTTTGATTTTTTAAAGTATTTGATTCCATGTTCATTGATAGGTTCAGTTTTAGGGGTTTTATTAGTACTAAGACTGGATGCTGAGTTTTTAAAACCGATGATTATGGTCTTATTGATAGTAGTAGGAATATATTCGTTTTTTTCAAAATCGCAAGGTCTGGTCAATGAATATGAAAAAATAGATAGACAAGGAATATTCAAAGGAATGTTATTTGCACTTTGTCTGGGTTTTTATGACGGATTTTTTGGACCGGGCACCGGATCTTTTATTATTTTTGGCTTGGTAAAACTGTTTAAATTCGATTATGTAAGTGCCAGTGGAAATTCCAAAGTGCTAAATTTAACGAGCAATTTTGCAGCACTCGTCACATTTGCCATCAATGGAAAGATTGCTTATCTTTGGGCAATACCAACTGCTCTGATTATGATGCTCGGAGGGTATTTAGGCTCAGGGATTGCGATAAAAGGGGGAGCAAAATTCATCAAGCCTGTATTTGTAACAATGGCATTAATCGCAGCAATAAAAATGCTGATTGAGAGTTTCTAATCTCAATCAGCATCTTTTTGTAATAACTTAAAATTCATAAATTCGTACATCTCTTTAGGAGTCAAAGTTTTATTTATACAACCCGAAACACTATTCACAAAATCGTCTCTTGCTTTATCAATAAGTACAGAGTTTTCAGAGTACATGATATCCCCATAACTGCTTCTACTCTTCGAACCAAAATATGCAAGTCTTACAAATCTATCACATATGAGAGAATTCATATTAAAGGTACTTAGTATATTTGAACCACTGTAAATATGGAACTTCACATCGTCATTACCTTCGATAGTAAAGAACAAATCAGATGCCAGCTTGATAACGTCTTCCGGAAGCACATCATATTCTTTTTCATAGATACAACTATTTTCCAGAATTTCAAAATTAGTAAGTGCATCTTCACTGATGTAAAAATCAATACGTTTTTCTCTTAATAGGGTTCTAAAGGTACTTCTGAGTGCAAATACAAGCTCATCTTCAAGCTTACATTTAAAACCATAGGTACCATCTTTAGACATCAAAGTAAGAAGCAATAAAAAATCATCTCCAGAGAAGACGTAATTGTCTGATTCGGTCAGAACTTTTACAAAATCTTTAGTTTCTGTAAGCTTCTTAGAGTTTATATTGCCGGCATTTTCTGAAGACTCTATTAAAGATTCCAGATAGATCTCATACTTTTGAATCAAATGTGGATTATCGATTAAATAATATAAGTCTTTATTTCCAAATGTCATTCTAAATAGGAAATAACAACCTTGTGTATAAACAAACTGAGTCGTATATTGAATATCGCTATACCTAAGTTTGATATTGGATTCCGGATTTAAAGTTTTAAGTACATGAGCAATTACAGTCATCTGTACTAGACTTTCAAGAGTTGACGCATCATAGGGTATGAAGTAATTAAGTTCAACTTGTTTAGCTCTGAACAACATACAATATGAGTCGTTATGAGATGCAATAACTTCAGTTAATAAACTTGTAGGCATGGTAGAAAAAATTTGTAGTACTTTCTTGGTATGTACCATGTACTTACAATGAGAGTGTAATAGGCCCAAAATTTCATCTAAACTATCTGATACATAAGCGTTAAGATGAGGTAGGTTTGGTACCGACTTCATATACTCTCTATTTATTGGATGAGCAGACTCGATATAAGACGAACTGAAAAGTCTTACAAGGAATTCCTGTAAATCATTTTTGCTATTAATAGATTCAGGGAAATTTATCTCTGTTTTGCTAAAAGCTGATTTTAACTTTTCAAGACTACCGTTTTCCCATAAGACATTTGCAAAAAATTCAGCACTTACGCTATTGATTTTATCAGCATTTTTTCTGACAGGTAAGTTTACATCATGCATCCATTTCGAGATATAACTAGGGTCATAGCTCAATGCATTGGAGTACTCTTTAATGAACACTCCACTTGTTTCAATCATCACCTTTAATAAATCACTATATTTTATTGTCCTCCCCCCGCTTCCTAAAACAGATAAGTAGTTTATAATACTCTACTCTATCGGTATTTATAGTATCATAATTTAACAAGTTATGCAATCGTTAACTAGCGATAAAGCAATAAATGAACGAGTTAATCAGGAATTATAATATAGAATGGACTCTTCTACAAACAGGCACCAAATGTTAAAATTTCTTAACCTATTATATCAAAAAAGTTGAAAAATAACAATTATCGCAATGTCATAAAAATATAAGATACAAAAAAATCAAACTTCTATTAAACAAAGTAAGATATAATTATAATAGGAAAAATATGAGTGAATTCTGTTAGATGAATTAATAAATTCAACAATATTGATTAGTATACTATGTGTAGAAAAATACGATTAACAAAATACTTTTTAATCTTAAATAAACTGTACCGGATTACTATTTTTATATAATTTAGTTAGATCAAGATTTTTAAGTTTAATAATCTATTATGAGGGTAAATGAATTCTAGGAGGTGTAGAGATGAAGGACGAAAAAATAAATATAATGGTTGACGAAATAGCTAAATATATCTTGGACAACAAATACTCAAATATCGAGTTAACAAGTTTTCTTGATCAGCTTAAGCTTGAGATATTGAACAGAGTTTTTATCGGTAATGATGAAGTGCTTGTCATGAAAAGAAGAGGCGGGATTGAACCTTTTGATCTAGAGAAATTAAAGAAAAATATTGCCGGTTCATCTGACGATGTTAAACAGTCATTAAGTGAAGGTGAACTCAATATGATCGCAAAACATGTTAAGTCAAAGATAAAGGGGTTAAACTATAGAGTCATTTCTTCGAAGGATATTATAGGGATAACTAAAGCTGCTCTTGAAGAACTCGACTATGACGGTGTTTTGGTAGGATATAGTGCATTCAATAAATAATGGGAGGTTTTATGAAAGTAAATTTGATTGAGCCACTCGGAATAGAGGAAGATTTAATTCACCGGTATGGTCAAAAGATATCTGAACTAGGGCATGAGTTTGAATATTACAATAATAAAACAGATTCAGAAGAGGAGATGATTGCAAGAGCTGAAGATGCGGACATATTAATGATAGCCAATAATCCACTGCCTTATAATGTAATCAAATCACTGGATAAATTAAAGCTTATAAATGTAGCTTTTACCGGAATAGACCATGTTGCAACCGATATAGCAAGTGAAAAAGGCATAGATATCTGCAATGCTTCAGGGTATTCTGATATTTCTGTAGCTGAGCTTGTAATCGGTTTGGTAATAGATTTGTATAGACAGATTAAAACCGGCGATGAGGTGGTTAGAACCGGCGGAATCGGTAGGGCCGGCAGGGAGATAAGAGGCAAGGTGGTAGGAATCATTGGTACTGGAAATATCGGTATCGAAACTGCAAAACTATTTAGTGCTTTCGGTGCAGAAATCATAGGATTTAGCAAGTCAGAAAAAAGTGAATTCATAGATATCGGTGGAAGGTATGTGACTCTGGATGAGCTTCTTGAAAAATCTGATATTGTATCTCTGCATATTCCGTCCAATGATGAAACAGCGGGATTTATAGGAGAAAGTGAACTCTCTAAAATGAAGAAGGATTCAATTCTCATAAATTGTGCAAGAGGAAGAGTTGTAGATAATGAGGCATTGGCAAATGCATTGAACAATGGAATGATAGCAGGGGCAGGCATTGATGTATTTGATATGGAGCCTCCAATTCCATCTGATTATTCGCTTTTAGCACCAAAGAATACTATTCTGACTCCGCATATTGCCTATCTGACGGAGGAGGCAATGCTGCGAAGAGCAGAGATCGCATTTAATAATACCATTGCTTACTTAAATGGAAAACCTCAAAATATAGTTAAATTGTGAGGGGATTAAAAGGTGTGTTGAAAAATCAATATGCCTTTTTAAATTTTAAACCGTAGATTTAAAAAATATAAATTTCTCTTTGACATATGAGCCTATACTGTGATAAAGTATTTTTGTTAAGGAGGATTAATTATGATAATAGGAATACCAAAAGAAGTTAGAGATCAAGAATATAGAGTAAGTGCATCACCAAATAGTGTTGAGGAATTTATTAAAGCCGGACATGAAGTAATAGTACAGAAGGATGCCGGTATTGGAATAGGAAGAGATGATGCATCTTATAGAAGAGCCGGAGCGGTAGTAGTGGATACTGCGGAAGAAGTATGGACAAATGCAGATTTTATATATAAGGTTAAAGACCCGGTTGAATCAGAGTTTAAATATTTAAATGAAAAACTTACAGTATTTGCATATCTTCACCTAGCTGCAAATAAAGCTTTAGTAGATGCTTTTCTTAACAGTGGCGCTACAGGAATAGGTTTTGAGACAATAGAAGTAAATGGTAAATTGCCATTGTTAAAACCCATGAGTGAGATTGGTGGATGCATGGCCATCCAAGAAGGTGCTTTCTTATTAACTAAAGCAGGCGGCGGAAAAGGAAAGTTATTACAAGGACTACCCGGAGTTGAGCCTTCACATGTAGTTATAGTAGGAGGCGGTGTTGCCGGAACAGGTGCAATAAGAACTGCTGTAGGTATCGGAGCGAGAGTTTCTGTACTGGACATAGATGTCGAAAGACTTGCTCAATTGGCAGATATATACGGATCCAGATTAGAGACTGTATACTCAAATGAATATAATGTAAGAAAGGCTGTAAAATCAGCAGATTTATTGGTCGGGGCGGTACTGGTTCCCGGAGGAAGAACTCCAAAAGTCGTAAGCGAAGAAATGGTTAAGTCCATGGAGCCGGGTTCGGTAATTATAGATATAGCCATAGACCAGGGAGGCTGCGTGGAAACAATAGATAAACCTACTACACATACCAAACCTACCTATTTAAAACATGGAATCATTCATTATGCTGTTTCAAATATACCAGGTACAATCTCAAGATCAGCAACTTATGCTCTTTCGAATGTAACGACCAGATTTGCACTTGAGATAGCAAATAAAGGCTGGAGACAGGCAGCTATTGATAACCCATCTATTGCAAAAGGTATTAACCTTGCAGAAGGGAAATATGTGCATCCGGCAGTAGCAAGTGCTTTTGGTCAAGAAGCCGTAGACTTAAATTCAATACTATAATAAAAAAATCGCAAATAGTTTTACTATTTGCGATCCAGACTGTTGACAAAGCATAGCTAGAAAAAATTTCTAGCTGTGCTTTTTTTGTTCTAAAAATGCCATATTATGTGTAGTTTAAGCCGTTTTGGGTATATATAACACTAAGAGAGAGGTGTTAATATGCTATTTAAAAATTCTAAAAACAAAGTTGATCAAGTTCAAATGATTTCAATAGATCAAATGGTTCCCGAAGATCATATACTTAGAAAAATAGATAAATACATTAAATTTGATTTCATATATGAATTAGTTGAAGATTTGTACTGTCTTGATAACGGACGACCTAGTATAGATCCCGTTGTTTTGCTTAAGATTACCTTAATCCAATACCTTTTCAACATAAAAAGCATGAGACAAACAATTAAAGATATTGAAGTAAATCTTGCTTACAGATGGTTTTTAGGTTTTGATTTTTACGATAAAATACCTCATTTCACAACTTTTAGTCAAAACTACAGAAGAAGATTTAAAGATACAAACATATTTGAAGATATTTTTCAAAACATACTACTACAAGCCATTGAAGAAGGCTTAGTTGATACAAATATCCAATTTGTTGACTCAACACATGTTAAAGCACATGCCAATAGGTATAAGGTTGTTAAAGTAAAAGTGAAAAAAGAGATAAAATACTATCAAAAAAAGCTAGAAAAAGAAATAAACGAAGATAGAAAAAAACATGATAAAAAGCCATTTGATCCTAAAGATAAAGATGAAGAACTAAAAGAAGTAACAAAAAGCACAACAGATCCTGAAGCAGGACTATTCCATAAAGGTGAACATAAAGAAGTATTTGCATACAGCGTACAGACATCATGTGATAAAAATGGATGGATATTAGGTTTTAAATCATATCCTGGAAACTTACACGATGGAACAACATTTAAAGATTTCTTTGATGAAAAGTTAAAACGATTGAACCCTAAAAAACTAGTTATGGATGCAGGCTATAAATTCCCGGCAATAGCGAAAGAACTGTTTGATGATGGAGTATTTCCAGTATTTCCATACACCAGGCAAAAAACAAAAGCAAAACTAGAAAACCCATTCTACAAAAGAGATTTTGTGTATGACGAATACTACAACTGTTACCTTTGTCCAGCAAATGAAGTATTAGAATACTCAACCACAAATAGAGAAGGATATAGGCAGTACAAGAGCAACCCAAAGATCTGTGTAAACTGTGGGTACCTAGGAAGGTGTACAAGTAGTAAAAAACACCAAAAGATAATAACTAGACATATCTGGCAAGATTATCTTGATATCTCAGAAGAATACCGGTATACATATAAAGGGAAAGCAGAGTATAAAAAGAGAAAAGAAACAATAGAAAGGCAATTTGGGAGTGCAAAGGAATATCATGGATTTAGATATACCAATATGGTAGGTATAAAGAAAATGGATATGAAAGCAGCACTTACTTTTGCGACCCTAAATATGAAAAAGTTAGCAATAATCTTAAGTAAAAGAGATAAAAAGCCACCCAAAAAGAGACTGCGAAAAAAAGTCTGTAAATATTGAATAGCTACCTATGATTAGTTAAAATAAAAATAACATAGGAGGCTTTTTAAAATGGCAAGAAGAAAAAAATTAAGTGAAGGAAAAAAAGAAATCATATCTTATCTAATCAATGAGTATGAAATTGAGTCAGCAAAGGACATACATGATGCTATTAAGGATTTACTAGGAGATACTATAGAAAGCATGTTAGAAGCCGAAATGGAGCACCATTTAGGATATGAAACAAACCAAAGAAGTGACAATGAAAACTCTAGAAATGGATACAAAACTAAAAGAATACGATCAAGTATGGGTGAATCTGAAATATCAGTACCTCAAGATAGAGACTCAAGCTTTGAACCTCAAATTGTAAAAAAGAGACAAAAAGACATATCTGAGATAGAAAATAAGGTAATAGGAATGTATGCAAGAGGTTTGAGTACTAGACAAATATCTGAACAAATCTATGATATCTATGGATTTGAAGTTAGTGATGGACTGGTTTCAGACATAACCGACAAAATTCTGCCGGAAATAGAAGACTGGCAAAAAAGACCACTGTCAGAGACTTATCCTGTAGTGTTCATTGATGCTATTCACTTTTCTGTTAAAGAAGAGGGTTTAATATCAAAGAAAGCAGCATATATAATACTCGGAATAAACGAAGATGGGCTTAAAGAAGTATTAGGAATATATGTAGGACAAAACGAAAGTAGTAAATACTGGTTAGGAGTCCTAAATAGCCTAAAAAACAGAGGAGTAAAAGATATCTACATTATCTGTTCAGATGGACTAATAGGTATAGAAGAGTCCATATCAGCGGCATATCCAAAAGCTGAGTGGCAAACCTGTATAGTTCACATGGTAAGAAACACATTAAAATACGTATCGTACAAAGATAGAAAACAATTTGCAAATGATTTAAAAACAATATATCACGCACCTGACGAAGAAGTAGCAAATAAGAATCGTTTGAAAGTAGCTGAAGCATGGGATAAAAAATATCCAGGATCAATGGATAGATGGGAAAGGGAGTGGAATTCAATAACGCCAATCTTTAAGTATTCTAAGGAAGTTAGAAAAATAATATATACTACGAATGCTATAGAGAGTTTAAATAGCTCATACAGACGGTTAAACCGTAATAGATCAGTATTCCCAAGTGCTACGTCACTGATGAAAGCACTATACTTAGCTACAAATATAATTGCAAAGAAATGGAATATTCCATTAAGAAGTTGGGGATCAATAGTAGGAGAATTGAGAATAATGCATGATTTAGAGAACTAACACACTCCGCCACCATTGACAAAGAACCTAAAAAATGGTGCAAGGTAAATACCGAAGGCGAAGCAAAGACTGATAAGTATGTATTTTGCCTTCGTCGGCTTAGTGTACCATTTTTTAGAACCCTTATCAATGGTCCCCTTCGGTGGCTCCTCTTATTATTTACCTCAGGCTCTGCGAGACTGCGAAAAAAAAGTCTGTAAATATTGAATAGCTTCCTATGATTAGTTAAAATAAAAATAACATAGGAGGCTTTTTAAAATGGCAAGAAGAAAAAAATTAAGTGAAGGAAAAAAAGAAATCATATCTTATCTAATCAATGAGTATGAAATTGAGTCAGCAAAGGACATACATGATGCTATTAAGGATTTACTAGGAGATACTATAGAAAGCATGTTAGAAGCCGAAATGGAGCACCATTTAGGATATGAAACAAACCAAAGAAGTGACAATGAAAACTCTAGAAATGGATACAAAACTAAAAGAATACGATCAAGTATGGGTGAATCTGAAATATCAGTACCTCAAGATAGAGACTCAAGCTTTGAACCTCAAATTGTAAAAAAGAGACAAAAAGACATATCTGAGATAGAAAATAAGGTAATAGGAATGTATGCAAGAGGTTTGAGTACTAGACAAATATCTGAACAAATCTATGATATCTATGGATTTGAAGTTAGTGATGGACTGGTTTCAGACATAACCGACAAAATTCTGCCGGAAATAGAAGACTGGCAAAAAAGACCACTGTCAGAGACTTATCCTGTAGTGTTCATTGATGCTATTCACTTTTCTGTTAAAGAAGAGGGTTTAATATCAAAGAAAGCAGCATATATAATACTCGGAATAAACGAAGATGGGCTTAAAGAAGTATTAGGAATATATGTAGGACAAAACGAAAGTAGTAAATACTGGTTAGGAGTCCTAAATAGCCTAAAAAACAGAGGAGTAAAAGATATCTACATTATCTGTTCAGATGGACTAATAGGTATAGAAGAGTCCATATCAGCGGCATATCCAAAAGCTGAGTGGCAAACCTGTATAGTTCACATGGTAAGAAACACATTAAAATACGTATCGTACAAAGATAGAAAACAATTTGCAAATGATTTAAAAACAATATATCACGCACCTGACGAAGAAGTAGCAAATAAGAATCGTTTGAAAGTAGCTGAAGCATGGGATAAAAAATATCCAGGATCAATGGATAGATGGGAAAGGGAGTGGAATTCAATAACGCCAATCTTTAAGTATTCTAAGGAAGTTAGAAAAATAATATATACTACGAATGCTATAGAGAGTTTAAATAGCTCATACAGACGGTTAAACCGTAATAGATCAGTATTCCCAAGTGCTACGTCACTGATGAAAGCACTATACTTAGCTACAAATATAATTGCAAAGAAATGGAATATTCCATTAAGAAGTTGGGGATCAATAGTAGGAGAATTGAGAATAATGCATGATTTAGAGAACTAACACACTCCGCCACCATTGACAAAGAACCTAAAAAATGGTGCAAGGTAAATACCGAAGGCGAAGCAAAGACTGATAAGTATGTATTTTGCCTTCGTCGGCTTAGTGTACCATTTTTTAGAACCCTTATCAATGGTCCCCTTCGGTGGCTCCTCTTATTATTTACCTCAGGCTCTGCAAAGAAAAAATTGACAATATATCAAGCTTGATATATAAATAAATAATGAGGGCAGTAAAATCCACCCTCATAAACATTAACTAATTATAGGAAATAAATAATTTACAGAGATTATTTCGCACTGCCGGCTCTGCAAAGAAAAAATTGACAATATATCAAGCTTGATATATAAATAAATAATGAGGGCAGTAAAATCCACCCTCATAAACATTAACTAATTATAGGAAATAAATAATTTACAGAGATTATTTCGCACTGCCCCCAAAAATAATGGTGTTTTAAGAAAAATATTGAACTTTGCTAATAGATTTGTCAAAATAGAGCAAACCCTGATTTTTAATCAGGGTTTGTCTTCAGTCTGAGTGGATACAAGTACATTGTACTTGTATCCACTTTTATTATTTTCAAATACGTGCTTAGATTAAGCCCATTTCCTTACCGACTTTTTCAAATACAGCTACAGCTTTGTCAAGTTCTTCATAGCTATGTGCTGCTGATAGCATACATCTTACTCTTCCTGTTCCTAGTGGAACTGTTGGGAATACGATAGCTGAAGTAAATACTCCGTTTTCTTTAAGTTTTCTTGAGAATTCCATCGCATCTGCTTCTTTACCGATGATTACAGGAGTAATAGGTGTTTCACTATTTCCTGTATTGAATCCTAATTTACCAAGTTTTTCTTTGAAGTATTTAGCATTGTCCCAAAGTTTCTTTTGGTATTCATCTGTTTCAAGTAGTATATTTATAGCTTCAGTGGCAGCTGCAGTATCTGCAGGTGTTAACATCGTACTGAAAAGAATTGGTCTTGCTCTATGGCTTAACCATTGGTATGCTGTTTCGTTACATGCAACGTATCCACCGATTACGCCGATTGCTTTTGAAAGAGTTCCGATAACGAAGTCAATTCTTCCATGTAGTCCAAAATGGTCTACTGTTCCTCTTCCGTTTTCGCCAAGTACTCCTGATCCGTGAGCATCATCTACATAGGTCATACAATTGTATTTTTCAGCTAATTCAACAATTTCAGGAAGTTTTGCTAGGTCTCCGTCCATTGAGAAAACACCGTCAGTTATGATCAAGCAGTTTTCATAATTATCTCTATTTTCTTGTAGTACTCTTTCAAGATCAGCCATATCGCTGTGCTTGAAGATCTTCTTATCAGCTCTACTTAATCTAACTCCGTCTATTATTGAAGCGTGGTTAAGTTCATCAGATATAATAAGGTCACCCTTAGCTGTTATAGCTTGAATGGTTCCTGCATTACAGTTGAATCCTGATTGGAATACAAATGCTCTATCTTCTCTCTTGAATTCAGCAAGTTTCTTTTCAAGATTTTCGTGAATATCCATATTACCTATGATTGTTCTTACAGCACCTGCTCCAACTCCATATTTTTCAATAGCATTGATGGCAGCTTTTTTCATTCTTTCGTTTGTAGCAAATCCAAGATAGTTATTAGCTGAAAGGTTTATAACTCCTTCTTTACCGTCTAGTGTAACTTCGGGTTTATTTGGACCACCAAGTACAGGAAGAACTCTGTAAACTCCATCATCCTTTAATTGTTGAACTTGTGCCTGTAAATTCTTTAATTCATGTACGCTCATGAAAGCCTCCTAAGTTTTAGTAATATTGTTTTACGATTTTGTAGGATTTTCTAAAAATCGTTTGATTTATTAGCTAATTGTTATTATATATAAAAATCTTCACTTTGTAAACATTTTAAACAATTATTTACAACTCGTAAATCGCTATTTACACCGTTTTCGTAGTATTCAGTTAACCTGTTAAAGCAATTAAATCTTTACTCTCATCTAAATATTTACACCTTTTTTATAGTCTATAAAACTGGCATAGAGTGACCGGCTCTGTTATAATGAAAGCGATACATAAATTTTTAATTAGCTTCTAAACTTTGGAGGTTACTATGATAAATCTAAGAAAGAAAAACTTTTTGAAATTGGATTTACCGCTATTGGGACTAGTGGTAACTCTTTGTATATTTGGGCTTATAATACTGTATAGCGCAAGCCTCAGTCTAAGTTATAATCCGGTACGATCGCAAATAATTGCAACAATCCTAGGTTTCGTGCTTATTTTGCTAATATTGTTTATAGATTACGACTTTATTAAAGACTTATATATGCCAATTTACCTGGTTTCATTGTTTCTGATGATTCTGGTGACTTTTTTTGGAACCGGAGCTGAAGAATGGGGTGCAGACAACTGGCTAAAACTTGGTCCCATACAGTTTCAACCATCGGAATTCGTAAAGATTGGACTTATTATTTCACTAGCCCGATATATTGAACTCAATATCAAAAATCTAAATAAACCTCTGGTTTTATTAAAAGTACTTTTCGTGGCTCTCTTACCTGTTGCTCTGATAGCTAAGGAAGACTTTGGAACAGCAGGGGTAACGGTTTTTATAATCGGCGTCATGCTTTTCACTGCCGGTATGTCCTATAAATATATAATAGGAATTGTTGCGACAGGACTCATTTCAGCACCAATTGCCTATCCTTTTCTGGACCAATATCAAAAAAATCGAATCTTGGACTTTTTAGATCCGACGAGGGATGTTACCGGTTCAGGTTTCCAGTCTCTTCAAGGTAGGATTGCTATAGGTTCAGGTCTTTGGACCGGTAGGGGACTATTTAAAGGTGTTCAAACACAGAACAATTTCATCCCGGAAAAACAAACCGACTATATATTCCCGGTACTTGCTGAAGAAACCGGATTTATTGGTGCTTTTATATTAATAGTCCTCTATGGACTGATGCTTCATAGATTTATTATTATTGCAAAAAACAGTAAAGATTTATATGGCTCTCTCGTTACAATGGGTGTTGCAGGAATGCTCCTTGCACATATTTTCGAAAATATCGGCATGACCATCGGTATAATGCCGGTTACCGGGATTCCATTGCCTTTTATGAGCCATGGTGGTACATTCCAGCTAATCAACCTGATTGGTATAGGTTTGGTTTTGGCTGTGAGCATAGAAAGACAAAAACTCGATTTTAGTTAATATCTGAAAGGAGCTTTTATGAAGGAAATTTTAGTTATTGAAACAGGTGGTACTTTTGCCACAGGTGCAATGGGTGAAATTAGATCCCTTAATGCGGTAAATGAGAAAAAGGTATACGATTATGAAATAGTTGCAACTAGGATTAAGAAATACAATCATTCATTAACCGTAGAAAGACCTATGTATACTTTGTCCGAAAATATGACCATTGAGAACTTAAATAGTCTTTTGGACTTTCTATATACAGTTAATTTTTCCAAATACGACGGTGTTGTACTTATACATGGTACTGATACTCTTGCCTTTACAGCTAATCTCTTAAGCATGATTTTTGGGAACTGCGGTGTACCCATTGTAATGGTGTCAAGCAATCATCCGCTATCCAATCCTATGGCTAACGGGATTTCAAATTTCCTGGCAGCACTTGACTTTATTGAAAAAGTTGGCACAAAGGGCGTATATGTTGTTTATAGAAATCACTCAGATGTGATGCAAGTACACTTGGGATCAAGGGTAAAACAGATGAACCAAGTTATAGATGCATATGAAAGCTTTAAGAATATCAATTTTGGTGTTATAGCGGACAGTGAATTCTATATTAATTCCTCAAGCTTAAACCCGAAGATTGAAGAAATCAACGCCAATGAATTTAAATACGATAAAAAGATAAAAATGGATAGTAGAGTAGTCCTAATTCATCCATATGTAGGACTGAGATACGATTATTTTAAAATAGATGAGAAAGTCGATGCTATAGTTTGTGGAGTTTATCATTCCGGCACCGTAAACTCACAAGATGTCTATATTGATCAGTCTATAAATGCACTTATTGAAAAAGCAGAAGAGTATGATATCCCTATATTTATCGGTGAGCTCACCTCAGGCGTGGAGAGATATGAGTCCATAGAAAAGATAAAAGATTCATCAGTCGTCTTCCCTGCTTATGACATCTCTCTAGAAAACCTATATATGAAAGTACATGTAGGATTGTCCTTGACCAATGACAATCTCGACCTGTTTGATTATGTAAACTGTGAGAATGTGTTTTTTGAGAAGATAAAAGAAACGAAATAAAAAAAGACGTTGTCTGATTTAAAATCCAGATAACGTCTTTATTATTATCCTCTTAATTTGCTCTGCGGAAGTATTCCTTGAACAATTCCAAGCACGATAGAGCCTATTAGAGATCCGAAAAGTGTAACTCTAAAACCCGGGATGATTTTTCCGGTTACATAAAGTACCACTGCTGAAACTAAAAATGCAGTTAGTCCTCTTTTAGTTGCTTCTCCACTTATATTTAAAATATCACTTAAGAAAGCGTGTAAGAATCCAACTACCAGACCGACAATAAGTGCCGTTTTAATTCCGCCATACATTCTGATTCCCGGTGTAAAAAAGGACACCAGTACTATCGCAACCATTGAAAAAAGCATTCTTACCAATAAGTCTTTAACATTAATATTCATGTAATCCTCCTATGTTTTATCAACTTCCTTCATCACCAATTTAATGGTGTCAAACCTGTCTCTTCCGGATATAACTTTTTTTATCCTCTTATTATTTCCGGTATATGATCCCACGTGCAAGGCACTCCCATAATTTACACCGTTTAAAGCACGGTTTTCATTATAATATAGTGGAACTCCTTTCGCACCCGAGAGTATTTCTGCAGCCATTCTGTCCATAGGATTAGAATAAATGATAAGATCTATATCTATTTCTGAATCCTTCACCTTATTAAATCCATTTAGACCTACACCTTTGATAATCTGAGGATAATCTAAGTAAGATTGGTTTAAATCTACATATCCTTCTATTCCATCTATACTGCCGGTAGAACTGTATTGCCAAATGCCGTAATTTCCGCTATACCCCGGATTATTACACCATTCTGCAAGCCAAACATCATAATCGGATAATCTATCCATAAGCAGATAATTATCAAACCAGTATCTAGAGCTATATATACCCACATAATAGCCTTTCCCTTCAATTATTTCCAGGAAAGTTTTTGCAATCTCGGTTAGCTTTTCACCTTTTAGATGTCCTTGAACTTTATCGTCTTCAATGTCCAAGATTACTGGATATTCAAACTTTTTACCGGCAATCCTGGAGAAAAAGAACTCTGCTTCTTTCTTAGCTTCCATACACAGATCTTGCATAAGAATAATGATAAACACCTCTTGCGATGCCGACATTCCCTGATTCGGCATAGTTGTACTCAAAGTTTTCATCTATACCAGTATTTATGAAATTAGAGCTGCCATCACCATAACTGGACCTGATCATCGCAAATCCTATTCCACTATCTTTAACTTTTTTCCAGTCAATTCTGCCATTCCAAATACTTACATCGATTCCTTTAATCATAAAAATCCTCCTTAAATTTAATCTGAATATAAATTACAAAGAGGATTTTTAATTACTATTGAATTTTCAGCTTAAAAATAATCTATTTCACTGTCAGGATTCGTGCTAAAGCATACACCTAGTATTTCCGGTCCGGTATGAGCTCCTATAACGGGTCCAATGAATGAAATCATAACATCCTCTTCCGCCATTCCTGCATTTTTTACCAGATACTCTTTTAATCTCAGTGCTTCCTCTTCCCAGTCACCATGACAAATAGCTATGGTTTGCTTTGGATTAAACTCACCATCCTTAGATAATCTATTCATATTTTCAAGTATTTTGCTGAATAGCCCTTTACTTCCCCTTGCTTTATCAATGGAATTAAGAGTTCCTTTCTCTTTCTCAAGTCCCAGAATAGGTTTTATATTTAACAGTCCGCCTACTACCTTGGATGCCTTCGAAACCCTGCCGCCTCTGTACAAGTACTCCAAGGTGTCAACTGAATATATATGCTCTTGATAATATCTGAGTTCTTTTGCCTTTTCAACAAGACTTTCAAATTCCATGCCCTTGTCTCTCAGTTTTGCCAATTTAATTGCAAGCATTCCCTCTCCAAAGGTCGCAGATAGTGAATCGACAACTTCTATCTTTGCGTCAGGAAACTTTTCCAACACATCGTTCATGGCAATCACAGCCGTACTATAAGTACCCGATATTCCTGAAGATAGCGGTAAGTATATGACAGGTACTCCCTCACTAGCGTATTTTGTAAATACTTCGATGAGTTTAGAAAGCGTAACTTGCGCGGTCTTATAGACCTTGCCCTCTCTCATTCCATTATATACATCGTCTTTTGTTATATTTACACCATTAAAAAATTCATGTTCTCCATCATTTATCGCTATCGGTAATATGTCCAAATTATACTGCTCGACATACCTTACAGGTACGTCTGCACCATCATCTGTAATTATCTTAATCATTTTTACCTCCAATTTATTATAAAATAATTATATATCACTTTTTAAAAAATTTCAGCAACTCAAGAATATTTTATTTTCTTTAAATTATGAAGTATAATGTTATTGGGTGATGATGTGAGTAATAATCTTATAATGTTTTTATCAATTGGTTTTGCAGGAATTGCAACCGGTCTTGGTGCAATCCCAATTCTTCTTACAGAAAATATCTCCAGAAGACTGCTTGATATTTTACTTGGTTTCGCAGCAGGTATTATGCTTGCGGCTACATCTTTTTCATTGATATTACCAAGTATTGAGTTTGGAGGAAAGGACTTTAAAGCTGTTATGATTACATCTGCAGGAATACTTGCGGGAGGAATCTTTTTAGACTTTATGGATAAGCACTCTCCTCATGTTCACTTGTTAAATAAAAAAGCAGAAGGTGGAGATTCCGGATCACTTCGTAAAATTTGGCTTTTTGTCATAGCAATTGCACTTCATAATTTTCCTGAGGGACTTGCTACCGGAGTAGGTTTCGGATCGGGAGATATAAGTAATGGAGTAACCATAGCAATGGGAATCGGAATACAGAATCTTCCTGAAGGATTGGCGGTTGCTTTAGCATTAAGAAGAGAAAGGTATTCAAAAGGATTTTCTCTCTGGGTAGCTGCACTTACGGGCTTGATTGAACCGGTCGGAGCACTTTTAGGACTCGTTTTAATAAGAACATTCCAGCCTCTGATGGGTTTCATACTGGCTTTTGCTGCAGGTGCAATGTTATTCGTAATATCGGACGAAATCATACCGGAGACTCATTCGGGTGGTTTTGAGAGAGAAGCTACCTATGGAGTGATGGTTGGATTTGTAGTAATGTTAATCCTCGATATCTTATTGGGATAAAAAGATCGCAAATAGTAAAACTATTTGCGATTTTGAAGGTTTACAATATGCAAAAAACCTAGAGTGGTTATCACTTGTCAACCAACAACCAAAAAGTCTAGATCCTATTGCTAGTTGTGAAAACTTAAAGTACTTAGATATAAGAAATAATACGACACTAAAAAGCATAGAAGCTTTAAAGAATCTAAGAAATCTTACTACTCTGGATATGCACGCCATTAAGGTAGGGAATTTGGATGCTCTTTCGAATTTGACTAAATTGGAATCATTGGTAGCTTATTCATGTGCCCTAACCGATATTAGCGGACTAAGTGAATTGGCTAATATGAGATACCTTGATTTAGGTCATAATGATTTAGAAGATATCAGTGCATTATCTAAAATGAATAAACTGGAGTATTTAGATATAAGTAGAAGCATGAAGTATGATTATGTAACCGGCACTAAAAAACCTACAATTAAAAATATTGAAGCATTAAAAGAAGCTGAGAATCTTAAGTTTTTAAGTATGCAATCACATGATATTAGCGATATAACACCGTTAAAAGACATGAGTCAACTAAATACATTATATGCAAATAACAATAAGATCAGTGATTGGTCACCTATTTCGGGTTTGAATATTAAAGATATTTTCTCTGCAGGAAATCCTGTTTTCCATACGGGAGAAGTAAATGAGTATTACTATGATTTCGATAATCCGGACCAAGATACTGAAATCAAATCGAAGGTAGTAGAAATAGAAAAGTTTGAAGATATTGAAGTTTTAAAAGGTACCAACGCACATGATTTTTTGCCTGAAACTGTCGGTGTCAGATTAGAAGATATAGAAGTTACAGAACCTGAAGACCCTGATACTCCAATAGATTTTGAGGGAGAATATGTTAACGATACTGAGATAAGGTTTAAAGTAGTAGATGAAAAAGGTAATTTGATTACAAAAGACTTGAATTTCACTAGATCATCCGATAACCAAGACGGATCAGTACCGGATATGGAATTCGTAGATGGTTACCTAAGTCTAAAAACCCATGGAGTACAGAGGATTATCAGCATAGGTCTTAATTCAGAAGAATACGAGATGGTAAATACTCATAAATACTATGAGAAGTATGAATGGCCAAGCGGGAACACCATAGATTATGTTGAAAAATCCAATAGAAGAGTTAAATTAAGTACAAAAGATGAGGATGGGAATTACATTTTAAATGATGCAGAAAAAGACGTACTTATTATTAATTTGAAGAAAATCGGTGAAACACCTGAGGAACCAGATGAACCTATAGTTGGAGAAGAATATGTTAACGATACTGAGATAAGGTTTAAAGTAGTAGATGAAAAAGGTAATTTGATTACAAAAGACTTGAATTTCACTAGATCATCCGATAACCAAGACGGATCAGTACCGGATATGGAATTCGTAGATGGTTACCTGAGTCTAAAAACCCATGGAGTACAAAGGATTATCAGCATAGGTCTTAACTCAGAAGAATACGAGATGGTAAATACTCATAAATACTATGAGAAGTATGAATGGCCAAGCGGAAATACCATAGATTATGTTGAAAAATCCAATAGAAGAGTTAAATTAAGTACAAAAGATGAGGATGGGAATTACATTTTAAATGATGCAGAAAAAGATGTGCTTATTATTAATTTGAAGAAAATCGGTGAAACACCTGAGGAACCGGATGAACCTATAGTTCCATCGGATAATAAGACTTACGCCAATCCTGAGAATATCGTATTTAAGGTAGTTGATGAACAAGGCGAAATAATTAAGAAGATATTGAGTTTAAACTACAAGGTGATTGCGAAGCTTGTACTGATTATGGATACGAATTTAAAGATGGTTATCTAAAAGTTAGTAATGCTGGAACCACCGGATCTGTTGAAATAAAAGTTGAATCCCAGAAATACGATCTCGTTAATAGACATTCTTACACTGAAGATTATGATTGGTCCGAAGGTAAAGCGTTTAAATATATTTACAAAAACTATAACAGAATACAACTAAAAGAAAAAGATTCTGACGGAAATTATATAATCCCTGAGGATAAAGAAGATTTCTTGATTATTACTCTTAAAGAAAAATCAGTTGATGAATCTAGCTCCATACCTATACATCTGAGCTCTATGAAGAGTTCAGGTAAAATAAGAGAAGAAAATAACAATAATGAATTCACGGAAAGATATCCCGTAACATGGGATGAGGGAACGCCGGAATACACAGCTACGACTGGAGAGTATGTATTTAAAGGAACATTAACTACACCTAAAGGCGTATCGAATCCGGATAATCTTCAAGCTCAGCTTAAAGTTATCATCAAAAAGACTAATGATGAAACGCCTAAAGAAGATATCATTAAGGTCGATAATTCGGATTCTCAGGTTCCTGAAGGTTATGCAGAAGTTATATTTAAAGCGGGAAGTAATGGAAAACTGAATGGTATAAGCAGATTTTTCGTTAAGATAGCGTCAAATGTAAAATTGAGTAGTATAGAAATTCCAAAGATAGTGCCCAATAAAGGTTATGCAATAGCCAAAACTCCATGGAATCCTGATTTAGATGCTGAGCATATTATTAAGCAGAATATTAGCTTTACAGCTCAATATAAAAAGGAATCTACTAATGGAACCGGAATAGGGAATGTAAATGACAGCAATTTAATAGATGACAAGGTGCAAGAACAAAAACCAAGTCGCGGATCTGAAGTAATTGCCGGCAAAGATAGGATTTTAACGGCAATAGAAGTTTCAAATAAATACTTTAGAAGTGCTGAAACAGTAGTTTTAGCAAGGGCTGATATCTATCCTGATGCATTATCGGCAAGTCTTCTTGCCAAGCTGAAATCAGCACCAATGCTACTTAATCCAAATGATAAATTAGATGATTCTGTAAGAAGTGAAATTGAAAGATTGGGTGCAGAGAAGATAATTATTGTTGGTGGATTAAACTCCATTAGTCAAGAAGTTGAAGACGAATTAAAAGCATTAGGGCTAGAGATTGAGAGGTTAAGCGGTTCTGACAGGTATAAGACTTCTGCGGCAATTGCTAAGAAAATTATTGAAATAAAAGGGTCTATCTCCAAAGCAATAATTAGCTCGGGTGAAGATTTTCCTGATGCACTGAGTAGTTCACAATTGGCTGTAAAAGAAGATATGCCTATACTCTTAGTTAAACTAAATGATATAGATGAAGAAGTGATGAGTATTTTAGGAAATGGCTTAAATGAAATTGTAATAGCCGGTGGAGAAAATAGCATCAGTACTTCATTACAATCTAAACTTATAGGGAATGTTACAAGGCTTTCAGGAAAAGATAGATATGAAACTGCAAAGGCAATTGCTGAATATACCTATAGCAGTACTAATAAAGCTTTTATTGCCTCAGGTGAAATATTTGCAGATGCGCTTGTTATTGGATCTGTAACTCACCTTGAAAATGCTCCTATATTGTTAACTAAAGGAACAAATGCTCCAAAAGTCACTTTAGACTACTTAAATGTGAAGGATGTTAAAAAAATTATGATTGTCGGTGGAACCAGCACAATCCGTAATTCAACTATATCAGAATTGGTAAAGTAGAAAGACTTTAATTAATTAGATAAATAAGCGCCTGGCGAGCCAGATTGGTTAGTCAGGCTTTTTATTGGATATTTTAATTATATGCCAGGGGGGATTATAAAGGTTTCTTATTAATAAGTGTATTGCATAAAAATAATTAATTGTTAATACTTATAACAAATGTATATAATTAGGTATGTAAAGAAATCAGTAATTAGCTATATTTGATAGTATTAATATCGCAAGCTAAAAGTAAAAGGGAGGTGAAAACTGGCATTTTAAATACTGATTGATAAAATAATAAATGGAGGGATAAAATGAAGAAGAACTTTTTAGCTCTACTATTATGCGCAATTATGATTTTGAACCCTATTATTGGAACTGCAGATATAATTGTAGAGACTGATACCATATCTGTACAAGGTGTAGATGCAAATGAATTTGAATATAACCCTGAAACACAAACTATTACAGGATATAAGGGAACAGATATTGATATAGAAATACCGGACAGTATCTATGGGACTGTTATTAAACACATAGGCAATGGAGCTTTTGGACGAAAAAGCCTCACATCAGTAATTATACCTAATGGAATCGAAACTATAGGTGACTCTGCATTTGCTAGCAATAATCTGGAAATGCTGGTTTTACCAGAATCCATAGTGAGAATAGGAAGAGCATCTTTTGGTGTCAATGTGAGATTAAAAGAGGTATATCTAAACGAGGGTCTAGAGTATATAGGACAACAAGCTTTCATAAGGAATTCCGCTTTAGTGGGGGCTGTTGAAATCCCTTCTACCGTTCACACTGTGATGACTACGGCTTTTGATAGAACAGGGATTACTACTTTAAAAATCAAAGGAGACAATAATTCTACACCAATTGTCCTAAAGTCTGTTCTATCAAGGACTTTGACCGATGTAGTATTAGAAAATCCATATAAAAAAGTAATAGTTCATTTTAATACTTTTGGTTGTGATGAAAAAACGAATACCATAAATCTAGGAACTGTAGAGACAACGAGCAATAATATTGATGCTTTAAGGACTGAAATAGAGGAAAATATTAAATCAACTATTGCTGCTACTTATGTAAATAAATCAGATAATACAGGAGAAAGCGATATTTTGATTGAGTTTCCTGTAATTTGGGACTATAGTAATGCAGATTTTACTCAGGACGAGTTCGAGATTATAGGACAATCGGAAAAACTATCCAATGATCTTTTTGAAACTATTGAAGGGTATACATCTCCACAACCTGATGCTTGTAAATCTAATAATATTTTTAAACTGAAAGTTAAAGTTCTAAATACGGAAATAGCAAATTGGGATGAAAAGGATTTTAATTATGATACCTTTGAATACAAAGGAAATATGCAAGTTCCAGTGACTAAATGGGGTATTTCGGGGTTATCAGAATCAGGACTTGAGAAACTTAAAACAAATCCGGATATGTTAATTCCTAAGACATTTAGCCTAGACAATGGCGAAGAACCTGAAGAAAAACCAGTTGAAGGCATCATTAATAATGCATTTTCAGATATTAAGATTAATTCCGTTGTATTTCCTCAAACGATAGGAGAATATGACTTTATAATCCAAGATGCTGCCTTTAGAAACTCAGGGTTAAAATCTGTGGTGTTAAGTGAAGGAGTTAAAGCCATAGGATCATATGCATTTTATGGTAATGAGCTTGATGAATTAGTGATTCCATCAACGGTGCTATCGATAGGTAACTCAGCTTTTCAAAACAATAATATTGAATCTCTAATCATTAGTGACGATGTAGATAAAATTCAAATAGATAATTATTCTTTTGCAAATAATAAGCTGAAAGAAGTTAAATTACCTTATTCTATATTTAAATTTTTAAAATATGTATTTAAAGGTAATCCGGGTTTAGAAAAACTTGATTCTGAGGATCTTGAAGAAAATGATCCTGAAGGTACCGGTGTGGTGTACTTATATACTAGAAATAAAGCTCATCTCGGAACTGAAACATATATTGCATTAAGTAAGTATCATAAAATAATAAATACCGCAGAGGGTGTTGATAGATCCACGCTTTGGGAAACGATAAGAAAAGCTAATGCTATAGATTTAAATGATTACAAAGAAGAGGCTGTTAATGAATTTAGTGATGTTTTAATAGCTTCTAAGAAAGTGTTTTTTGATTCCGAATCAACTCAAGATCAGATTGACAATGCAAATAATAGTTTAATGGAAGCTACTGGAAAACTAAGGGCTAGCAGTGCTGACAAAACAGCTTTAAGAGATTTGATTAATAGAGCTGAGGAATTTGTTGAAGAATTGTTTACTGTAGAGAGCTATGAAGATTTGAAAAATGCGGTGGTTGGAGCAAAAGAAGTATCTAAAAATATTGATGCCACTACTGAAGATGTAAATGATGCGATTTCAAAACTTCAAAATGCTATAGATAGATTAGAAATTTCGGAAAACGCGTATTATACAGTTACAGACTTTAGTTATGAAGGTAATACGATTACAGGATTTTCTGAATCAGGCAAGGAAAAGTTTAAAGTTAATAAAGATGTATATCTTCCTGATGAAAATGCCGATGGAACACCGATTGAAATAATTGGTGTTAGAGCATTTAGAATGGACGATCAGTATGTGGAATATGGAACTGATGTTGTAAGCTCACCATATGGAATTAAAAACCTTAGATTGCCAAAAGGTTTAAAAAGAATTGAAGAAGATGCTTTTAGGGTAAATAATCTAGGAAATGTAGAGCTTCCTAAGACTCTTGAATATATAGGAAACTCGGCATTTAACGGAAACCAACTTACGGAAATACTAATACCTGACAACGTTAAAGAACTAGGACTTGGGGCTTTTTCATTGAATTTGCTAAAAAAGGTTACATTATCCAAGAGCTTAACTGAAATAGCCGATGGAGCTTTCTCTAGAAATATTCATTTAAAGAATATAGACTTACATGAAGGATTAACAGTTATTGGAGCTTCATCTTTTATGGGCGCTCCACTGACAGAACTCCATATACCTTCCAGTGTAACAGAGATAAAATCAAGAGCATTCAGTTCACACAGACTTGAAAAATTGAAGGTGCCGGGGACTGTGAAAACTATTGGAAACTATGCTTTTGAACAAAATACTAAATTCAGAACATTGACTGAGGTCGACTTGAGGAATGGAATAGAAGAGATAGGAAACTATGCTTTTAGAAACGGATTGATTATCCAGACAGAACTTCCAAAATCACTAATAAAAATAGGTAACTATTCATTTAGGGGTAATCAAGATAGTAATAAGAATGAAGTAATAGTAAAACTCTATACCTCAAATGAAGAACATCTTAGTTTTAATAATGATAATTCACTAAAAGCACAAGAAGTAATCTACGACCCAAATGTACTCGATAAAAATCTATTGGATGAATTAGGGATTATATTGGAGAAAGCTAAGCTGATAGATAAGAACAAATACACAGCTAAATCTTATGAAGCTTTAAATAATGCAATAAATGAAGCAAATCAAATCTTAGGAGAAAAAACAACTGATGATGATATAAAAGCTGTAATAAACAGTATTAGTGATGCTATAAGCAAATTAGTCGAAAAACCAAAACCTAAACCATCAAAGGATATAGAGGAGGAAGATAAGGACCTGGATAATAGTGCAAAGATTACTCAAATTGCCGGTGAGAACCGATATAAAACAGCAATTGAAATTAGTTCTAAGAGATTTAACAAAGCTGAGAATATTATACTGGTTTCAGGAAAGGATTTTGCAGATGCGTTAACAGCACAGCCCTTAACTCAAGTTTATAATGGACCATTATTACTGAGTTCTTCAGGAGATGTTCAGGAAGATATATTAGCGGAGATACAAAGACTCGGTGCAAAAAATATAATCGTTGTAGGTGGAACTAATTCGGTTACAGAGGAAGAATTAGATAGCTATGATATGGGTATCAAAAGAATAGCTGGTATCGATAGATATGAAACAGCTGAATATGTTGCAAGATTAATTCTAGAGAACTTAGGCAATAAAGACAAGGTAATAATAGCAGATGGTAGAAATTATCCAGATGCACTAAGTATTGCCCCATATGCAACTAAGGAAGGGATACCGATTCTGCTTTCAAAAGGGAATGTTCTATCAGAAGGACAGAGAAGACTAATCGAAGAATACGGAATAAAAGAAGCTATAATTGTTGGCGGAATAAATTCAGTAGGTAATGAAATTGAGAGTTTATTTGAAAAGACAACTAGAATTGCAGGAACAGATAGATATGAAACGGCAGCCAAGATTGCAGGAACATATTTTGCTGATTCCAAAGAAGTCTTTATAGCAAGCGGTGAGAATTATCCTGACGCATTGGTGGTAAGTTATTATGCTTCATATAAGAATGCACCAATTTTACTTTCTGTAAAAGATTATATACCAATGACAACTAAAAATTATATTTTGGATATGCATATTCAAAATATAATATTAGTTGGTGGACAAAATACAATCAATAGCAAAATATATCAATAATATACTTTGGATTGTAAAAATAGAATTTAATTAAATGTTTTAATTCTTAAAACTAATGACCTCTAGTTCTATACCTGTTATGACAATAAAACTTTAAAAGGTCTGAAAATAGATTCAAATCATAAATGAAGTAAATAAATATAAAAGGTGCTGAATTGGCTATATATTGTCCAATGCAGTACCTTTTTAATTGACTATGAAGTTAGAAAATTTTTGACAATATATCCTCGATTGCATAACAAGTATACCCATTTCTACCGGTTACTGTTTCGGAGTTGAAAAGTGAACTTAAGACGCTTTCATAGACTGACTCGCTTACTGCTTGAAAAACTATATCGATTAAATCATCGCTAATTCTTTTTATGTCGATTATTTCCTTTGTTTCATGTAGAATGGTGTTCGCAGTAGAAAAAGAAATAACGAGTTCACCACTTCCGTTAGACACAAAGGAACCAGTCTTGCAAAGACCTACAATCGCTCTTTTTGAAATTCTAAGTAATTGCCTTTCATTTAGTGGAACATCAGTGGCTATAATGACTATTACAGAACCTTTATCGGGTTCGTTGATACTTTGGACCATGTATTTTTCGGATAAATTTTGACCATTAATTATGAGATCTTCATATCTTCCGTGATTGGTAAGGACTAATGTTCCTAATGTATATTCATTCTCGTCGATTTCAAAAATTCTGGAAGATGAACCGATACCACCCTTTAATCCATGACATCTCATACCACGTCCGGCACCGACAGATCCCTCTTCAAAAACTTTCTTTGAATCTTTTATCGCCTCAAAGACATCAGAATTTTTTATGCTAAGACTTCTTATATTATTCAATTTCATATCATTACATTCACAAACGAGAGGATTAACAGTGCCCGTTGTTTCGCCTATTGAAGGGTTTTGTTCCAACATGTATTCTACCAAAGCAGATGCTGCTGTTCCAACGCTTAGGGTATTAGTAAGAATTATCGGTGTTTCAAGAGTTCCGAGTTCATTAATTTGCATTAGGCCGATACTTTTTCCAAAACCGTTTATCACATGAGTTGCTGCCAATAGTTTCTTTTTAAATATATTTTCTTCGCGTGGTATGATTGCGGTTACCCCCGTTTGAATATCACCTGAAGCAAGAGTACAATGTCCGACCTTTATACCCTCTACATCTGAGATAAGGTTTAGATTACCATGTTTAAGCTTTCCTGTATCTATATTCAGTTCTTTAGTAAGTCCCATAATATGCTCCTTTTTATCAAAATAATTAAGAGTTTTCTATCCTACTTGAATTATAGCATATTTGGAATTTTATAAGTCCGTTATTAGAACTATTAAGTTTTATGTTTAAGCAATCTAGTTTTAAATTCTCGTAAAAAATCTAATTAATGTCGAGAAAAATTTATAATAGGTTGAAATAATTTATTTTTTCTCTGAGTAAGCTAAAAAAATTTTAATATAATAATAATGTACTATATATCAAGAAAACTAAATATTTGGGGCGAAAACTTAAAAAAGATTACAATTCAATCTCCAACATTACAATTTTGTGATATAATCATAGGGTATTTTATGTTAGTATAGTAGGTGAAGAATTGTTTTTCGCAAAATATATATATAGAATGAGATTATTTAATTCCAACTCTTTAAAAGATAAGAGGAGCTTAAGGAGCAGTATTATAAAGAAGATTCAGAATAGATATAATATTGCAATAGCTGAAGTGGGAGACCAAGATGTACATAATAGTCTCTTATTAGCATGTGCAAATGTAAGTTATGATCAGGTAAATTTAGAGAAAACATATTATTCGATACTGGATTTTATAGAAACATATGACCTGGAAGTATATGAAACGGATTATTTGGAGTATTGATTATAGATGAAAAGAAAATTAAAGAAAGCTGAAGTAAGTATAGCGCTCAAGATTTTAAGTGAACTATATCCCGATGCAAAAGCGGAACTCAATTACACAACGGAACTGGATTTGCTCGTGGCAACAATTCTATCCGCTCAATGTACGGATGTAAGAGTTAATAAAGTAACTGAGGAACTATTTAAAAAATGCAGAACTCCTCAAGATTATATTGCCATGGGCGAAGAAAAACTCGGTGAAGAAATAAAGAGTTGCGGCTTCTATAATACAAAGAGCAAGAATATAATAGGAGCATGCATGAAGATTATTAGTGAATATGGAGGGGAAGTACCCAATACCATTGAAAAGTTGATGACACTTCCTGGGGTCGGAAGGAAAACTGCAAATGTCGTAGCTTCTAATGTATTTGGAATACAGGCGATTGCCGTAGATACCCATGTTTTTAGAGTTTCTAATAGAATCGGTTTAGTAGCGGCAAGTAATGTTGAAAAAACTGAAGAAGGCTTGATGAAAGTCGTCCCTCATGACGAATGGACTGTAACGCATCATAGGCTTATTTTTCATGGAAGAAGAGTATGTAAGGCAAGAAATCCACTTTGTGGAGAATGTAGATTAAATGAAATTTGTATAGATTATCGTTCTAGGAGGAAATGATGAGGGGTATACTAAATAAAACAACCGGAACAATTTCATTATTATTATCAATGATCATGTTTATAACCGGTTGTGCCGGAGCGTTAGGGGCTCAATCAGCACAAAGTAGAATGAGTGATTCTCAATTATTGAATTCACTGGCTTTCTATGAAGGGGTAAGCATAGACGGCAAAGAATTCGCTGGTAAAGCAAGGCTTGTTGCTGTTGAGGAATTGAAAGCTGAAAAAGAACCGATACTGGATTCGTCTAAAATAAAGTTCAATTATAATGACAAATCATTTGAATACAGTTTAAGAGATCTTGGGTTTTATTACGATTACGACGGAGCTACCAAGAAAGCTTTTGGATACGGTAGAGACGGCAGTGATGAACAGAAACTGGAAATGATTAGAGATTTAACTAAAAATCCTGTAAATGTTGACCTTGAGATGTTACAAGACAATGAGAAGTTAAATGCCGTAATAGATGCAATCCATAATGAAATTAAAATAGATGCCGTTGATGGTGGATACAGCTATGATTCAGAGTCGGGAAAAGTTGTTGCAAAAAAAGGTGAACCAGGACTAGGTGTAGATAGAGAAAAGATAAGTGAAATGATTCTCAGTTCGTCAAAGTCGCTGGAAGCAATTACTGTTCCGACAAGTCCTATAGAAGTTAACCCACATCATGAAGAATTAGCAGCAAGGGTCAACGGGGTCATAGGAGCTGCGTCTTCTACTTTTAATCCTTGGTTCTGGGAAAGAGTTACAAATATAGAGGTATCTACTGATGCACTAAATGGAATAGTCGTTGCACCGGGAGAAGTCTTTAGTGTTAATGACTGTATAGGTGATACGACATATGATAAAGGATACCAAAAGTCTATAGTTATAGTAGGAACTAAAGAAGTCCCGGGTATGGGCGGCGGAGTATGTCAAACCTCTACGACATTGTACCAAGCTGTTCTTAAAGCCGATTTGGAAATTGTAGAAAGGCAGTCCCATACATTAAATCTAAGCTATTATGATGGAGGGCTTGATGCAGCTATTGAATATGGGCTGGCTGACTTGGTATTTAAAAATAATTATGATTTTCCTATTCTAATAAAGGGGTATTATTCTGAAGGACAAGTTAATTTTGAAATTTGGGGCGATACAAATGTTAAGAATTATGAAGTCAGTCTATTTTCTGAACTACAATACAATATTCCATATAGCACAGAATACGTACATGACGATACATTGGCTCCCGGTACTAGCAAAACGAAAACAGCGGGCGTAACCGGATCATACTATGAAGCATACCGTAAGAATGAATCGACAGGTGAAGTCGAGCATATTGGAGGAACTTATTATCCGGCCGTTAATGAAGTAATTCTGAAAGGACCTGATGCACCGGAACCTGCACCCGCGGAACCTGAGCCTGCACCTGCACCTGACCCGGCACCTGAGGAACCATCGGAACCGGAAGAAACGACAGAATCGTCTGATAATGATTAAAGAGAGCCTAGGCTCTCTTTTTATTTAAATAACAGTAAAAATAGCTATATAATCGGAAAAGTCATCTTGTAAATATTTACAAAATATGTTAGGATTTAACTATAGAATTTCATTTTTCAAGGGGGAAACAATGAAAAAATACGGAAAGATGAGTTATATTGTCATCATCTTAATATTTGTATTGATAGGGACGGGTTGTCTACCGATACAAGCAATTCCAAATGGAACAAATGCGGCAGTGGCATCGTCCGAAAAGTTAAAACAAAGCGACTTAAATGATTGGCAGCTTATACATTCTCTTAATATTTACGAAGGTGTAACAATTAATGGACAAGATGTTTCGAATAACAATAGATTAAATGTAATTGAATTACTAAAGAAAGAAAATGATTCAAAATTAGACAGTACAATTCTCGATTTTGAGTTCGAGAATTTCAAATACTCTTATACTTTAAGAGAACTGGGTTATGATTTTGATTATGAAAAGGCTTCTACCGAGGCTTACAAACTTGGAAGAGGTATTGATGATGAACAGGAGAGATTGGCAAAAATCAGTGAATTAAAAGAAAATCCTGTCGATATTGAGATGACATATACTACTAATCCAGAACTGTTCAATGAAAAAATGGAACAGATTTATAATGATATATATGTTGAAGTTGTGAACGGAAAGTTTGAGTATGATTCTGAAAACGATAAAGTAGTAGCAAAAGAAGGAAAAGACGGTCGAGAAGTAGATAGAGAAGCTCTGGCAAAAAGTATAAATGAAAAACTGAATACCGGTGGTAAAATTGAGATTCCGGTGACTGCTATTAAAGTGGATCCAGCGTATATTGCCAAAGCAGATAGAGTCAATGGCGTAATCGGTTCAGCAGAGTCGTATTTTAACGGACATTATTGGTCAAGAGCAAAAAATGTTGAGGTATCTACAAGATATCTTAATGGTGTGGTTATAGGACCGGGAGAGACATTCAGTGTCAATAACTACTTGGGAGATACGACTCCGGATAAAGGATATGAGATGGCCGTCGTAATAGTTGGCGATGAAGAAGTACCGGGATATGGCGGTGGAGTATGCCAAACATCAACTGCTCTTTATCAAGCAGCACTTAGAGCTGACCTTCAAATAGTCAACCGCTCAGGACATACAATGAAAATGCCTTATGCAGCCGGTGGCTTGGATGCAACTGTAGACTATGGTTTAGCGGATTTTGCATTTAGAAATCAATTTGACTTCCCGATATTAATCAAAACATATCATGAGTTTGGAAGAATTTATTTTGAAATTTGGGGAGATTCTACAGTTAAAAATTATGAAGTAAGCATTTATAATGAGTATTTATACTCAATACCTTATAGCACTAACTATATACATGACAGTTCACTAGAAAAAGGTCAAGAAGTTGTGAAAACAGAAGGAGTTACAGGTGAAGCATATGCCGCTTATAGAAGAAATGAAGCAACCGGAAATGTTGAAGAACTGGGAATAACGGTTTATCGTGCTATTAATAAAGTAGTTAGAAGAAATCAATAATAAAAAAACTGGAGAATTCATGAAAATAAAAGCTTTTGCAACAGATTTAGATGGAACATTACTATATAAAAATGAAATCTCACAATCGAATTTAAAGGCTATCGAGTCGCTTAAAGAAAGCGGTGTGATACCTATATTTGTAACGGGCAGAATTTATACTTCAGCTCTTTACTATGCAAAAAAGCATGGTCTAAACATACCCATTATTGGATGTAATGGAGCTGTGGTTGCGAATGTCGAAGGTGAAATAATTAGTTATAATCCGATTGAAGATGAAGTCAGTATGAAGATTGCGGAATTATGTAATAAAAATAATTTATACTATCATTTTTATGATTTAAATACTTTTTACTCTAGGGTTATGAGAGCAAATAGAATTAAACATTTGACCAAGAGTATGGACGAGGATATCTTATTTCAAGTTGATATGATGTTTTCAGATAATGCAATATATAGAGCCATTGAAAGAGGAGAAGGTATAGCAAAATTCGTTATCAATGTTTCCGAAGAAAAAGTGGAAGAGCTCTTTAGCAGTTTGGATTTAAGTAAAATAGAGATAACGAAATCAGGTCCACATTCAATAGAGATAATGAAGTCAGGTATCACAAAATATAAAGGGCTGGAAATATTGGCAGATTATTATGATTTAAACATAAATCAGATTGCGGCAATAGGTGATTACGATAATGACATACCTATGATTGAAAATGCAGGATACGGAATTGCTATGGATAATGCTCTTGAGAGCGTTAAAGAACATGCAGATTACATCACGCTTAGCAATGTAGATGATGGTGTATCTGCCGCAATAAAACACTTATATGAAGAGGGTTTAATATGATAAATATATGTTTACATCAACCCGAGAT